>NZ_JAIUIN010000002.1:0-562501 GCF_020165665.1 Mesorhizobium sp. BH1-1-4
TCGGCCGGCGCCAGGCTGTTCTTGCTGCCGAAATACTCGCCCGACCTCAACCCGATCGAGAAGCTCTTCGCCAAACTCAAGCATTGGCTGCGCAAGGCTGCCAGGCGAACAGTCGAGGCCGTCTGTGATGCCATCGGCCAAATCCTCGGCACCGTCACTCCAATCGAATGCAGAAATTACTTCATCGAAGCCGGCTATGCGCCAACCTAGATTCATCCCGCTCTAGGTCGCCTTTCGTCCGGATCGCGCTATCGAAAACGTCCATTGGCCTTGGCTCTCAGGGCGTGATCCGCGCCAGATGCTCCAGGTCGGCTTCCTCGCGCAGCGGGTCGGGCGCCATCACCACCGAGGTGCCGTTGTCGGCATCGTCGGCGAAGTGGGCAAGCACCGTGCGGCCGGCCTCCATGCGCGCCTTGCCTTCGGCGACCAGGCCCAGCGCCAGCGGATAGAGCCGGTGCTCGGTTTTCAGCACGCGCGCGGCCAGCGTATCGGCATTGTCGCCGACCATCACCGGCACCGCCGCCTGGGCGATGATCGGGCCGTCATCCATCTCCGACGTGACGAAATGCACGGTGCAGCCATGGATGCGGATGCCGGCGGCCAGCGCGCGCGCATGGGTATCGAGACCCTTGAAGGCAGGCAGCAGGGCAGGGTGGATGTTGATCATGCGGCCCTGCCATTTCTGGACGAAGCCTGATGTCAGGATGCGCATGTAGCCGGCCAACGCCACGATTTCGGTTTTGAAAGCGGCAAGTGCCGCATCGATCGCCGCGTCATGCGCCTGCTTGCTGCCATGGTCGGCGCGGGAAATGACCTGGGTGGCGATGCCGCGTGCCCTGGCGATGCCGAGGCCGGCGGCATCGGCCTTGTCGGAGATGACGCCGACGATCTCGGCCGGGAAGGCCGGATCGCTGGCCGCCGCGATCAGCGCGGTCATGTTGGAGCCGCGCCCCGATATCAGGACGACGGTGCGTTTCCTCTGCGTGCTCATAGGCCGATCGAGCCCCGATAGATGACACCGGCGTCGCGGCGCGGCACGATGCGGCCGATCGGCGTCACCGTCTCGCCGGTTTCCTGCAGCACGGCCGCGACCTGCGCCGCCTGACCCGAAGCGACAGCCAGGATCATGCCGATGCCGCAATTGAAGGTGCGCATCATTTCCTCCGGCGCCACGCCGCCGGTCTTGGCCAGCCACGAGAATACGGGCGGCACGTCGATGGCTTCGAGATCGAGCTCGGCCGAGAAATCCTTGGGCAGCACGCGCGGAATGTTTTCGGGAAAGCCGCCGCCGGTGATATGTGCCAGCGCCTTGATGCCATGCGTGTTGCGGATCGCCTTGAGGATCGATTTCACGTAGATGCGCGTCGGTTCGAGCAGCGCCTGGGCCAGCGTCGCCTCGTCGTTGAACGGCGCTGGATCGCTCCATGCCAGGCCGCTGGCGGCAACGATGCGGCGCACCAGCGAAAAGCCGTTGGAATGGAGGCCGGAGGAGGCAAGGCCGAGCAGCACGTCGCCCTCGACGATATCGTCGGTGGGCAGCAACTGGCCGCGTTCGGCGGCACCCACGGCAAAGCCGGCGAGGTCATAATCCTTGCCGTGATACATGCCGGGCATTTCGGCCGTCTCGCCGCCGATCAGCGCGCAGCCGGCCTGGCGGCAGCCTTCGGCGATACCGCCGACGATCGAAGCGCCCTGGTCCGGATCGAGCTTGCCGGTGGCGAAATAGTCGAGGAAGAACAGCGGCTCGGCGCCTTGTACGACGATGTCGTTGACGCACATGGCGACGAGATCGATGCCGATCGTGTCGTGTTTTCCCGCGTCGATGGCAATCTTCAGCTTGGTGCCGACGCCGTCATTGGCTGCAACCAGCACCGGATCGGTGAAGCCGGCCGCCTTGAGGTCGAACAAACCGCCGAAGCCGCCGATTTCGCCATCGGCGCCCGGCCGGCGCGTCGCGCGCACCAGCGGCTTGATCTTCTCCACCATGAGATTGCCGGCATCGATGTCGACGCCGGCCTCGGCATAGGTGAGCCCGTTTGTGCGCTTGGCCGTTTTATTCTGGCCGGTTTTGGGCTGGCCGGTTTCGCGCTTGCTCATCGCAATTTTCCTGCTCGTTTGCGGGCTCTTCGCATGAACGGTTTCGGTCCGCAAGGATAACGGCCGAACCGGACGCCGTTTGGGCCGACAAAAGCGTGGATAGCCCAAGCTCGATGCACTGTCCCGCCTTGGCCGCGGTCGCGTCATTGTTGCGACGCTTGCGCCAGGCGGTCATCTCCATCATCTATCCCTGACCTGAGAGGACGGGCCCCAGCCTTTGACCATCCCCAACCTGATCACCATCCTGCGCCTTGTGCTGGTGCCCGGCATTGTGCTGGCCATGCTGCAGGCGCGTTGGGACTGGGCCTTTGCCGGCTTCGTCATTGCCGGCATTTCCGACGCCGTCGACGGCTTCATCGCCCGCCGCTTCAACCAGCAGTCGACGCTCGGCGCCTATCTCGATCCGATGGCCGACAAGCTGCTCCTGGTTTCGGTGTTCGTGGTCATGGGCTTCATCGGGCAATTGCCGCTGTGGCTGGTCGTCACCATGGTGTCGCGCGACGCGTTGATCGTCTGCGCGGTCCTGTTGTCCACGGTGATGGCTCATCCGGTCGAGATGAAACCGCTTTTCGTGTCGAAGGCCAATACCGCCATCCAGATCGTGCTGGCGGCGGTCGTGCTGGGCGAACTTGCCTTTGCCGTGCACCTCGACCCCCTGCGGCCAGCCCTCATATTGCTGTCCGGGGTCTTGACCGTGGCTTCGGCCGCGGCCTATCTCGTGGCTTGGCTGAGGCATATGAACGGCTATGGCGAAGGCGGTAAACAGGGCTGACAAGCCCATCGACGGCAAGGCTGTCCGCAAGCCGGCCGCCAGCAAAGCGGTGGCACGGGGCAAGGCTGTCGACGACCAGATGGTCGTCGTCGTGCCGGCCGGCGAGACGGCGGCAGAGGCGGAGGCGTCGTCGACGTTCCGCCGACAGATCTTCTTCTGGCTTGCCGGTGCCGCGATCCTGGCGCTTTTCCTTTATGTCTTCAGCGACATCCTGCTGCCATTCGTCGCCGGCATGGTGCTTGCCTACTTCCTCGATCCGGTCGCCGACCGGTTGCAGCGGCTCGGCCTCAGCCGCCTCATGGCGACGGTGGTCATCCTCATCACCTTCCTCATCGTGCTGGTGCTGGCCTTCGTCATCCTCATTCCGGTGCTGGCGACGCAGATGGCCGATTTCGCGGGCAAGCTGCCGGAGTACCTGACCCGGCTGCAGAGCCTGATCACCTCCTTTGACCCGAAATGGCTGGAACAGAAATTCGGCGTCAACGCCAATGGCCTGCGCGATGGGTTGAACTCGCTGCTGACCTCCGGTTTCGGCCTGCTCACCACGGTTTTCACGTCGATCTGGAGTTCGGGCGTGGCGCTGGTCTCGGTGGTCAGTCTGTTCGTGGTGACGCCGGTCGTGGCCTTCTACATGCTGCTCGACTGGGACCGCATGGTGGCCGTCATCGACAGCTGGGTGCCGCGCGACAACGTGGCGACGGTGCGCGCAATCGCACGCGACATCAACACCGCCACCGCCGGCTTCGTGCGCGGCCAGGGCACGCTGTGCCTTGTCCTGGGCGCCATGTATGCCACCGGCCTGACGTTGACCGGATTGAACTTCGCCATCCTGATCGGCCTGTTCGCCGGGCTGATCTCCTTCATTCCCTATGTCGGCTCACTGACCGGGCTGGTCCTGGCCATCGGCGTCGCCTTCGTCCAATTCTGGCCGGACTGGACGATGATCGTCGCCGTTGCCGTGGTCTTCTTCATCGGCCAGTTCATCGAAGGCAACATCCTGCAGCCCAGGCTGGTCGGCAAAAGCGTCGGCCTGCATCCGGTGTGGCTGATGTTCGCGCTGTTCGCCTTCGGCGCCCTGTTCGGTTTTGTCGGCCTGTTGATTGCCGTTCCGGCATCCGCGGCGGTGGCCGTTCTGGTGCGCTTCGCCATTGCCCGCTATCTGGAATCGCCGCTTTACAAGGGCCACGCGACAGCACCAGCGCCACCGCTGCCGGCCGATCGCGGCGGCGGCCACCGCACGCAACCGCGTCGCTGAAGTGACCGCCCAGCGAACCGATCCGCCGCGCCAGCTGCCGCTCGATCTCGGCCATGGCACTGGCTACTCGCGCGACGAACTGGTCGTCTCCGGCACCAACAACCAGGCCGCCGCACTGGTCGATCGCTGGCCGGATTGGCCAGCACCGGTGGTGGTGCTGGCAGGCCCCGCCGGTTCTGGCAAAACGCATCTGGCCTCGATCTGGCGCGCCCGCGCCAAAGCGGTGGCCGTCGACGCCGGGCGCATGGGCGACGTCATTGCCAATCTCGGTGCGCGGCCGGCGCTGATCGACGATATCGATATCGGCGCGGTCGACGAGCAAGGGCTGTTCCATTTGATCAATGCCGTGCGCGGTGCCGGCTCGACGCTGCTACTGACGGCGCGACGCTTTCCGTCGGCCTGGGGCGTTTCGCTGCCCGATCTGGCCTCGCGGCTGAAGGCGGCGGCGACCGTCGAGATTCACGAACCCGACGATCTCCTGCTCGCCGGCGTCATCACCAAGCTGTTCGCCGACCGTCAGGTCGAGGTCGAGCCGCATGTCGTGCAGTACCTGGTGCGGCGCATCGAGCGTTCGCTGGCAACCGCGATGCGTGTGGTGGAGCGCCTGGACCGCACCGCGCTGGAGCGCAAGATGCCGATCACGAGGACGCTGGCCGCCGAAACCGTCAACGCCATGGACGAGGGGCAGGGCGAATTCGAGATTTAGAGTGCCTCGATGTTTAGCTGGCGGCCCAGCAACCGCCGTCCCATTTCGGGAAATAACGACTGGCACACGTTTTGCAGCGAGAGCTTGCCGGCTGACCCCGGTCCTGGTTGCGTTCCAAACCAGGTTGTAGGCTCGCCGGGAATGAGGTGGTTGGGGTTCTCGCCCGGCGAGCTTGCCTCCACTTGCGGGCCATTCACAGCCACATTCTGACGAAATGCCGGACCAACAGATAGACGGCTGAGTGCGCGGCGATATAGCAGGCCGCGACCACCACAAAAATCCCGATGCTGGCAGGCCAGGAACGGGAAGCGGCCATGCCCGGGGCGAGCCTGGCTTGCCTGCGGCTCTCGCGATTGTTCCACATCGCCAAGGCCGCGCAGGCGATCGCCCACGTCACCATGAAGGGAACCGTCACGCCCGCATAGGCAAAATAGGCCGGCCCGAACAGCGACACCCAAGCATCGATCCCAAGCACCGCAAATCCCCCGTTTGCCGGAGTTTAAGCCGGCAATGGCGAGGGAAGCGAGCCTGAAATTGGCCCAAACCCCTTCGATGTCCGCTCATCCAGATGCGACTGCACGAAATCGATGAAGGCGCGCACCTTGGCCGGCGGCAGGTGGCGCGAAGGGTGGAGCGCGTAGAGCGGAAAGCTCTCGCCGTGCCAGTCCGGCAGGACTTCGACCAGCGCGCCTTGTTGGATGAGAGGCTGGACGCCAATCGCCTTGATCCTGGCGATGCCGACAGCGTCGAGGCAGGCGGCGAGCATCGTGCCGAACTCGGCGACCATAAGCCGGCCCGTGGTCCTGACGTCGACGACCTCATCGCCGCGCCGAAACCGCCACTCCTCGATCGGCTGGCCGGTCAGCGAATCGCGAACCTGGATGCAGGCGTGGTCGAGGAGGTCGGACGGAACGGTGGGATTGCCATGTGTCTTCAGATAGGCCGGTGCGGCAACCGTGATCGTGCGCGTCTCGGTGAGCTTCCTTGCCACAAGCGAAGACATGGGCGGCGTGCCGAAGCGGACAGCGATGTCGAACCCTTCGCCAACCAGATCGCCCAACTGGTCCCGGGCGACCAGTTCCAGCGACAGGTCGGGATAGAGCGCAGGAAGGCGCCGATGTGCGGCGCCAGCAGCTGGCGTGAGAAGAAGGCATCGACATTGACCCGCAACCGGCCACGCACGGCGATCGAGGTGCCGGAGGTCGTCGTCACGGCGTCTTCGATGCCTGTCAGCAACGGCGCGACCTCGGCGTATAGGAGACGACCCTCGTCGGTCAGCGCCACCGCCCTTGTCGTCCGGTCGAGCAGCCGTACCCCGACGCGAGCCTCGAGACGCGAAACCGCGCGGCTGACGCCGGATCGGGACAGGCCGAGCGCGTCCGCGGCTCTCGCAAAGCTTCCGCCTTCGGCGATCGCGGCCAGCACGCCGACATTGGAGATTACGCGCCCATCGAATGCCATGGCACTCACCGTTGATTTCAGATCACCAATCTTATGACTTAATGGCAATCGCTGCAACAGTGAGTGCCGCGCTAGAGATCCGCCATCCCGCATCGCCCGAGACGCGGCAGAGATGGAGACGGATCATGTACGCAATTACTGGCACTACCGGCAAAGTCGGCGGAGCGCTGGCGCGGGCCCTGCTTGCCGCCGGTGAGCGCGTGCGCGCCGTCGTGCGCGACGCCGCCAAAGGCCAGCAATGGGCGGCGCTCGGCTGTGAAGTCGCGATCGCCGCCATGGAGGACGCGGAGGCGCTGACGGAAGCGTTCAAGGGCGCGGAGGCGGCGTTCGTCCTGCCGCCGCCGGTGTTCGATCCCGAGCCCGGCTATCCCGAAGCGCGAGCCGTCATCGACAGTGTCGTGGCGGCGCTGCGGGCCGCGAAACCCAGGAGGGTCGTCTGCCTGTCGACAGTCGGCGCCGACGCGGTCCAGGACAATCTGCTGTCGCAGCGCACGATGATGGAGGCAGCGCTGACCGTACTGCCAATGCCGCTCGCCATCCTGCGGCCGGCCTGGTTCCTGGACAATGCAGCTTGGGACGTAACCTCGGCTCGCGAGATGGGCCTCATCCACAGCTTCCTCCTGCCGACCGAAAGGGCCTTGCCCATGGTCGCGGCGCAGGATGTCGGTCGGCTGGCGGCCGAACTCATGCGCCAGCACTGGACCGGCAGTCGCATCGTCGAACTGGAAGGGCCGAGCCGCGTATCGCCCGAAGACCTTGCCGCCGCTTTCGCCACGGCGCTCGGCAAACCGGTGCGCGCCGTGCCGGTGCCGCGCGAAACCTGGGAAGTGCTTTTCCGTTCGCAAGGCATGAACAACCCGCTGCCCCGCATGCGCATGCTCGACGGCTTCAACGAGGGCTGGATTGCATTCCCCGACGAAGCGAGGACGATCAAGGGCGCCACTAGCATGGCGACCGCGGTTGCGGCTCTCCTGGCCGGCGAGGGCGCCTAGATCGCGTGGGATATGAAGGGATGGTCGGAGTGGAGAGATTCGAACTCCCGACCCTCTGGTCCCAAACCAGATGCGCTACCAGCCTGCGCTACACTCCGAACGGTCTGTTGCCTATTCATTTCGGTGTTACATGGCAAGTGCAAAAACCTTGCCGCCGGTGCCAATGCGCAGTAATGACGGCCCAGGGGCGGCGATGCCGCCTTGCACAACAATGAGGTGGCCATGTCCGCGCGCATTTTCAGCCCAGCCAAAACCGCGATGCAGTCCGGCAAGGCCAAGACCGGCCATTGGGTGCTGGAATTCGATCCCGAGATGCGCAAGAAGATCGACCCTCTGATGGGCTACACGACATCGGGCGACATGAGGAGCCAGATCAGGCTCACTTTCGGCACCAAGGAAGAGGCCGTGGCCTACGCCGAAAAGGAAGGGCTTGCCTTCCGCGTCGAGGAGCCGAAAGAACCCAAGCGCCGCCAGATTTCCTATGCGGAGAATTTCCGCTATGACCGCAGGACGCCCTGGACGCATTGAACTTCGGCCAGCGCCAATATCCAGCCGGCCGTTGGCCGGCCGACGGTCCCGTAGCTCAGCTGGATAGAGCACCGGCCTTCTAAGCCGATGGTCACAGGTTCGAATCCTGTCGGGATCGCCAATCTTTTCAACATCTTAGATGGCATGGACGGGGGCGAAAACATAGCCGTTTACAATCCGTTTACAGGCTTTGTTCGTTTGGTGTTCCGCTCCATGCGCAAAATCACCGCGTCGGAAGCCTGCTGATCGTCGGCCAGATAGTGCCTTTCGAGCACGCCGTTGATCTTTACGCAAAAATAACCTTTGCCGAAATAATCGACTCAAAGATCCGAGCACACTCCAGACCCTGCCTGCTGCTCCCCAAGGACAGCGGGCTTTTTTCTATGCAAAAACCCCGGCTCGATGGCCGGGGCTTCAACGCGTCGATCGGGCAGGATCACTTCGGGCAGTTGGCCGCTTCCTGCTTGGTCGTTGTGCCGTCGGTGGTCGTTGTGGTGCCGTTGGCGCCCGTCTTGCACTTGTCCGGTGCGCCCGATTGATCACCGGAACCACTAGCGTTTGTGGTGCCTGCATTGGTGTTGCCGCTGTTGGTGGCTCCGCCGCTGGCACCATCGGTACCCCCGCTGGCACCGTTGCCCGAACCGTTGGACTGCGCCATCGCCCCGCCAAGCAACCCCAAGGTCAACATTGCTGCCGCGAGAACTCTTACCATCTCTATTCTCCTACCGTCGCTTGATTGCGAACTGATAGGCCAACCTCGATTTTGCACACATGTTCCAAAAATAAAGGCGCAAAAAGTCGCCGAAACCTTGGCCGTCGTTTGCCGTGGCTTCGCGTCACGCCTGAAGAAGACATATGCCAAGCCGACCTTCGCAAAACGCGAGCGCCTCAGTGCAGTGACTGCTACGGTGCCAACCAGCCTGATCCCGATGCTGACTTAATTTGCCAGTCCCATAAAACCAGCCCGCTGGCTCCGGCCGGCGGGTTTTTTTGTGGAACTGACCTTTGCTGACGAAGTTGTTGAGCAGCTCGGTCGTTCCCTCAATCGGGCGTATATTGGAGAGCCCGCCACCGCTCCGCCAGGGTGACGGGCTCTCGATCTTTAGCGGTACAGGCCAAGGGCGAGGGACCGGACGGACTAGATCGGCGCATATGGTTTCGAAAACCTCCAAGGGCAGATGCGTTCAAGCTTGTGAATTCCTTGAGGCAGTCGGCAACCCGACCAGGCTGTTGGTCTTGGCTCATTTGCTCGATGGGGAGCAGTCAGTAAACGAACTGTTGGAGAAGGTAGGTAGCAACCACACCCAAGCGGCGCTCTCCCAAAATCTGGCCAAGCTGCGTAGGGCCGGACTGGTGAGCACCCGGCGGGAAAGCCAGTGGATATACTACTCCTGCGATTCGCCCGCCGTGCGCCAGTTGTTGGCCTTCTTGGAGGATACCTTTGGCGATCTCAGGCCAAAGGCATCCCACCGGGCCGCGCATGTTTCTCGATAGCGATGATATCGAGCCGTTTTGATGCCCTTGACAGAATTCGCATGGAGGGCAGTTTCTGCCCATTGAGGGCAAACGGGGGTCCCATGAGGAAGACATACGAAAAGCCTGAACTGGTGAAGCGCGAACGTCTCTCGGCTGTCACGGCCCTTGGTTCCGGTCCTTCGGTGCCAGTGCTAAAAGAGTAGGAATGCTTGGCCTAAGCGGGCCAGGTAAACCCAGGTTCCGATCCCCTGTCGATATCAGAGCCTTCGCTTGATAGGGTGAGGTGCCCTAGCTGATATGATCGCGCTACTTTTGGAAGACGAAGCCCTCGCCTTGTGCCCGAAGTTGGAACGTTGTCGAGAAACCTTCGCTCTTTCGGCCTTCTAAGCCGATGGTCACAGGTTCGAATCCTGTCGGGATCGCCATAATTTCAAGGGTCCGTTCCGGGCACATGGGTTACGGTTTATACCGGAGATATAGGTAACACTTTTCACCCCTCTTCGTTCTCGCGGATGCGCGCCCGGCCGAGGCTGACATCTGGCGTGTGCAGCGGCGCGAATTCACTTCTCGGTGAGCCTGTCGTCTCCGCAGCGTGGAAATGTCGCGCTCGCCCCTAGCCAAATGGCAGCCGCCCCCGCGGCAGCGGGCTGTTGTGGAACCCAATCCTCCCGACCCTGTTTCTGGCTGGAGAACCAAAGGAGGCCCATGTGGAACCGAAGTCGTCACGTGACATACCAGGCCCAAAGCCCCGCAGGGACAAAGACAGGGATGCCCGAAAGGCGGTTGCCAGAACACCTGACAAAACCAACGATTGGGACCGTGACGCCGTGCATGGGGATGGCGACACGATCGCCATTGAGCCTGAGCCGGGCGTGGAGTCGAAATAGCATCCGGTGGGGAAACATGATCCAGAGTGCCGAGGTCGGGCACAATTCCAGCGGGCCAGCCTGATTGACGGCCAAAAAACCGCCGCTTCGTTCGGATCGCCTCGATTTCAAACGCATGAGCCGATGCGGTCACTTATTTCACCCTTTCCCAACAGTGCTGCCACGGCAGGTAACGAAAGCCACACGGGGCCAGACCCACGCGTGGCTCGCTTGGAATTATTTCGTGATCTGGCCCCGTTGGAACCTTGGCCAAAACTACACGTTCGGGGGCGTTGTATTCGTCAAGCCTCATATAAAGACCTCATAAAGACATGTGCGGTTCGGCGAAGGAGGTGGGGCAAACAAGCGCGGGTTGGGAAGGATAAGCCATGTCGAAACGTGAAATTGGAACGTCCCCTGCCTTGGGGCGGCGTATCGCCGAACTCAGGGAACGTATGCAGAATGCCGAAATTTCGGGCCACGAGATGAAAACATTTCACAAGGTCGCCACCATAATGGGGGCTGGCGACGGTTCCTTGCGACTCGATGCCGACGATCTGATCGCGGCATCCTTCGTGGTCGAGGCGGTTGGTCCGGCGTCCAACTGACTTCGGAATTTTCGTTATTCGAAAATCCGCTGATCAAATCCGCTTCCATCAGCGGGGCACGGCCGCCTGTCGGCGATCGTGCCCCGCTCGCATTTCCTCATCGTCTTTCCGCCACCCGATCTCGAATTGGAAGAAAAGTCTTATCATTTTGTTTGCGTTGGCGCGTCATAGTAGGGGCCGCTAACGGAGTGGAAGAGGATGAAGCTGGACCTGTCGCCGACCAGCTGGGGCAGGGTGATCGCCGTCACCGCCGCCGGCACGGCATTCTTCATTGCGGTGGCGTTTTTCGTCGATTCGTTCAATTTCCCCTATCTTTCGCCCGAGGCTGTCAGGCGCGCGCAACTGACCGACCTGCTGCTGCCCCTCGTGCTGGGTGGCTCGTTTCTGTTTTTCCTGATGTGGAAGATCCGTCAGCTGGCCATTGCCCAGCGCGACCTCAGCGTCATCGCCGCGACCGACAGCCTGACGGCGGTGCTGAACCGAGGCGCCTTCTCGATGCTGGTCGAGGCCTATCTCGAGCAGACCCGCAAGCCCGAAGAGACCCGTTCCGGCGCGCTGCTGATCATCGACGCCGACCACTTCAAGGCGATCAACGACCGCCTGGGCCACGACTGCGGCGACCAGGCGCTCAGACTGATCGCGCAGGCGATCAAGGGTCAGCTGCGCGGCAGCGACATCGTCGGCCGGATCGGTGGTGAGGAGTTCGGCGTGTTTCTGCCGGGTGTCGACCCCTCGCAATCCTGGCTGATCGCCGAAAGCATCCGCCGACGGATTCGCGAAATGGACTTTTCGCCCGGCGGCCTCTCCTGTCCGCTTTCCGTCAGCATCGGCGGCACCAGCTTCAGCGGGCCGACCACCTACGAGGCGATATTCTCCGCCGCCGACAGAAGGCTTTATGCCGCTAAGTCGAACGGACGCGATCAGGTCAGCTTCGATCCGGCGGAAGCCTCGCTGGTGTCTCAGCCCAGCGCCGCCACCGTGCATTGAGGGTTAGGACTGCAACGGGCTGATACTGGCCGCTGCCTTGGCACTCAGCGGACGCTTGCTTGCCTCTATGCTTTCTCAGCGCAAGTGATGTATGAGGCGTCGCCGAAAACATTCGGCCACGGCCTTGGGTGCGGGCAACTGAATGGCGAGACGTCCAGGTAGAGCTCGGTAAGCACCGCAACCATGATCCATTTGTTCAACGGCTTTCAGAACCCGTTTGGCGGCAGTGAGCGCGAAACGCTGGAGTTGTATCGGTTGTTGAGCGCCGATTCGCGGGTGCATCTCTGGGCAACCTCGTCACGCGCGTCCAAAGACTTGATGCGGGAATTTCCGATACGCCGCGTCTCGCCGGCAACACGCAATGTGCCGGATGGCGGCACCTATGTCTTTCTTGGCGCGCATTGGCGCAACAAGCTGTGGCCTTATCTGATCGCGCGGCCGCGCCGGCTGATCTATGTCTTCAACACCTTTCATCCCAAGGTCATGGCGCTGACGACGCGCAGGCAGCGGCTGCTGGGCTGGCCAGCTGCCGAACTGGTGCTGATCTCCGACTTTCAGAAGCGCATGCTGCGGGCCGAAGGCGTCGTCCATCCCTCGCCAATCGATATCGGTCGCTTCTCGCCACGGCGGGCAGGGTCAAATGGTCCGTTCACGGTGGGGCGGCTGAGCCGTGACACCGCGGACAAGCATCATGCCGACGACGTGGCGCTCTATGAGGCGCTGCTGGCCGATGGCGATGTGGTGCGAATCCAGGGCGGCATGCCGCTCAAGGACAGGCTCGCGCCGCATTCGCAGCTCGAACTGCTGCCGCAAGGTGAATTTGCCGCCGAACGGTTTCTGCCGACACTCGACGTGTTCTACTATCGCACCAGCTCTCATGTGGTGGAGACGTTCGGCCGCGTGGTGTTGGAGGCGATGGCCTGCGGCCTGCCGGTGGTCTGTCATTCGCATGGCGGTTACGTCGACCATATCCGCCATGGTGAAAACGGCTTCCTGTTCGAAACGTCGCAACAGGCGGCGAGGATTCTTGCGAACCTCAAAGCCGATCCGGGCCTGCGGGCGACGGTTGGTCGCAAGGCGCGGCAGACCGTCGAGCAGCTGTTTTCGCCGCAGGCGTTGCAGGAACGGCTGGATTTCTACCGGCGGTAGCGGCGTCCGCCGTCTGGCCTGCCAGATCCTCGCGGCCAACAATCCACATTTGGCATCGATCCCGACATCGGGCTAAAGCTGGCATCACGTGAATCACGGGCGGCCGGCATCGGTGCGCAACAGATCGAGCAGGGCTTCTACCGATGACACTGATGGGCGCGGCGGCACTGCTGATCCTGGTCCTGACTTACGCCGGCGTCGCCATCGGCCGCATCCCCGGCTTGCGGCTCGACCGGGCCGGCATTGCGCTGCTTGGCGGCGCGGCGATGATCGCGATCGGCGCGCTCAGCATGGAGGACGCCTATCGCGCCATCAATTTCGACACCATCACGCTTCTGCTCGGCATGATGATCGTGGTGGCGCATCTGAAGGTGTCGGGCGCTTTTAGAGGTCTTGGCGCCATCGCCATCGAGCACGCGCACGCACCGTTCATGCTGCTGGTGATGGTGACGCTTCTGACCGGCGTGCTGTCGGCCTTCCTGGTCAACGACGCCATCTGCCTGGTCATGGCGCCGATCGTCGTCCACGTCACCCGCGTCATCAACCGTAACCCGATCCCCTATCTGATCGCCACCGCCACCGCTTCGAACTGCGGCAGCGTCGCCACCATCACCGGCAATCCGCAGAACATGGTCATCGGCGCATTGTCGGGCATTTCCTATCCGGCCTTTTCGGCCGCGCTGGCGCCGGTCGCTCTGTTCGGCCTCGTCGCGGTCATCGTCATCGTGCGCATCGTCTACCGCGCCGAATTCACGCGCAACGGCGAACTGACGCCGCATGTCTCGCGTGGCCGCATGCATCGCGGCCAGGTGCTGAAGGCGGTGGTCGTCTGCATAGGACTGGCAATCGCCTTCTTCGCCGGCGTTCCCGTGGCCAAGGCGGCGCTCATCGGCGGCGCCATCCTGCTGCTCACCCGCGCCATCAAGCCGGAACGCATCTATCGCGAGATCGACGGGCCGTTGCTGTTCATGTTCGCCGGTCTGTTCGTGGTGGTTGCCGGCGCCGAAAAGACGCTGCTGACGCCGGACATGATCGCCTCGGCCAAGAACATCGGGCTCGACGACGTCTGGAGGCTGTCTGGTTTCACCGCCGTGCTGTCCAACATCATGAGCAATGTTCCGGCCGTGCTGGCGCTCAGGCCATTCATACCCGGCCTGGAAAACCCCGAGCGCGCCTGGCTGGTCGTGGCGATGAGTTCGACGCTCGCCGGTAACTTCACGCTGCTCGGCTCGGTCGCCAACCTGATCGTTGCCGAACAGGCGCGTGCCTCGGGCACGCAGCTTTCGTTTGGCGCTTTCTTCAAGGTCGGTCTGCCACTGACGCTGATCACGCTCCTGGCCGGCACGGCATGGCTGGCGTTCGGGGCCTAGAGCCGTTCCGCATTTCACGGAATCGCCGAACGGCTCCAACTCTTTGTTCTTACGCAATTCCCAAGGGGAAGCGCTACGCGCTTCTCCCGGGAAAACCGTTTCACACTTTTCCTGGAATTGCTCTAGCCCTGGACCTGGCTGACCGACATCCGCGCCCTGACCAGCGTCGCCGCGGCTCGCCCCGCGGCTTCGACGTAGTCGGGATTGCGATGGATCAGCATGATTGAAAAGCAGCCGTCTATCAGCAGCACGATTTCGCGGGCCAGTGCCCGCGGCTCCTCGATATCGTGCCCGGACAATTCCGTGCCCAGCCATGTCTCGAAGTTGGATTTGTGCCGCGCCCCGGCTTTGACCGCCGGGTGTCCAGGCATCGAGGCAAGTTCGGCGGCGGTGCGCAGGAAGCCGCACCCCTTCCATTTCGGATGGCGCGTGGCGCGGGCCAGATTGGTGAAGATGGCTTCGACCTTTTTGTCCACGCCGCCTTGTCCGGCCTCGAACCAGCCGGCCATCCGTTTCAGATTGGGCTGATCGCGGCCGTCGAGATAGGCCGCGATGAGATCGTCCTTGCTCTTGAAGTGGTAGTAGAGCGTCCGCTTGGTGAGGCCCGCTTCCTCGGCCACGGCGTCGACACTGACACGGCCGATCCCTTCCGCGTAGAACAATCTGGTGGCGGCATCGACGATGCGCTTGCGGGTGGGGCTTTGTGCTTCTGGCATGAGTCTAAGTATACCGACTAGTGAATATACACAAGGTGCGAACGGCGTACCTTCCATCTCGTCAACATGCTGGAAGGAAGCCAAATGACCGATCTTGTCCTGAACCAAGCCAGCGATGGCATTGCCGTCCTGTCCCTCAACCGGCCGGAAAAGCTGAACGCGTTGAACTATGCCCTGATCGACCGCTTGCTCGCGATCCTCGACGATATCGAAGTAGACGATGGTATCCGGGCGGTCATTCTGACGGGAGCGGGCGAGCGGGCCTTCTCGGCGGGCGCCGACATCGAGGAGTTCTCGGCCAGCGTGGCGCTGGGCACCGACGTCGCGCTGCGCGACTTCGTCATGCGCGGACAGCGGCTGACGGCAAGGCTGGAAGCCTTTCGCAAGCCTGTCATCGCAGCCGTCAACGGGATTGCCTTCGGCGGCGGCTGCGAGATCACCGAGGCCGTGCCGCTGGCGATCGCCAGCGAGCGCGCGCTGTTCGCCAAACCGGAGATCAACCTCGCAATGCCGCCGACCTTCGGCGGTACGCAACGCCTGCCCAGGCTCGCCGGGCGCAAGCGCGCGCTCGAACTTCTCTTGACCGGCGACTGGTTCCCGCCACCGCGGGCCCTCGAACTTGGCCTCGTGAACCAGGTGGTTGCCCATGACGATCTGATGCCGGCTGCTTTCAATCTCGCCAGGCGGATCCTTCGGCACTCCGGGCTGGCGGTCGCGGCGATCCTTGCGGCGGTGGCGCGCGGGCTCAACCACAGCATTGCCGAAGGCTTGCTGGTCGAGGCAGAGCAGTTCGCCCGCATGGCCCCGACAGCCGATTTGCGCGAGGCGCTGGATACCTGGATCAGCAGACAGAGGCCCGGACACGACGGTTCGTGGACGCATGTCGCGCGACCCGATGAGGCACGGCGGGCCTCCTCGGCCCTGGATCACGGCGCCACCAGCAAGCGTTCCTTCATATTGGGATGGAAGCGGCAGAAATAGTCGATGCTTTCCGCCGCCGGATTGGCGAAGGCGCTGACATAGGCGTCCAAAGGTTCCGGATCGGCAGGATCGATCCAGGCTCGCTATTCTAGGCCGCGGCCAATCCCTTGTCCGCCGTCTGCACGCGCGCGGCCGCCGCCAAAAGGTCGGTCTGCGTGATCAGGCCAAGAATGCGCCGCTCCGCATCGACGATGACCACGGCATGGCTGCGGCCATCGGTCAGCATCGGAAGCAGGCTCATCGCCGGCGTCTCGGGCGAGGCGGTGCCGGCTTTCGCCATCACGCCCTTCACCGTGTCCGTGGCTTTCGTCAGCTCGCGCAGGCCCACCGCGCCAACCAGCCGCGCATCCGCGTCGACCACCGGCAAGGTGCGGATATTGTGATCGAGCAGTTGCTGGCGTGCCGCGTCGGCCGAGGCTTGCTCGGCCACCGAAACCACGTCGCGCGACATGATGTCCTCGCACAACAGCGTCCGGTGCGAGCGCACCATGGCCTGCAGCTCAACCTGCCGCAGCAGCCTTTCGAGGTCGTCACGGTCGATGTCGAAGGTTTCGTCGAGCGCCGTCAGCGCGGCATCGATGTCCTCGGGCCGGAAGCCGGCGCGCTGTTGGGCCGGCGGATCGGCGGTGCCGTGGCTGTTCGCGGCGGGGGCGGCGACATGCGGGTAGCTGCGTCGTGCCAGCTTGTGGAAAAGGAAGCCCAACGCGACCAGGATGGTCGAATTCAGGGCCACCGGCACGAACGGAAACAGGAAGCCCGCGCTGATGACGGCCGGTCCGCCAAGCACCGCCGTCAACGCGGCTGCACCGCCTGGCGGATGCAGGCAGCGCGTGAACGACATCGCGGCGATGGCGAGCGCCACCGCGAGGCCCGATGCCATCACCGGGTCATGGATGAAATGCGCGACGGTGACGCCGACCAGCGCCGATATCGAATTGCCGCCGATGATCGACCAGGGCTGCGCCAGCGGGCTCGCGGGGACGGCAAACAGAAGCACGGCCGACGCGCCCATCGGCGCGACCAGCAGGGCCACATGCGGCCCGCCGCCCATCGCCAGCCCGCTGATCACGCCCGTCAGGGCGATGCCGATCGTGGCGCCGATACACGCCAGGAGGCGTTCGCGCAGCGTCGCGCCGGCAAGGATGGGGACAAAAAGACGAAAGGCCATTGGAAAACTTTGCGAGGACTGGATCTGTCGAGAATGCGTGCGGCACGCAATGCAGCCGAATTCGCCGATTTGAAAGTCAAACAAATCCGCAAAGTCATGACGTGAGAGAATAATATTGCGCGCCGGCCTTCGCCGGCGTGCTGGCAGCGGCTTGCGCTTTGTCATCAGCGTCAAGGGCTTGCGGCCCTTTGCTGACTCTGTTTGAGATCAATCCGCGCGTGCCGCTGCCGCCAGCCCGCGCATGATGTCGGCTTTCAGGTCGTCGACATCCTCGAGGCCGATCTGCAGGCGGATCAAGGGACCCTCGTAGGAGGCTTTCGCGACGACGCGGTCGCCAAGCCAGACCGGCACCGCGAGGCTCTCATACCCGCCCCAGGAATAGCCGAGCCCGAAGATTTTCAGCGCATCGAGGAAGGCGTGCTGCTGCTTCTGACCGCCGCCGGCAAGCACGATGGAAAAGATGCCGCTCGAACCGCGGAAGTCGCGCTTCCAGAGATCGTGGTCCGGATGGCTGGGCAGGGCGGGGTGCAGCACCCGCGCCACGCCCTTCTGGCCTTCCAGCCACGACGCGATGGCCAGCGCGCTGCGCTGATGGTGATCGAGGCGTACGCCCATCGTGCGCAGGCCACGCAGCACCTGATAGACGTCGTCGGGACCCGCGCAGCAGCCAAGCGTGCAAAAGCTCTCGTAGAGCTGCTTCCAGCAGGCCTCATTGGCGGAAACGGTGCCGAGCAGCACGTCGGAATGGCCGGCCGGATATTTCGTCGCCGCGTGGATAGAGATGTCGACACCGTGGTCGAGCGGCCGGAAATAGAGCGGCGTGGCCCAGGTGTTGTCCATCATCACGATGGCGCCGGCCGCGTGCGCCGCCTTGGCGATCGCCGGGATGTCCTGCACCTCGAACGTGTTGGAGGCCGGCGATTCGGTGAACACCACCTTGGTGTTCGGCTTGATCAACGCCGCGATGCCCGCGCCGATTTCAGGCGCATAATACTCGACCTCGACGCCCAGCCGCGTCAGCATCGTGTCGGCGAAGTTCCTCGTTGGGTGATAGACGGAATCGACGATCAGCAGATGGTCGCCGGCCGACACGAAGGCGAGCAGCGGGATGGTCACCGCCGCCAGGCCCGAGGGCACCGCGATCGTGCCGGCCGAGCCTTCCAGCGCGTCCATGGCCTGGGTAAGGGCATCGGTCGTCGGCGTGCCGCGCGTGCCGTAAGTGTATTTCTGGCTGCGTCCTGCCATCGCCGCGGCATTGGGAAACAGCACGGTCGAGGCATGCACCACCGGCGGGTTGACGAAGCCGAAATAGTCATGCGGGTTGTTGCCTGAATGGGCAAGCAGCGTGTTGATGCCCACCTTGCCGGAACCCTGCTTGCCGCCGTCTTTCGCCATTCTTGGTCGCCTTGTTTTGACAAGGCGCTAGCCATAGTGCGGCGTCGTGGGCCGTGCAACAGCCCTCCGCCCGCCAGGAATGGACTTCGAATATGCCAATTCCCGGGCTGAAAGACACCTCCGTGATCACGTCCTGAACCTTTCCAGCCACCGGCGGCGGGCGTCGTCGGAAGCTCGGTTATCAACCGGGCAACCTATTGTAGCCGGCTGCAAAAGATATATAATCAATTCCTAATACTAATCGCCGGATTGCCTCGATCAGATGCGCCGGATGGTTCTTCGCCGGCTACCTCCTGGTCTCCGATCCGGGTTCGCGCTCCACCGAGCGCGGCAAGGGGAGGAATGCCATGCCTGACGTCAAATGGACAATGAAGGCGCGCGAATTCATCAACTGCAATTGCGCCTATGGCTGCCCGTGCCAGTTCAACGCCATGCCGACATACGGATTCTGCCAGGCCGTCGCCGGCATGGAGATCGAAACCGGCCATCATGGCGACACCAAGCTCGACGGGTTGCGCTTCGTCGGCATTTTCAGTTGGCCCGGCGCCATACACCAGGGCAGAGGTCAGGCCGCGGTGGTTATCGACGAGAGGGCCAGCGAAGCTCAGCGTGAAGCCCTGCTTCGCATACTGGGCGGTCAGGACACCGAGCCGGGCGCGACGATATTCCAGGTCTTTTCGACCACGCTGGAAAAATTCCACGATCCGATCTTCGCCGCGATCGATTTCGAGGTCGACGTCGGCGCGCGAACCGGCCGGCTGCACGTCAAGGGCGTAACCGACGGCCATGGCGAGCCGATCAAGAACCCCGTTACCGGCGCCGAGCACCGGGCGCGCATCGACTTGCCGCATGGCTTCGAATACGCGATCGCCGAGATTGGGCGCGGCTGGACCAAGGCGACGGGGCCGATCAAGTTCGAGGTGGCCGACACGCACAGCCATTTCGCCAATCTGCATCTCACGCAGAGCGGCGTCGTGCATTGACCTGACGCAATGGGCGACACGGCTCTCGAGGCGGTGCTGCGGCGCGACCGCGCGGTCGTGACGGCCGCGCTCGTCGTGATCACCGTGCTCGCCTGGGCCTATGTCTTGTGGCTCGCCGCCGACATGGTCATGCCTGTTACTCCCGCCTCGGATAGCGCGGCGGGCGACATGGCAGGGATGGACATGTCGAACATGAGCGGCATGGACATGGGCGGCAAGGACATGAGCGGCAATGACATGGGCGGCATGGATATGAGCGCCGCCATGGAGCCGGGTTTGCGGGCCTGGGCAACGGCCGATTTCGCTTTCATCTTCACGATGTGGGCGGTGATGATGGTCGGCATGATGACGCCTTCGGTCGCGCCGATGCTGCTGCTCTATGCCGGCGTCGGCCGCAAGGCGCTGGCGGATGGCAGCCCCATCGCTTCGACGGCGTGGTTTTTTACCGGCTATCTCGTCGTCTGGGTCGCCTTCAGCATCGTGGCGACCGGTGCGCAATGGCTGCTCGCCCGTCTCGCTTTGCTCAATGCCTCGATGGCGACCGACAGCGCGGTCCTCGGAGGCCTCGTCCTGATCGCCGCCGGCCTCTATCAATGGGCACCGATCAAGGGCGTTTGCCTGCGCCAATGTCAGGCGCCGATCGCGTTCCTGGCCAGCCACGGTGGGTTCCGCACCACCGCGCCCGGCGCGCTTCGGCTCGGCATCGATCACGGCGCCTATTGTCTCGGCTGCTGCTGGGCGCTGATGGCCCTGCTGTTCGTCGGCGGTGTCATGAACGTTCTGTGGATCGCCGGCATCGCCATCCTCGTTCTCCTGGAGAAGATGATCCCGACCGGGCAGTTGATCCCGCGCCTCTCCGGGGCATTGATGGCCGCGATCGGCGTCTGGCTCGTCTTTCCTCCGCTTTGAGCGTGGGCACCGGCTTTTGTCCGCAAGCAATATTGCCCGGCAATCGCCTGGTAACGGTCAGACGGCGACCTTCCGCCACGTCAATTCAATGCGCGCCCACTTCAGTAACGTGGAGGTATTTCTGATGACGGATTTCATCGCCGCGACCCGCCTTTGCGTCAAATGAGCTTTGCCGATTTAATTCGCGCTTCCGATTAAATCGGGGGCGCGTCCGTCTGCAATTCAGGCATTTCCGGCTATCGATTTTCAAACGGGTTCGGTTTCGGTCATTTTCCTTGACCTCACAGGAATTATCGCCTTCGATGCTGTTCGTGAATGCTAGGCGGCGCGTCGATTTGCGATGCGGGGTTTCGGGAATGGGCCGGGATGGGAGCTGCGTTCACACGGGAGAAAAAGATCAGGGTTTTGCCTGAAAACAGAAAAGGGTCTGTGGGTCATGAAACATATTGCTATCGGCATTCTTGGCGCCGCCACGCTTGGATTGATGGCGTCGGCCGCTTCGGCCGGCACGCTCGACACTGTCAAGGCGAAGGGCTTCATCCAGTGCGGTGTCTCGACCGGTTTGGCCGGCTTCTCGGCACCCGACGACAAGGGTGATTGGCAAGGCATCGACGCCGATTTCTGCCGCGCCGTCGCGGCCGCCGTCTTCGGTGACGGCACCAAGGTCAAGTTCACGCCGCTCAGCGCCAAGGAACGCTTCACCGCGCTACAGTCGGGCGAGGTCGATATCCTGTCGCGCAACACCACCTGGACCATCAACCGCGACACCGCGCTTGGCCTGAATTTCATCGGCGTCACCTACTATGACGGCCAGGGTTTCATGATCAACGCCAAGAAGCTGCCGGGCGTCAATTCCGCGCTGCAGCTTTCGGGCGCCGCCGTCTGCGTGCAGAGCGGCACCACCACCGAGCTCAACCTCGCCGACTACTTCAAGGCGAACAAGATGGAGTACAATCCGGTCGTCTTCGAGAAGCTGGAAGAGGTCAACGCCGCCTATGATGCCGGCCGCTGCGACGTCTATACCACCGACCAGTCGGGCCTCTACGGCATTCGGCTGACGCTCGGCTCGCCGGCCGATCACGTCGTGCTGCCCGAGATCATCTCCAAAGAGCCGCTCGGACCCGCCGTCCGCCAGGGCGACGACCAGTGGTACCACATCGTCAAGTGGACCTATTTCGCGCTCCTCGACGCCGAGGAACTCGGCATCACCAAGGCCAATGTCGACGAGATGAAGAACTCCGCCAGCCCGGAAATCAAGCGCGTGCTCGGCCAGGAAGCCGACACCAAGATTGGCACCGATCTCGGCGTCTCCAATGACTGGGTGGTCAACATCGTCAAGGCCACCGGCAATTACGGCGAGATGTTCGACCGCAACGTCGGTTCGGGCAGCCCGCTGAAGATCGCCCGTGGCATCAATGCGCTGTGGACCAAGGGCGGCCTGCAATACGCTCCGCCGATCCGCTGATCGAAATGTGATCCGGAAGGCAGGCACCTGCCTTCCGGTTTCTCTTTCACAGGGGACGTGAAATGGCATCGCAGGAAATTCTACGCGAGGAGCCGAGCCGCGGCTCCTTCGTCAATGACCCGAGAATACGCGGTCTGTTCTTCCAGACGCTGGTCGTCATCGTGCTGTTCGGCTCCGTCTGGTGGATCGTGCAAAACGTCATCGACAATCTGCAGCGCCTGCACATCGCCTCCGGTTTCGGCTTCCTCAAGGGGCGCGCCGGCTTCGACATCTCCGACACGCCGATCGCCTACACATCGGATTCGACCTATGGCCGCGCCATCGTCGTCGGCCTCATCAACACCATCATCGTCGCCGTCGCCGGCATCATCACCGCCACCATCATCGGCTTCGTCATCGGCATCGGGCGGCTGTCGCAGAACTGGCTGATCCAGAAGATCTGCACGGTCTATGTCGAGATTTTCCGCAACATCCCGCCGCTGCTGGTCATCTTCTTCTGGTATTCGGGCGTGCTCGCCGTGCTGCCGGCGCCGCGCGACTCCTATCATCTGCCGTTCGGATCCTTCCTGAACCAGCGCGGCTTCTATTTCCCGCGCGCCGTCTGGGGCGAGGGCTCCTGGCTGATCCTGGTTGCGCTCATTGTCGGCATCGCCATGGCCTGGTTCGTCGCCCGCACGGCGCGTCAGCGGCAGATGGCGACAGGCCAGCAATTTCCCGTGTTCTGGACTTCCGCCGCGCTGATCGTCGGCCTGCCGCTGCTGGCTTACGTGCTGAGCGGCTTTCCATTGAGCTTCGATCTGCCGAAGCAGTCGACCTTCAACCTGACCGGCGGCTTTCAGGTCAAGCCGGAGTTCCTGTCGCTCTATCTGGCGTTGTCCTGCTACACGGCGGCCTTCATCGCCGAAATCGTGCGTGCCGGCATCAGGGGCGTCAGCAAGGGGCAGACCGAGGCGGCCGCCGCGCTTGGCCTGCGGTCCGGATCGATCCTGCGGCTGGTCGTGGTGCCGCAGGCCATGCGCATCGTCATTCCGCCGCTGACCAGCCAGTATCTCAACCTGACCAAGAACTCCTCGCTGGCGATCGCCATCGGCTATCCCGACCTGACGGCGACCGCCGGCACGGTTCTGAACCAGACCGGACAAGCGGTCGAGGGCGTGCTGATCATGATGATCGCTTATCTCATACTCAGCCTGGTGACCTCGGCCGTCATGAACGTGGTCAACGCCAGAATGGCGCTGGTGGAGAGGTAGGACCATGCAGGAACACGATATGTCCTGGGTGCGCACCGAAATGGCGCTGGCGCAGCCCGCGCCGGCGAGCGTCAGCGGTCCCGTCGCCTGGGTGCGCAGGAACCTGATCGGTTCGGTCGGCGACACCATCCTCACCATCCTGGGCATCGTCATCGTCGCCTGGGTTCTGCCGCAAGTCATCAACTGGGCGTTCATCAACGCACAGTGGACCGGGCCGGACCGCACGGTCTGCGCCACCGTTGCCCAGGGCGGCATTCAGCCCGACGGCTGGAGCGGCGCCTGCTGGGCTTTCGTCAACGCCAAGTTCGGCCAGTTCATGTTCGGAACCTATCCGGTCGAGGAGCGCTGGCGGCCGATCCTGGTCGCCATCCTGTTCGTCGCGCTGCTGGTGCCGATGCTGATGCCACGCGTGCCGCGCAAGGGGTTGAACGCGATCCTGCTTTTCCTGGTGCTGCCGGTCGTTTCCTTCTTCCTGCTGGTCGGCGGCGTGTTCGGCCTGGCGCATGTCGAAACCTCGCGCTGGGGCGGGCTGCTGATCACGCTCAGCCTGTCCTTCGTCGGCATCGCCGTGTCGCTGCCGCTAGGCACCGTGCTGGCGCTCGGCCGGCGCTCGAAGATGCCGATCATCAAAATGCTGTGCGTCATCTTCATCGAAGCCGTGCGTGGCATACCGCTGATCACGGTGCTGTTCTTCGTCAGCGTCATGCTGCCGCTGTTCCTGCCGGCCGGTGTCACCTTCGACAAGTATTTGCGGGCGCTGATCGGCGTGTCGCTGTTTGCCGCCGCCTACATGGCCGAAGTGGTGCGCGGCGGCCTGCAGGCGATCCCGAAAGGCCAGTATGAAGGCGCCGATTCGCTCGGCCTCGGCTATTGGCAGAAGATGGGGCTGATCGTGCTGCCGCAGGCGCTGAAGCTGGTCATTCCCGGCATTGTCAACACCTTCATCGGCATGTTCAAGGACACCAGCCTGGTCCTCATCATCTCGATGTTCGACCTGCTCGGCATCGTCAAGCAGAACTTCTCCGATGCCAATTGGGCAACGGCGCAGACCGCGAAGTCAGGTCTTGTCTTCGCCGCCTTCGTGTTCTGGCTGTTCTGCTTCGGCATGTCGCGCTATTCAATGTACACCGAACGCCGGCTCGACACCGGTTACAGACGCTGATGCATGTCGCCCAAAAGTGTGTAGCGGTTTTGGGATAACGACATGCATCAAATTCAACGATAAGGGGAATTGGCCATGGCCACCGAAAATGCCGTCAGCGCCGAAGAGATCAAGGTCAACGCCGCCAAGATGCATATCTCGACCACCGATGTCGCCATCGACATCATCGCCATGCACAAATGGTATGGCGAGTTCCATGTGCTGAAGGACATCAACCTGAAGGTGATGCGCGGTGAGCGCATCGTCATCTGCGGCCCGTCCGGCTCCGGCAAGTCGACCATGATCCGCTGCATCAACCGGCTGGAAGAACACCAGAAGGGCAAGATCATCGTCGACGGCAAGGAACTCACCAACGATCTGAAGAAGATCGACGAGGTGCGCCGCGAGGTCGGCATGGTGTTCCAGCACTTCAACCTGTTCCCGCATCTGACGATCCTGGAGAACTGCACGCTGGCGCCGATCTGGGTGCGCAAGACGCCGAAGAAGCAGGCCGAGGAAATCGCCATGCATTTCCTCAAGCGCGTCAAGATTCCCGAGCAGGCCAACAAATATCCGGGCCAGCTGTCCGGCGGCCAGCAGCAGCGCGTGGCGATTGCCCGCTCGCTGTGCATGAACCCGCGCATCATGCTGTTCGACGAGCCGACCTCGGCGCTCGACCCGGAAATGATCAAAGAAGTGCTGGAGACCATGGTTGGCCTTGCCGAAGAGGGCATGACCATGCTGTGCGTCACCCACGAGATGGGCTTTGCGCGGAAAGTCGCCAACCGGGTGATCTTCATGGATCAGGGCCAGATCGTCGAGCAGAACACGCCGGCCGAGTTCTTCGACCATCCGCGCCATGAGCGGACAAAGTTGTTCCTGTCGCAGATCCTGCACTGAGCGCTTGGACGATTACGAAGAGCCCGGCTGAAACAGCGCCGGGCTCTTTCGCGTATGGATAGTCAGAGCAATTCCGGGAAAATTGTGAGACGGTTTTGCCGTGCGCGTCGCGCCGTGATGCGTTTGCAAGGCTGCCATTGATGAAAAAGCTCGGCCGTTTTCTTGCTCTGCTGTTGATCGCGGTCGCGCTCGCCGTGACGCTCGGCACGCTGGTGCCACGGCCAATCTGGCCGGCGGCGGCCGCCGGCGAGGGCACGCGGCGCATATTTGTGCTGAAGAACCCGATCCACACCGACATCGCCATTCCGGTCGACGACGCGGTGCGCCGGCGCTTCCGTTTCCTGGCCGATGCCGGCCTGCCTTCGGACGCACCCGAAGTGCGCTACCTCGTCTTCGGCTGGGGCGGGCGCGCCTTCTATCTGGAAACGCCGACCTGGTCGCGATTGAAGGCGGTGCCCGTCTTCAAGGCGCTGACCCTCGATGCCTCGGTGATGCAT
Organism: Mesorhizobium sp. BH1-1-4; assembly: GCF_020165665.1. Classification (NCBI taxonomy): domain Bacteria; kingdom Pseudomonadati; phylum Pseudomonadota; class Alphaproteobacteria; order Hyphomicrobiales; family Phyllobacteriaceae; genus Mesorhizobium; species Mesorhizobium sp. BH1-1-4. The sequence goes on from NZ_JAIUIN010000002.1 coordinate 25,673, forward strand.
GTCGACGTCGCCGGCGATATCACCGAGCCGCACCCCAATGTCGCCGGTTTCGAAGTCAGCGATGACCGTTTCGCCGCATTGCTCGACTTCATCGACGCGAGTTTTCAGCAGGGACCGGGCGGCCCGGTCGTCATCGACAATGCCGCCTATTCCAATTTCGACCGCTTCTATGAGGCCAATGGCCATTTCAACGCGCTGATCGGCTGCAACACCTGGACAGCGGCTGCCCTGCGCACCGCCGGCCTGCGCACCGGCTGGTGGAACCCGCTGCCGGCTTCGCTTGGGCTGTCGATGCGGCTGTATAATTGAGGCGAGCGCTCTAGGGTTTAGGCCGTCTGCGCCAAGTCACAGCTCGCCGCCAAAACTTCTTGCTCAGTTCGGGAATATCGCTGGTATCGACATCACCTTCGGGCCGAGCCTTCAGCTTGGCGATTTCCGCCTTCTGAGCTTCCGTCAGCGGTGGCGGGTTCGCCGGATCGATCCGATATCGGATAACTTTGCTCATATGCGCATTTTACTGCCTGCGGTGACCGTTTGTCGAATACGAGCTTGGTTGTCGCGATTGCATTTCACCGCCTTACAACCTTTCGCGCCTCCCAGCCGTAGAGCCAGTCCAAATCCGCGGCGAGCTTCTCTCCCGGCCGCGCCGCCAGGACGAGATTGCGCACCAATGCCACCGGTCCCCGGGCGTGCCAGGCGAGGCGGTTGACCGCGCCGCGTTTCAGCACCTTTTCGATGCGCGGCCGTCTCAGCTTCTCCCAGATGGTGAGGCTTTGCGCCAAGTCGCCGGGGAAGTCGGCAACGAGGTTGGCAAGCGTCGCCGCATCCTCGATCGCCATGGCAGCGCCCTGTGCCGCGAATGGCGTCATTGCGTGCGCGGCGTCGCCGATCAGCGCGATGCCTTCCGGCGCCGTCCAGCGTCGCTGTTCGACCGTGTGGATGGGAAAGGCGCTCCACGGTTCGGCGAGTTCCACCAACCTCGCCAGTGCCGGCGCGGTGCGGCGCATGGCGCCGGAAAGGATGACGGGATCGGCATGGCCTGACCAACCCTCGGCAATGCGCTCGCCTGGGGTGAAGGCGGCCAGGTTGAAGGCGCGGCCGCCGCTGACGGGGTAGGCGACCATGTGGAATCCTGGGTGCAGCAAGGTGGTGACGCAGTCGCCGGCGCCGATCGCGGCAAAGGCCTGCCCGGCTTCGCTGTCGGCGCTTATCGTCGCGCGCCAGGCCAGTTCGCCCGAGAAGCGGCTGTTCGCGAAGCCGGCTCCGTCGCCTGGGCTGGCAAACCTCCGCACCGCTGACCAAACGCCATCGGCACCGACCAGCAGAGAGCCTTCGGTGCCGATGATCTTGCGGCCGACTCCGTCCGTCCTGGTGATGCCGAGTGAACCGGAGGCGACGCTGCTGACCTGCGCGCCGGTGGTGAGGTGGATGTCGGGCATTTGCGCGACGCGCGCCATCAGGGCGTCTTGCAGATCAGCCCGGTGGGTGACGAGATAGGGCGCGCCCCACCGCTGCTCGCCGGCTCCGCCCAGCGGCACGCGCGCCAGTTGGCGTAGGCTTGCTGCGTCCCTCAGCACCACGGCTTCCGGCTTGACGGCGTTGGCGACAAGCGTGTCGAGCACGCCAAGCTGGCGCAGGATGCGTGTCGCGTTGGGCGAGAGCTGGATGCCGGCGCCGGCTGCTTCCAGGCGCTGCGCCTGTTCGAAAATCCGTACAGAGTAGCCGCGTTCGGCAAAGGCAATCGCCGCTGTCAGCCCGGCGATGCCAGCCCCGGCGATGACGACTTGCCGGGACCGCGTCTCGCTCATGATCGGGAGGTCAGGCGGCCTGGTCGATATAGAGGCAGCCCGCCGGCAGCGTTTCCGTCGCCTTCAGCTTCGGCGAATAGCGGTAGAGGGTCGAGCAGTAGGGGCAGACTTTCTCATTGTCGTCGCCCATGTCGAGGAACACATGCGGATGGTCGAAAGGCGGGTTGGCGCCCGTGCACATGAATTCCTTGACCCCGATGTCGATCGCCGGATGGCCCGCATCGTTCTGGAAATGGGGAATGGAACCGCCTGCCATCGTCGTCTCCTTAACGCAGTCTCTTCTGCATCTGGATCATATCAGGCCTGTTTGCAAGTTCGATGAAATCAAACTGTCGCAAAACCCTGTCAGAGAACTGTCGCAAAAGCCTGCCACAGGATAAGTTAAGCCGGTTAACCGGCCAAGGCGCGCGGAAGAGCAGGAATCATGAACGAATTGAAGCCGGTACAGAGCGAATTCAACAATGTCGCGGCAGCGAGCCCGGAAGGCAATCCGGACCGTTTCGTCAACCGCGAGTTCTCCTGGCTGCAGTTCAACCGCCGCGTTCTCGAGGAATCGCTGAACACCCATCACCCGCTGCTGGAGCGCGTCCGCTTCCTGTCGATTTCGGCCGCCAATCTCGACGAGTTCTTCATGGTGCGCGTCGCCGGCCTTGCCGGCCAGGTGCGCGAGGGCATCGTGCTGAAGAGCCCGGATGGACGCACTCCCGAGCAGCAGCTCGAACAATTGCTGCGTGAAGTCGAGCGCCTGCAGGAGGACCAGCAGAAGAGCCTTTCGGCACTCACCGTGCTGCTCAACAAGGAAGGCATCGAGACCATTACCCGGGATGCGCTGACCAAGGACGAGAAAGTCTGGCTGGAAGAACATTTCCAGGACCAGGTGTTTCCGGTGCTCACCCCGCTGTCGATCGACCCGGCGCATCCGTTTCCGTTCATTCCCAATCTCGGCTTCTCCATGGCGCTGCAGCTTCGCCACCGCAAGAACGGCGAGGAGATGAGCGCGCTCTTGCGCCTGCCGGTGGCGCTGAAGCGGTTCATCCGTCTGCCGGACCGCAAGCATCACGTCCGCTTCATTCCGCTGGAGGAGGCGGTCGGCCTTTACATCGGCAAGCTGTTCCCCGGCTACGAGGTCAAGGGCTCCGGCACGTTCCGCATCATCCGCGACAGCGATATCGAGGTCGAGGAAGAATCGGAAGACCTGGTACGGCTGTTCGAAACGGCGCTGAAGCGCCGCCGCCGCGGCTCCGTCATCCGCATCGAGTTCGACATGCTGATGCCTGGCGAATTGCGCGACTTCGTCGCCGGCGAGCTCGGCGTCTCGTCGAGCCGCATCAGCGTGTTGACGGGTCCGCTGGCGCTCAGCCAGATCTCCGAGATCGTCTCCGTTCCCCGCGACGACCTGAAATTCATACCCTACAACCCACGCTTTCCCGAGCGCATCCGCGAGCATGGCGGCGACTGTTTCGCCGCCATCCGCGAGAAGGACATCGTCGTCCATCATCCCTACGAATCCTTCGATGTCGTGGTGCAGTTCCTGCGCCAGGCGATGGCCGATCCCGAAGTGGTGGCCATCAAGCAGACGCTTTACCGCACCTCCAACGACAGTCCGATCGTGCGCGCGCTGGTCGACGCCGCCGAGGCCGGCAAGTCGGTGACGGCGCTGGTCGAGCTCAAGGCGCGTTTCGACGAGGAAGCCAATATCCGCTGGGCGCGCGATCTCGAGCGCGCCGGCGTGCAGGTCGTGTTCGGGTTCCTCGAACTCAAGACCCACGCCAAGATGTCGCTTGTGGTGCGGCGCGAGGACGGCAAGCTGCGCAACTACGTCCATCTCGGCACCGGCAACTACCATCCGGTGACCGCGCGCATCTACACCGACCTGTCCTTCTTCACCACCGATCCGACGATCGCCCGCGACGTCGCCCAGCTTTTCAATTTCATCACCGGCTATGCCGAGCCGACCGATGAGATGCGACTGGCGATCTCACCGTTCACGTTGAGAAGCCGTATCCTGAAGCACATTTCCGGTGAAGTCGCCCACGCCCTGGAGGGGCGGCCGTCGCGCATCTGGATGAAGATGAACGCGCTCGTCGACCCGATCATCATCGACGCGCTCTACGACGCCAGCCGCGCCGGTGTGGAGATCGATCTCGTCGTGCGCGGCATATGCTGTCTCAGGCCACAGGTGCCGGGCCTGTCGGAAAACATCAGGGTCAAGTCGATCGTCGGCCGGTTCCTCGAGCACAGCCGCATCTATTGTTTCGGCAACGGCCATGGCTTGCCGTCGGACGAGGCGATCGTCTACATCTCCTCGGCCGACCTCATGCCGCGTAATCTCGACCGCCGCGTCGAGACCATGGTGCCGATCACCAATCCAACTGTGCATGAACAGATTTTGGGCCAGATCATGCTGGGCAACATCATGGACAATCAGCAAAGTTTCGACGTATTGGCTGATGGAACCTCCCGGCGCGTGGTGCTGGAGGAGGGCGAGGAACCGTTCAACGCGCAGGAATATTTCATGACCAATCCGAGCCTGTCGGGACGGGGTGACGCGCTGAAATCACATGCGCCCAAGCGGATCGCGCAGTTCAAGCGCCGCAAGAAGAACGCCACCACCTGATGCTGTCCAATTCCCAGGGCCGGCTGCAGGACCGCCGACCGCTGTCCATCATCGACATCGGATCCAATTCGATCCGCCTCGTCGTCTATGAGGGACTGGCGCGTTCGCCGACCACGCTGTTCAACGAAAAGATGCTGGCCGGCCTAGGCCGCGGCATCGTTTCGACGGGAAAACTCGACCCCGAGGGTGTGGCGCGCTCGATGGACGAGTTTCGCCGTTTCCGCGCGCTATCCGATCAGGCCGGCGCCGAACACATGTACGTGCTGGCGACCGCCGCCGCCCGCGAGGCAATCAACGGTCCCGATTTCATCCATCGCGCCGAGGATGTGCTCAAGACCGAGATCCGCGTGCTCTCGGGCCGCCAGGAAGCGCATTATTCCGCGCTCGGCGTCATCTCCGGCTTTCATCCGGCCAACGGCATCGCCGGCGACCTTGGCGGCGGCAGCCTGGAGCTGATCGACATCGATGGCGAGGCGATCGGCGACGGCATCACGCTGCCGCTCGGCGGCCTGCGGCTGCAGGACATGGCGAAGAACTCGCTTGTCCAGGCGCAGAAGATCGCGCGCCAGGAACTGGCCCGGGCCAAGCTGTTGAAGGGCGGGCAGGGCAGGACCTTCTACGCCGTTGGCGGCACTTGGCGAAACCTCGCCAGGCTCCACATGGAGATGAACAACTACCCGCTCGGCGTCATGCACCACTACGAAATCTCGGCCGAAAGCGCTCAAAGCTTCCTCAAGCAGGTGGCCAGGGGCGAGGTCGAAAAGGTGAGGGGTATCGAGGGCGTCTCCAAGAACCGCCGCTCGCTGCTGCCATATGGCGCTCTCGTCCTGCAGGAAATCATGACGGCCATGCAGCCGTCCAGGATCGTCGTTTCGGCGCAAGGCGTGCGCGAAGGCTTTCTCTATTCGTTGCTCGACGCGGCCGAGCAGAAGGCCGATCCGCTGATCTCGGCCGCCGAGGAGCTTGCGCTTTTGCGCTCGCGTTCGGTCCACCACGCGCATGATCTGGTCGAATGGACCGGCAAGGCCTTCAAGGCCTTCGGCATCGACGAGACGGAAGACGAAGCGCGCTATCGCCACGCCGCCTGCCTGCTGGCCGATATCGGCTGGCGAGCCCATCCCGAATATCGCGGCAAGCAGTCGCTAAACATCATCGCGCATGCGTCCTTCATCGGTGTCGATCATCCCGGCCGCGCCTATCTCGCGCTGACCAACGCCTACCGCCATGACGGCGTCTTCAACGAGGGGATCGCGCCCGAGATCAAGGCGCTGGCACCGCCGAGCCTGCTGGAGCGGGCCCGTGTGCTGGCGGCGATGATGCGGGTTGTCTATCTGCTGACGGCGGCGATGCCCGGCGTCATGCCGAGGCTGAAATGGGAGAACCGCCCCAACGGCGTGCTGGCGCTGGTGTTGCCGGCTTCGCTCTCGAACCTCTATGGCGAGCGTCCGGCTGGCCGGCTGGCGCAACTGGCACGGATCACCAACCGCCGGCTGGTGCTGTCGGTCGAAGGCGGACCGAGCGTGTCGGTGAAATAGGGCGGCCTCAGGCCGCACCCCGCCCGTCGGCCGACCATGCGCCGGCGCCGGCCATGGCAAGCGCCAGGAAACCGCCTGCGATCGCAATATCCTTCATCAGCATCTGCTGGTGCAGGAAAGCCAACGTCGCGTCACCGCCGCCCTGGCCATAATGGCCGATATAGCCCGCCGCAATGCAGAAGGCGGCCAGCAGCAGCGCCACGATTCGCGTCTGGAACCCGACGAGGATCAGCAGCCCCGCGATCAGCTCGAAAAGCCCGGTGCCCCAGGCGGCGAGCGCCGGCAGCGGCAGGCCAAGGCCGGCGAAATAATTGATTGTGCCGGCAATGTTGGCGAGTGCCTGGAAGCCGGACGGCACGAACAGCACGGCAAACAGCAGCCGCGAAACCAGAAGCAATGCGTTGCGGACCATGGCGACCTCCCTTGCCGGCGCGGGCCACCGGCAGCCAATCGCAGTCTACGCCTGCAATCGGACAACGAAAAAGCGGCACGGAAAATTCCGCGCCGCTTTTTCAGGTCCTTGGAAGGAAGGGCTCAGCCGCGCTTGGCGTCGATCGAATAGGCACCGGCGCCCGAGGAGGCCAGCAGCAGGAAGCCGCCGGTGATGGCGACGTTCTTGAGGAACTGGATCATCTGCATCTGGTCGGCCCAGCCGGTGTGGGCGACAAGACCGGTCGCGATCGTGAAGACAGCGAGCACCCAGGCGGCGATCCTGGTCTGGAAACCGACGAGTACGGCGAGGCCGCCAAGCAGTTCGATCAGGCCGACGATGACGGCCGTGGCCGTCGGTACCGGCAGGCCGAGGCCGCCGAAATAGGCGGCGGTGCCGGAAATGGCCGTGAGCTTGCCGAATCCGGAAAGCAGGAAAATGACCGCGAGCAGGATACGGCCGATAAGGATGGTGACAGCGCTGTTGGACGTGGTGCCGGCGCCGGCGGCGGAAGCGTTGATGGACATGAGTGACTCTCCGAAGGGGTTTGAATGACCCCAGAGATAGACGATGCCGACTGTTCACCAAAGTCGGCTATGCGGCGACACATTGTTCACAGGGCATACATTTCCGTGACCGGACAGGATGCGCGAAATTTGTATCGGACGATGCGGCGACGGGAGAAAATTCTCACCCCGAAAAATGTTGGTTACTCGGCCTGACAGGATGGCGCTTGTATCGTCGCATCGCTTGCCTTGGAAATAGGCCGAAACGCTCACCCCGTCGTCATCCTAGGGTCTGCGCCGCTTCGCGTCGCTGCGCCAACGATGACGAGAGGTCCCGGCAAATGTCGAACGTTTGCGATGGCTGCGAAGACAAACAGGTGGATCGCTTCATCCCGGATGCGTCATGTCCTCCGGCCGCACCAGCCGGTCATAATCGGCTTCGCTGACCAGTCCGGTGGCCAGCGCTTCCTCGCGCAGCGTCGTGCCGTTCTTGTGCGCGGTCTTGGCGATCTTGGCGGCGTTGTCGTAGCCGATGCTCGGCGCCAGGGCCGTCACCAGCATCAGCGAGCGGTCGAGCGCCGCCTTGATGTTGTCCTCCCGCGCCTCGATGCCGACGACGCAATTGTCGGTGAAGGAGACCGAAGCGTCGGCCAGCAGCTGCACCGACTGCAGGAAATTATACGCCATCAGCGGGTTGTAGACATTGAGCTCGAAATGGCCCTGGCTGCCGGCGAAGGTCAGCGCCGCATTGTTGCCGAATACCTGCACGCAGACCTGCGTCATTGCCTCGCACTGGGTCGGGTTGACCTTGCCGGGCATGATCGAGGAGCCGGGCTCGTTCTCCGGCAGAGAGAGCTCGCCAAGGCCCGAGCGCGGACCTGAGCCAAGGAAGCGGATGTCGTTGGCGATCTTGAACAGTGCCGCGGCCGCCGCGTTGATGGCGCCGTGCGAGAACACCATGGAATCGTGGGCGGCGAGCGCTTCGAACTTGTTCGGCGCGGTGACGAAGGCGATGCCCGATATGGCGGCGATCCGATCGGCCACCCGCTCGGCGAAGCCGACCGGCGCGTTGAGGCCGGTGCCGACGGCCGTGCCGCCCTGCGCCAGTTCCTGCAGGCCGGGCAGCGTCTGCTCGATGCGCTTGATCGACGAGGCGACCTGCGCGGCATAGCCGGAAAATTCCTGGCCCAGCGTCAGCGGCGTGGCGTCCTGCGTGTGGGTGCGGCCGATCTTGATGATGTGGTTGAAGTCCCGGCTTTTGGCTGCGAGCGCCTTGTGCAGATGGTGCAGAGCCGGGATCAGGTCATGTATGATCCGCTCGGCGCAAGCGATGTGCATGGCCGTCGGATAGGTGTCGTTCGACGACTGGCTCATATTGACGTGGTCGTTCGGATGCACTGGCTTCTTCGAGCCCATGACGCCGCCCAGCATCTCGATCGCCCGGTTCGAGATCACCTCATTGGCGTTCATGTTGGACTGCGTGCCCGAGCCGGTCTGCCAGACCACCAGCGGAAAGTGGTCGTTGAGCTTGCCGTCGATGACCTCTTGCGCGGCCTCGATGATCGCCTTGCCGATGGCCGGGTCGAGCCGCTTCAGCTCCATATTGGCTTCCGCCGCCGCCCGCTTGACGATGCCCAGCGCGCGCACGATCGAAGCCGGCTGCTTTTCCCAGCCGATCTTGAAATTGCCCAGCGAGCGTTGCGCCTGCGCACCCCAATAACGGTCGGCGGCAACCTCGATGGGGCCGAACGTATCGGTTTCGGTTCTGGTCTTTGGCGCGCTCACGGCAAGTCTCCGGTCTGTCGATTTGCGGAAGGGCGTATCGCGTTGCACAAATGGCTTCAAGCGGAGAATAACGCGGCTGCGGATGCAAATCGGTTGAAGATGCTTCCGATCTCCCCACTGGAACCCTTCGAGGAGAGATCGGCGGCTTCGCGTTCTCAACTCATGGGCGAACCGACAATATCGATGCCATTTTCCGCGCAGATCCGCACCAGAGCCTCGATCATCTCGGGCGTCGGCTCCGACAGCGGCGGCAACTCCGGCTTTCCGGCGGGGCGGCTCGCCTGACGCAGCATCGTCTCGAACCCGGGGCCGCGTGTGACGGTCAGAGCGCGCGCACCTTCTGGAGATTCGACCCTGTATGTGTGGGGCAGGCCTTTCGGCGCAATGAGGGTCTCGCCGGTACCAGCGACCCGCTCCTGTCCGTCGATCCGAAAGCGCAGCTGTCCTTCTAGGATATGAAACACCTCGTCCTCGTGTCGATGCACATGCATCGGCGGAGAGTCGCCATGGGGCATACGGTGCTCGACGACACAGATGGCGTCCTCGCCCTCGGCCGACGAGATCCGAACGGCAACCAGTGTGTTGTTGAACCAGAAGAGTTCCTTGCCTGTAATGGTCCCGACGGTCATTGTCATGGTTCTTCCTCCTTTGTTGCCCTCGGACGGGTCGCCGTCGGAAGGATCTGATCAGGTGCATGCCGCCGATGGAAATCCAATGATCGTATGGGGCGGATTGATGCCATGAATTTAAATGCGCTCGACCTCAATCTGATCAGGGTGCTCGATGCGCTTTTGCGCGAACGAAGCGTAACGCGCGCCGGCGAGCAGATCGGGCTGAGCCAGCCCGCCGTGAGCGCCGCGCTCAATCGTCTGCGTCATGTCCTCAACGACCAGCTGTTCGTGCGGCGCGGCAACGACATGGTGCCGACCCCGCGCGCCGAAAGCCTGACGGAGCCGGTGCGCGCGGCACTGCGCGAGATCGAACGCGCCTTTCATTCGGCGTATTCGTTCGATCCGGCGGAACTTGAGCGAACCTTCACGCTCATGGGGGCGGACTTCTTTTCCATGCTGCTGATGCCGACACTGGCGGCGCGCGTCGCGGCTACCGCGCCGCATGCGTCGTTACGGTTTCTCGACAGCGCGCGCGGCGATGTTTCGCGGCTGCTCCAGGACGATGAAATCGATGTGGCTCTCGAACGTCCGCTGGAGGTCTTGGACTGGGTCTCCAGTGTACCGCTGTTCCATTCGCCCTTCGCAATCATTGCGGCGCAAAACAATGCTGCGATCAGACTGGCGGGGATCGCAGGCGGCGAGCCGATTCCGCTTGAGCTTTTTTGCGAACTGCCGCACGTTCTTCGCTCTATCGACGGATCGATGTCGGGCTCCACCGACGAGGCGCTCCGCAAAATCGGGCGAAGCCGCCGTGTAAGCCTGGCACTGCCTCACTTTCAGGCTGTCGCGTTGGCCGTCGCAAACGGAAACTACCTTTCCGCGGTTCCCAGGCAGTTCGCGGTGTGGGCAGCCAAGACCCTGCCTCTCGCCATCTTCGAGCCGCCACTTCCCATTGCCGTTCCTGAAATCAGGATGTACTGGCACGCACGCCGAGACGACGAGCTCCCTCATCGCTGGATTCGCCTTCAGATCCTGGACGTTGTGGGCGCTCTTGGATTTGTGGAAAGCGCCGCTGGTGAAGTTGCCGCGCCATAGCGGCCAGGCAGTTCACCCGGCCGTGTACCCGCCGTCGATGGCAAAGATCGCGCCGCTGGTCCAGGCGGCCTCGTCGCTGGCAAGATAGATCGCCATGCCGGCGATGTCTGCGGGTCGACCGATGCGGCCCAGCGGATAGCTGCGCTCGACATAGGCTTTCAGCTCCGCCTTCGCCTCGACCGGCAGATTGTCGACGGTCTTGCGCCGCATGGCGGTGTCGACCGTGCCGGGCGCGATGGCATTGACGCGGATGCCGCGCGGGCCGAGTTCGAAGGCGAGCGATTTGGTCAGCGAATTCAGCGCGCCCTTGGACAGGGAATAGAGGCTGGACGGCCGCTTCGGGATCATCTTGTTGGCGAAATAGGACGAGATGTTGATGACGGATGCGCCGGCGCCGAAATACCGCAACAGCCCCTGGGTGAGGAAAAAGGCAGCCGACACATTGAGCGCGAAGGAGTGCTGGAACTGCGCCTCGCTTGCGGTCTCGAACGGCACGAGATAGGCGACACCGGCATTGTTCACGAGAACGTCGAGCGGCCGGCCGGCAGCCTTTACGTGCTCGACCACCGCAGCGACGCCGGGGCTGGCGGCGAGATCGGCCGATACTGTCTCAACGCTGCCGATTGGGCCAGAAGCCGTCAGCTTTTCGCGAGCGGCTTCGAGCTTGCCCGCGTCGCGGCCGACGATCAGGATCTCTGCGCCCTCGCGCAGAAACGCCTCGGCGATCGCCAGGCCGATGCCGTCCGAGCCACCGGTGATCACCGCCCGCTTGCCGCGAAGCCTCATCGCTCACCTCACCATGCGCTTGTCCCCATGCACTTGTCACCATGTACTTGGTATCAAACAGAGGGATCGCACCGCATGTGCGCGACGGGGTCAAGCCATCAGGCTCTCGCAGGGTATGAACTTCGGTGGTCGACCGGCCAAGATCCGGCCTTTGCGGCGATCGCGGCAATGTCGTCGGCCGCTGATCACCTCAACAGCGATCGGGCCGTGGGCACCAGCCGCAACGTCTCGGCCGGTTTTGTGCAAACCGCTTGCATGCTCTGGCCGAGCGCCCGCCACGCCGGCGAAGCGGCGAGGCGATGGCTGGCATCGGCGTCATGGAGGCCGATGACGTCGATGAAGACGTTTTCTCCGGCGCGTACGGGAAGCCGCGGGAAGGTGTTCGCGGCCGGCTCACTCAGCAAGGCGCCGAGCAGGCGGGCGCCGTTTTGGGCAAGCCGAGGGACCATCTCGACCCGGAAGTGCTCGGCAAAGCCGGCCTCGGCGCCCGTCCGCAAATGATGAATCGAAATCTCAACCACACCGGGCAAGCGATTCCGATCGCTTGTGCTTTTGGCCATGGCGGCCGTTGGCCGGCGCAACCTCGAGAGACCGAAGCCGGCATCCGGCCATGCCGGCCGTAGCAGCAGCACATCGTCGGAATCGATCATCGTCGCATTGGCGGCATCGCGGTGCGCCGCCCATACCGGGCCGTCATAGAACGCGACCAGAGCGTCCTTCCTGGCCTCCATGCTCTCGAAACCGCGCATCCAGACGAACATGTCGGGGCGGTCCAGGTCACGGAATTGGCCGATGATGGTCATCCCCGCGTCCTCCTGGCTTTCGACGAACTCTGTGTCGAAGATCTCGATCAACGTTTCGCGCCGGCCAGGTTTCAACGTGTACTGGCGCAATTCGACGATCGGCGAGGCGCGTGCTGCCGCCGGCTTCGGCGTGGCATTCGGTGTCTGGCTCATCCGCGTTCTCCAAAACAGGGTGATCGTCCTGTTTGACAAAACAGACCGGTTGCCCTGTTTTGTCAACATGCTACTGTTCGGCAATGTCAGCAGAGATCGACGACAGGCCAAGACGAGCTCGGGGAAAACGCAGCAACGACCCCGAAGGCATGCGCAGGAAAGTGCTCGATGTCGCCGAAGCCGCGTTTCAGGCAAGCGGCTACCATGCTTCCAGCCTTGGCGACCTGATGGCGGCGGCGGGCGTCAGCGGTGGCGCGCTGCATCATCATTTCCCGACCAAGAAGGCGCTGGCGCTGGCCGTCATCGAAGAGCGCGTGGCGGCGGCTGTCGACGAGACGTGGATCGCGCCGGTGCGGCAGGCGGCTTCGGCGCGCGAGGGCGTGCGTCAGGTGTTCGAGGCCGTTGCCGCGGAACTGGAACGGCAAGGTTTCGTGCGCGGCTGCCCGCTCAACAATCTGGCGCATGAACTCTCGCTCGCCGATCCCGAATTCCGGATCGCGCTTGCCGGCATCTTTTCGGCATGGCGCCAGGCGATAGCCGACAAGGTCAGCGCCGACCAGCAGGAGGGCAGGGAGCAAGGCACGGATCCCCAGCATTTCGCGGTATTCGCGGTCGCCGCCTATTCCGGCGCCATGTCGATGGCCAAGACGGCGCAGGACGCCGGCCCGTTGCGCGATTGCCTTGCGGCGTTGGAGCGGAGCGCCTCGCAGGCCACATCATCGCCGGGCGCGAGGCGACGGCGCAGGGTGCTGCGCCGGCACAGCGACATTTGAGGCAGGCAGGCCAAAGCCGGCCGATGTCTCGACCAAACTGGACGGACAGACGCCGCTTGTGCTGAAGTCCGGCCGATGATGAATCACCCGCCGCCAAAATCGCTTTCACGCCGCAGCTTTCTGATACAGACCGCCGGTCTCGCCGCGGCCGGTGCGCTTTCGCGCCCGGCGCTCGGCCAGACCGGGCAGCGCGTTCAGGCCATCGACGCCACCTTTCTGTTCGTCGCCGATGTTCATGCCTGCCGCATGGCGAGCGGCCTGAGCCCCAATTGCCAGCAGGAAGGCAAGACTGACGCGGCGCTGCTGCGTAACGTCGCGGCGTTGAACGCCATCGGTGACAAGGATTGGCCGGCGCAGATCGACGGCATCGCCACGAGCCTGCGGTCGGCCGGCAGCCGCATCGGCACGCCGCTCGGCCTTGTCGTCGGCGGCGACATCACCGACGACGGCGGCGGCCAGATCACCGAACCCAGCGAGGGCACTCAGCTCCTGCAGTTCAGCCAGCGCTATCAGCAAGGCATGGGGCCCGACCGTGTGCATGTTCCGGTTTATGTCGGGCTCGGCAATCATGACCTCGACCAGAATGGCCCGCCGCACCATGTCGACTGGTATCGACGCGAAATGCGCGACTATGTCGAGGTCAATCACCGTGCCGGCGTGTTCTTCAAGCCGCCGGTGCCGGCCACCAGCTACGACGTCGACACCGACTGCTATTCATGGGACTGGGGCGGCCTGCATCTGGTGCAGACCCATCGCTTCGCCGGCGACAGCGGCCATGGCGCCGACAACAGCCTGCCCTGGCTCAAGCAGGATCTGGCGACCTATGCGGCGGACGGCCGCCCGGTCATCCTGTTCCAGCACTATGGTTGGGACGTTTTTTCGACCGAGCGATGGGACCCCGTCAAAAGAGCATTCGACGACGACGGCAAGGGCGCGCCGCATTGGTGGAGCGATGCGGATCGCCAGGCGTTGCTGGCGACCTTGAAGGGCTACAACGTCATTGCCGTTTTCCACGGTCATCAGCACGAGGTGCCGATGATCTATCAACGGGACGGTCTCGATCTCTTCAAGCCAAAGGCCGCCTATATGGGCGGCTTCGCCCTGGCCCGTGTCACCGGCGACAGCCTGGACGTCGTGCTGGTCGAAGCCAGCGACGATCATGGCGACGTGATTTTCACCAATGCCTTCAGCAAATCGTTGAGGACATGAAAAGGGCCGCTCGACGCGGCCCTTTTCACAGTTGTCAAAGCGATTTCTTGACCTTGTCCTTCACGTCGCCATAGGCCTTCTGCACCTTGCCGGTAGCTTTGTCGGCCGTGCCTTCCGCCTGCGTCTGCCTGTCGCCGGTCGCTTTGCCGGCGGCTTGCTTGACCGAGCCTTTTACCTGCTTGGCCACACCGGCGACCTGATCCTTGTTCACCATTTCGCATCTCCCGGGTTTGGTTCGCCTGGGCAAACGAGCCGGCGCGGTTTCGGTTCCAACGGTGGCTGCCCGTGCCGGCAAAACTGGTGCCTTTCGGTCGCCGGGCCGGCAAGCTAGGGTGCGGGTAACAATTAGAAGGGGGACACATGTCGGAATTCACGCTCCATATCGGCAACAAGTGCTTTTCGTCATGGTCGCTCAGGCCTTGGGTGGCGATGCGGCACCTGGATATACCGTTCGAAGAAGGGTTCGTGCGGCTGCGCACGCCCGAAACCGCGGCCAACCTGGCGAAAGTGTCGCCGACCGGTCAGGTGCCCGTCTTGAATCACAAGGGCAGGATTGTCTGGGAAACCCTTGCCATCCTTGAATATCTCGCCGACCTGTTTCCGGACAAGAACCTCTGGCCGGCCGATATCGGCGCCCGGGCGCTGGCACGCGCGGCGGCGACCGAGATGCATTCCGGTTTTCGCGAGGTGCGCTATGGCTGGCCGATGAACCTGCGCCGGCCAAAGGCGCACAAGCCGCTCGATGCCGAAGGCGAGGCGCAGCGGACGCGCATCGAGGCGCTGTGGCGCGAATGCCGGGAGAAGTACGGCAAGGGCGGCCCGTTCCTGTTCGGCCATTTCACCGCCGCCGATGCCATGTATGCACCCGTTGTCACCCGTTTCGACACCTATGGCGGGGATCTGGCGCCCGACACCAGGGCCTATGTCGATGCGGTTCTGGCAACGCCGGCCATGCGCCAATGGTATGCCGAAGCAGCCAGGGAGACATGGCCGGAGCCGGGACCGGACGAATAGGCTGATCGGTCCTGCGTGCAAGCCGAGGCAAGGGCCGTGATCGCCGGCGATCCCGTGTCGTGTTCGGGCCGTGGTTTTCACCACGAGATCCTGCCGCCGATCAGCTCGATCCTGTAGGACCTTTGCACCCGATCGCGGTGCTGTTTGCCATCTCGGGAGAACTCATCGCGAAGTGGAACAGGGCGTGGAATCCCGCCATGCAGTCGGCGAGGAAACGATCGAAGGCCGCGACGAGACGCGGTTCGAGGGTGACGCTGGCCTTCGACAATCCAAGCAGTCCTTCCTGTTCGGCGTCCCGCAGCAGCCGGCGGACATGTGTCCGCGAGATGCCAAACCGTTTCGCGAGGTCGCTGAAGTCCAGAGCGGCTGGGCCCGCGGCGGCCCCGGTCTGCACCAGCTTGATCAACACCATCATCCCGGCATCCCTGTTCATGATGAAGGTGATCGCCGGATTGTTTGCCAGCAGCTTCACCGCGTCTCCAAGACCTGGGCGGCTCGCGCGCCTCACGGCAGTCCTGAATATCGGATCGCGCCGCATTGGCGGTGCGTAGCCGCAGCCAGGAAACATCACGGCCAGCGGTGAATAATAGACCCTGACCCAATCGAGGTCGTGCGCAACCATCTTTTCGGTGGGCACCAAGAGGCGCACGCGCCTGTCCGCGGCAACTTCATGGCGGGACAGAAAGCCTGTCTCGACGAACCTTGCGACGATCGTCTCGATGTTGCGGCGGCTCGATACGCCATAGGGGGCCATCACCTCCTGCACGAGGGCGATCGTGGGCCAGGTCGAACGGTCGGTCGGGTCGTGCGCGGCATCCAGGACGAGCGTGTTGAAGAACACCGCCGAGCGCTGGGTCGCGGCGAGCAGCCGGCTGAGAAATGGATTGTTCTCGTAAAGGCCGAGCATGCCTTCGATCCAGACGGCGCGTGCCTCGGCGAAGGCCTGATGCGCGAGGATCTCGTCTGGCGAATGAAAGCGAAGCTCTTGCTGGATCATGCGATCCCATCCACGCCGGTTGTTACCGATACGACTGCGCCAAAATGTAGGGCACTCGTCGTCCCCGACGACCCGGCTTTACCCACATAGCCGATCGCGTCAACAACATACGTGCAGGTAGTGGCTCAGATGCGACACCCGCGAGCGCTTCGAAATACACGCAAAAGAGTCCGTTCTCGCGCGAGCCATGCCGATGCATGAATCGAGCCGGCGTTTGAAGTTTTTTGAGTATGCAAAGCCGGGGGCCAAATGAACTGCAAGATCGAAAGGTATGCGCGCCCGACGGTTGCGGTTCGGGACCACCTTCTAATGACCATCGCCTGCGGCGTCGTCATGGCATCGCTGTTCACCGCTTCCGCGCATGCCGACGATGGTGGCAGCGGCGGTCTGATCTTCGGGAACGGCGGCATAGGTGGCGCTAGCGGCAATGACGGGGCAAGCGGCTCCGGCGGCAATGGCGCTGGCGGCGGTACGGTTATCGATGCCGGTGGTGGCGATGGTGGCAATTCCGGCGTGGCAACGAGCGGCGGCGGCGCGGGCGGTGTCGGTTACTCCGGTGCCGCTGGCACGGATGGCACCGGCTTCGGCGGCGGTGGCGGCGGTGCGGCGGGCAGCAGCGCGGGCGGCGCCGGCGGTGCCGGCGACGGTGGCACGCCTGGCGGCCTCGGAGGCACCGCCGGCAGTGCCAACGGCAAGCCGGGATCGAACGGCAACAGCGGCGACGAGACGGCCGGCGGCGGCGGCGGTGGCGGCTTCGACGGCAACGGCGTTGTCGCTGCGGGTAATGGGGGCAATGGCGGCAAGGGCGGCAACCGCTATTCCGACGGCGGCACAGGCGGCGGTGGTGGTGGCGCTGGAGGCGCCGGGCGCGAGTTCGTTGCTCCCGGCAGCACGTTCACGAACGCCGCCGTGTCGGCGGCGGGCGGCATCGGCGGGAATGGCGGCAACGGCGGCGCTGCCTATCCGACCGCCCAGACAGCCACGGGCGGAACCGGCGGCATGGGCGGTAGCGGTGGTGCCGGCCTGTTGTTTTCAGGGCCCGGCGCATCCTTCACCAATCAGGTCGCCGGCAGCGTTACCGGAGCCAGGGGCGGCGCCGGCGGGATTGGCGGGCAAGGCGGGCCTACATTCAATACGGGCACAGTGACGGGTATCGGCGGCAATGGCGGCTCCGGCGGCTCCGGCGGCGCCGGCGTCCTGTTCTCGAACGCCAACGCCACGCTGCTCAATGGCGGCGCAATCACCGGCGGGGCCGGAGGGACAGGCGGACAGGCCTCATCCGGCGTTCCCGGCTCTATCGGCGGCAACGTTGTTCTGAAGGCGTTCACCGGCACCGGCGGCACCGGTGGCACCGGAGGAACCGGGGCAATTTTCGCCGGGGGCAGTCTTGGGACCAGCACCGGCAGCATCACGGGTGGTGCCGGAGGCCTAGGCGGCGCCGCCACGACACCGAATCTTGGCGGTAAGGGCGGCACCGGCGGCACAGGCGGCACCGGCCTGCAGGTTGCGGCCGGCGTCACCATCGCAATTTCCGGCCAGGTCAGCGGCGGCGTCGGCGGCGCCGGCGGGCGTAGCAACGGCTTCGCTACATCTGTCGGCGGCTCAGGCGGAACGGGCGGCGCCGGCATAGTTGGGCAAGGCGCAAACCTTCGCATCGGCGCCGGCGGCTCGGTCCAGGGCGGCTCCGGCGGCGCGCCCACAACCGGGGGAACGAACGGCGCGGATGGCGGCGGCGGAGTCGCCATCACCGGCGGTTCCTTGGCGATCGTCAACGCCGGCACCATCACCGGCGGTTTTGCCAGAAACGGCGTGACACAGACCAGCGCCATCCAGTTCACCGGTGGCGTCAACAGCCTTACCCTCGCCTCCACATCCGTCATCAGTGGCCGCGTCGTCGCCTTTTCGACTGCCGATACTTTCGCGCTGGGCGGCGACACCGACGGCACGTTCAATGTCTCGGCCATCGGCGCGTCGGCGCAGTATCGCGGCTTCGGCATCTATCAGAAGACCGGCACCGGCACCTGGATGCTCACCGGCACGACGACGGCACTGACACCGTGGACCATCAGCCAGGGCACGCTCTCGATCTCGCAGGACGCCAATCTCGGTGCGATCGCCGGTGGAGTGACCCTCGACGGCGGCACGCTGGTCACGACCGCGAGCTTCGCGACCAATCGCGACATCGTGCTTGGCGCCGGCGGCGGTAGCTTTGCGCCGGGCGCGAACACCACGCTTACCGTCGAGAGCGTCATCTCCGGCAATGGTGCGTTGACGATGCTGGGGCCGGGCACGCTCACGCTGTCGGGTGCAAACACCTACACGGGCCTTACGACGATAAGTGCCGGCACGCTTGCGCTCGCGGCCAGTGGACGCATTGTCGGCGGTGTCGACAACGCCGCGACTTTCACCAGCGCTGGGGCCGTCTCCGGCGGCTTTGCCAACAGCGGCACGGTCACCGCGACCGCCGGCTCGATCGACGGCGTGATCGCCAACAACGCCGGCATCTTCAATGTCACCGGAGCGGTTACCGGCAATTCGACCTTCGTCAACGCCAGTGGCGCGACACTCGCGATCGGCACGGCCGGCAACTACACGCTGCAGGGCAACCTTTCCAACTCGGGTTCGCTCACCGTGGCAGGAGGTGGAGAGCTGACCGCGACCGCTGCCGGCATCGCCAACGCGGCGACCGGATCGATCGAGGTGGCAGCCGGTGGCACGCTCTCGGGACTTGTCGTCAACAGCGGTACGCTGACCAATGCCGGCGCGCTGAAGGACGGGCTGATCAACAATGCCGGCGTGGCCATCAACAACGGCGGCATCGCGGGGCTGACCACGCTCAATGGCGGGACGCTGAGCGGCACCGGCAGCGCCGCCGATATCAACGTCACCGGCGGCACGTTCGCGCCTGGCGATGGCACGCCTGGCTCGTCGATGACAGTGTCGGGATCGCTGACCATGGCTGCCGCGGCGACATACCGCGTCGATCTCGATCCGCAGACGGCTTCGGCGGCCAATGTCGGCGGCGCTGCCGCGCTCGGCGGGGCAACGGTTGACGCGGTCTACGCCAACGGCGGTTACATCGAGCGCCGCTACGTCATCCTGACCGCCGATGGCGGCGTGACCGGCACTTTCGGCACCTTGAGCGATGCAAACCTGCCGCGGAACTTTTCTGCTTCGCTCGGCTACGACGCCAACCACGCCTATCTCGATCTCAGTCTGGCCTTCGCGCCAGGCGGCCTCAATCAGAACCAGCAGGCTGTCGCCGACACGCTGACTGGCTATTTCAACATCAACGGCGGCATTCCGGCCGCTTTCGGCACACTCTCGCCCGCCGGGTTGACCGAAGTCTCGGGCGAGCTCGCCACCCGCACGCAGCAGACGACTTTCAACGCCATGGATCTGTTCCTGTCGCTGCTCACCGACCCGGCCATTGCTGGTCGTGGCGGGCTGTCGGCCACGGGCATGGAGGCCGGCGACGTGCCTGCGCTAGCCTATGTCGACGAGGCGGCGGGCCCGTCCGCGCAGGCTTTCGCGGCGGCGTCATTGGAGCCGCGTTGGAGCATGTGGACGGCCGGCTTCGGTGGATCGCAGGCCAGCGACGGCGATACGGCGCTTGGCTCCAACGCTGCTCATGGCAATATCCACGGAGCTGCCTTCGGAGGCGACTACTGGCTGTCGCCGGATACGGTCGCCGGCTTTGCGTTGGCCGGCGGCGGCACCAGCTTCAGCGTCGACAATGGCGGCTCTGGCCGCTCGGACCTGTTCCAGGCCGGTGCCTTCTTCCGCCACAATGCCGGGCCGGCCTACATCACCGCTGCGCTGGCCTATGGCTGGCAGGATATCACCACCGACCGCACCATCGGAGGCGACCGGCTGCGGGCGCGCTTCGATGCCAACGCCTTCTCAGGCCGGCTGGAAGGCGGCTATCGCATGCCGACACCGTGGATCGGGCTCAGCCCCTATGCGGCCGGCCAGTTCACCAGCTTCGACATGCCGGCTTACAGCGAGCAGGCAATTGCCGGCGCCGACACTTTCGGGCTTGGCTACAATGCGAAGAAGATCACCGCGACGCGCGGCGAAATCGGACTGCGCGCCGACAAATCCTGGCAGCTCGACGGCCCTATCTTGACGCTGCGTGGTCGTGCCGCCTGGGCTCACAATTTGGATCCGGATCGCAGCGTCTCCGCCACTTTCCAGACTTTGCCCGGAACCTTGTTTACGGTCGGCGGCGCTGCCGAGGCGCGCGATGCGGCGCTGACCAGCTTGTCGGCCGAGATGAGCTGGCACAACGGCCTTTCCCTTGCGGCGACCTTCGAAGGCGAGTTCTCCGACACCACGCGCAGCTACGCCGGCAAGGGCGTGCTGCGCTACAACTGGTGAGAGATCATCTTGTGGCGAACGGGCGGGTTTGAATGAATGGGATCCGCTGCCCTTTGCAGCAAAATTTGACATCGTGCCAAAATGCCTCTACAAGCAAATCATCGATATTTGTTTGACTGACTTTTGTTATTCGCGCTTTTGAGCGCGCCTTTGACGAACTTCCCACATCAAAAATCGGGACAGACGGCGTTGTGCATCCGCATGACGGCGAACGAATATTTGCCATGGAAAGGGTTCGTCATGAGCACCGGCACGGTTAAGTGGTTCAACGCCACCAAAGGTTTTGGTTTTATTCAGCCTGACGACGGCTCCGCCGACGTTTTCGTCCACATCTCGGCCGTGGAACGCGCCGGCATGCGCGACATCGTCGAGGGCCAGAAGCTCGGCTACGAGATGGTCCGCGACAACAAGTCGGGCAAGATGTCGGCCGACCAGTTGAAGGCGGCCTGAAGAAAGAATTCAGCCGTCCCGGTGACCACGGATGTACTGGCACCGGTGAACGGCGAATTCGGGCGCATGGCCGCGGGAACCTGAGTTTCCAAGGCCTTTGCCCATGAGGAGCCTGCTTGTGCGTCCATCTGGATGCGCGGCGCTCCAGGGAAGGTCAGGCGGTGCCTGGCCTTTTTCATTTTACGCTTGTTGCCGCCGAAAATGCGCTGCGCATCGGGCTGAACGTGCTAAGGGACGCTGCAGCATTGCCTTGTGCATGGTTCTGACCGAAGACCCGGTGTCCCCCTATCGGTGCCAGGCTCCTGACAGGAGAAAGATTTTGACCGCCCATTCGAAGACAGCCGTCGATCCGGCCGTGTCGCTGTTCAGCAAGACGCAGACCCAGTCGATGTCGCTTAACCGTATTATCTCCGAGCGCGACGCCGTCAGCCAGGCGCGGGAAGCCAAGACCGCGCGCCTGCGCGAACTGCGGCTGGAGAAGGAGGCCGACGACATGGCCGCCGCCGCCGCGCTCGCGGCGCTGCCAAAACGAGCCGGAAAACGCTGATGGCCACCAAGCGCGTACCGCCAACGCCGATCGCGGCCGATGCGACCATCGCCGACATGGTCGAAACCCTGGACAAGCCGGTCGAATATGTCCGGCGCGTGCTGGAGAAACTCGAGCGCTGCAAGCGCGCCCATGGCGATGCCCAGGTGCGCGTCGGCGTGCGCGGCCGCGCCGAAGCCCCGAACTACCTGATCGAATATGTCCGCGAGGACAAAAAGACCCAGGAGCGGGTGACCTATCAGGACGCCGCCTACAGCGGCAGCACCCATCGTGAGCTGGCGCCGCACCACATCGCGGAAGCGAGGAACTGGTCGCCCGAGGAGATGAACATCACGGCGGTTTCCGCCCTGATCGGCCGCTTGCGCAATCCACGCGCGCCGTCGCGTTCCGACAACGAGGACTGACATGGCCATTAAATTCTCCGCCAAGGACCAGCCCGCGGCGCCGGTATCCGCCGCGAAGCCAGCCAAGCCGGCAGCCGCGCCGAAGGCCGCCGAGCCAGCGACCGATCTGTTCAAGTCGCCGGTCGACGCACCGAAGGGCAAGAAGAAGTAGCGTCTTGCCGCCGGACGCCGATCGCAACCTTGCCACTCCGGGTCTGCCGGCCCCGGTGGCCACGTCCAGCCCTCCTGCCTTCGACTGCCAGAGTTGCGGGGCATGCTGTTCCTATTCGGCCGAATGGCCGCGCTTCTCCACCGAGGATGACGCGCAGCTCGACCGTATTCCTGAAAAATACGTGGCGGCCGACCTGTCCGGCATGCGCTGTGAGGGCGTGCGCTGTTCGGCCCTCTCCGGCGAAGTCGGCAAGTCGACCGCTTGCGGCATCTATGAATTACGGCCGGATGTCTGCCGTGCCTGCATGCCCGGCGATGCTGAGTGCCTGATGGCGCGCAAGGCGCATGGGCTGCCTATAAGCTAATGCCTCGCGGGGGCAATGCGCCGCTTGCCGACATCCGCGCCTCCCGGTACTTTGCTCTTCGCGGGCAGGGCTGTGGAGGATGGCTTGAGCATCGAATTTCTGTTGACGTCGCTGATCGTCGTGGCTTCGCCCGGCACCGGCGTTCTCTACACGCTGAGCGCCGGGCTTTCGCGCGGTGCGCGTGCGTCGATCATCGCGGCCTTCGGCTGCACGCTGGGCATCATCCCGCATATGGCGGCCGCCATCACCGGCCTTGCGGCGCTGCTGCACACCAGTGCCGTCGCCTTCGAGACGCTGAAATATCTCGGCGTCGCCTATCTGCTCTACATGGCCTGGAACACGCTGAAGGAAAAGGGCGGCCTGAGCGTCGAGGACAATGTCGCGCCGCGCTCTCCCGGCAAGGTGATCGCCACCGGCATCCTCGTCAACGTGCTCAACCCGAAGCTGTCGATCTTCTTCTTTGCTTTCCTGCCGCAATTCGTCAGCACCACCGAACCCAACGCGCTGTCGAAGATGCTGGAGCTGAGCAGCGTGTTCATGCTGCTCACCTTTGTCGTGTTCGTCGGTTACGGCATTTTCGCCGCTTCGATCCGCAGCCATGTCGTGTCGCGGCCAATGGTGCTGACCTGGATGCGGCGGACCTTTGCCGGCGCCTTCGTCATGCTCGGCGCCAAGCTGGCGCTGGCCGACAGATGATCGACCCGGTTCAGCCCTTCACATAGCCCATAGCCTCGACGATCCGCCCGTCCGCGACGCGCATCAAATTGACGCCGCGCAGCGAATGGCCGTCGGCCATCCAGTAGCGCCAGCGGATCGTGGCGCGATCGCCAGCCACGAAAGTCTCCTCGAGATCGAATCGCGTGCCGGGTCCGGTGGCGATCGCCGACCATAGCTCCACGCACGCGGCCTTGCCCTCGCGGCGCGCGCCATCCGGGGCCGGTGTGGTGTTTTCGATCACGCAATCCTGCGCCACCAGATCGTTGAGTGACGAGGGATCATGACGCTGGAACACGTCGTTGAAGCGCCGCATGATTTCGGCCGTTGCGCCGGAACGGTTGGCCGCGGCCATGTCGATGATCAATTCCTGGGTCACTGGATTTTTCTCCTTCCTTTCATGGTGTTACGAGGTTTGCTTTCAGCGTGATCGTGGCCACGCCAGCCAGCGCCCGCGAGACGAGGCAGCCCGCCTTGGCCGACTGCGCCAGCCGCTCGAAGTCGTCGGCGGCGAGCCCCGCGACATTCGCCTGCGTCTCCAACTCGATGCGGGTAATCGTCGGGCCGGCCGAGGTTGCGCCCAGATGCACCTTGGCGATCGTGTGGATATCGGTTGCGATATAACCTTCAGCGCCGAGCATGGCGGTGAGCGCCATCGAGAAGCAGCCGGCATGGGCGGCCGCGATCAGCTCTTCCGGATTGGTGCCGGGGCCGTTTTCGAAGCGTGACGGGAACGAGTAGGCGCCCTCGAAAGCGCCGCTGCCCAGCCTGAGCCGGCCGGATCCTTTCTTGAGTGTGCCGTGCCATTCGGCCGATGCGTCGCGAATTGTCATTGCTCTTTCTCCTGTGCTGATGATTCGAGTTCATGCGCCGGAACCACTTCCTCTCGCTGCCAGCCAACAGCGCATTGACCTTCTCAAAATATGTAGACCGATTTACATATTATGTAGACCGATTGTCATATTCGATGCAAGCCCTATAATGCGATTTCCTGACAGAGGCTGACATGGCGACAGACACACGCAACCGTATGATCGAGGCGACGGCACTGCTTTTGCGGCGGCGCGGCTATCACGGCACTTCGCTCAACGACATATTGAGCGCCAGCGGCGCGCCGCGAGGCTCGCTCTACTTCCATTTCCCCGGCGGCAAGGACCAGCTGGTCGTCGAGGTGACGCGCGACAGCGTCGACAAGGTGACGCAAAGACTGGGCGAGGCATTGTCCGCCGAGCGAGATCCGGCGGTGGCCGTCCATCATATCTATCAGGAGGTCGGACACATGCTCGAGGAGAACCAATTCACGCTAGGCTGCCCGATCGCACCCGTGGTCCTGGATTCGCCGACCGATGTGCCGGAGCTGGCTGAATTGTGCCGCTCCGCTTTCGAGCAGTGGATCGGCTTGCTCCGCGAGGCCTTCGTCAGGGCAGGGGTGCCCGAGCGCCGCGCGCGTGCTTTGGCGCTGCTGGTCGAATCGTCGCTGGAAGGGCTGATGGTGATCGCGCGCGCCACCCGCGACCGCGCCCCGCTACAGGCGGTGGCCGACGAGGTCGCGGTGCTTGTCGAACAGGCCGTGCTGGCCGGCAAGGTGGCACAGCGGGCGGAGAGTGCCGCGTAGATCAGTCTACAATTTCTTTGCGAGCGGCTGAAGCAAGGAAGGCCGAGCGCGTCTGTCCGCGCTCACGGGCAGCGGCATCGAGCCAGCACCCACTCTGAGGCTTTCGGAAACATCAGTTCGGTGTCGCGCCATGCTGCCTTAAATTGTCATAGTGGTTATCGAAGCTCGGGGCCTTGAATTGCCTGGGAGAACGAAAAAGGGCGACCCGAGGGCCGCCCTTCCGTAAGCTCAGCCATGTTGGCTGGATTAGAAATCCATGCCGCCCATGCCGCCCATGCCGCCGCCGCCCATGCCGCCAGGCATGCCGCCGCCAGCCGAGTCCTTCTTCGGAGCTTCGGCGATCATGGCTTCGGTGGTGACGAGCAGGCCGGCGACCGAGGCCGCGTCCTGGAGAGCCGTGCGCACGACCTTGACCGGATCGACGATACCCATGACGATCATGTCGCCATACTCGCCGGTCTGGGCGTTGTAGCCGAAGGTCGCGCCCTTGTTCTCGAGGATCTTGCCGGCAACGATCGATGCTTCCGCACCGGCGTTGGCCGCGATCTGGCGGGCCGGAGCCTGCAGCGCGCGACGCACGATGTTGATGCCAGCGGCCTGATCGGCGTTGGCGCCGGTCGACTTGATGTTGGCCGAAGCGCGCAGCAGGGCAACGCCACCGCCAGCAACGATGCCTTCTTCCACGGCCGCGCGGGTCGCGTTGAGGGCGTCATCGACGCGGTCCTTCTTTTCCTTGACTTCGACTTCCGTCGCACCGCCGACGCGGATCACGGCAACGCCGCCGGCGAGCTTCGCCAGACGTTCCTGCAGCTTCTCCTTGTCGTAGTCCGAGGTGGTCTCCTCGATCTGCTGCTTGATCTGGGCAACGCGGCCCTGAATCTCGGCCTTCTTGCCGGCGCCGTCGACGATGGTGGTGTTCTCCTTGGAGATCGACACCTTCTTGGCGCGGCCGAGCATGTTGAGGCCGACGTTCTCGAGCTTGATGCCGAGGTCTTCCGAGATGACCTGGCCACCGGTGAGGATGGCGATGTCTTCCAGCATGGCCTTGCGGCGATCACCAAAGCCCGGCGCCTTGACGGCGGCGATCTTCAGGCCGCCACGCAGCTTGTTGACGACCAGCGTGGCCAAAGCCTCGCCTTCGACGTCTTCCGAGATGATGAGCAGCGGCTTCGAGGTCTGCACGACGGCTTCGAGAACCGGCAGCATCGCCTGCAGGTTGGAGAGCTTCTTCTCGTGCAGGAGGATGTAGACGTCCTCGAGCTCCGCAACCATCTTGTCGGCATTGGTGACGAAGTAGGGCGAGAGGTAGCCGCGGTCGAACTGCATGCCTTCGACGACTTCCAGCTCGGTCTCGGCGGTCTTGGCTTCCTCGACGGTGATGACGCCTTCGTTGCCGACCTTCTGCATCGCTTCCGCGATCATCTTGCCGACCGACTCGTCGCCATTGGCCGAGATCGTGCCGACCTGGGCGACTTCCTCGGAGGTCTTGATCTTCTTGGCGGCCTTGCCGAGCGCGGCGACCACTTCGGTGACGGCGAGATCGATGCCGCGCTTCAGGTCCATCGGGTTCATGCCGGCGGCAACCGACTTGTGGCCTTCCTGGACGATCGACTGCGCCAGAACGGTCGCGGTCGTGGTGCCGTCGCCGGCGATGTCGTTGGTCTTCGAAGCAACTTCGCGGACCATCTGCGCGCCCATGTTCTCGAACTTGTCCTCAAGCTCGATTTCCTTGGCGACGGTGACGCCGTCCTTGGTGATGCGCGGCGCGCCGAACGACTTGTCGATGACGACGTTGCGGCCCTTGGGGCCGAGCGTGACCTTCACCGCGTCGGCGAGGATGTTGACGCCGCGCAGCATGCGCTCACGGGCGTCGCGGGAGAATTTTACGTCTTTGGCAGCCATGTTTTAGCTCCTGGCAAGGGCTTGGGGTCAAGCCCGAATTCAGTTGACGATGAGGCCGATAATCAGCCGATGATGCCCATGATGTCGGATTCCTTCATGATCAGAAGGTCTTCGCCATTGAGCTTGACTTCGGTGCCCGACCACTTGCCGAACAGGATGCGGTCGCCGGCCTTGACGTCCAGCGGGACCAGCTTGCCAGCTTCGTCGCGGGCGCCGGAGCCGACGGCGATGATCTCGCCTTCCTGCGGCTTTTCCTTCGCCGTATCCGGGATGATGATCCCGCCGGCGGTCTTGGATTCGGATTCGACCCGGCGAACGACCACGCGGTCATGAAGCGGGCGGAACTTCGACTTTGCCATTTTTTCTTCCTCGAATGAGAACGGTGAGAACAGTTCCTCCGTCCGGCGATGCCGGACATGTGGTTAGCACTCACTGATGGCGAGTGCTAACGTGGCGCTGAAATAGGCTGGTGACCCGTGAGAGTCAAGGCGCTCGCAATCGCTCTGTCGCGCGAAATTTTGCTCTCGCTGTATCGTGGCGAAGAATGCGGCGGATACCGGTAGCGAAAGCGAAGAATTTCATCAGGTCATTTAGCACCTCGGCGACCGCAGCACCAGAAGCGGGCATCGCTCGGCGAGCCCGTAGCTGCCGGTTGGAACAATGCAGACGTTATCGAAGAACGCTTCCGCCTCGCCGATGAGCGTCATGGTTGGCGCAAAACTGTAGATGGCCGGGGAGTTCCGATAGACATCGATTGTGGCGATGACGGGCATTTCCCAGCCCGTACGCGCGGAAAGCTCTTGGCGATCAGGGAATAGTGCGTCGAACCTTTCCGCTATCGTCTTTACTGGAATTGCATGGTCGGGAGCGGGGCCTGTCGCCGTCATGGCGATGCGCCATTTGAGCTCGTGGAAAGTGGAGACACCGCCAGAAAGCGCAAGCGCTTGCATCGCTGCCGGATGGTCCGGTGTCTCGGGACAGGCAAAGAGACGCAGGCCCGCGCGCCCGTCAAAGTGCAGCACCCTGGCGATCGCCGCGAACAGCGCCTCGCGCGCGGCTGAAAAGCCTAGCGCCGACAGGCAGCCGTCGCCGATCACCGCGTCGACGCTTGCGCCGGAATCCGGCAGGTCGAGCCAGTTGCCGATGATGGCTCTTCGCGACGCTGTATCGCCTGGCCAAATTCCGGCGACCATGTCGGAGGATTCGTCGACGGCTATCATGGTCGCGCCGAGCCCGGCGAGTTCCGGCGTCACGCCGAGCAGAACGACATGTGCCTCCGAAAGGTAGAGTTCACGCTGGTAAGTTTCCACAGCTTCGGCAGGCGGTCGCAGCGGTGGCCCGAGCAATTCCCAGTGCCGGCGAATGGCATTCCAATGGTCGGTCATCCCTGGCCCCCCAAGCCGGCATTGTATTCAAACGCATAATCGAGGACGCTTATGAAACCAAGTGCGGGGGCGCATGACACGCATCGCGGTTATTACGCATGAGTTCGACAGGTTCCAACGCTGGCGCGGCCCACTGTTGCGCCGCGACAGTCCCTATATGCTCTTCGATCTGCTGGAAGAACTGAAGCGGCGCGGCCATTCCGTCCGCATACTGTCAGGAACGTCGGCAAAGCCCGAGGCGGATATAGCGGTGCTGCATGTCGATGCGACCGTGACGCCGCCCGAATATGTCGAATACGCGCGTGCTTTTCCCTTCTGCCTGAACGTCGGGGCAGCCGACATCTCCAAGCGCCGTGTCAGCGGCGCCGTGATCGGTAGGGATGACGACTGGCCAGGGCCGGTCATCGTCAAGAGCAATCTCAACAATCTGGGAATGCGTGAGCAGTCGCTTAACCGGCGATCGCGACGTGCCGGAAAGCCGGAGCCATTTCCCGGCACCAAGCTTGTCGAGGGCTACCGCGTCTGTGCGTCCCTTTCGGATGTCGAGCCCGCGGTGTTCGACCGTGGGGACCTCGTCGTCGAAAAATTCATTCCCGAGCCTGAACCGGACGGCTTTGGCGCCCGCTTCTGGATATTTTGCGGGGAGCGCGAGCGCTGCACCCGCCATGTCTCGCCGCAAAGCCTCGTCAAGGGCGACGACACGATCCGTCGTGAGGCGGTTCCGGTCCCTGAGGAGCTTCGCGCGCTGAGGCGCGAGCTTGGCTTTGACTACGGCAAGTTCGACTTTGTCATGCACGAGGGCAGGGCGGTGCTGCTCGACGCCAACAAGACACCCGGCGGCGCCCGCAACCTTTCCGCCTTTCTTGCCGCCGGCAATGCCAATCTTGCGGACGGCTTCGAGAGCCTCATCCGCGAGGTAACATGACCGGCGTTTGGACCTTCATGCCGGCAGACACGTCTTACTCGGGTAGGTTCACTGTGATCACCAGCGCCTACAAAAACCCCCGCAATTGGGTGTGGATGATCGACCGGTAGTCCTCGATCGTGCGCCGGCCCTCTTCCTCGTCCTGCGTCAGCGCCAGGCGCACGACGCCGCCGGCAAGCTGGAATATCAGAAAGACCAGGCGTGCGAACGGCTCGCGCTGCCCGGCCTGGAGCATCGGGCCGACATGGTCGCAGAATATCTTCGACTGATGCCGCGTCTCGGCGATGTCGAGATGCTGCAGCGCCTTGTCGGCCTGGATGGCGTTCTGCAGATCCTGAATGGCAGGGTCCGCCGAGACACGGCCAAAATAGTCGTCGAGCAGGCGGTCCGCGGCAGCGGTCACGTCGCCCGGCTCCTGGATTTCGGCGATGATCGTGCCGAAGCGCGCGCGGCTGACCTCTGAAAACCGCTCATAGAGCATCGCCAGGATCGCCGACTTGTTGGGGAAGTAGTGGTAGACGGTGGCGATCGGCCCGCCCGCCAGCGCCCCGACCTCCTTCATGGTGACGGCGTCGATGCCCTTCTCGCCGATCAGCCGCATGGTGGTCGACAGGATGGCGTCGATGCGCTCGCGGCTGCGCTCCTGCTTGGGTCGGCGCCTGGGTTCGGTGGCCGTCCGATTTGCTTGCGTCATGCACCGATCTTTCGCACGAGTTCCCAAATTCCGGTTGACGAAAAAATATGATCAAGTATCAGTTTCTGAAATGCTGACAGATTGTCAGCTTTTCTGCCGCGCGGCAAGGACGTTGGGAGGCGCCTTTGACTTCGACAAGCACCGGTGTTCAGGGCGATGGCGATTGGCTGGTCGGTAACCCGACCGGCGCGCAACTCGCTTCGGCCTTGTGGATCGGGTCGGTCGGCCTGCTCATTCTCGGTCTGCAGCCTGTCCTGCTCGGCGCCCTCTATACCGAGGGCCATGTCAGCGGTGACGAATTGGCACTGGTCGCCACCGCCGAGATGATCGCCATCGCGATCGGTTCGGCGATCGTGGCGATGCTGCTCTCGGCGCACAACATGCGCTGGAAGAGTGCGATCCTCCTGCTGCTCCTGGCGCTGGCCAATGTCTGGACGGCCTATGCCGCTGGCGCCAACACGTTGATGGCGGCACGCGCCCTGGCCGGTCTTGCCGAAGGCGGCCTCGTCGCCGTCGCCACCGAACTGATTGCCCGCTCGCGGCGCGCCGAACGCATCGGCGGCTTTTTCGTCACCATGCAGACCTTGGCGCAATGCGCTCTGGCCCTGCTGCTGGCCCTTTATGTCATCCCTGCCGCCGGGTCGGCCGGTGGCTTCCTCGTTCTTGCCGTCGTCTGTGTCGCGTCGCTGGTGGTCGCCTTCGCTGTCCCCTCCGACTATGCCGACCTGCCGAAGGACGAGAACCTCGCCAATGTGCTGACCGTTCCTTCGATCACCGCGCTGTTGTGCGTCTTCTGCTACTTCATGTTCTTCGGTGCGGTCTGGGCGTTTCTGGAGCCGCTCGGCGCCCAGTTCGGCATCGATGGCCGCACCGTCGGGCTGATCGTCTCGGCCAGCCTCGCGGTGCAGGTGCTGGGCGCGATGACGGCGACCGTGTTCGAGGCGCGCATCGACTATCGCCTTGCCATCGCGGCGATCGGCATCGTCGCGCTTGCCGCCTCGCTCGTGCTTGCCAGCGGACCTGGCCTCACGACATTCTGGGTCGCCGCCCTGGTTATGGGTTTTATCCTGCTGTTCATCGTGCCCTACCAGATCCGGCTGGCGATCACCGCCGATGAGACGCGCACCGCCGTGCTGCTTGTGCCGGCCGCCCAGCTTTTCGGCCTGGCGATCGGGCCGGTCGCGGCGTCGCTGCTCATCGACGGCAAGGATTTTCGCCCGGTTCCCGAATTCGCCGCCGCGAGCGCCGTCGCCAGCGTGGCGCTGCTCGGCCTGTTTGTCCTCGTGGCGCGGCGTCGCCGCGCGGTTGCGTGAGCGGCCATGTCGAACAGCTGGAGCAACTGGTCGGGCTTTGTCACCGCGGAGCCACGGCTGATGGCGAGCCCCGCCGATGCCGGCGAACTCGGCGATCTCATCCGGACCGCGCCCGGTCCGGTCCGCGTCGTCGGCGCCGGTCACTCCTTCACGCCGCTGGTCAAGTCGCAAGGCACCATCCTGTCGCTGGAGAAGCTCGAAGGCTTGGTCTCGCATGACGCGAAAAAAAATCAGGCACGCGTGCGGGCAGGGACGCGGCTTGGTTCGCTCATGCACATCCTGCAAGGCATTGGCCAGGGCCTGCCCAATATGGGCGACATCGACCGTCAGGCGATAGGCGGCGCGCTGGGCACGGCCACCCATGGCTCTGGGCCGACGCTCGGTGCCTATCACACGCAACTGGACACGGTGCAGATCGTCGACGGGCTGGGCAAGGTCCGCGAATTCAAGCGGGACGGGGATCAAGAGACGATCCATGCCATCGGCGTCGCGCTCGGCGCCTTCGGTGTGCTCAGCGAAGTGACGCTGAACAACATCGCGACCTACCGGCTGCGCCGCCGCAAATGGGTGTTGCCGATCGCCGACATGCTGCGCGATTTCGAAACGATGATGGCCGCCCATCGCTCGGCCGAATTCTACTACATTCCGTTTTCCGGTTACGCGCAGTTCATCGCCAGCGACTTTAGCACCGAAGCGACGACGACGCGCCCGACCGACGATGACGAGGGCTCCTTGCGCACACTGCGCCGCCTGCGCACCGGGCTTGCCTGGCTGCCGTCGCTGCGCCGCCGGCTGATCCTGGGCGCGGTCGCCAAAGTGCCGGCCGAGGACTATGTGCAGGACTGGCTAAATGTCTATGCCAGCGACCGGCAGACCCGGTTCAACGAGATGGAATATCACCTTCCCTTCGAGGAGGGGCCGAAGGCGCTGGCCGAGATCATCGACCTGACCGAGAAGCATTTTCCAGAGGTCTATTTCCCGATGGAAGTGCGGTCGGTGGCACCGGACGATTTCTGGCTCTCGCCCTTTCACAAAAGGCTCACCTGTTCCATCGCCATCCACCACGACGCGGCGAACGATCCGCTGCCGTTCATGCGCGCGGCCGAACCGATCTTCCGCCGATATGGCGGCAGGCCGCATTGGGGCAAGATGCACACCCTGAAGGCGGCCGACCTGAAAAAGCTCTATCCGCGCTGGGACGACGCGATGGCGGTGCGCCGCGACATCGATCCGCACAACCGTTTCGTCTCGCCCTACATGGCCGACCTGTTCGGCATCGATCAATGAAAGCTTACTTCGCGACGCTTTCGGATGCGCTGCGAGAGGCGGGCATTTTCCAACCTTGCCTGCTGCTCGACCGTGACCGGCTGGACAGCAACATCGCCCTGGTCAGGGAGAGGCTCGATCCCGGCCTCGCCGTGCGGCTGGTCGACAAGTCGCTCGCTTGCCTGCCGCTGCTTGCCCATATCGGCAATACGCTTGGAACCCACCGTTTCATGACCTTCCATCCGCCGATCAGCGAGGCGGTATTGACGGCGTTTCCGCACGCCGATCTCCTTTATGGCAAGCCGATGCCGGTCGGCGCGGCAAGGGCGGTGCTTTCGAGGGGCGATACGGCCTGGTCGCGCGTCTGCTGGCTGATCGATACCCAGGAGAGGCTGGCGGAGTATGGCGCGCTCGCCGACGAACTCGGTGTCGAGCTGCGCATCGCTTTCGAAATCGATGTCGGACTGCATCGCGGCGGCTTCGCCGAACCGGAGGCCTTGTCGCGGGCTTTGAAATTGCTGCCGACCCACAAAGGGCTGCGCTGCGAAGGCGTCATGGCCTATGAGGCGCATGCGCCGCACATACCGGGCTTGTTCGGCGGGCCGGCCAAGGCGTTGGCGCAAGCCTCGGAACGAGTTGCGGCTTTCGTGGCGCGCCTCGGCGCCGACCAGCGAAGCATACTCAACATTGGCGGCAGCAAGACCGCGCTGCTTCATCATGGCGGCGCCGCCAATGAAGTGTCGATGGGCTCTGCCTTCGTGCTGCCTGGCGATTTCGACACGCCAGGCCTCGATGGCTTTCAGCCGGCCGCCTTCATCGCGACGCCGATCCTGAAAGTGGTCGAGCCGATGCTGCCCGGCCCGCCGGCGGTCTCGCGCCTGCTGCAGGCGCTCGGCCGGTTTCCGCGCAAGGGCTGCTACCTCTATGGCGGCAAATGGATGGCCGAGCCGGTGTTTCCCGAGGGCATGAAGACGAACGGCCTGCTCGGCCTGTCCTCCAACCAACAATTCATGGGCCTGCCAACCGACACGACTGCAAAGCCCGACGATTACGCTTTCCTGCGGCCGACGCAGAGCGAGGCCGTGCTGCAGCAGTTCGGGCCGATCGCGGTCCTTTCCCGTGGCAGAATCGTGGATCGCTGGCCGGTATTGCCGATGATGTGATGGGGCAGACCGTCTCTAATAGTTGACTGCGTCAAGTAAATCGGCGATCGTGTTTGGACAGGAGATGTCCATGACCATTCACCATCAGCCCGACAACGCTGCGCACAACAAGGACCTGATCGATGCGGTTCGGGCCTTCAACCGGTTCTACACGCGTCAGATCGGACTGCTCGACGAAGGGCTGCTGAAGAGCGCCTTCTCGTTGACCGAGGCGCGGGTGCTGTACGAGTTGGCGCATCGTGACGGACTGACCGCGACCGACCTCGGGCGCGATCTCGGCCTCGATGCCGGTTATGTCAGCCGTTTGCTGAAGAAGTTCGAGCGCCTTCACCTCATCTCCAGGGCCACCCTTGCTTCGGACGCGCGGCAGTCGACGATCGCGCTGACGCCGGCGGGCAGGAACGCCTTCGCGCCGCTGAACAAGGATTCGCACGACCAGGTCGCGGCGCTGCTCGATCGGCTGCCCACCTCGGAGCAGGACCGGCTGGTCAATTCCATGCGCACGGTACAGCGACTGCTGGATGACAGTGCCGAGCCGAAAATCCCTTACCTGCTGCGGCCGCCGCAGGTCGGCGACATCGGCTGGATCACCCGCCGGCAAGGGATGCTCTACGCCCAGGACTATGGCTGGGACGAAACCTATGAAGCGCTGGTCGCCGAAATCCTGGCCAATTTCGTAAAATCCTACGATCCGAAATGGGAGCGCGGCTGGATCGCCGAACGGGAAGGCGAGGTCGTCGGCTCGGTCTTCGTCGTGCGCAAGTCCGACCAGGTGGCCAAGCTGCGGCTCCTTTATGTCGAACCTTCGGCGCGGGGTCTCGGCATCGGCAAGCGCCTGGTCGAGGAATGCATCGGCTTTGCCCGCGCCAGGGGCTACAAGACGCTGACCCTGTGGACCAACGACATTCTGACCGCCGCCCGGCACATCTACCAGGCGGCCGGATTCAGGCTGACCGAGGAAGAGCCCCACTATTCCTTCGGCAAGGATCTGGTTGGCCAGAACTGGGATCTCGATCTCTAGCGAGCTGTCCGGCAATGCCGGGTTGCTGGCGGTTTGCGCCAATGGTATCGAATACGGGTCGAAAAGGACCCTGGAGCGGCAAACGGTAAGCCCGCTCCCTTCCGTCAGATGGAAGCTCCGTTCCCATCCAGAATGGGAACCCACGGCAAGCCACGGCGTGCTTTGACGCCGGGCTTGGCGTTCGGGGTCCCGCCGATCGGCGTTCCTTCGTGTGCCAGGCGCCAACGAAGGAGAAGAGACAATGCCCATCATTCGCGCCGACACCGGCGTCATCACCCAGATCAACGTCTTCACCGTGCCCGAGGGCGGACAGCAGGCGCTGATCGACCTTTTGCGGGAGGCGGCAATGAGTTGTCGTGGCATTCCCGGCTGGATGTCGGCCAGCTTGCACAGGGAACTCGACGGCTCACGCGTCGTCAACTATGCGCAGGCGCGGGATCAGGCGGCCATGCGGCGCGTCTTCGAGCATCTGCGGACGAGCGGTTTCCTCGATCGCAACCAGGCCCTGGGGCAGGCCCATCCCGGCCTCTATGAGGTCGCGCTCACCGTGGAATAGGCGAGGCGGCGGGCCGCGCCTCGGCTGCTGCCGGGGCGTGGCCCATTCGGCATCCAGCCCCTATGATTTGACCGGCACCCAGATCTCCAGCCCACCATTGCCGGTGCGGGCATCGAATTCAGGGCCATAGCGCTCGAATTCCGGCGCGTCGGCGATTTCATGGCCTGAGGCGGGCAGCCAGCTGTTCCAGATCGTGTTGATCGTACGCCGGATGGTCGAGATGTGCTCGCGATGCGTGAACACGGCATATTTCTGTGCCGGCACCCGCACCCGTTGGAATTCCTTCGGCAGATCCGCGAAGTCGCGCACCTCGACGCCGACGACATAGTCGAAATTGCCGGCATCGTCGCCATTGAGGCAGACGCCGTAGAAAACGCCTGAAATCTCGCCTTGTATGTTGCCGATGTATGGAGCGAAGCGCTGCCACTGCATGGGAATGCCGGCACTGGATTCGCAGCTGTAGCGCTCGCCGAGCCCGCCGACGAGGAAGGGCCGGCTGGTCTCGAAGCGCGGCGGCTGGAGTGTGGTGAGAAGTGAGCTGTCCATCAGGATAGGCTCCACGAGGTCGAGGGACTTGGTCGAACCTTGCGCGCGCACCAGTTCCGGCGTGGTGCCGAACTGGTCGCGGAAGGCACGGGTGAAAGCCTCATGCGAGTTGTAGCTGGCCTCGAGCGCGATGCTGAGAATGTCGGGCGCTCCGCCAGCCAGCTTGCGCGCCGCCTCGGTCAGCCGGCGCGAGCGCATGTAGCCCATGACGGAGCGGCCGGTGGCGGCGCCGAAGGCGCGCGTCACATGAAAGCGCGACACGCCACTGCTTTGCGCGACGTCGTCGAGCGTAACGACGTCAGGCAGATGGCTTTCGACAAACCATAGCGCTTTCTCGGTCGGGTTCATGTGCTCCTCGCATTTGGCATCCGCACCCTGGCGCCTCGCAGCCCGCCCAGTTTGATCGAAATTGCGCATCGCGCAAATGGGCAAGCGGTCGCGCGTTCTCATTGGGTGCCTGCTGTGATCGACTCGGATGGCCGTGTCGGCAAGGTACCGTCGAACAGCACGGTGATGGCCGTGTCGGCAGCGATTGACTGAGTGCATGTATTGTTATAACAGAACATAGTGATCGTCTTGCCTCGGCGCCGCTCGCGGCCTAGGCTGCGACTCGTGATGGTCCCCGAGCCGAAAGGCGAGGGGTGAAAAGGGAACGCGGTGGGATCCGATTTGGGTCGAGGCCGCGGCTGCCCCCGCAACTGTAAGCGGCGAGCAAGATCCGGAACGCCACTGGCCGGCAAGGCTGGGAAGGCAGGATTGCGCGGAGACCCGTGAGCCAGGAGACCTGCCATCACCGAGTTGACCGGACGGGGTGTGCCGGGAGGAAACGTGGACATCGGTCTTGTCGGCCGGTCGACCAACATCCTTCCGTCGCCAGTTTTGAAAGTGACGGGACGTTGGACGGCGCAATCGATCGTATTCACCGCACCCAAAGGCACCAGATCATCGTGTGCACGCTTTGCCGCGACGTGCCGACCGGCGTCAGGTCTGGCGAAGCTCTGTGCGCCGAATTGCGCTCCCGTCTCTCGGCCCAGCCTGACCTGATGCGTGATTTCACGGTCGAGGGCGTGGCTTGCATGGCGGGATGCGCGCGCCCGCTGGCAGTGGCCTTCCAGGCGCCGGGCAAAGCCGCCTATCTCTTCGGCTCGATCGATGCAGAGGCCGACGCTGGCGATCTCGTGCGGTTTGCCAGGCTCTACGCTTCGCTTGCCGACGGCTGGTGCAATTCCGGACAACGTCCGCCGCGCCTGGCCGGCAAGACGCTGGCCCGCATCCCGGCACCGGGCAAGCCGGCGGATGGCAATCGATGACAACGCCGCTTCTCGATGCGCGCGACCTGAGCGCGACGGCGAATGGCCGGGCTCTGGTCGATGCCGTCAGCCTGTCGGTGACATCAGGCGACCGCCTCGCCATCATTGGTCCCAACGGCGCCGGCAAGACCACGCTGCTGCGCATGTTGTCCGGCATGCTCAGGCCAAGTTCGGGCGAGGTGGAGCTTGGCGGGCGACGCCTGGACAGGATTTCGCCGGCCGAGCGGGCCTTGCATATCGCCGTCGTTGGCCAGACCGACCAGCCGGATCCGCGTCTGGCGGTGATTGACTATGTCGAGCTCGGCCGAGTCCCGCATGCCGGCCTGGGGCGTCGGAGCGAGGAGCGCGACATTGTCGTGGATGCGCTGCGCCGGACCGGCCTGTTGCCGCTGCTCGGCCGCACCATCGGCTCGCTGTCGGGTGGCGAACGCCAGCGCGCCCAGCTTGCCCGAGCCATCGCGCAGGAACCCAAGCTCCTGTTTCTCGACGAACCGACCAACCACCTCGACCCGCGCGCTCGCGCGCAACTGCTCGAACTGGTGGCCGGCTTGGGCATGACGGTGATCGCCGTGCTGCACGATCTGACGCTGGTAGCGCCCTTCGCCACCAAGGTCGCGGTGATGAATGAGGCGCGGCTGCAGGCTCTGGCGCCGCCGCATGAGGCGCTGACCCAGCAGCTGATCCGCGAGATTTTCGGCGTCGACGTGTTCCGCCTGCGCCATCCCACCGAGGATCGCGAACTGACGGTGTTCGAACTCCCGAATCGCGCCGC
This sequence comes from Mesorhizobium sp. BH1-1-4, assembly GCF_020165665.1. Classification (NCBI taxonomy): domain Bacteria; kingdom Pseudomonadati; phylum Pseudomonadota; class Alphaproteobacteria; order Hyphomicrobiales; family Phyllobacteriaceae; genus Mesorhizobium; species Mesorhizobium sp. BH1-1-4. The sequence continues at coordinate 63,273 of NZ_JAIUIN010000002.1, forward strand.
GCCGCCATCGTGATCACCCTCTCATCATCCGACACGGTTCAACCAAGGAGCAAATCCGTGAAACGCCTTGCCATCTCGCTCGTCCTCTCGCTGCTCGCCTCGACGGCCTTCGCCTTCCCCGTCACCGTCGACAGCTGCGGCAACCCGCTGACTTTCGACGCTCCACCGAAGCGTGCGGTCATCCATGATCTCAACATGGCCGAGATGGCCTTCGCGCTGAAACTGCAGCCCTCGATCGTCGGCCTGACGGGCATCACCGGATGGTACAAGGTCGGCCCCGAATTCAAGGCAGAACAGGGTTCCATCCCAGAACTGGCGCCGAAATATCCAACGCTGGAGAATCTCGTCGCGGTCGAGCCCGATTTCTTCTTCGCCGGCTGGTACTACGGTATGAAGCCCGGCGGCGACGTGACCCCCGACACGCTCGCACCGCATGGCATCAAGACGCTGGTGCTGACCGAAAGCTGCGTCCATCTCGACAAGAGCCGCCCGGCCGCCTCCATGGACCTGCTTTATGGCGACGTCGAAAAGCTGGGCAAGGTTTTCGGCAAGGAGCCGGAAGCGGACAAGCTCGTCGCCGGCTGGAAAGCGCAGCTAGCCGATATCACCGCCAAGGTCGGTGATCGCAAGGGAACACGCGTGTTCCTCTACGATTCCGGCGAGGACAAGCCGTTCACAGCCGGAAAATTCGCCATCCCCAGCGCCATGATATCGGCCGCCGGCGGCGACAACATCATGGCCGACATGGAAACCAGTTGGGGCAACACGGACTGGGAGACGGTGGGGGCGCGCAATCCGCAATTCCTCATCCTGCTCGATTATCAGGACGGCGGCGGCTACAGGAAACTGCTCGATTTCCTGAAGGCGCACCCGGCGATGAAAGAGACGGACGCGGTCAAGAACGAGCGCTTCGTCGCGCTTCGTTACGCCGAGCTGACGCCGGGACCAGCGAACATCGAAGCCATCGGCAAGATCGCCAGGGCGATGCATCCGGAAGCGTTCTGATGCATCTTGCCCGAGAGCAAAAACCGGGCGCGCTGTCAGGGCACAGCGCGTTCACGCTGGCCATGGCGGCGGGCACGGTGGCGCTCGTCGCTCTCGCGCTGCTGTCGATCGCCTACGGCTCGACGCTGATACCTCTGGGCGATGTCATCGCCGCGCTTGGCCGTGCCATCGGGCTGGACGAGCCGCGAATATCGGGCCCGGTCGGCAAGATCGTCGTCGACCTGCGGCTGCCGCGGACGATCCTGGCGATCTGTGTCGGCGGCGGACTGGGCATTGTCGGCGCCTTGCTGCAGACGGTGACCCGCAACGATCTTGCCGATCCCTTCCTGTTCGGCCTGTCTTCTGGGGCCGCCGCCGGCGCGGTTTCCGTCATCACCGTCTTCGGTGACAGTTTCGGTATCTGGACCCTGCCGGTCGCCGCCTTTACCGGGGGCATACTGGCCGCATGCATCGTGCTTTTGCTGGTCGCGCGGGTCAGGGGGCAGGGCCCGGAACGGCTGATCCTCGCCGGCCTTGCCGTCTCCTTCATGTTCACCGCCCTGACCAATTATCTGGTCTTTGCCGGCGACCAGCGCGCGGCCCATTCGGTGCTGTTCTGGACGATGGGCGGGCTCGGCCTGGCGCGCTGGGACAATGTCTGGCTGGGGGCGGTGGGCGCGGGCACCATCGCGGCCTACGGGCTGTGGAATCACCGCAGGCTGGATGCATTCCTCGCCGGTGAAAGTGCGGCCGAAAGTCTTGGCGTGCCGGTGGCGCGCATGCGCAGGGCGACATTTCTCGTCGCCGCCTTCTCGACGGCAATCCTTGTCTCGGTCGCCGGCGTCATCGGCTTTGTCGGCCTGATGATCCCGCATCTGGCGCGGCCGCTGGCCGGTCCCTTGCATCTGCGCCTGATCGCGAGCTGCGCGATGTTCGGGGCGGTTCTCCTGCTGGCAAGCGATCTTCTGGCGCGCACCTTGCTGCCGCCGCAGGAACTGCCGATCGGCATCATCACCAGCTCGCTCGGCGCATTCTTCGTCGTCACCATGGTCGTTCGAAACCGCCTTTGAAGCGGCTTCTTGTACCGCTGCAGGTGGAGTTTCGGGTGGGAGCGGCGTTCACCCGCCGCTAACCAGGATCGCGTTGCGCGGCTGTCCTGCCGATTTTTTGCCGGCTTTCATCGCGCTATGGTATCTTGAATAGTAAGCACGCTTATTATATATATCGCTCATGGTTTCAGATGGCATCGACAGATTGGGATTTTTGATCCACGACGTGCAGCGCCTGATGCGCAAGCGCTTTGAAGCGCGCGCCAGCGGGCTCGGCCTGTCTTCGGCGCAATGGCGGCTTCTGGTGCGCGTCGCCAAGGAGGCGGGCGTTGCGCAGGCGCGGCTCGCAGAACTGCTCGAAATCGAGCCGATCAGCGTCTCGCGCCTGGTCGACCGGATGGAAGAGGGCGGCTGGATCGAACGCCGCTCCGACGCGACCGACCGGCGCGTGCGCATGATCTTCCCGACCGAGAAGGCGAACGCGGCCTATGCGGACGTCAAGAGCCTTGCTGGCGAAGTCTATGAGGAATCGCTCAGCGGCGTTTCGCCGGAAGACCGACGCGTCCTGATCCGGGCGCTGGATGTAATCGTCCGGAATCTGACGGACGGCGAAGCTTCGTCGCTTGAAAAGATCAAGAGTACGGAAGGTGCGGCAGCATGAACGCGGTAGCCAAGGTGGAAGAAAACGCTCCCAAGGTGGAGATGGAAGCGCCGGCCCAGCCGGCGGTCGCCCCGGTCGCGGTAGCTCCCCCCGTGCAGCCGATCCCGGCGCCGAAGAAGAAGCGCCGCATCGGCCGTCTGATGCTGATGGTTGCCTTGCCGGCGGCACTGATCATCGGCGGCGGCTATGTCTGGGTCACGGGCGGTCGCTACCAGGAGACCGAGAACGCCAATCTGCAGCAGGCCAAGGTGTCGATTGCCTCCGATACGGCCGGCCGCATTGTCCAGGTCGCCATATCGGACAACCAGACGGTCAAGCAGGGCGATCTCCTGTTCGCCATCGACCCCGAGCCCTACCGGATCGCGCTCGCCCAGGCCGACGCCGCGGTCGCCACCGCCCGCCTCAATGTCGAGCAGTTGCGTGCTGCCTATAGCCAGGCGCTGTCGCAGCGGAAGTCCGATGCCAGCGAGGTCGATTATGCCCAATCGCAATTCGATCGCGCCGCCGATCTTGCCCAGAAGGGCATCAACGCCAAGTCGTCGCTGGATCAGGCCAAGAACGATCTCGACAAGGCCAGGCAGCAACTGGCTGTTGCGGAACAGGGCATCATCAGCGCCAAGGCGGCACTCGGCGGCAATCCCGATATTGAAACCGACAGGCACCCGACCGTGATGTCGGCACTCGCCGCGCGCGACAAGGCAGCCTACGACCTGGCACAGACCACGGTGAAGGCGCCCGCCGATGGTGTCGTCTATCAGGCCGCGTCCTTCAAGGTCGGCCAGTATGTCGGCTCCGGCACACCGTTGTTCGCGCTGGTCGAGACCGGCGACACCTGGATCGACGCCAATTTCAAGGAAACCCAGCTCACCAACATGCAGCCGGGCCAGAAGGCGGAAATCGTGGTCGATACCTATCCGGGCAGGACATTCGAAGCGACGGTCAAGGCTATCGGTGCCGGCACCGGCGCGGACTTCTCGCTGCTGCCCGCCCAGAACGCCACGGGCAACTGGGTCAAGGTCACCCAACGCATCCCGGTGCGTCTGGAACTGACCGATCCCGACGCCAAGATGGCGCTGCGTACCGGTATGAGTGCTTCGGTTACCGTCGATACGGGCGTGGCACGCGGCTGGCCGTCGATCTTCGGCCACGCCACGGCTGGCGAGCCCGCGCGGTAAGTCAAGGGAAGCCCGCGGGGACCAGGCGGGTTGGAAACGAGTTGCAGGATTGGTCTGATGGGAGGGGTGGCGAAAATCAGCATTTGGGACGCGCCGCGTGGCAGCTGTCCAAAATCTGAAATCTTCGGCACGGACCCGTCGGTCCTCAGGTTTCCGGGCGGCAGGCATCCGCTCATCAGAGACTTTCAGTCGATGTAACCCCCACATCGATAATCGCGTCCCACCGCGACGAAGGTCTCTCGACGGAAGGCATAGCCGCCCGGAAACCCGTTCTACACGTTTCTGTTGTTTTCTGGAAGTTCTACGCCATGAGCACGTCCGAACCCTTCAAAGAAGTGCCGCATCGTGGCCTGATCACGGTCGCGCTCATGTTGGCGACGGTGATGCAGGCGCTCGACACCACCATTGCCAATGTCGCGCTGCCGACCATGACTGGCGATCTCGGCGCCTCGCCCGACAACATCAACTGGGTGCTGACCTCCTACATCGTCGCCGCCGCCATCATGACGCCTGTCACCGGCTGGCTCGCCGACCGTTTCGGCCGCAAGGAACTGTTCCTGATGGCGGTGGTCGGCTTCACCATCTTCTCGATGTTGTGCGGCCTGGCGTGGAGCCTGGAAAGCATCGTGTTCTTCCGGCTGATGCAAGGCGTGTTCGGCGCCGCGATCGTGCCGCTGTCGCAGACCTTCCTGCTCGACATCAATCCCAAGGAACGCCATGGCCAGGCCATGGCCATATGGGGCGCCGGCATCATGCTGGGACCGATCCTCGGCCCGACGCTTGGCGGTTGGCTGACCGAGAATTTCAACTGGCGCTGGGTGTTCTTCATCAACCTGCCGGTCGGCATCGTCGCCTTGCTTGGCATGGTCGCCTATCTGCCGGCCGTTGCCCGGCGGGTGCGAAGCTTCGATTTCTTCGGCTTTGCCATGATATCGCTCGGCGTCGGCGCCCTGCAGCTGATGCTCGATCGCGGTGGCGAGGTCGACTGGTTTTCCTCGGTCGAGATCTGGATCGAGCTTGGTCTTTCGCTCACCGGCTTCTGGGTGTTCATCATCCACACGGTGACATCGGAGCATCCCTTCATCGATCCGAAGATTTTCCTCGACCGCAACTTCGTCACCGGGCTGGCGTTCATTTTCGTCATGGGCGTGCTGATCCTGGCCTCCATGTCGCTGCTGCCGCCGATGCTGTCGACCATCTTCGGCTACCCGACCGTCACCATCGGCATCGTCATCGGGCCGCGCGGCGTCGGCACGATGATTTCGATGCTCGTCGTCGGGCGGCTCATGAGCAGGATCGACGCCAGAATTCTCGTCGTCTTCGGCTTTCTCCTGACCGCGCAGTCGCTCTACACCATGGCCAGCTTTTCGCCGCAGATGGACAATTGGCTGATCCTCAGCTCCGGCGTGATCCAGGGGCTGGGCATGGGCATGGTGTTCGTGCCGCTGTCGACTGTAGCCTTCGCCACGCTCGACGCCCGCTACCGCACCGATGCAACCTCGTTGTTCAGCCTGGTGCGTAACCTTGGCTCGTCGATCGGCGTATCTGTCGTGACGGTGCTTCTGGTGCGCAACACGCAAATCAACCACGCCGAGCTTTCCACCTTCATCAACCCGTTCAATCCCAATCTGTGGGCGGTCTCGCCAGCGGCAGCTGGCGGCGATCCGACGGCACTGTCGCAGGTCGACCGCATGGTCAATGTCCAGGCGATGATGATCTCCTACGTCAACGACTTCAAAATACTGATGATGATGACGCTGGCCGCCATCCCGTTTGTCTTCCTGCTGCGCAAGCCGAAAACGGCGCCGGCCGGCGGGGCGCCTGCAGCGCATATGGATTAGGCCGACGCAGGCAGATCGCCTGCCGCCGATATGGACCATACCGCCGCATCGGGTGGTCCTAGCCGGTTGCCGGGCGAGCCGGCATCGTTTCGCCAGTTGACGGACGAGTGCCAGGACGATGCAGAACGCGACATTTCCGGTCTTCGATCTCGGCCAATTCGAGAAAGCGAGCGCCACGGAGAAGGCGGCGCTGGGCACCGAGGTCGACCGCATCTGCCGCGGCACCGGCTTCCTGGCGATCAAGAACCATGGCATTTCGCAAGCGGTGATCGATGCCGCCTGGTCCAAGGCACGCGCCTTCTTCGACCTGCCGCCGGAACAGAAGCAGCGGTCCAAGGCGCCCTACAACGGCTATCCTTACGGCTACCTGGGCCCAGAACTCGAAGCGCTGGCCAAATCCCGCAATGTCGACACGCCGCCGGACCTCAAGGAAAGCTTCAATGGCGGCCCGCTCGGCGTACCACCGGGCATGTCCGATCCCGAGGCGCTCGCCTTCTGCTATGCCGAGACGATCTGGCCTGAAGCGCCGGACGGGTTCGTCGACGCCTGGAAAGCCTATTATGCCGCCCTGGAGGATCTGGCGCTGCGCATCATGCGCGTCTTCGCCACCGCGCTTGGCCTGCCCGAGACCTATTTCGACAGCTATCTCGATGCGCCGATCAGCGCGCTGAGGGCGCTCAACTATCCCGAGCAGCATGCCGCGCCAAAGCCCGGCCAAATCCGCGCCGGCGCTCACACCGACTATGGCAGCCTGACTATCTTGCTGCCGCAGGCCGGGTCGCGGGGACTTCAAATCATCACCCCGGACGGAGAATGGACCGAAGTGCCGCCGATCCCGGGCGCCTTTGTCATCAATATCGGCGACCTGATGGCGCGCTGGACCAATGACCGCTGGGTGTCCACCGTGCACCGTGTCGTCAATCCAGAAGCGGGCGGGCGGGATCGGCGCCAGTCCTTGGCCTTCTTCCACCAGCCGAACTGGGATGCCGAGATCAAGGTGCTGGATGCCTGCCTTGCCGATGGCGAGACGCCAAAATATGGCCCCGTGCGCTCTGGCCCCTACCTGATGGCGAAATTCAAGGCGACGACGAAATAGGTTGGGATACTATTTCCCGAGCACCAGGGCCCAATAGCGCAGGTTCGGGTCGCGGCCGTCGCGCACATAAGCGAGGCCGAAGCGGCTGAAGTCCGGGTCGAGTATGTTGCGCCGGTGGCCCTGCGAATGCATCCAGATGTCGAACAGCTTCTGCTGATCGAACCGGCCTTCGGCGATGTTCTCGGCCGCCGCACCTCGTACGCCATTGTCCTTCATGCGCGAGGCGAAATCCTTGCCCCAGCCGGTGGTGTGGCTCATGCGCTCGCGCGAGGCCATGTAGCCGGCCTGTTGCAAAGCGGCCTGCTCGAGTTGCGCGTCGGGTGCCAGCGGGCCGCGCCCGGCCGTGGCACGCAAGCCGGCCAAAGTGGCCGTGGCGGAGGACGAGACACCAGCACCTTGCCCGGTCGGCAGCGAAACGGTGCCGCATGCGGCGAGTGTGGCGAGAACCGCGAGGCCGGCTGCCTTGAGCCAGGTGCGCCTGTTCAGCTTCGCGATCTGGTCGTTTTCGAGTCTTGAAGTGGTCATGCCTGCCTGAGATAGCCGCGATCATGGCTTTTGCCGGGCAGGGCGATGAAAATCCGAGATCGAAATGGCGGTTAGCCGCTTATTTCACAAGCGTGATATAGCGGCCGGCATACATCTCGCGATCTCCAAACACGGCCGAGCAGTCGGTTTTGATGGACGAGTTTCCTGTCATTTGCACCGTCAGGCCAACAAGCCTCAAACAGTCGCCCTGACCGCTCATATCCGAGTTGCCGGCAAAGGTAACGGCAGCGTCAGGCGCATAGACGAACCCGCTGATCACGGAATTCGCGCCGCCGTTCAGCGTCAAGGCTGATGTGTTGCCATGGTTCTCGAAAATGGTGATGCCCGTATAAGGGCCACTGGTGGGCGGGGAAAGGTTCACCTTTTCATTGGCATTTATGATGATCTGCGCACCCTCCATGAGGAATATGGTCACGCCTTGACCGGTCAGGCTGCCGTTGCCGCCCGGTTTTATGGTCACGCCGCGCATGATGTAGACGCCCGGATTGAGCGTGATGTTTCCCGACAACGTCTTGTCGCAATAGGTTCCGGGCGACAGCGTGTAGGTTTTGCCGTTCGGGACCGGCAGGCACAACGAGTAGGCGGGAGGGACAACGTCCGCCAGGGGGTCGAAAGACGCATATTGGTGTTCGAGCGGAGTTCCGCAGGCGAGATTGGCGCTGGGCGGCGAAATCCCGGAAGTGCCGCCGACGGTCGAGAGGCAGCCGGCCGAGACCTGCGCGGAACCGCCTCTGCTGACGGCACTGGAATCGTCCGAGTTCGCCGCGATCACGCAGTTGCTCATGGAGACACTGGTCGAGCCCTGCAGACTTATGGCGGCCGACGCATGCGGATCGAGCGCCAGCACGCAGGCCTGCGCACCGGGGTTCATCTTGACCGTGGCCGACCGGTGGGCCGGCCAAGGGGCCGCGCCGTTGATGAAGCTCGGACGGTTGATGCTGGACGCAAGCGAGATGTAATAGGCGCTCGGGTCGCCGCTGGCGCTTGCCGAAAACGCGGCGACGCTGTCTGAATATTCCTGCTGGTCGGCGACGCTCAGATTGGCCGCGAAGAATGTCAGCCCAAGCGCCTGGACATCACCCGCAGTCATGCTGGGGAGGTACTGTGTGCCGACGGCAAGCCCAGCCGCGTCCAGCGAGTTCTGCAATTGCGCCGCGTCGTCGCTCGTGCCCGTCACGTCCATGGTGCCGGCCACGACAACCATGATCGGCAGCATCGCTATGGCGGTCGCCACTGCAAAATTGCCGCGCTCCGAAGGCCAGAAGTCCTTCAACGTGAACATCGCCCCTCGCCATGTTGTAGGCTCGACCAATACGGCACGGGGTCTCTCCGAGTAATTTAAGCAATCACTAAAATGCATGACTTCTAAAATGAAGATCATGGTTCGCCGAACGAATGCCTCTGCTACGCCGCCGGAAGCGATAGCCGGAGCTGACTGATTACCGCCATTGACGTGGCGACAATTGCCGCCAGATCTGCTATCGTCACGCTTGCTCTTTCAGTGGCAGCTAAAGGCGGCCATCCAGGCGGTGACCGCCCCGACACACGGGAGGAAGGTTATGGCCGGCTTTCATGTCATGGCGGACGCGTACGGCATGCATGTGCAGCCCGCGGTTCGCCGTATTTCCACATCGGACCTCTGGGACGCGCTCAGGCTTGGCGCCGAGGATTTTTGGGCCAGGCCCTCGCACTACGTGTTCCTGTGCCTGATCTATCCGGTCGTCGGGCTGATCCTGACGCAGTGGACGTCCGGTTCCAACGCCATCCAGCTCGTCTATCCCCTGATGTCGGGCTTTGCCCTGGTCGGCCCGTTCGCCGCGATCGGACTCTATGAGATCAGCCGCCGCCGCGAGCTTGGCATGAACACCAACTGGCGCCATGCGCTCGATGTTCGCCATTCATCGGCGCTGCCCTCGATAGCGGTCATCGGCATCATGCTGTTCGCGTTGTTCCTGTTATGGCTGTTCACGGCGCAGTCGATCTACACCAGCCTTTTCGGCGGCGAGCCGCCGGCTTCGGTCGGGGCCTTCCTGCGCGACGTGCTGACGACAGGCAAGGGCTGGATGCTGATCCTTCTCGGCAACGCCGCCGGCCTGGTCTTCGCCGTGGTGGTGTTGGCGACCACGGTCGTTGCCTTTCCGCTTTTGCTCGATCGCGATGTCGGCGCCGTTTCGGCCATAGAGACCTCGGCGCGCGCGGTCATGGCAAATCCGCTGCAGATGGCGCTCTGGGGCCTCATTGTCGCGGCCCTTCTGGTGGTCGGCTCGATCCCGCTGTTTGCCGGACTGGCCGTCGTCATGCCGATCCTCGGCCACGCCACCTGGCATCTCTACCGCAAGGTGGTCGAGCCGGCCCAGATCAGGCCTCCGCGCCGACCGATGTGACGACTCAGCGCTGGGCGTCGGTCGCCATCTTCAGCGCCAGCGCCGTCAGCACGCTTCCCATCATCCAGCGCTGGATCACCAGCCACAATGGCCGACCGGCGAGGAAACTGGCGATCGAGCCTGCGGTCATGGCGATGATCGCGTTGACGGTGAGGCTGATCGATATCTGCGTCGCCCCCAGCACCAGGAGCTGCGACAGGACATGGCCTTTCTCGATGCTGATGAACTGCGGCAGCAGCGACAGATAGAGGACGGCCACTTTGGGGTTGAGCAGATTGGTCATCAAACCCATGGCGAACAGCTTGCGCGGCCGGTCCTTCGGCAGGTCGCGCACCTGGAAGGGCGAGCGTCCGCCCGGTTTTACGGCCTGCCAGGCCAGCCACAGGAGATAGAGCACGCCGGCAAAGCGCAACACGTCATAGGCATAGGGCACCGCGATCAGCAGCGCGGTGATGCCGAAGGCGGCCGACAGTACGTAGAACAGGAAGCCGACCGCGACGCCGCCAAGCGAGATCAGTCCGGCCTTCGGCCCTTGCGACAGCGAGCGCGAGATCAGGTAGATCATGTTGGGGCCTGGCGTCAGCACCATGCCGAGGCAGACCAGCGCGAAGGCGAGATGGTTGGCGGTATCGGGCATTTGCTTGGATCCCCAGCGCGCCGCGATGGATGAGAGACCATGACAGCGGCCAATCTGTGCCTGTCACGACGAGCGTCTGCAAGGGCTTGGCGGCACCAGGCGTTGCGCCAGAGGAACGATCTCGGGTTAGCCGACCACCCGCAGGTTCGACAGTTCGTTGCCGATTTCCTTGAAATCGTTTGCCAGGCTGGCGCCGGTCGCGTTCCAGAACAGCTTCGCCGGTTTGCTCGGATCCGTCGCATCCTTGCGGAAGCGCGAATTCGACGAGCAGGATTTCAGCGCATCGATCGCCAGCTGGTCGCTGGCCTTGGTCGTCGACAGGTCGAGTGCCACCGTCATCACCATGATGTTGGCCGCCTTGGCGTTGTTGCAGAGCGTGGCCATCTGCTCGTTGAGTGCGTTGGTGTAGTTGCCATTCGAATAATCGAACTGACCGATGGCGCTCGATGTGCCCATGAACAGGCGCCCGACCGAGGTGCCGTTGTAGCCGGGGTTGAGGTAGCCGAAGGACGCATAGGTCGATTTCGAATTGGCGGGGTCGGAATAGCCCAGCGAGGATGGTGTATAATAGGTATTGGCACCGTCGGTCAGCACGATCACCACCTTGTCGTTGCCCCTTTCCGTTTCCGGGCGCCCCTGGGTGAACGGCTCTCCGCTCGAGACCACCCGCCAGCCCCAGGCCATGCCCTCGGGAACGTTGGTGCCGCCACTGGGCTGCATCAGGTCGATCGCCGCCTTGATCGAGGTGAGCCCGTCGGCGGTGCTGACATCGGTCAGCGGCGTGATCGGGTTGGTGGTACAGCTGTAATTTGGCCCGTTCCCGGCGGGCAGTGCCGGCGCATCGATCGGCCGCGGCTGGAAATACTTGGCCATGTTGCGCAGCTGGGATTGGCCGCTGCTGCTCGATGGATCGTCGTTCCACCAGCTGTTGACGGCGCCATAGGTCGTGGGTGTCGCCTCCTTGGGGTCTTGCGTTACCTTCCAGTGGTTGCCGGGTTCGTCCGGCGCGAACATCGGCACGAACATCGTCGCCGGATCGCCGACGCCGATGCCGGTGTTTGCCGAACCGCCCGATGGCGCGGTATCGTTGACGTTGTAAGGATAGGGCCGTGCCTCGACGCAGCCCTGCCAACTGGCGAACGGGCCATAGGTGTCCACATAATCATACGCGTCATAGCTGCGCTTGCAGGTATTGTTCGAATAGTATTCGACACAAACGACGCGCTTGCTGTTGACGACGCGTTCGTGGTTCGTCACGACCTGCATGTCATGATAGAGCGAAAACCGGGTCAGCATCTGGCCTTCCGCGGCTCCCCAGCCAGTGCCACGCTTGTACCAGATGCCGTTGGTCTGCTGGGCGTATTTGTCGGCGGCGTTCAGCGTCGACCAGTCGAAATTCTCGTTTGACACCGGCGAAAGCCCTTCGGTGTCCATCCATGACGCGTTGCTGTTCGCGGGGCCGACATTGACCGAGGCGCCAAAAGGCACGAGGCCGAATTGCACCGGCTTGTCGACCTGCTTGATCATGATCGCCTGCTGGGCCAGCGTGTCGACGAGCTGCTTTGAAGCCGTCTTGAGAAGATCGATGCGCTTTTGTCCCGAGCCCGTGCCGAGTGTGGTCATCGATCCGGAATTGTCGAGCACCAGGGCAACTTCCAGCGTGTTCTTCAGCCGCACCTGCGAGATGACGTCGAAGCTGAGCCTCTGGTTCGCATCGGTCGCCGACTTGCCGGTGAGCTGGGCGAAGGCAGGATAAAAATAGGGTTTGTAGTTGAGCTGGGCGGTCATGGTGAGCAGGCCACCGCCGGTGGTGTTGCTGGGCAAGGTGACGTTGAGCGTCGTGCTGGCGGGGTCGATATCGTTCAAATTGGCATTGAAGAAGTCGAGCGCATAGGCCCTCAACTGGTCGTCGGTCGCACCTTCCGTCAGCCTGCGGGCCGTGGCGAAGTTGGCCGCGTCGAGCGCGTTCATCACCATCTGCTTTTCACGGTTCATTTCCGTGTAGTCGACAGCGATCGCCAGGCCGCCCATCAGCGGCACCATCGCCACCACCGTCATGAGAGCATAGTTGCCGCGCCTGTCGCGGCCGAACTGACGGCAGATTTCAAACATGTCTTGCAGCGGCCCCCGCCGGCGGATTCTCCGGTCTACGCTAGCTTTCCATAAAACGCTGAAGGACGGGTTGGGGAAACCGCTCGATTGCCGGGTTGCCGCTTCACCAACCGCTAACCAATCAAAGGCCGCGGCTTGCGCCGCAATTCGTGCCGATGCGGCGAAAGCTGGTGACAGCATGGGCCGGTTCGGATAATTCGAACCGGCTGCGGCGAACCGTCGGCCGCCGCACCCGCAACGATCATACTGAAGGAAACGGCATGGCGGATTCGCCTGAAATCGTCGGCTCGCTCGAATACGTGTCGAAAGCCTATTCGGCAATTCTTTGCGATGTCTGGGGCGTGGTGCACAATGGCGAATGGCATTTTCCGGCGGCCGCGGCCGCGCTGGCGGCGGCAAGGGCGGCCGGCATTCCTGTCGTTCTGATCACCAATTCGCCGCGCCGCAGCGCCGATGTCGTGGCGCAGATGAGCGTGATCGGCGTTCCGCCGTCGGCCTATGACCGTGTGGTGACCTCCGGTGACGTGACCCGTGACCTGATCGCGGAGGGCCCACGCAAAATCTTCCACATCGGCGCCGACCGCGATTTGACCCTTTATGACGGCCTCGATGTCGAACTTGTCGAGGAGTTCGAGGCCGCCGGCGTCGTGTGCACCGGGCTGTTCGACGACGAGGTCGAAAAACCCGAGGATTATGCCGACCTGCTGCGCCGCTTGCGCGCCAGGAACCTGCCGTTCATCTGCGCCAATCCCGATATCATGGTTGAACGCGGCGAACGGATCATCTGGTGCGCCGGCGCGCTCGCGCGCGACTACGCGCAGCTCGGCGGTCGCACGCTGATCGCCGGAAAGCCCTATGCGCCGATCTACGAGGTCGCGATGAAGGAGGTGGCCGAGATCCTTGGCCGGCCGGTCGAGCGTTCGCGAATACTGGCGATCGGCGATGGCATGATGACCGACGTCAAGGGCGCGGCCGACAATGGTTTCGACGTCCTCTATGTCTCCGGCGGCATCCATGCCCGCGACTATGGCGACCCGTCCCGGCCGGATCCGGCAAGGCTCGGGCTCTTCCTGGAGCGGCACGGCTATCGTCCGGTGGCCGTCATCGCAAGGCTGCGGTAGGTGGCGATGGTCGCGTTCCAGCATCTTACGACAACCGCGCCGCTGCCCGCCGATCTGCGTGGCGGCGTCGTGGCGATCGGTAATTTCGATGGCGTCCATCGTGGCCATCAGGCCGTGCTCGAACGCGCCTTGGCCGAGGCCGAGCGGCATGGCGTGCCGGCGCTGGTGCTGACCTTCGAACCGCACCCGCGAACGGTTTTCAAGCCTGACTTGCCCCTTTTCGTGCTGACGCCGCCGCCGATGAAGGCGCGGCTCCTGTCGCTGCTGGGCTTTGCCGCGCTGGTCGAGCAACCTTTCACGCGCGACTTCGCCTCGCTGTCGGCGGAAGTCTTCGTCACCGACGTGCTGGAAAAGACGCTTGGCATCACCCACGCCGTGACCGGTTTCGATTTCCATTTCGGCAAGGACCGCCAGGGCGGGCCGGCCTATCTGATGGCCGCGGGCGAGCGCCATGGCTTCGGTGTCACCCTCGTCGACGCCTTTCGCGACGAAGGCGCCGAGGTGGTTTCGTCGAGCCGTATCCGTGCCTTGCTTTGCGAGGGCGAGGTGGCCGAGGCCGCCGGTCTGCTCGGCTATCGCTTCACGGTGGAAAGCGAGGTTGTCGGCGGCCAGCAGCTCGGGCGGACGCTCGGCTTTCCCACCGCCAATATGAGGCTTCCGGCGGCAGCCACGCTCAAGGAAGGTATTTACGCGGTACGCTTCCGGCGCGCCGACGGTACGCTGCACGACGGCGTCGCCAGCTTTGGCCGCCGGCCGACCGTCGACGACCATGGCGCGCCGCTCCTGGAAACCTTCGTCTTCGATTTTTCCGGTAACCTTTATGGCGAGACTTGCGAGGTCTCGTTCTTCGGCTTCCTGCGCAGCGAGATCAAGTTCGACGGGCTCGACGCACTGGTCGTGCAGATGAAGCGCGATGAAGTCGAGGCCCGCGCCCTGCTGGGCGGCGTCAAGCCGCTGTCCGGCCTCGACGCATCCGTGGCGTTCTGAGCTACTTCTTCAGGGCCAAACCGACGGCGATAAAGGTCCAGCCCTGGAAGATCAGGTCGATCGCCAGGAACAGTCCGAGCACCCAAAGGCTGTTGACCGGCCAGCCCATGGCGATGATCAGGCCCGCAAGCACGCTGATGACGCCCGCCGCGACGATCCAGCCCCAGCCGCGCTCGGGACGATGGCTGTAGCCGACCCAGGCCCGCAGCGCGCCGGAAGCGACGAGCGCGACGGCCAGCAGGAAGGTCAGCACCGCCGAGGCCAGCAGCGGATTGTCGAACGCGAAAAAACCGGCGACCGCATAAAGCAGTCCGCTGAGCAGCCAGTAGAAGAAGCGTCCCCAGGTCTTGACCCCGAAAGCATGCATGATCTCGATGATGCCGGCCACCAGCATCAGCCAACCCACGACATAGACGGAAGCCACCGTGGCGATGAACAGATTGCCGAAAGCGATGCCGCCGAGGATCAGCAACAACACGCCGAGGCCGACGAACCATCCCCATTTGTCCCGCGTCTTGCCGATCGCGTTCTCCAGTGCATCGCCGTGCAAGGTCATGTCGCCACCTCCGTTGAAGACCGCCGCGATGCCGCGAGGTTATGCTTGGTGCCGACCCGCGTCCAGCCGGCCGCTGGGGCGATGGCGCAGCCCCGTTGGCAGGCAATTCCAGCCGGATGTCTCGCCCTTAAATCAAATTTTACCAAAGCCTCGTCAAAGCTGTCATCGCAGGACGGTTGTATCGTGTTAGTGGAGTGACCATGAGTCAGGTCGGAAAGATTTCTATAGCCGTGGCCACTGTCGTGCTGGCGACGTCGGGCGCGGCCGAGGCCGGCGACGGCGCTTTCGGCTGGCTATCCGGCGACTGGTATCTGACCGTCGGCGCGACCGGCCTGGTGGCGCCCAATTTCGAGGGCGGCAAGAAGTACATGCTGAGCGCCCAGCCCATCATTTCACTGGGCAAGGCCGGTCCCCAGGCGCGTTTCACGTCGCGCAACGACAATATTTCGCTGGCGCTCATCGACGACGGCGGCGTCCGCGCCGGCCTGACCGGCAAGTTCCTGTTCTCGCGTGACGACGGCGATGCCGACGAACTCAAGGGGCTCGACCCGGTGCGCTGGGGCGGCGAGGTTGGCGGCTTCTTCGAATTCTATCCGACGGACTGGATGCGCGCGCGGGCCGAATTGCGGCATGGCATCCGTGCCCATAATGGCTTTGTCGCCGACATCGCCGTCGATGCCTTCTACGACGTGACGCCAACTGTCAGGATTTCGGGTGGCCCGCGCGTGTCTTTTGCCTCGGCGAACTATTTCGATGCCTATTACGGCGTCGACGCGCAGGAAGCCGTGGCCTCCGGCTTGAGCCGGTACAATCCCGGCGGCGGCCTCAAATCCGTCGGCCTCGGCGGCGCCGTGACCTGGAAGGTGACCGACCCGATGACCGCCAGCCTGTTTGGCGAATATTCCCGCCTCGAGGGTCCGGCCGCCGATTCCAGCCTGGTCAAGGAGCGCGGCGACCGCAACCAGTTCATGGTCGGCGTGTCGACCACCTATCGCTTCGACTTCAAGATGTAAGTGAATCGAACGAGACGCTTTATTCCTGCGCTCTTCTCCGCTAAAAGCCCAGCAATGACGAGCTTTTCGCGCCTCCACGCGCCGACGATACGAATTACCAGCCCGGTGTTCCCGGCAGCCTGAAGGCTGTTGGAGCAGCCGGGACTATTGCGCGCGGCCTCTCGCGCTTTTCCAGATCATCAAGGCCAGATCATCAAGGCGTGCCGCCCAGGAGTGGGCCCGTTTTTGGGAAACGGCACGCGTGTAAAGTAGAATTCCAAGCCGCAAGCCACGTGGCCCGGCATGCACATGGCAGACCAATGACCGACCAGAACCAATCAACGATCGACTATTCCAAGACCCTTTACTTGCCGCGGACGGAGTTTCCGATGCGCGCCGGCCTGCCCGAGAAGGAGCCGGTGCTGGTCAAGCGCTGGCAGGACATGGACCTCTACCGCAAGCTGCGCGAGAGCGCGGCGGGGCGCACGAAATACGTGCTGCATGACGGCCCGCCCTACGCCAACGGCAACATCCATATCGGCCACGCGCTGAACAAGATCCTCAAGGACGTCATCACCCGCTCGTTCCAGATGCGCGGCTATGACTCGAACTATGTGCCTGGCTGGGACTGTCACGGCCTGCCGATCGAATGGAAGATCGAGGAGCAGTACCGCGCCAAGGGCAAGAACAAGGACGAGGTGCCGGTCAACGAATTCCGCAAGGAATGCCGGGAGTTCGCCGCGCACTGGATCTCGGTACAGGGTGGCGAGTTCCAGCGGCTCGGCGTCATCGGCGACTTCAAGAACCCTTACACGACCATGGCCTTCCATGCCGAGTCGCGCATCGCCGGCGAATTGCTGAAATTCGCCATGTCCGGGCAGCTCTACCGCGGTTCGAAGCCGGTGATGTGGAGCGTCGTCGAACGCACGGCGCTCGCCGAGGCCGAGATCGAGTATCAGGATTATGAGTCCGATACGATCTGGGCGAAGTTTCCGGTGGCCAATCTCGCTGTCGCCAGCGTCCTGGACGGCCAGCCGGCGGAACTCGATCCGGACTTGAGCGGACGCTCGCTTGACCTGCTCGATGCCCATGTCGTCATCTGGACGACGACGCCATGGACCATCCCGGGCAACCGCGCCGTCAGCTATTCGCCGCGCGTCGCCTATGGCCTCTACGAGGTGACGGCGGCCGAGAATGCGTTTGGCCCGCAGCCAGGCGAGAAGCTGATCTTTGCCGATGCGCTGGCCGAGGAAAGCCAGGCCAAGGCCAAGGTCACCTTGAAGCGCCTTCACGGCATCAGCGCCGAACAGCTTGGAAATCTTGTGCTTTCGCATCCCTTCAAGGGCCTCGGTGGCGGCTATGAATTCCCGGTGCCGATGATTGCGGGCGACCATGTCACCGACGATGCCGGCACCGGCTTCGTGCACACCGCCCCCGGCCATGGCCGCGAGGACTTTGATGCGTGGATGGACGCCGCGCCCGCGCTGCGCCAACGCGGTATCGACACCGAAATCCCGTTCACGGTCGACGATGCCGGCTTCTTCACCAAGGACGCGCCGGGCTTCGGCCCGGATCGCGAGGGTGGCTCTGCGCGCGTCATCGACGACAATGGCAAGAAGGGTAACGCCAACCAGGCGGTCATCGACGAGCTGATCAAGCGCAACGCGCTGTTCGCGCGCGGCCGGCTGAAGCACAGCTATCCCCATTCATGGCGTTCGAAGAAGCCGGTCATCTTCCGCAACACGCCGCAATGGTTCGTCTACATGGACAAGGACCTCGGCGACGGCAGCACGCTGCGCAGCCGCGCGCTGAAGGCGATCGACGACACGCGTTTCGTGCCGGCGGCCGGCCAGAACCGCATCCGCGCCATGATCGAGGAGCGCCCCGACTGGGTGCTGTCGCGCCAGCGCGCCTGGGGCGTGCCGATCGCCGTCTTCGCCGACGAGGACGGCAATGTCCTGAAGGACGAGGCGGTCAACCAGCGCATCATGGACGCCTTCGAGAAGGAAGGCGCCGACGCCTGGTTCGCGCCTGGTGCCAAGGAACGCTTCCTCGGCAATCACGACGCCTCCAAATGGCGGCAGGTGATGGACATTCTGGACGTCTGGTTCGATTCGGGCTCGACCCATGTCTTCACGCTGGAGGACCGGCCCGACCTGAAGTGGCCGGCCGACGTCTATCTCGAAGGTTCCGACCAGCATCGCGGCTGGTTCCATTCCTCGCTGCTCGAAAGCTGCGGCACCAGGGGCAGGGCACCTTACGATACTGTAGTCACCCATGGCTTCACCATGGACGAGGATGGCCGCAAGATGTCGAAATCGCTCGGCAATACGGTCGTGCCGCAGGATGTGATCAAACAGTCCGGCGCCGATATCCTGCGGCTCTGGGTGGTGACGACGGATTATTGGGAAGACCAGCGGCTCGGCAAGAACGTGCTGCAGACAAACATCGACGCCTATCGCAAACTGCGCAACACCATCCGCTGGATGCTGGGCACGCTCGCCCATGACGACGGTGAGGACGTCCCCCTGGAGACGATGCCGGAGCTGGAGCGGCTGATGCTGCACCGGTTGGCGGAGCTCGACGAGGTGGTGCGCCAGGGCTACGACGCCTTCGAGTTCAAGCGCATCACGCGCGCGCTGCTTGATTTCATGGTGGTCGAACTGTCGGCCTTCTATTTCGACATCCGCAAGGACGCACTCTACTGCGACGGCCCGTCGAGCGTGAAGCGCAAGGCGTCGGTCCAGGTGGTGCGCCACCTCTTCGACTGCCTGGTGAAATGGCTGGCGCCGATGCTGCCGTTCACCATGGAAGAGGCATGGCTCGACCGTCACCCCGATGCCGTCTCGGTGCATCTCGACCAGTTCCCGCTCATCCCGGCGGGTTGGAAGAACGAGGCGCTGGCGGAGAAATGGCGCAAGGTCAGGCAGGTGCGTCGTGTCGTCACCGGCGCGCTCGAGATCGCACGCGCCCAGAAGGTCATCGGCTCCTCGCTGGAGGCTGTACCGGTGGTGACGATCAACGATGCGGCGCTCGAAGCGGCGATATCGGACGTCGACATGGCCGAGATGGCGATCACCAGCGATCTCGTCATTGCCCATGGCCCGGTGCCGCAAACCGCCTTCGCCCTCGACGACGTCAAGGGCGTCGCCGTGGTGGTGGAGAAAGCAGAGGATCGCGGTCTGGTCAAATGCGCGCGTTCCTGGCGCTATACGGCCGATGTCGGGCAGGATCCGGAGTTCCCGGATGTCTCGGCCCGTGATGCCGCGGTGCTGCACGAGTTGAAGGCGCTGGGAAGGGTCTGATGCATGTCGCCCAAAAGTGCATAGCGGTTTTGGGACAATGGCATGCACCAATCAATAGTGCACGAACGCCACGCCGGGCGGTGCAAATCCGCCCGCGCGTTGCCCTTAACGAGTGGTTGAGGTAAACACGCGAAACTCCGGAAGACAAATTGTCGCCGGATTTCCGTCGCAAGTGCTTGCACGATGGGGACCGGACACAAAGCCGGTGCGATCGAGAGGCTGTCTAGAGTGGGACTTTTTGGCATGACCGAAAGATATAACGCGCGCCTTGCGCTGCTGGCGCCGCTTGTCGCATCGGGCCTCGCTCTATCGGGCTGCATGGGCTCTCCGACCTATGGCACCGACAAGACCGCCGCCGAACAACTGGCCGGCGATCTGACAGGCGCTGTCTCCTTCGCGCCGAAGCGCAGGGACCCGATCGACTACAAGCCGCGTCCTACCTTGGTGAAGCCTGCACCTGGCCAGAAGGAAGCGCTGCCTGCCCCGCAGGAAAGCATTCAGACGGCAAACGCCGGCTGGCCCGAATCGCCCGAGCAGCGCCGCGCGCGCCTGCGCGCCGACGCCACTGCCCACCAGAATGACCCGGCCTACCAGTCGGAGATCGTCGACGACGTGCAGACGGATCCGGCTTCTGTGAAAAGGGCGATGGAGGAATCAGGATCCAGCCACCCGCCGGCGTGGAAACCCGCCGATTCCGACAAGGGCCGCGCCGCCGAGATCCAGCGCCGCCTTGCCGACAGCAAGCAGGGCGATCCGAACACGCGCAAATACCTCAGCGAGCCGCCATTGGCCTACCGTGTCGCCTCCGATGCCGCGCCGCAGAACGAACTTGGCGAGGACGAATACAAGAAAGAACGCGCCCTCAAGGCAAAGGCCGAGGGCAAGAAGGGCGGCTGGTTCGACTGGTTGCGGTAAGAACAGTCGCGCCGCCTGGTCTTGCGGCGGGCTTGGCTCAGTCTCGACGTCCTCTGAAAAAATCCTTCAGCAGCAGGCCCGCCTCGGTCTCGGCCATGCCCGGATAGACATCGGGCGTGTGGTGGCAGGTCGAGGAAGCGAAGAAGCGCACGCCGTTGACCACGGCGCCGCCCTTTTCGTCGCTAGCACCGAAGTAGAGACGGCGCAGCCTGGCGAAGGAGATCGCCCCGGCGCACATGGCGCAAGGTTCCAATGTCACATAGAGATCGTGGCCGATGAGCCGCTCGCTCGAGATTTTGCCGCAGGCTGCGCGGATCACCAGCATTTCGGCGTGCGCTGTCGGGTCGGCAAGCTCGCGCGTACGGTTCCCGGCGCTGGCAACGACCGTGCCGCCATTGACGATGACCGCGCCGACCGGCACTTCGCCGCGCGAGGCCGCTGCTTCGGCCTCCTGCAGAGCCAGGGCCATGAAATCCGGCTTCTTCAAGCGGTTTGTCTTCCCATTATATCCTCGCCACCCGGCGGTGATCCTGTTATGGAGCGGATCAACCTGAAAATCGGACTCGATTTTCGGGAATGATCATGCGCCAAATCAAAAATGCTACAGCGTTCGTTGCGCGCCGAACGGATGCGCCACGCTGTAGCAGCGCAAACGGACAAAGGCCACATGGACGACAACGACAAGAAATCTCCGCGCAAAGGCGGCCCGGGCAGGAGTGGCCCGAAATCGGCAGGTGCACGTGGCCGCGATGCCAGCAAGGGCGGCAAGCCGTCCTTTGGTGCGAAAAAGCCGTATGCCCCGCGTGGCGATCGGCCGATGGCCGCCGATGGCGACCGGCCGAAGCGAGACTTCAAGGGCGGCGACAGGCCGTTCAGCAAGGGGCCGCGCCCCGAAGCCAAGCCCTATGAAAAGCGCGAAGGCCCGCGCAAACCCTATGCCCCGCGTGGCGACCGTCCAATGGCTGCCGAAGGCGAGCGCAAGCCTTATGAAAAGCGCGAAGGGCCGCGCAAGCCCTACGCCCCGCGCGGCGACCGTCCAATGGCGGCCGAGGGTGAACGCAAGCCTTATGAGAAGCGCGAAGGGCCGCGCAAGCCCTACGCCCCGCGTGGCGACCGTCCAATGGCGGCCGAGGGCGAGCGCAAGCCTTATGAGAAGCGCGAAGGGCCGCGCAAGCCCTATGCGCCGCGTGGCGATCGCCCGGCTTCCGCTTCGGCGGCGGGCGGCGAAAAGCGCTTCGACCGTCCCAAGCGTGATTTCGGCGATCGTCCGAAGCGGGATTTTGGCGGCGACAGACCCAAGCGTGATTTCGGTGATCGGCCGCAAGGCGCATCGGGCGGCGGTTTCAAGCCGCGTCCGCGGCCTGCCGATGCCCCGGAAGAAGCCGGCGAGCGGATCGCCAAGCGGCTGGCGCGCGCCGGCCTCGCCTCGCGCCGCGACGCCGAGGAACTGATCGCCGCCGGCCGCGTCAAGGTCAATGGCCGGGCGTTGTCTTCACCGGCCTTCAACGTCATGCCGGGTGACATCATCCATCTCGACGGCATGGAAATCCCGCCGATCGAACGCACGCGTCTGTTCCTGTTCCACAAGCCGGCCGGCGTCGTCACCACCAACCGCGACCCCGAAGGCCGCAAGACCGTTTTCGACGTGCTGCCGGCCGAATTGCCGCGGCTGATGACCATCGGCCGGCTCGACATCAACACCGAGGGCCTGCTGCTGCTGACCAACGACGGCGGCTTGTCGCGCGTGCTCGAACTGCCGGCCACCGGCTGGCTGCGCCGCTACCGCGTGCGCGTCCACGGCAAGGTCGAGGAAAGCGCGCTCGCCGGACTGCGCGAAGGCATTGCCGTCGACGGCGTCTTCTACGGCGCCATCGAAGCCAGCCTCGATCGCGAGCAGGGCTCCAATGCCTGGCTGACGATCGGTTTGCGCGAGGGCAAGAACCGTGAGGTCAGGAATATCCTCGGTTCGCTCGGCCTCGATGTGACGCGGCTGATCCGTATCTCCTACGGGCCGTTCCAGCTCGATGATCTGGCGGAGGGCCATGTGCTGGAGATCAAGGGACGGGTGCTGCGCGACCAGCTCGGCGAGCGCCTGGTCGAGGAATCCGGCGCCAATTTCGACGCCGAGATAACAAAACCGTTTTCCAACCAGCCCGTGCGGCGCACCGAAGTCCGTGAGGCCGAACCCGAACGGCCGAAGTTCACGCGAGACGGCGAGCGGCGGCCGATCGGCGAAGGCGGCCTGATCAAGAACCGCAAGCGTCGGGAAGGCAGCCGCGACGAGGCGCTCGGCAAACTGTCGACCAGCCCCGACAGGGGCGAGAGACCGGAAAAGAGTTTCGGCGATCGCGGTCCGCGACCGGAACGTGGCGGCTTTGGCGATAAGCCGCGTGGAGGTTTTGGCGACAAGCCGCGCGGCGGCTTCGGCGACAAGCCTCGTGGCGGCGGCAAGAAGTCCGAACGCGAGCAGCGGCCGATCGAGCCGCCGGGCCAGCGCAAGGCCAATGTCTGGATGGCGCCAGGAGCCCGGCCGATCGGCAAGGGCAGGGCGGAAGCGGATGCCGCCAAGGCGGCGGAAGCAAAGGCGCGCAAGGCCTCGTTCAAACCGTCCTATGGCAAGCCCGGCGGCAAACCGGGCGGCGACAAGCCGTTCGGCAAGCCGCGTGGCGAGGGTCCGGCCGGTGGCGGCGAGCGGCCACGCGGCGGCACCAAGGGCCCCCGGACAAGATGAGAATCGTTGGCGGCGAGTTTCGCGGGCGTCCGTTGGCGACGCCCCGCGGCAGCGCCATCCGTCCGACGACCGACCGCACCCGCGAAGCCGTCTTCAACGTTCTGGCGCATCGCTTCGCCGGACAATCGGACGGAGCCCGCGTCCTCGATCTGTTCGCCGGCACCGGCGCGCTCGGCCTGGAAGCCTTGTCGCGCGGCGCATCCTATGGCGTGTTCATCGAGGAATCGGCCGAAGGCCGTGGCCTGATCCGCGACAATGTCGAGGCTTTCGGCCTGACCGGACGCACCAAGATCTTCCGTCGTGACGCGACCGCCCTTGGCGAGGCCGGCACGCTGGCGCCATTCGGCCTCGTCTTCGCCGACCCGCCCTATGGCAAGGGCCTTGGCGAGCTTGCCTTGCAATCCGCCAGGGCCGGCGGCTGGCTGCGCCCCGGCGCGCTTTGTGTGGTCGAGGAGGCGGCAGTGGCGCCCTTCGAGCCAGGGCCGGGCTTTTCCGTGCTCGATGAGCGCAACTACGGCGAGACTATCATCCGTTTCATCGAGGCTGCCTGATACGCCTGCTTTCCGCCGTGGCCTCTTTGCCGCCGCCTTTGCCGGCAACATGACCAACAATTCACTTTGCTTGTCGCCGGCACCTTGCCTATCGTTCGCTGCATGAAACCGGAGCCATCGATGACATCCAGGACTGAATGGCTGCGTGGAACGCTGCTCGCGACCTCCCTGGCTTTTGTGGTGACCGGTCCGGTATTGGCCGACAGCGCTCCGACGAATGGCAAGGCCACCGAGTTCAAGGTCACGGATTTTCTGCTCGACAACGGCATGGAAGTGGTCGTCATTCCCGATCACCGCGCGCCGATCGTCACCCATATGGTGTGGTACAAGATCGGCAGCGCCGACGAACCGCCGGGCAAATCCGGCATCGCCCATTTCTTCGAGCATCTGATGTTCAAGGCGACGGCCCACCACGCGGCCGGCGAGTTCGACCGCGCCGTCTCCGATATTGGCGGCTCCAACAACGCCTTCACCTCCTACGACTACACCGCCTTCCATGAGACAGTGGCGCCGTCCGCGCTCGAGCTGATGATGAGCTTCGAGGCCGACCGCATGCGCAACCTCATCCTCACAGACGATGTCATCAAGACCGAGCGCGACGTTATCCTCGAGGAGCGCCGCTCGCGCATCGACAACAATCCGCAGGCCGTGCTCGACGAAGAGGTCGATGCCACGCTGTGGCAGAACCAGCCCTATCGCATTCCGGTCATCGGCTGGATGCAGGAGATGGAGCAGCTGAACCGCACCGATGCCACCGCCTTCTACAACAAATACTACCGGCCCAACAATGTCGTGCTGATCGTGGCCGGCGATGTCGAACCGGACACGGTGAAGACGCTGGCCGAGAAGACCTATGGCAAGGTGGCGCGCGGGCCTGACCTGCCGCCGCGCGTCCGCCCGGTCGAACCTGAGCAGAACACCAGGCGCACGGTCACGCTTTCCGACGCCCGCGTCAGCGTGCCGAGTTTCTCGACACAATGGGTCGTGCCGTCCTACCATACGGCCAAGCCGGGCGAGGCCGAGGCGCTCGACCTGCTGGCCGAAATCCTCGGTGGCGGCAACCGCAGCCGGCTCTATCAGGCGCTGGTCGTCAAGCAAGGCATTGCTTCCAGCGCCGGCGCGTACTTCCAGGGCACCATGCTCGACGACACCAATTTCACCGTCTATGGCGCGCCGCGCGGCGACGCCAAATTGGCCGACGTCGAGGCCGCGGTCGACGCGGAGGTGGCGCGCATCGCCAGCGACGGCGTCACCCCGGATGAACTCGAAAAGGCCAAGGACCGCTATGTCCGGTCGATGATCTTTGCCCGTGACAAGCAGGACTCCATGGCCAACATCTATGGCTCGACGCTCGCCACCGGCGGCAATGTGCAGGACGTCGAGCAATGGCCGGATCGCATCCGCAAGGTGACTGCCGATGAGGTCAAGGCCGTTGCCGCGCGCTATCTCGTGCTGGCCCGCTCGACATCAGGCTATCTCTTGCCGCAGCAACAGGCGGGGAATTGATGATGCACGCGATACATATGCGCGAGGCGGCGACGGTGTCTTCCGTTCTCCCACAAGGGGAGACGGGCAGACCGCGCGTGGCCACCACTTTCGCAACCCTCTTCCTCTCCGTCCTCTTCCTGGTTCTGCCCGCGCTTGCCGCCCGTGCCATGGAGATCCAGTCCGTTACCTCGCCGAAGGGTGTCACAGCCTGGCTGGTGGAGGACTATTCCGTGCCGATCGTCGCCGTCCGTTTCGTTTTCGGCGGCGGCTCGACGCAGGATCCACCGGGCAAGGAAGGTCTCGCCAATCTGATGACCGGTCTCTTCGACGAGGGTGCCGGTCCGCTCGATTCGGAAGCCTTCCAGATCAGGCTCGACGATGCCGGCGCCGAGATGAGCTTCGACGAGACCCGCGATGGCATCTACGGTTCCATGCGCATGCTGGCCGAACAGCGCGACGAGGCGTTCGACCTGTTGCGTCTGGCGGTCAACGAGCCGCGCTTCGACCAGGAGCCTATCGACCGCATCCGTGCCCAGGTCCTGTCGGGCATCATTGCCAACGAGAACGATCCCGACACGGTGGCGCAAAACCGGTGGGCGCGCGCCGTCTATGGCGATCACCCTTATTCGCGCTCCGACCAGGGCACCAGGCAAAGCATCGCCGCCATCACGCAGGCCGATCTCAAGGCCCTGCACAAGGCGGTCTTCGCGCGCGGTGGCCTGCATATCGCGGTGGTCGGCGCCATCGACCCCGAGACGCTTGGGAAGAAGCTCGACATGGTGTTCGGCGACCTGCCGCAAAACCAGGCGCTCGGCCCCGTTGCCGATATCGAGCCCAAGCTGGCGCAGCATATCGAGGTCAATTACGACCTGCCGCAGACATCGCTGCAGCTCGCCTGGCCGGGCGTGAAGCGCAAGGCGACAGATTTCTTCCCGGCCGTGCTGATGAACGAGATCCTCGGCGGCGGAACGTTCACCTCGCGCCTGTTCCAGGAGGTGCGTGAAAAGCGCGGTCTCGCCTACAGCGTCAATTCCTCGCTGGTCAACCAGGACCATGCCAATGCGCTGATCGTCACCACCGGGACGCGCTCGGATCGCGCGGCCGAGACGCTCGGCATCGTGCGCGACGTCGTCAAGCAGCTGGCCGTGGACGGTCCGACCGAGGCCGAACTGGCGGCGACCAAGAAATATCTGATCGGCGCCTATGCCATCAGCAATCTGGATTCGTCGAGTTCGATCGCCGCCACGCTGGTCGAACTGCAGCTCGACGACCTTGGCATCGACTACATGCAGCGCCGGGCCGGCTATATCAACGCGGTGACGATCGATGAGGTCAAGGCGGCGGCGAAGAAGCTGCTGACGACCGAACCGACCATCATGGTGGTCGGCCCCCCACTGGCGGGAGCCGGCAAGGGATGAG
The DNA here is from genome assembly GCF_020165665.1 of Mesorhizobium sp. BH1-1-4. Lineage (NCBI taxonomy): Bacteria > Pseudomonadati > Pseudomonadota > Alphaproteobacteria > Hyphomicrobiales > Phyllobacteriaceae > Mesorhizobium > Mesorhizobium sp. BH1-1-4. The sequence continues at coordinate 89,823 of NZ_JAIUIN010000002.1, forward strand.
CCCGACCTTCGGCATAGCGTTCGGCGGCGGCGGCGCGCGCGGTCTGGCGCACATCCATGTCATCGAGGCGCTGGACGAGCTCGGCATCAAGCCGGTGGCGATCGCCGGCTCGTCGATCGGCGCCATCATGGGCGCCGGCATGGCCGCCGGAATGAGCGGCAAGGACATCCACGACTATGCCCGATCGATCCTCGGCCGCCGCGCCGAGGTGGCGAGCCGCATGTGGCGGGCGCGGCCGGGCACGATCGCCGAAGCCATGCAGAACGGCATCCGCGTCAGCCAGTTCAACGTCGAGCGCATCCTCAAGGCCTTCCTGCCCGAGGCCATTCCCGAGACCTTCGCCGAACTGAAAATCCAGCTGAAGGTGACGGCGACCGATTATTTCGGCCACAAGCTCGCCGTGTTCGACGATGGCGACCTGCACTCGGCCCTTGCCGCTTCGGCCGCCATTCCCGCCGTGTTCCGCCCGGTGACGCGCGACGGCAGGCTGCTGATCGACGGCGGCATCTACAACCCCGTGCCCTTCGACCTGATCGAGAAGGATGCCGACATCATCATCGGCGTCGACGTCGTCGGCGCGCCGGAAGAGGCCGACCGCAAGCAGCCGACCTCCGTCGACCTGATGTTCGGCGCCACGCAATTGATGATGCAGTCGATCATCGCCAACAAGTTGAAACAGTGCCAGCCCCATATCCTGGTCCGACCGGCAGTCTCAAAATACCGCGTGCTCGATTTCCTGAAGATCGACGCCTTGATGAACGAGACGGTGGATATCAAGGACGAGCTGAAGCGTCAGGTGGAGCGGGTGGTTGAGGCGCGGGGCGGGAAGGGCAAGCGCGGGAGTGGGTGAGGTTGGATCGGGTCAACCACCTGAATCGTTTTTTGAATCGCGCACTCTGCCTGCATCCCCATGACCAATTGGAGCGAATTATAAGGCGAGGTCATCAAACTTGCGGATGAATGCCGCCTGCAGCGCCGGGTCGCCCAACAGCGTTCGACCGTACTGACTTACATAGTCCAAGATCGCTGTCTGCAGGTTATCGCGAAAAACAATCTTGCGCACGGGATCTATCATGGCATTCCCCTTTGCCCAAATTGTCCATCCGTTCTTCGTACGAGCTTCATGAAGGAGGCCACACCGCACCGAGGCGTAAAAGTCTTCCGCGACTGCTTGGGTAAAAACAGCGGCGAATGGCTGTTCTGTAACTAGGAAGTCATTGAACATTTTGCCGCTTTTCGAATACTCATAGGCTCCAAGACGGGGAGACGCCTGACTCACAAACCGGTAGCTCATCCCCCTAAGAGTAGCTGCCAAAAATTCGATTAATGTGCACTGGATCGCCACGATCGAAAAGCCCTCACCCTGAAAAGTGCCGTGATCCTGGAGGAGTTTAATCGGGGCAAGATATCGCGATTCAAGCCGTGCCTTGAAATAGTCTTGGAAGGCGTCCGGCCATCGCGCTCCCTGTCCGGCTAGGAGTGAAGGTTTGAAGGCTTGCCAATCGGCAACCGTGCGCCGACCGGCGATGTATGGGTCTGAATTTGTGCCTCTACTCATGCTGACTTCCAAGCATCACCAAGATTATTCTTGTCGTCTTCGAATTAAAAGCGAAACATCGCGATTGTAGATATCAGTGCTTTCTCTTTTCTTAGTTTACGGGAGTTAGCACGTAGCCAGGAAAGATAGTTTCTTTGCATTTGATCCGAGCCAAAATTTCCTTCAGGGTCTCGATATCCTCGCTTGTGGATACAATCACCTGCTGATCGCTACGCTGCCTTGCGGCGGCGCGTTCTAGCAACCTGCCAAAGCTAACTTTGGATGATGACTGTTGACGCGGCTCATCAAGCAGCAACATTCCCGGATGATTGGTCGGATGTTGGTGACTCAACTCCAAAAGTCCGAGCTGGTAAGCCCATTTCAGCCGGATGGCGTCGCTGGCGGATGTCTCGAATCCGATTTCGTAGCCTTCTTTTTGCGGTCGATAAGTATCTTCATCGATCGTTAGTTCATCTGGGTCGAAGGTCTTGAATCCAAACTCGCGCGCTTGTTGGCGCAACAATCTCGTCAAGGTCTCGAACTTCGCTTTATCTGGCGGACTCATCTTGTCTGACGGAAGCGCCGTTAGAATCTCCAACAAGGCCTTGAACGTTGCCGCCAGGGTTTGCATACGCTCGACGGTATCGTCGAAGATGGATTGGATCGTTTCCAATTCACGAATGCGAGCTTCAGCGCGTACTCGCTCTTCGATGGCGACGGCGGAGGGATTGCCTGCAGGCGCAACGAGATCTGCGCGTATCGTTCGGATTCGACTGTACAATTCGTTGAGTTCTCGATCTGCTTGAACAGCCCTCATATCGAGCTTTCTCTGCTCGTCCTGCTCGCGCTTCAGAATGTCTTGGAACATATTCAACTGAGAACGAAGGTATTCTATGTTGTCTTCGATCGGCATCACTGCCGTCAGCACTTCCTGCGACAGGAGCGAGTCAACCAAGGCCTGTTCGCAGGTTGGACAGTGGTCAAGTGTAAGAGCTCCGACGCTACCGGAATAGCGCTGAAGCTTCTGCACGTCCTGATTTTTCTGCATGTCATCGGCCAATGACTTGATGCGCCTTTCCAATGATGCAACATCCGCCTGCTTCAGCTGCCTGGCCGTATAGATCTCGATGCGGACCCGATTAGCTGCCTCGACCTCCCTGTTAAGCACTTCGAGCTCACCCACAAGGTGGTCAGCCGACGCTCCCACGGCGGGAACCTCGATAGCGTTGAGCTCGGCCACCCGGGCGCGAAGTTGGCTTAAGAGAGATCTAAGTGTCAGCCATCCCGCTTTCTCGGCGATCAGGACATGTCCTTTGGTGAGTTCATCCGCCATGGCTGTAGGTCGTGTAGGCAGCGCCTCGGTCTTCGCGCCACCACGTCGTACATAGCGATCTATTTCTTCCCAGAGGTTATGCCAGTCTCGGGCGTTTTGATCGATCTTTTCCTGAAGGCGTTGCCGTTCCAGTTCGATCTTATGAATGTCGAGGTCCAAAATAAACTCAACTGCCCGTTTCTGAACCTCGCGAATCCTCAAGTAAGTCGGGATAGCGGCAGGTATTGCCGACCAACCGGCTTTTTGCTCGACCCAGAAAAGCGGAAAAATGGTCTCCAGATAGAGTTTGCCCTCCGGGCTGTCATATCGTCGAACCGTCGGCAACTTCCAACCTAAAAAATCTTCGAGAAAATGATGGAAGCCATCTTCACGCTGCGCGGCTCCAGGATCAAGAACGAAGAAGTTTCTACTTTCGAAGCGAGCGTCAGAGTCAGTCAACGTGGGTCCAAAATCGACAGTAATCAGTCTATTGTCGACAAGGTCCTTCTTGATCGGACGATGCACGGTTACAACGCGGCCCGCGCCGTTCTGAATTTCCAGAGACACAGCCGATTCAATCACTGTTTCCGACGATTCATCGTCATTCTTCAGGAAAGATGTCATGGCATGCGGCAATGGCACTTCTCTGCGAGGGCTGAGCATCTTTTCCATGCCAAGCGCGTATAGCATTCCCTGCATGCAGGTAGACTTGCCCTTTGTGTTGTCGGCCCAGATCACGTTTAAGCCAAGTTCGAACCGAATATCAGCCCCATAGAGCCCTGCTGAGGTTAGCGCACGCATGCGCAAATGCCGAAGGCGCAGCGTCACAGAAGATCCTCCATTCGCCAGATTTTTGTCAGCTGGGCCTCGGTCAATTTCCTTGTCACTTCGGCCAGAAAGGTACGCTCTTCCACGAAGATATCGCTGTTCGCGTCAATAGCCCTAGCCACTTCTAGGCCCTTCTCGGTCAGGGTCACTGACTTGCCTTTTGCAACGTTGACCAGCTTAAGTCCGTGCGCGAAGGCAACTGCGCGATTAAGCCAAGGCTCAACCCGTACCGAAATTTCTGACGTTCGAATATCCCCGCGGAGCATTGCTCGCACGTCGTCTCGTCCCTCTCGGATTCGAACCGCATGCGCCAGAAACTGCAGTTTCTGGAAGCTGCCCCTTTTACCGTGGCTATAGAGTAGGCTGATTAGCAGTATGCCGATCCCCCACGACATCCGCAGGTCCCCAGCGAGCGGTTCCGGCCGAGAGATGAACGAAAAGGCCGCTCCTTGGATTGCCTGCTTAAACGGGTTCTCAGATGTCATCGGAGGAGAAATCCAGCGGGCAACGCATTATCCAGTCAGAAATCGCTCCCATCGCAATCTCCTCGGCATTTGCGTTGGACAGCGACGGCGCGGCGCCTTTGATCGTGGTGACCAGAATGTCCAACTCTGTGTTGAGAATGTTGGTTGGCACTGGCCCGCCCTGTGGGCCGGCAAATGCCAAGCGACGCGCTCGACTCGTGATTGCCGCTGCGACTTTCTCATGCAAGTCGGGCGCGTTTGTCCGAAGGGCGTCTGTCAGAGCATTTCCTTTGAGAAAACACTCTACGCTGGCGGCCACGACGGTCTGAAGTTCGCCGACTTCAGCTCTCTTGGCGAGCTTCTTGGTGGCGTTGGCTAGGAGGTTGGGCGATCCGGCTTGCCATGCGTCAAGTTCCTCCTTCGTTGGTGGCTCAACGCTAAAAGAGAGGCTGGTCAGCGCCGCAATGGCCGCTTTCAGTGCAGCACCAGGAAAGGACTCCTGATCGTGGATACAGACCTCAAAATCAGTATCCAGATGGGCATGGCATTGTGCGCGCAGATCTGTAGTCTTTTTGGCGCAATGAAGATTCACATCTTTGCTATCGTGTATCGGTGCAAGCAGAATCCACTTCTTTACAGGCTTCGCGAGAAAGAGCTTGGAGACTTCAACTGCCCCATCTATTAATTTTTTCAGGTCGGTGGTGATCTTGGATTTCTGACGATCAGCGCGGGTGGCTACATCGACGGGCTCTTCTACGGCATAGCACTGATAAATTACAGAGTCGGCCGTGCAATAGTAATCTATACCATAATCCCCCATGTGAGTGGCCGGAATCTTATGGACATCTAAGGGGCCATGCCGCTGCTGCAATAGACTCAGTGCGAAAATTTCCCAATCGTCAGGATTCCACTGATGCACAACACTGACCACGCCGCCCCCGCACATATGCCCCAAATATTAAGTGTCAACATATGCATATTTGTTGCGACAGCTCAATCCAAGCCGGCGTTTCAACGTAGAGTCCAGGATGCGTATACACCCAAAAAAAGTCGGAATTGCTATTAACAGTCAGCCTGGATCGGTATCTCCAAATGCCTGGCGAAGTAAGTAAAGATCCGTAAAAATCGAAGGCCCGCGCCCGAACGACGTCTTTACTACGCATGCTATCTACGTCAGCTGCGTATCATGAGTGCAACGTTCCGAGCCTTCGGTACCGATCCGCTCTGTCGGTCACCGTCAGGAAGCTGCCGCCTGTTCTCGGAGTGCTTTCGCTTGCGAGCCTTTGTAACTCGCCCCCTCAGTCCTTCGCCCGCTCCACATACGACCCGTCGGCGGTCATTACCACCACGCGGGTGCCGGGCGCGATGTGGGGTGGCACGTTGGTGCGCACGCCGTTGGAAAGCACGGCCGGCTTGTAGGAGGACGACGCCGTCTGGCCCTTGGTCGTCGGCTCGGTCTCGACCACTTCGAAGGTGGCGCGCTGCGGCAGCACCAGGGCGATCGCGATGCCGTTGAACTGCGACACCTGTACCGGCATGCCTTCCTTCAGATAGGGAGCGGCGTCGCCGACCACGGCTTCCGACACCGCCACCTGGTCGTAGGTTTCCGGGTTCATGAAGTGGTAGCCTTCGCCGTCGGCGTAGAGGAAGGTGTGCTCGCGCTCCTCTACATAGGCGCGCTCCACCTGCTCGGTGGTGCGGTAGCGTTCCGATACCTTCACCCCATCGCCGATGCGGCGCATGTCGAGCTGCGTCACGGGCGTGCCCTTGCCTGGGTGGATGTTTTCGGCAAAGAGGATCACATAAAGCTTGCCGTCCTTGTCGACGACATTGCCTTTGCGGAGCGAACTGGCGATGACTTTCACCACGGTTTTAAATCCTGCGAGAGTTGACGGGCGTTTGCCGGCTTGCGCGGCGCTGGATGGGGGCCTAGCGCATCTTGGCGCGAACCGCCAGCCCCCTCGGCGAACCGAAGCGCGCTGATGACCGCTGCTTCGGCCTGGTGGACGCCGCATGTCCACGCCGACCGCCGCCCGCGCCTGATGCTGCGCAACAAGCTGACGGCCGCCTTGCGCGACTGGTTTGCCCGCCACGACTTCGTCGAGGTGGAAGCGGCGGCGCTGCAGGTGTCGCCCGGCAACGAGGCGCATCTGGCGGCTTTCGCCACCGAAGTGATCGGGCCCGATGGCGCCCATTCGCCGCTTTATCTCCACACCTCGCCGGAATTCGCCTGCAAGAAACTGCTTGCGGCCGGCGAACGGCGCATTTTCAGCCTGGGCGCCGTCTACCGCAACCGTGAGCGCGGCCCCTTGCATCATCCCGAATTCACCATGCTCGAATGGTACCGCGTGGGCGAGACCTATGAGAGCCTGATGCGCGATTGCGCCGATCTGCTGGCGCTGGCCGCGACGAGGGCAGGGGCCACGCGCTTCTCTTTCCGCGGCCGCGACTGCGATCCGTTCGCTGAACCGGAGCGGTTGACCGTGGCGGACGCCTTCTCGCGCCATGCCGGCATCGATCTGCTGGCCACGGTCGCCGCCGATGGCGGCACCGACCGGGACGCGCTTCATGCTGCCTTGATACAGGCCGGCCTGCGCACGGCGCCTGACGACAGCTGGGCGGATTTGTTCAGCCGCGTGCTGGTGGAAAAGATCGAGCCGTTCCTCGGGCAGGGGCGGGCGACCATCCTGTGCGAATATCCGGTCGCCGAGGCGGCGCTCGCCCGGCCGAGCCCCGGGGATCCGCGCGTCGCCGAACGTTTCGAACTCTATTGCTGCGGTGTCGAGCTCGCCAACGGCTTTGACGAACTGACCGACGCGGCCGAGCAGCGCCGGCGCTTCATCATCGAGATGGACGAGAAGGAGCGGATCTATGGCGAGCGCTATCCGCTCGACGAGGATTTTCTGGCCGCCCTTGCCGTCATGCCGCAAGCCAGCGGCATCGCGCTTGGGTTCGACCGGCTGGCGATGCTGGCGACCGGAGCACACAAGATCGAGGATGTGATCTGGACGCCGGTCGCGACATCTTGAGGACAGGTCGCTGCCGGCCCTCTATCTCCTCAATGCGCGAAAACCTGCTCCAGTGAACGAAAACCCTTGAATTCCAGGGCGTTGCCCGAGGGGTCGCGAATGAAGAGCGTGGCCTGTTCGCCGGGCTCGCCCTTGAAACGGACCATCGGCCGCTCCAGCCAGTCGATGTCGTCGCGCGCTTCCAGCCGCGCCGCCAGGCGCTGCCAGTCGTCCATCAACAGCACGGCGCCGAAATGCGGGATCGGCACCAAAATGCCGTCGACCTTGCCGTCGCTGGCGGCTTGCGCGGCCCGCGGCCGCAGATGCGCCGACATCTGGTGGCCATAAAGGTCGAAATCCACCCAGGTCGCCGAGGAGCGGCCAATCGCGCAGCCCAGCACCTCGCCATAGAAAGTTCGGGTTTCATCGAGATCACGGACCGGAAAGGCAAGATGGAAAGGCGTCATGGCGAGGGCTCCATATAGGCAAAAGCTGCGACGTGCGCTCTTCGCGGCCGCTTCGATGGCGATTGGGTCACGGCATCCTGATTGCCCTTCTGCCATTGCACAAGCGGCACTGGAACAATAGATGGTGCGACAGCATCCGCCTTGCGAACAGGCTGAAGAAACAGGATCAAGTGCATGACCGACAAGCTCGACGCCGCGAAATTGACGGACCGCGTCGCGGCCCTCGTCGAGGCCGCCAAACGTGCCGGCGCCGATGCCGCGGACGCGGTCGCGGTGCGCGGCCGTTCGACCGGCGTTTCGGTGCGGCTTGGCAAGGTCGAAAATACCGAAGCCTCGGAGGGTGATGACGTTTCGCTGCGGGTCTTCGTCGGCCAACGCGTGGCCAGCGTGTCGGCCACCGCCGCGTCCGATCCGAAGGCGCTTGCCGAGCGCGCCGTCGCCATGGCCAAGGTGTCTCCCGAGGATCCCTATCAGGGTCTTGCAGATCCCGCGCTGCTCGTCAGGCAGACGCGCGATCTGGACCTGTTCGACGCGACCGAGGTTTCGGCCGACGCGTTGAAGGAAGCAGCCCTTGCGGCCGAAGCGGCGGCTCTCGCCGTCAAGGGCGTGACCAATTCGGCCGGCAGCAGTGCCAGTGCCGGGCTGGGTGGGCTGGTCCTGGCCACTTCGCACGGTTTTCTCGGCCACTATGTCGCCTCGCGCTTTTCGCGCTCGGCCAGCGTGATCGCCGGCGAGGGTACCGGCATGGAGCGCGACTATGAATTCTCCTCGCGCCAGCATTTCGCCGATCTCGACGCGCCGCAGGATATCGGCCGCATGGCCGGCGAACGGGCCGTGCGCCGCCTTGGCGCGCGCAAGGCGGCGACCGGACCGGTCGACGTCGTGTTCGATCCGCGCGTGGCGCGCGGCATTGCCGGCCATCTCGCCGGCGCCATCAACGGCGCGTCGGTCGCGCGAAAAACCTCGTTCCTGCGCGACATGATGGGCAAGCAGGTGGCAGCTGCCGCAATCACCGTCACCGACGAGCCGCTGCGGCGCCGTGGCCAGGCCTCGCGCCCGTTCGATGGCGAGGGCGTCGAGGGCGAGAAGCTGTTGATGGTCGAAAAGGGTGTCCTCAACCACTGGTTCCTGTCGACATCGGCGGCCCGGGAACTCGGGCTCGTCACCAACGGCCGCGGCGCGCGCGGCGGCTCCTCCGTCTCGCCGTCGTCGACAAACCTTGCCATCGAGGCGGGCGAACGCTCGCCGCAGGATCTGATCGGCTCGCTCAAGACCGGCTTCTATGTCACCGAGGTGTTTGGCCAGGGCGTCGACATGGTCACCGGCGAATACAGCCGCGGCGCCTCCGGTTTCTGGATCGAAAATGGCGCGCTTGCCTATCCGGTCGCCGAAGTCACCATCGCCTCGAACCTGAAGACGATGTTCCTCAACATGGTGCCGGGCAATGACCTCGACCGCAATTTCGGCACCGCCGCCCCGACGCTCCTGATCGAAGGCATGACCCTTGCCGGAGCATGACCTGACCAACGCGGGCGCGGATCTGGACCTGCCGCTGCTGCGCGACGCCGCCCGTGAGGCGGGTCTCATCGCCATGCGCTACTTCGGCAACAACCCGCAGGTCTGGATGAAGGGCGGCACCTCGCCGGTCAGCGAAGCCGATCATGCCGCCGATGCGTATCTGCGCCAGACGCTGCTTGCGGCACGGCCGGATTATGGCTGGCTTTCGGAAGAAACCGCCGACGATCCAGCGCGACTTTCGGCGCGCCGCACCTTTGTCGTCGACCCGATCGACGGCACGCGCGGCTTCCTCGAAGGCCAGCGCGCCTGGTGCGTCAGTGTGGCCGTCGTCGAGAACGGCCGCACGCTCGCCGGCGTGCTCGAATGCCCGGCGATGGACGAGACCTATTCCGCGTTGCCCGGCCAGGGCGCATTCCGCAACGGCAAACGCATCGCGGTCCGCAAGCTCGGGGACAGGCCTGAGATTTCCGGTCTGAAGCAGTTGATCGACCTGATGCCGGCCGGCTGGCAGCAGCGGCTGGTGCGAGCGCCGTACAGCCCTTCGCTCGCCTATCGTCTGGCGATGATCGCCAACGGCACGCTCGACGGCACCTTCGTCAAGCCGAACGCGCATGACTGGGACATTGCCGCCGCCGATCTCATCCTGCGCGAGGCCGGCGGCCAATTGCTCAACCCGCAAGGCCACGCGCCGCTCTATGCCGGCGAGGTGACCCGCCATGGCGCGCTCGCAGCCGGCAGCGGAGAACTGCTGGCGGTGCTTGTTGATGTCATCGCCGGGCTGGATGCCTGAAAGCATTTTCAAAGGTTCCAAAGTCGGCGGCTTTGGTCTAGACCTGTCACAAACTCACAATATGTGAAGGACGGACATGGCCGCGGAAGACGGAAAGAAACAGCTTTTGCATCTGGTGTTCGGCGGCGAACTGAAGAAGCTTGGCGGCACGGAGTTCCGCGATCTCGACGCACTCGACATCGTCGGCGTCTATCCGGACTATCAATCCGCGCACACGGCGTGGAAAGCCAAGGCGCAAGCCAGCGTGGACAATGCCCATATGCGCTATTTCGTCGTTCATCTGCACCGTCTGCTGGACCCCGATAGCAAGGTCGCCGGTTGACTTCGATGGAGAATGACCTGGCGAAAGAGCCAGCCAGCGACGCCGTGCCGACGAGCAGGGGCGGCAGCCGCAAGACCAAGGCATTCTGGCGCAGGGTTCGCGAACCGCTCGCGCAGTCCCGATTCGTCAAGAACGCCATTGCCAGCCTGCTCGCGCAGTTCGTGCGGCTGGTGCGCCTGACCAGCCCCCTGGTCGCCGGATCGGCGCGCTTCTCGGGCGGCAGCTACGCCGAGTTCGAGCCCGGCATCATCGCCCTGTGGCATGGCCAGCACCTTTTGACGCCAGCCTATTATCCCAAGCGCAAGCCGCTGGTCGCCATGGTGTCGCGCAGCGCCGATGCCGAGCTCAACGCGCTGATGCTGGAGAAATTCGGCATCGAGGCGGTGCGCGGTTCGGGTGGGCGCGACAATGCCAGGCATCTCGACAAGGGCGGCGCCAAGGCGCTCATCGCCCTCAAAAAGTCGCTCACCGCAGGCAAGAACGTCGCCATGATCGCAGACATCCCCCACGGTACGCCGCGCGATGCAGGGCTTGGCATCGTTCTTCTGGCGCGCCTCTCCGGCCGGCCGCTGCTGCCTGTCGCCATTGCCACCAGCCGCCGCAAGGTGCTGGAGAAGAGCTGGGACAAGACCACCATCAATCTGCCCTTCGGCCGCTCCGCCGTGACCATCGGCGCACCGATCTTCGTGGCGGCGGATGCCGACGACGCCGAAATGGAGCGCAAGCGCCAGGAAGTGACGGCCGCCCTCAACGCGGCGACCGCCGAGGCCTATCGTCTCGTGGATGGTCCGCGATGAGCGGTCGCTGGGCCCGCACCATGCTGTCGGCATATCGATTTGCCGGCGCGGCCGCCTATCCGCTGGTCGGCCCCTATGTTGCCTGGCGCACCTCGCGCGGCAAGGAAGACCGCAACCGTCGGCGCGAGCGCTACGGCGTCGCCGGCCGGCCGCGCCCCGAGGGGCCGGTCATTTGGATCCATGCCGCGAGCGTCGGCGAGACCCTGGCCGTCGTGCCGCTGGTCGAAAGCATCCTCGACTATGGCGTCAACATAGTGCTGACGACAGGCACGGTGACCTCGGCCCAGGTCGTCGACGAGCGGCTCGGCGACCGCATCATCCACCAATATGTGCCGCTCGATCTGAAGCCGGCGGTCAGCCGCTTCCTCGATCACTGGAAACCCGATCTGGCGATCATCGCCGAATCCGAGATCTGGCCGATGACCATCCTCGAACTCGGTGCCCGCCACGTGCCGCAGGTGCTGGTCAATGGCAGGCTGTCCGACCGCTCCTTCACATCGTGGAAGAAGCGGGCCAACATCGCCGAGGCGCTGTTCGAAAACCTTGCTCATGTCGTTGCCCAGTCCGATGTCGACGGCGAGCGTTTTCGCGCGCTCGGCGCCCGGCCGGTCACGGTGTCGGGCAATCTCAAGGTCGACACCAACCCGCCGCCGGTCGACGACCGCGCTCTCGGCACCTTGCAGCGGCAGATCGGAGATCGCCCGACCTGGGCGGCGATCTCGACCCATGATGGCGAGGAAGTGGTCGCCGCGGAAGTCCACGCGACGCTGCACAAGCGCCACCACGGCCTGCTGACGATCGTCGTTCCGCGCCATCCCGATCGGGCCGAAGCCCTTGCCGCGCAGATTTCCGGCATGGGCCTGAAGGTCGCGCGGCGCAGCAAGGGCGACCGCATCGGGCCTGACACCGATATCCTGCTCGGCGACACGATCGGCGAGATGGGCTTATACCTCAGGTTGACCGAAATCGCTTTCGTCGGCCGCTCGCTGACCTCCGAGGGCGGGCAGAACCCGCTCGAGCCGGCCATGCTCGACACCGCGGTTCTTGCCGGGCGCAACGTGCAGAATTTTCGCGAGGCCTATCAGCGCCTGCTCGACAGCGGCGGCGCCAAGCTGGTGCGCGACCGCGACATGCTGGCTGGCGCCGTCAATTTCCTCCTGACCAACGAAGTGGCGCGCCACGAGATGATGGCGGCGGGAATCGCGACCGTCGATGAGATGCGCGGCGCGCTCGCACGCACGCTCAAATCGCTCGAACCCTATATCCAGCCGCTGGTGGTCAAGGCGCGCCTGAAGGGCGCCAACGGGCGCTAAAATGGCCTCCGAAGCACCGCCATTCTGGTGGGAAGAGCCGGACTGGAAGGTCCTGGCGCTGTCGCCGCTGTCGGCTATCTATGCGCTTGCCGCCGGCCGCGGCATGCGCCGGGCCAGGCGCGAGAAGATCGAAGCGCCGGTTCTGTGCGTCGGCAATTTCACCGTTGGCGGCACCGGCAAGACGCCGGTTGCGATCGCGCTCGCCCAGCAGGCCAAGCGCATGCGGCTGAAGCCCGGTTTCCTGTCGCGCGGCCATGGCGGTTCCTTCGCCGAGCCGCATGTCGTCGACATCGACCACGACAGCGCCAGGCATGTCGGCGACGAACCGCTGCTGCTGGCCGAACATGCACCGGTGGCGGTGACGCCCAATCGTGCCGCCGGCGCCCGGCTCTTGCTGGAAAAACACGGCTGCGATTTCCTGATCATGGACGACGGCTTCCAGAGCGCGCGGATCCACATCGATTACGCGCTGGTCGTGGTCGATGCCCGCTACGGCATCGGCAATGGCCGCGTCATCCCGGGCGGTCCGCTCAGGGCCAAAATCGTCGACCAACTGGTCTTCACCAGCGGGCTGCTGAAGATGGGCGAGGGCACGGCCGCCGACGCCGTGGTCCGCCAGGCGGCGCGTGCCGGCCGGCCGATCTTCGAGGCCCACACGGAACCGAGCGGCAAGGCAGGGCTTGCCGGAAAGCGGTTTCTGGCCTTTGCCGGTATAGGTCATCCCGAAAAATTCTTCGACACACTGCGTGGCGCCGGCGGCGAGGTGGTCCTGTCCAAGCCCTTTCCGGACCATCACTTCTACGCCGAGGACGAGCTTGCCGAACTGGCCGCGACGGCGAGCGACGAAGGCCTCGGGCTGATCACCACCGCCAAGGACGCCGCCCGGCTTCGCCACGGCGCCTCAAAAGACTTCCTCGGGCGTCTCGACGTGCTGGAAATCGACACTGTGTTCGAACTCGACCACGTGCCCGAACGCATCATCGAGGAAACGCTCGACGCCTGGCGGCAGCGCAAGTTGAGAGGCTAACCCCGCTTGCGCAACTCCGGATGCACCTCGATTTCACGGCGCAGCGAAGCCGTTGCGCTCACATAGGGCTCCTGCCTGGCGACGCTCCAGTATTTCAGCTCATCCAGCGGAATGCTCTCGCCGGTCACGGCGCAGCGCACGAACGCGCCGGGGCTGGTGACCTGGAAATCGCCATCGAGATAGCGGATGCGGGCTTCCTTGCCGCCGGGGCCTTCGAAACGGTTCATCATGCAATGGCACTTGAGTTCATCGGGATTCAATCGCCATAAATCGTGGGCAAGGTCAAGCTTGGCGCAATGCTCATGTAATATTGCCCTATGGCACAATGGTTGTCAGGAAGCGCCATGGACATCGCCAATGCAAGCATGCCGCCTTTGCTGAGAGAAGCGCTCACGCCCCAGCCGGTGCCTTCGCCCAAGGCCGATCCGGCGACCGCCGCACTGGTCAAGGCGCTCGTCCAGCCGCCGGCGCCGGCGATGGTGCAATCGGCGCAGTTCGCCACCCAGGCGCTGCAAGGCTCGATGCCGCGCCCGGCCGCTCAAACCGCGCAACGCCTGTCGTCCTCCGAGATCGAGGATGCTTACCGGGCCGTCATGGAACCTGACGCCGCCGCCCACAATGCACCGGGACGAGCCTCGACGGGTGGGGCAGGGACGGACGCGGATCAGGCTTCGCGCGGCTTCGTCCCGCCGCCGACGACGGCCACCGACAGCACGCCCAAACTGGGGGCGGTGCCGGCCCTGTCCACATTCTCGCCGGCCGTCGCTTCCGCGGCGGTGCTGGTCGCGGCCAATGCCAACGCGCCGCGACCGCGCGGCGCCTCCAGCCGTCCGGCGGGCCATGCCCCACGATCCGATCCAGCTCCGCCGTCGCTGTGGACGATATCGATCGTGACCGCCATAGTCTCGGCCGTGACCACCACGATCGTGCTTTTGCTGTTCCGTTAAGCAGGGTTTCACGCGATTCCCGACAGGGAAACGCCACGCATTTTCCCCCGGGGAATTGCACTGGAGTGCATATGTCCTGAAAGCGGGCCGGCGATTGCCGGACGCGTCTCGGCCTAATCGTCATCCTGCAGAAAAGCGTCCAGCCTGGCCGACGCAAGCCCGGCCTGTTCGGCAATGCGCCTGGCGAGATCGGCGGCGGCCGCGCGCGGCCGGCCGACCGGACGATCCAGCCAATAGGAAACCGGATTGAGCGCCGTGCGAGCGTCGACGGCGACGAGACGCCCCGACTGTATCTGATGTTCGGTGAGCGGCGGCCGCGCCAGCGCGATGCCGAGGCCGTGCGCGGCGGCATCGAGCACCAGATTATAGTCCTCGAAGCGGCGATCCTGCGGACGCGGCCGGTAGTCCATGTCCTGCGCGGCGAACCAGGCGCGCCACCCCGACGCGTCGGAATCGTTGATCAGCGGGAATTTGAGCAGCCTTGCCGGGTCGCCACGGCCGATCTCCAGTGCCAGGCCCGGCGAGGCGATGGGGAAGAGATGTTCCTCGAACAGCTGCACCGAGACGCGGCCCGGGATGCGGCCGCGGCCGCAGCGGACGGACAGATCGATGCCTTCGTCGGCGAGATCGGCCTGGCGATTGTCGACGTCGAGCACGATGCGCAGGCGGGTAGGATCATTCTCCAGCGCTGCCATGCGTGGCATCAGCCACAGGCCGCTCACCGATGGAATTGAGGCCAGGCGTACCACGGCGGTGCCGCGCGGTTCCACCCAGCGGTCCGAATTGACCGAGATCAGGGCGAAGGCTTCGGTGGTCCTGAGATGCAGGCGATTGCCTTCGTTGGTCAGCGTCACGCCGCGCGCGCCGCGCTCGAAAACCTTCAGGCCAAGCCAGTCCTCGAGCTTGGCGATCTGCCGGCTGACGGCACCATGGGTGAGGTTGAGTTTTTCCGCGGCGGCCGAAAAGCTTCCCGTGCGCGCCGCAGCGTCGAAGGCGCGCAACGTTTCCAGCGGCAGCAGACTGTTTAAGCTGTGATCCATACTCACAGGTGACCCTCGATTTGGTCGTTTGTCAATTGATCGGGAAAGGCGTTTTCTGCTTCCCAAACTTGAAGAATCCGAGGGCAGCGAGATGAGCGCGATGACCACCACGTCGAATCCGACACAGCGGATGGATACCACGGCCGCCATCGCGGTGGCGCTGACGGTGATCGGCTGGGCCTCGGCCTTCCCGGCGATCCGGGCCGGGCTTGCCGCCTTCCAGCCGCTGGAACTTGGTGCCCTGCGCTTTGCCATCGCCGCCGTGCCCGCGGCGATCTACCTTGCCGTCAAGCGCCCGGCGCTGCCCAGGGTCGGCGATTTGTGGCGCCTAGCCTTCGGCGGCGCCATCTTCGTGGCGCTCTACACGGCCATGCTCAATTTCGGTGAGCTGACGGTTTCGGCCGGAGCCGCCGGCTTCATCATCAATGTCAGCCCGATCTTCACCGCCATCATGGCGATGGCGCTGCTTGGCGAGCGGTTCTCCGGTCTGGCCTGGATCGGCACCGCCATTTCCTTCGCCGGTATCGGCATCATTGCGGTCGCCGACGGCAATGGCCTGCATTTCAACGCTGGCGCGCTGCTGGTGCTGGGGTCGGCGCTGTGCTCCGCCGTCAACACCATCGTCCAGAAGCCGCTGTTTGCCCGCCACCATCCGCTGACCATCGCGGCGTCCAACATGGTGCTCGGCGCGCTCTGCCTGGCGCCTTTCCTGCCCGCCGCTCTGCAGCAAGCGGCTGTCGCCGACACCGCCGGCCTCGGCGCCGTCATCTATCTCGGCATCGTGCCGAGCCTGATCGCTTATGCGGCATGGGCGACGGCCCTGTCGCGCCTCCCGGCGGCGCGTGCATCGAACTTCTTGTACCTGGTCTCGCCGATGTCGGCGCTGATCGGCTTCTTCTGGCTGGGCGAAGTGCCGACTCTGCTCGGAATCCTCGGCGGCGCGCTGGCGCTGGGCGGCGTCATCGTGGTGAATTTGAAGCGGTAAATCATAGAGTTGGGGTCGTTTGTCGACTCAGAATGATAAGTCGCGTTCCTTGGGCCTGTGATGCAGGCATCAGCCAGGCTATCTTGCCGGCCTTGATGGGGGGAGCGCGATGGGAAGAGGCTTTGTAGCCGTGGTTTTCTGCTTGCTGATGCTGAGCGGGAAAGCAGTCGCGGGCTGGTATCACGTGGAGAACTACGAGGGATCCATCGGAGAAAATCCGGTCCATCTCTCCCTGCAGAGGTACGACAGCTTCGGCAGTGGCATTACCGTCGAGGGAAGCTACTTCTACGATGCCAAGCAAAGCCCCATCGCGATCTACGGCAAGGCCGAAGGCGCCAGAATCATGCTTTGCGAGATCGCGGACGACAAGGAATTTGAACGGGTCCTTGTGATGGGATCAAAGACACCCGTCGACACCACCGGGTGCCCGCTCTCTCTCGATATCGGCAAGGACGGTGCGACCGGAAGCTGGAGCAAGGGGGTGGACACCTATCCCGTCAGTCTGCGGAAGGTCGCAAGCCTGGACGACACCGGCGAGGGCAAGATCGAGGGAACCGTCGAAATTCCATTCTGGGCCCAGACGGCCCGTGAGAGGTTCGCCGGCGTTTACACCAACACCAGCCTCGGCCTTTGCATGGCGAAGCTGCAGGTCATCAAAAAGCGCGGCGGGAACGTCGTTCAGGAAATCGCCTTCAAGGATGACGACGCATGCAGTGCCGGCATGCTGATGACGCCCATCTACATGAACGTCCAGAAATGGGTCGAGGGGGGCAAGGACGTTGTCTCGGTGAATTTTCGAGGCGGTGGCGCCGGCTATTCCAGAGATTACGTTTTCTCTCATAGGTTCAAGGACTATCGCCTGTTGGTTAATTGAGCTTATTGCGTGACTGTACTTCGTATTCACCGCCGCCCGAACAGCCGCTCGATGTCCGCCAGCTTGAGCTCGATATAGGTCGGCCGGCCGTGGTTGCAGGTGCCGGAGCCCGGCGTCGCTTCCATCTGGCGCAGCAGCGCGTTCATCTCCTCGGCCTTGAGCAGCCGGCCTGACCGGACCGAACCATGGCAGGCCATGGTCGCCGCGATCTTGTCCAGCCGCTCCTTCAGCGTTTCGACCGTGTCGTTGTCGGCGATCTCGTCGGCGAGGTCGCGCACAAGTTGACCGACATTGGTCTCGCCCAGCATCGACGGCGTCTCGCGCACGGCAACCGCGCCCGGGCCGAAACGCTCGATGCCGAGGCCGAAGCGTGCGAGCGTTTCGGAATGCATGGCGAGCCGCTCGGCGTCCTCTTCCGGCAGGTCGATTATTTCGGGCAGAAGCAGAATTTGCGAGGGCACCGGCCGCGAATGCAGGGCGTTCTTCAGCGCCTCGTAAACCAGCCGCTCATGCGCCGCGTGCTGGTCGACGATGACGAGCGAATCCCGGGTCTGGGCGACGATGTAGTTCTCGTGCACCTGCGCGCGGGCGGCCCCCAGCACCGCGCCAAGCAGCGTCTCGGTTGCTTCATTTTGCCCGGCGCGCGCATCGGCACTGGCAAGCGGGCCGGCATCGAACGCCGCCTGGTCGCTTTCGCCGAAGCCGCCGGTTCCTGCGTTGCCGCGTTCAAAGCCGGCACCGTCGAATTGCATGTCGAGCGGCCGCTGCGACGAGCGCGAAGGGTCGAAGCCCGTCGGGCCGGACGCACGGAAAGCCGCGTCGTAGCTGCGATGGCCATTTGTCGGGCCGCCATGACCATAGGAGGCCGCGCCTGGGCGGAAAGCAGCCATCATGCCGGCCGCTCCCGTGGTGGCGGAGCGGATGCCGGCCTCTGCCAATGCCTGCCGGATCGCGCCGACGATCAGCCCGCGCACGAGGCCCGGATCGCGGAAGCGGACATCGGCCTTGGCCGGATGGACGTTGACGTCGACGATCGCCGGGTCGAGCGTCAGGAACAGCACCGTCACCGCGTGGCGGTCGCGCGGCAGGACATCGGCAAAGGCGCCGCGAATAGCCCCGGCGATCAGCTTGTCGCGCACCGGGCGGCCGTTGACATAGGCATATTGCTGCAGCGCGTTGGCGCGGGTGAAGGACGGGATCGACACATGGCCGGTCAGATGCACGCCTTCGCGCATCGCATCGATGGCAATGGAATTGTCGGGAAAGTCGGCGCCCATCACCTGCGCGACGCGGCGCAGGCTGCCGTCCGCGCTGCCCTCGGTCGCCGGCAGTTCCAGCGTCGTGCGGTCGGATCCGGCCAGCGTGAAACGCACCGTGGGGAAGGCGATGGCGATGCGCTTGACCACGTCGCTGATGGCCGAGCTTTCGGCGCGTTCGCCCTTCATGAATTTCAGCCGTGCCGGCGTGGCGAAGAACAGGTCGCGCACCTCGACCGTGGTGCCGCGATTGGCGGCCGCCGGCTTGACGGGCAGGACGCGACCGCCCTCGATGCCGATCTCGGCGGCGCTGTCGCCGGAAGCCGTGCGCGAGCGGATCGACAGCCGCGACACCGAGCCGATCGACGGCAGTGCCTCGCCACGAAAACCGAGCGAGCGGATGTCGTTGATGTCCTCGGTGAGCTTGGAGGTGCAATGGCGCGCGATGGCCAGCGCCAATTCCCGTTCTGGAATGCCGGAACCGTCATCGGTGACGCGGATCAGGTTCAGCCCGCCGCCCGATGTGACGACCTCCACCTTGCTTGCGCCGGCATCGAGCGCGTTCTCGACCAGTTCCTTGACCACGCTCGCCGGACGCTCGATGACTTCGCCGGCGGCGATCTGGTTGATCATCGTTTCGGAAAGCTGGCGGATGGGCATGACGACAGTATAGGCGGATTCGTATCGTGCGGGCGAGGGCGAACTGCGGCCGAAACAATGAAACGACTCTACGCCTGCGCCACCAGCCAATCCCTGACCTTGCGGGCATTCTCGCTCAATTCCCGGTTCTTCGGCCACACGACATAGAAGGCCTTGCCGGTTTTGAGCACGTGACTGGTCACCGGCACCAGCAGGCCCGTCGCCAGCAGCCGCTCGGCAAGGTGCCGCCAACCCAGCGCAATGCCTTGTCCCTCCATGACGCCCTGGATCACCAGGCCATAGTCATTGATGCGCAGGCCGCGCGCCGTATCGTCGAGCCGGCCTCCGGCCGATCGGAACCATTCGTCCCAGCTGGCGGCTTCGCGATAGGGTTCCTCGAGGTGAATGAGGCGGTGCCTTGCCAGTTCCTCGACGCTCCCCGGCGTGCCAACTTTTGCGAGATAGCTGGCGCTGGCGACCGGAAAGATCTCCTCGTCGGCCAAGGGCAGCGAAAAATAATCCGGCCATTCCCGCGGCTCACCGCCGCGCACGGCAAGCGGGATGCCCTCGGCGATGATGTCGAGATCACGGTCGGCGGTCTGGATGCGCAGGTCGATGCCCGGCAATTCGTCGCGGAACTGCTGCAGGCGCGGCATCATCCAGAACGAGCCGAAAGCGGTCGAGGCGGCAAGCGTCACATGGCCGCCGGTCGCTTGCAGGCGCAAATCCTCGGCGGATTTGCGGATATGCGAAAGCCCGAGCGAGACATCCGCGTGGAACCGCTCGCCGGCTTCCGTCAGGCTGACCTGCCGGTGGCGGCGCTGGAACAGCTTGGCGCCGAGCTGTTCTTCAAGCCCGCGCACCGCGTAGGAGACGGCCGCCTGCGTCATCCCGAGCTCGCGCCCGGCCGCTGTGAAACTCGACAGCCGGCCGGCCGCCTCGAAGACGATCAGGCTGCCGGCGGAGGGCAGGAGGTGACGCAGGCTTCGCATAAGCAGAGCTTATACAAGAGATCAGGATTTTCCAGCGTCACAGCCATATTTCGCCTCGCTAACTTGGCTTGGAACGGACGCTTGGAGGTCTCATGAACGCACCCGCCGCCGAACTGACTGAACCGACCCATCGCCGGGGTGGTGGCCGCCTCGGGCGCAAGGCGCTTCGTGGCGCTCCGATCGCTTCGTTTCCGACGCTGGTTCGCCAGATTCCGGTCTATGAGATCGTTCCCGATGAAGCGGTGGAACTGATCCACGAGGAGTCGCTCAAGATCCTCGAAGAGGTGGGCTGCGAATTCCGCGACGACGGCGCCATCGAGCTTTGGAAGGCGGCTGGCGCCGATGTGAGGGAAACGCGCGTGCGTATCGACCGCGCGCTGCTGATGGAGCTCGTCTCGAAAGTTCCATCGGAATTCACGCTCAACGCGCGCAATCCCGAACGCACGGTCCGCGTCGGCGGCAAGAACTCGATCTTCGTGCCGATGTACGGCGCGCCCTATATCCGTGACCTCGACAACAACAGGCGCTACGGCACGCTTGCCGACCTCAACAATTTCCACAAGCTCGCCTATATGGCGCCGGCTCTGCATTCGTCGAGTTCGGTCATCTGCGAGCCGATGGAAATCGCCGTGCCGAAGCGGCATCTGCACATCATCCATTCGGCGCTGAAGCATTCCGACAAGCCATTCATGGGCATCGTGACGTCGAAGGAGCGCGCCGAGGACACGATGGCGATGGCTGCAATCGTCTTCGGCGAGGAATTCGTGCGCGAGAACCCGGTGCTGGTGGCGATCACAAACTGCAATTCGCCACTGGTCTGGGACGCCACCATGATCGATGCGATGCGGGTCTATGCGAGCCACAACCAGCCGCTGATCCTGGCGCCGTTCGCGCTCTGCGGCGCATCGACCTCGGCCTCCGCCGTGGGCGCGGTGGCGCAGGTCAACGCCGAGGCGCTCGCGGGCGTGGCCCTGACCCAGCTCATCCGCCCGGGCTCTCCGCAAATGTACGGCCAGTTCATGGTCACGGTCGACATGAAGACCGGCGCGCCGATGGGCGGTACGCCGGAGGCCGCGCAGATGATGTATCTGATGGGTGCGCTGGCGCGGAAATACAAGCTGCCGTGGCGCACCTCCGGCTTCCATGTCGGCTCGAAGCTCAACGATGCCCAGGCCGGCTATGAGGCGAACATGCTGATGCATGCCGCCATTCTCTCCGGTGCCAATTATATCTGGCACTCGGCCGGATGGCTGGAGGCGGGTCTCACCTGCGGGTATTCGAAATTCGCCACTGACTGCGAACAGCTTGTCGGCTGGTACAAATATGCCGGCGGCCTGCCGTTCGACGATTTCAAGGAAGCGATGGCGGCGATCCGCGAAGTCGGGCCGCAGGGCCATTTCCTCGGCACCCAGCACACGCTCGAGCATTTCGAGAAGGCTTTCTTCATGCCGAGCATCATGGACTTCAACTCCTACGAACAGTGGAACGCCGAAGGGGCGAAGGACCATGACACGCGCGGCCGCGAGAAGGCGCGCAACATGCTCGCCGACTATGAGGAGCCGAAGCTCGACGAGGGCATCGCCGACGGTCTCAAGGATTTGATCGCGCGCCGCGAGGAGAAATTGCCCGACAGCGTTAGTTGAAAAACAACAGACAAAGACCTCACGGGAACAACAAGGGGAGATTGACATGACGATTTTCAAAAGCAACGGCGATCGTGTGCCGCCCGCTATCGAAGCGATGGCGACGGAGGCGCGTGCGGGTCGCATCGACCGGCGCGAATTCCTGGCGCTGGCCAGCGCCTTTGGCGCATCGACGGCTTTGGCCTACGCCATGATCGGTCTCGCCGCGCCACGACAGGCCCTTGCCGAGGAGCCGAAGAAAGGTGGAACGCTGCACGTCTCGATGGCGGTCAAGGCGCAGAAGGATCCGCGCACGTACGACTGGGTGGAGCTCGCCAACATATCGCGCAGCTGGCTGGAGCCGCTGGTGCGCTACACCAGGCAGTTCACCTTCGAGCCGGTGCTGCTCGAAAGCTGGGACATCAACGACGACGCCACCGAATACACCCTGCATGTGCGCAAGGGCGTCACCTGGAACAATGGCGACGCTTTCAATGCAGATGACGTGGTGCACAATGTGACGCGCTGGTGCGAGAAGGGCGTCGCCGGCAACTCCATGGCGGCGCGCGTCGGTGCGCTGATCGATGCCAAGACCGGCAAGGCCAGGGACGGCGCCATCACCAAGGTCGACGACAACACGGTCAAGCTGAAGCTCTCGGAGCCAGACATTTCGCTCATTCCAAACTTCACCGATTATCCGGCACTCGTCGTGCACCGCAATTTCGACGCCGATGGCGCCGATCCGATCAAGAAGCCGATCGGCACGGGACCGTTTGAGCTGGTGTCGTATGACGTCGGCCAGAAGGCTGTGGTCAAGCGCCGCGAGAACGGCAAATGGTGGGGTGGCGAAGCGCCGCTCGACGGCGTGGAATTCATCGACTACGGCACCGACTTCAACGCCACGGTCAATGCATTCGATTCCGGTGAGATCGACCTCAACTTTGAGAGCCCCGCCGACTTCATCGACATTCTCGACAAGATGGGGCTGCAGAAATCGGAAGTCGCGACCGCAACCACGCTGGTTGCCCGCACCAACATCACCCACAAGCCTTATGACGACCAGCGCGTTCGCAATGCCTTGCAAATGGCCGTCGACAACAATGCCGTCTTGCAGCTCGGTTACAATGGGCGCGGCACCGTCGGTGAGAACCACCATGTCAGCCCGATCCATCCTGAATATTATCCGTTGCCCAAGAAGGAGCGCGATGCCGCCGGCGCCAAGAAGCTGATGGCGGACGCCGGCCAGGCCGACTTCGAGCACGAGCTGATCACCATCGAGGACGACTGGCAGAAGAACACTGGCGACGCGATCGCCGGCCAGTTGCGTGACGCCGGCATCAAGGTCAAGCGCACGGTGCTGCCGGGCTCGACCTTCTGGAACGACTGGACGAAATATCCCTATTCGATGACCATCTGGTACATGCGCCCCCTCGGCGTCCAGGTGCTGGCGCTGGGCTACCGCACCGGCGAGGCCTGGAATGAATCGGCCTATTCCAATCCCGATTTCGACGCCAAGCTCAAGCAGGCGCTGTCGCTGATCGACGTCGCCGAGCGCAAGGAGGTGATGAAGGATGTCGAGCAGATCCTGCAGGACTCCGGCGTCATCATCCAGCCGTTCTGGCAAAAGCTCTACAGCCACACCAACAAGAAGGTGAAGAACTACGGCGTTCACCAGACCTTCGAAATGGATCTCCAGAACGTCTGGCTGGACGCCTGACACCCGAAGTCCAGCCACACAGCGCCGGCGCCCGTACGCCGGCGCAATGCCGCCGATGAGGGAGGGAATTCGCATGTCCGGCCGGGTCTTCAAGCGTCTGTTCGAACCGGCCACCTTGCGCGGCAAAACATTGCGCAACAGGATCGTGTTTGGAGCCCATACCGCCAATATGGCCGAGGACGGCCTGCCGACCGAACGCCATGTCGGCTACTACGCCGAACGCGCGATAGGCGGCGCGGCCATGGTCGTGGTCGAGCCGATGCCGGTGCATCAGGCCGCGGTACTGACGCGCGGCAACTTTCGGCCTTCCGACGACAGCGTCATCCCGCATTTTCGCAAGGTGACCGAGGCCATCCGCGGCAACGGCGCCGTCGCCATCCAGCAGCTCTACCATGTCGGCCAGCACGCCGACGCCGACAATTCGTTCCATGCCGGTTGGTCACCTTCCGGCCTGCCGAGCTACCACGACTCCGACGGTTCGCATCGGATGTCCGAGCGCCAGATCGAAGAAACGATCGAGGGCTTTGTCCAGGCGGCGCGCCGCTGCCGTGAGGCAGGCTTCGACGGCGTCGAGGTCTGGGCGGCCTACCATTCGATGCTGGACCAGTTCTGGACGCCCTGGTCGAACCGCCGGGACGACCGATGGGGCGGCAGCCTTGAAAACCGCACCCGGATGAGCCGCGAGGTGATGACCCGGATTCGCCGGGAATGCGGCGACGATTTCATCGTCGGTCTTGCGATCAACGACGAGCCGGAAGTCGAAGTGGCGCTCAAGCGCGAAGCACTGGCCGAGATAGTCGACCTCCACGACCGCGATGCCTTGATGGACTATGTCACCTGCGGAACGGGTTCCTACTTCGATTTCTACAAGATCATCCCGACCTTTGTTTATCCCGAGAAGCTCGGTGCCGACCTGGCGGCCGTCCTCAAATCCACCGTGCGTCACGCGTTGATCACTGCCGAAAGCCATATCCGCACCCCCGAGAACGCCGAGAGCGTGCTGAGCGAAGGCCGCGCCGATCTCGTTTCCATCGTGCGCGGCCAGATCGCCGATCCGCATTTGGCGGCAAAGGCCGCCGACGGGCGGCCGCAAGACATTCGCGGCTGTCTGTCCTGCAACCAGATGTGCTGGGGCCGGCGCAGCCGCGACTACTGGATCAGCTGCGTCATCAATCCCTCCGCGGGGCGGGAATGGGAGTGGGGCGGCGATCGCTTTGCTCCGGCCGCCCAGCCGAAGCGCGTGCTGGTCGTCGGTGGCGGCCCGGCCGGTCTCGAAGCGGCGCGCGCCGCGGCCGAGCGTGGACACCGCGTCACGCTGGCCGAGGCTTCCGACCGGCTCGGCGGGCAGTTCCGTCTCGCCGGCTTGCAGCCGCGCCGCGCCCAGATCCTGGATCTGATCGACTGGTACCAGCGTCAGCTCGGCCAGCTTCAGGTCGACATCCGCTACGGGCAGTATGTCGAAGCCGACGATGTCGAGCGCGAGGGCGTCGATCACGTCATCGTCGCGACCGGCTCGATGCCGCCAGACGGCGCTTTCCAACGGGCCTTGCCGCAGTGGGAAACGATTCCAGGCGGCGGCCCGGTTTTCTCCGCCGAAGCGGTGATGGCAAGGGAAGCGAGGCCGGGCAAACGTGTGCTTGTGCTGGATGACGGCGGCAATTGGAAAGGCTGCGGCACCGCCTGGAAACTCGCCGAGGACGGGCACAATGTGACGCTTGTGACCCCGGACGCCCTGGTTGGCAAAGAGTTGCAGCGAATGGCCGTCGACGCGCCGCTGCGTCGGGCGCTTGCCAAGCTCAAGGTGCGGTTCGTCACCGAGAGCGCCGTCGTTCATTGGGATGGCAGGGCGGCCAGGGTCGCTTCCCTGCTCGATGGAACCGAGCAGGAGATCGAAGCCGATACGCTGGTCTTCGCCACGACGAATATGGCTGCCGACATGCTTTCCATCGAACTCGAAAGGCGCGGCATCGCACACACTTCGATCGGTGATTGCACCGCTTCCAGACAGGCGGCTTTCGCCATCCACGACGGACGCAAGGCAGCCCTTGGTCTTTGATTGCGAGGCCTTTCCCGGGCGTCCCGTCGAGACGTCACGCATTAGCCGTGACGCGCTCGCGGGCTTCATGAACCGCAAAAAAGCCGATATGCAGGATGCGTGGTACTGGTTGCCTCAAGCCATGAAAAAGCCGGAGATTCTGCATGCGACTGACAGTGCTCCTTGCCGCCCTTTCGATAGCTTTGCCCGCGGCGGCCTGGGCCGGCCCGGCGTCCGATGCCGTGAAGTTTTTCTACGTTCCGCAGGTCAAGTTCGAGGCCGACGCGCAATACCGCGATCGCTTCACCGAGCCGGTGACGAAACTGTTCGACCTCAACGACCAGGCAACCAAGAAGAACCCGGACCAGGTCGCCTGTATCGACTTCGATCCTGGCCTCGACGCGCAGGATTTCGACCAGAAGACCATTTCCAAGACCTTGAAACTGTCCGAGACGGTGGATGGCGACACGGCGCAGGTAGTGGCGAATTTCAGTCTTTTTCCGGAAGGCGACGATGCGCAGCGCGAAATGCACTGGTCGCTGAAGAAGGTCGACGGCAAGTGGAAGATATCGGACATCGCCTCGAAGACCAGCGACTGGACGCTGAGCAAGCTCGAATGCGTGGCCGGCCAGGATCCGGAGTAAGGCGATGGCCGGCCGCGCGTTCCTGCTCTTGTCGGCCATCTGCCTGCTGGCCGCGGGCTTGAACGGCGCGGCCGCCCAGGGGCTGTTGGGTCCACCGCCGGCGAATGCTCCGGCCGAGGCAGCACCTGCCGAGAGCGGGACGCCGCCGGCAACAGCACCCGGCGGCGCCGCCGAACCGGCAACGCCACCTGTCGCATGGCCGCCAAGCGAACCAGCCGCCCCCATTCAGCCGGGATCGCCGACGGCGGTCGTGCGGCCGTTTTACGATCAGGTCAACCTGGAGATCGATCCGTCGCAACGCAGCCATTTCGTCGATCCGGCAAAAACCGTGCTCGACAAGAGCGATGCCTTGCGCAAGTCCGGGCAAGGCGAATGCCTGGACCCCAACATGGCGCTCGACAATGCGGACTACGACAAGGCCGAGATCGACAAGAGCCTGAAGACGCTCGAGGCGATCAATGGCGACCAGGCCAAGGTCATCGTCGCCTTCGTCGTCGCCGGCAACCCGCATCGCCTCGAATGGAAGTTCAAGAAGGTTGGCGGCGAGTGGAAGATATCGGACCTGTTGTCGGTGACCGGCGAATGGGCGCTCAGCCAGTACCAGTGCGAATGATCGTCGAGTTATCCCCGCCCGCGATAGGGAGCCACGCCGGTATCCGGCAGCCAGGCGCCTTCGGGCGGCGCGCCGGTCTGCCAGAAGACATCGATCGGAATGCCGCCGCGCGGATACCAATAGCCGCCGATACGCAACCAGAGCGGCTTGGTCGCGGCGACAATGCGACGGCCGATCATCACCGTGCAGTCTTCATGGAAAGCGCCATGGTTGCGAAACGAGGTCATGAACAGCTTGAGCGACTTCGATTCCACCAGGGCCGCATCGGGTGCGTAGTCGATGACGATATGGGCGAAATCCGGCTGTCCGGTCACCGGACAGAGCGAGGTGAATTCCGGAACGGTGAAACGCACGATCGCCGGCGATCCGTCACCGCGCTGAAACGGCACGGTTTCCAGGACCGCGACTTCGGGGCTCTGTGGCGTCTCGACGTGGGTGCCGAGCTGGGTAAGGTTTTTGGTATCGATCATGAGCGGTTTCCTTGGATTTGCCGCTCATTAGCACAAATTAAAACGGCAGGAAGACGATGACCAGCAACGACCCGCTTCTCCAACCCTACCAGCTCAAGCATCTGACGCTGAAGAACCGGGTCATGTCGACCAGCCACGAGCCGGCCTATTCGGAGGACGGCATGCCGAAGGAACGCTATCGGCTCTACCATGCAGAAAAGGCCAGGGGCGGTATGGCGCTGACCATGACCGCCGGCTCGGCCATCGTGTCGCGCGACAGCCCGGCCGCTTTCGGCAATCTCCATGTCTATGACGACCGCATCGTGCCGTGGCTGGCTGAACTGGCGGATTCCTGCCACGAACACGACTGCAAGGTGATGATCCAGATCACCCATCTCGGCCGCCGCACCGGCTGGAACAAGGCTGACTGGCTGCCGGTGCTTTCAGCCTCGCCGGTGCGCGAGCCGGCGCACCGTGCCTTCCCCAAGACCATCGAGGAGTGGGACATCGAGCGCATCGTCGCCGACTATGCTTCGGCCGCGCAGCGCTGCCAGGCGGCCGGGCTGGATGGCATCGAGTTCGAATCCTACGGCCATCTGATGGACGGCTTCTGGTCGCCCGCCACCAATCATCGCGACGACGAGTATGGCGGTTCGCTCGACAACCGGCTGCGTTTCACCAACATGGTGCTCGATGCGGTGCGGTCGGCGGTTGGCGAGAAATTCGTCGTCGGCATCCGCATGGTCGCCGACGAGGATTTCGACAAAGGCCTGTCGAAGGAGGAAGGCGTCGAGATCGCCAGGCGGCTCGCGTCGTCCGGCAAGGTCGATTTCCTCAACATCATCCGTGGTTCCATCGAAAGCGACGCGGCACTGACCAAGGTCATCCCGGTGGCCGGCATGCGCTCTTCGCCGCATCTCGATTTTGCCGGCGAGGTGAGGGCGGCAACAAAATTTCCGACCTTCCACGCGGCGCGCATTTCCGACGTCGCCACCGCGCGCCATGCGATCGCCACCGGCAAGCTCGACATGGTCGGCATGACGCGTGCTCACATCGCCGATCCGCACATCATCAAGAAGGTGATGGAGGGCCGCGAGCACGAGATCCGTCCCTGCGTCGGCGCCACCTATTGCCTCGACCGCATCTACGAAGGCGGCGAGGCGCTGTGCGTCCACAATGCGGCGACCGGCCGCGAGGCCGATATTCCGCATATCATCGTCAAGGCCGAAGGGCCCAAGCGGAAGGTCGTCATCGTCGGCGCCGGGGCAGGCGGACTGGAGGCTGCGCGGGTCGCTGCCGAGCGCGGCCATCAGGTGACGGTACTGGAGGCGTCGAGCCAGGCCGGGGGTCAGGTCCGGCTGGCGACCCAGAACCCGCGCCGCAAGGAATTGATCGGCATCATCGACTGGCGCCTGGCCGAACTCGACCGGCTCGGTGTCGAGATCCGCTACGACACCTGGGCGGAGCAGGAGGATGTTCTGGCCCTGGTGCCCGACGTGGTGGTCGTCGCAACCGGCGGCCTGCCGCGGAACCCGCCGCTGGTGTCCGGCGACAATCTCGTCACGTCGAGCTGGGACATCATGGCAGGCAGCGTCAAGCCGGCCGAGAATGTCCTGCTCTATGACGACAATGGCGGCCATCAGGGCATGGGGGCGGCCGAGTTGATCGCCAACAGCGGCTCGAGACTGGAACTGGTTTCGCCGGAGCGGTTCTTCGCTCCCGAAATGGGCGGCATGAACCACGTGCCCTATGTCAGGGCCTTCCATGAGAAGGGCGTGACCGTCACCATCAACACGCGCCTGCGCTCGGTGCGGCGCGAGGGCAATCAACTGGTCGCTGAACTCGCTTCGGATTTTGCCGATGGCTGGCGCGGCGAACGACGTGTCGACCAGGTGGTGGTCGAGCACGGCACGGCGCCGCTCGACGATCTTTATCTCTCGCTGAAACCCT
Source organism: Mesorhizobium sp. BH1-1-4 (assembly GCF_020165665.1). Classification (NCBI taxonomy): domain Bacteria; kingdom Pseudomonadati; phylum Pseudomonadota; class Alphaproteobacteria; order Hyphomicrobiales; family Phyllobacteriaceae; genus Mesorhizobium; species Mesorhizobium sp. BH1-1-4. The sequence goes on from NZ_JAIUIN010000002.1 coordinate 118,969, forward strand.
TGTCGAAGAACGGTGGCGCGGTCGACTACGAACGTCTGGTCAAAGGGGGCGACATTTTCCCGGCGCGCAATCCCCAAGGATCTTTTGTGCTGTTGCGGATCGGCGATGCTGTCGCCTCGCGCAACATTCATGCCGCCATCTATGACGGGATAAGGTTCGGCCTGCGAATCTGAACCCATCAAGAAAATGGTGGCGCGCGGTCGGACCTGCCTACGAGAGCCCTTGTATGCCGGCCTGGCCGCGCGCCCGCACGTTTGGCTTGTCGCCTGACAACGTGCGATCTTGTGGGTTGGTGCTCAAACCATCCTGGCGACCGCCATGCACAGCACGGTGATCGCCAGCAGCCTTGCGGCAATGCGTTCGCCCATGGCCATCCTGGCGCGCAGTTGGGTTTCGATATCCGCACTGGCGCCGGCAAGCCGCCGGCTGGGCGCCCTGACCATGGCGCCGAGCACGCCGGCGGCGGCGAATGCGGTCAGGATGCCGAGCGCCAGCACCATTTCCATCGAGCCGAAATAGGCGCCGTGAAAGAAATACCACAGCAGCGCTCCGGTCAGGAAAACCATGCCGGCCGCGCCCAATTGCGGCCGGATGAAGCGTTCCGCCTTGATCTCGGGATCGCGGGCAAGCGTGACGGTGGTGCCGGCCCAGAACACTCCGGCCAGGACGTGAAGGCCGATCACGACGATGTAGACATACTGCATGCCGGCTATCCTCTCTCGCTCGTCATATGCAATAATTAGATATCTAATCATTAGATGTCAATGTACAAAGCGAAGCTTGTTCCATCCTGCGAAAACACCGTCTAGTGTCCGGCGATGACGCCTTTTGAACGCCCGCCGGTCGGCATGAATCTCGGCCGCACCGCAAAGCTTGTCGCTCAGGCTTTCGACGCCGCCTTGGTCGAGGCAGGCGGCACATTGCCGGTCTGGCTCACGCTGCTGTCGGTCAAGTCGAGCGAGCTTGCCAATCAACGCGAACTTGCCGGCATGATCGGCATCCAGGGTGCGACGCTGACCCATCATCTCAATGCGATGGAGGCGCAGGGCCTGCTGACGCGGCGGCGCGATCCCGTCAACCGCCGGGTTCACCTGGTCGAGTTGACGGAGGCTGGAGAAGCGCTGTTCGAGAGATTGCGGCAAGCGGCACTTGTCTTCGACAAGCGGCTTCGCACAGGACTGCCCGACGAGCGTCTGGCGGAGTTTGCGCAGGTGCTGGCCGTATTGCGGGAGAATGTGGAGAGCTAGGAATGCCGCCCTGATGGCTCAGTCATCATAGCTTGGGATTTTTCCAAAGGCGTAATGGCGCAGCTTCAGCGCGGTGATCAGCTTGGTCAGTTGCGTCTTGCCGTCGAAGCCGTCCTGGAACATCTCGTCGTGCATGAGCAGGATCAACTTGCCGGGTTTGGCGAAATGGCCATAGCCGAACAGATGATCGATCTCGCTGACCAGATGGTCGACGCTCTGCACCGGCTCACCGCTGTCCTTGTGCACCCATTCGTGATCCCAGCCGTAGAGGTAGAAGCCGGAAGCCGCGACGAACTCATAGTCGGGATCCTCACGCCCGGCTTGCGCCTGCCCAAGCGAATTGTCGTTTTTTGACATCGACGGCAGCCGGAACACATCGCGCCCCGGCAGGCGGGCATGCACTTCCGGCTTCAGGCCCAGTACGGAGTTGGCCCTGAGCATGTCGGCCACCACGCCTTCGGTATCGCCATAGAAATGCCGGTAGTGATTGTAGGCGTGACTGTAGCTGTGGTTGCCGATCGTCACCAACGGCATCGCCTTGGCGCGCCCCACCAGGTTTCCGTTGGACGCACTGGCCTGCGCATGCATGCCGACCATGAACAGCGTTGCGGGTACCTGCTCCGCCTCCAGCACGTCGAGGATATTGCTTGTGCCGTTCAGCGGTCCGTCGTCGAAGGTGAGATAGATGGTGCGATCCGCCCCGTAGGCTGGCAGCGCGGACATCAAAATGGCCGCCAGGGCAAATCGAAAGAATGTCATGGGCCGCACCCCCTGCGATCGGCCGCCATTTCCCCGGCTGCTTGTCAAGGCTGGTCCGGTTTACGCGAGGCTGCCCTGCAGGACTGTCAGCCTGGCCTTCTTCGGCATACGGGCCGTCAGCCATTCGAGCGCCTTGTCATGCGGCATCGGGAAGGCGATAGAATAGCCTTGCACCTGGTCGCAGCCGATCGCCATCAGCGAGTCGAGCTCCGCCTCGGTTTCGGCGCCCTCGGCGACGATGGAGATGCCCAACCCCCGGGCAAGCTCCGTGATGGCGCGCACGATCTTGGAGTTGTCGCCATTCTCATGAATGTTCTGGACGAAGCGGCGGTCGATCTTGAGCCGGTCGATCTCGTTCGGGTTGACGTGGCTCAGCGAAGCATAGCCGGTGCCGAAGTCGTCAAGCTCCAGATGGACGCCGGCTGCCCTGATCTGACGCAGCTTCGCCGCGATCCCTGTCTTCTCGTCGTCGAGAATGACGGATTCGACGATTTCGAGCGACAGTTTCTGCGGCGGCAGCCCGGCTTTCTCCAGCGTTCCGAACAGAAACGCATCGAAATCGTGCTCGCGCAACTCGGTGCCCGAGACATTGACGGCAAGCCGTCCGAAAGCAATCCCGGCACGGTTCCATTCGGCGGCCTCGTTGATCGCCTTGCTGATCACGATGCGGCCGATCTCAGGCATGAAACCGCATTTCTCGGCAACCGGGATGAATTCACCCGGCGAGATCATGCCGCGTTCGGGATGGTTCCAGCGCACCAGCGCCTCGATGCCGCTGATGGTGCCGTTGGTCAGCGAAACCTGCGGCTGGAAATAGACCTGGAACGCCTTTTCGGAAATGGCGACCTTGATGTCGTGTTCGAGCTGCTTGCGGTAGTCGAGTTCCCTGCGCAATTCCTCGGAGAAGAACGAGAAGTTGCCACCGCCCATCTTCTTGGCCGAGTAAAGCGCCAGATCGGCATGGACCAGCAGGTCCTGGGCATTGTCGGCGTCGATCGGATAGACCGCGATACCGCCGCTGGCGCCCGGAAGAATGGTGGTGCCCTGGAACACGATCGGCTCGTTGATATGCGCCAGGATCCGGCGTGCCAGCATGTTGATGTCCTCGGTGCTGCCGGCTCCGTTGAGGATCATCACGAATTCGTCGCCACCGAGCCGCGCGCAGAGATCCGACGCCCGGCAGGAATCGCGCATGCGCTGCGCCGTCACCACCAGCACATAGTCGCCGGCGGCATGGCCGAGCGTATCGTTGATCTGCTTGAACCGGTCGAGGTCGAGCTGCACGACGGCCAGGCGTTCGCGCCGCCGGTGCGCGCCCTTGATCAGCGTCTCGAAATGGTCGGTCAGGAAAGTGCGATTGTGCAGGCCCGTCAGTCCGTCATGAACGGCGATGAAGGCCATCGAATTGCGCGCCTCGACCAGTTCACGGGTCTTGCGCAGGATCGCGTTGGACATCGGCCTGAAGATGAACAGCGCCACCAGCAGGATAACGCCGAGGGTGGCGTAGAACAGCGTGCGGTGGAGGGTGAGCAGCTTTTCGGAACGCTCGTCGGCGTCGGCGCTGATGCGCTGGCCGAGCGCGGCATAGCCGGACAGTGTGGCATTGGCGACCGAGGCATCGAGGTTGACGCGTTCGGCGCCGCCCTTGTAGCCCCCATTGTCGCCAAGGTTGAGCTGCGATTCCAGCGCCGAGATCAGACGGTCGCCATTGGCGATCAGGCCGACCGAGAAATAGTCGAGATGGAAGGGTTTGGCGAAAAGCACGCTCTCGATCGACTTCGCATCGCGCTTGGCCGGCGATTCCGGATCCGCGCCTGTCTGCTTGAGCAGCAGATCGTAGTTCGTCTCGAACTCCGCCGTAGCTTGCTTCAGCGCGCTGACCAGCGCCGGCTGCTTGTCGCGCGAGGCGACGCCCGTTGCGCTGGCAAGGAAGACGATGCGCTGCGACAACGTCTTTTGCGTGCCGACGATGTCGAGCAAGGTGTGGTTGTGCTGCTGCGTGGCCATCGTCTGCTGCAGCAGGACGAAGGAGGCCGCCACCATGGCGGCAATGATCAGCAGCGCCAGCCAGTAGCCAGCCTTGATCAGCAGTATGAGCTTGCCTGAAACGGTTTGCACCGGCTGCTGAGACATGTTCGGGGGCGGCCCTCTAGCCAACGGATTTCTGTATGAGCACCATTGAACTGCAAACGTTAACAGGACCGGAAGTCGACGGCTGGCCGGCAAGGGGGAGGAGCGGAAAGATCGCGAAATGGTTATCGGGTTCTTTCGTGGCCGGCCCGCATTTGAGCATTCGTCAATCCATGCGCGCCGGGCGATCACTTGGGCAATGTCCATTGCGTCCTCGCTGATACTGCCCGGCCACCCCTTGCGGTCGCTTTTGCGATGGATTTTTTGCGCGGGCGGGACGACAGTCTGCCACGTCAAAACGAGGCCTGAATCATGACCGCCGCATTTCTCTCCCACATCGACAGCGAACTTGCAGGGCTGAAATCCGCCGGCCTCTACAAGTCCGAGCGGGTGATTTCCTCGACGCAGTCGGCCGAAATCGAGGTCGGCGGCGAGAAGGTGCTGAATTTCTGCGCCAACAACTATCTCGGCCTCGCCGACAGCGCGGACCTGCGCGCGGCGGCAACGCAGGCGCTCGACCGCTACGGCTACGGCATGGCCTCGGTGCGCTTCATCTGCGGGACGCAGGAGGAGCACAAGCAGCTCGAGGCGACGATTTCATCCTTCCTCGGCATGGACGACACCATCCTTTACGGCTCCTGCTTCGACGCCAATGGCGGCCTGTTCGAAACGCTGCTGGGCGAGGAGGACGCGATCATTTCCGACGCGCTCAACCACGCCTCGATCATCGATGGTGTCCGGCTGTCGAAGGCCAAACGCTTCCGCTACGCCAACAACGACATGGCCGATCTGGAAGCGCGGTTGAAGGAAGCCAGGGATTGCCGCTTCCGGCTGATCGCCACCGACGGCGTGTTTTCCATGGACGGCATCATCGCCAATTTGAAGGGCGTCTGCGATCTCGCCGAAAAGTACGATGCCATGGTCATGGTCGATGACAGCCATGCGGTCGGCTTCGTCGGCAAGAATGGTCGTGGGTCGGCGGAACATTGCGGCGTCGAGGGCAGGGTGGACATCATCACCGGCACGCTCGGCAAGGCGCTCGGCGGCGCCTCTGGAGGCTATACGTCCGGCAAGAAACAGGTGGTCGACTGGCTGCGCCAGCGCTCGCGGCCCTATCTCTTTTCCAACACGCTGATGCCGGCGATTGCCGGTGCCTCGATCAAGGTCTTCGACCTGATCCGCAATGGCGATGCCTTGCGCGAGCGCCTATATGCCAATGCGGCACGGTTCAGGTCCGAGATGGGCAAGCTCGGCTTCACGCTGGCAGGCGCGGATCATCCGATCATACCGGTGATGCTGGGCGATGCGACGCTGGCGCAGGAGATGGCGGCGCGCATGCTGAAGCGCGGCATCTATGTCATCGGCTTCTCGTTCCCGGTGGTACCAAAGGGCCAGGCGCGCATCCGCACCCAGATGTCGGCGGCGCATTCGACTGCCGACATTGACCGCGCGGTGGAGGCCTTCGGTGCGGTCGGCAGGGAATTGGGCGTGATTTCCTGAGCGTCGAAAAGCTGCTCCGGATCAAGAGATTCAAGGGACAAAAGAATGTCGAACATGATGAAGGCGCTGGTGAAGGCCAAGGCCGAGCCAGGCATCTGGATGGAAGACGTGCCGGTGCCGGAGATCGGCCCCAACGATGTGCTGATCAAGGTCAAAAAGACCGCGATCTGCGGCACCGACGTGCATATCTACAATTGGGACCAGTGGGCGCAGAAGACGGTGCCGGTGCCGATGGTCACCGGCCATGAATTCGTCGGCACCGTCGCCGATTTCGGCGCCGCGGTCACCGAATACAAGGTCGGCCAGCGCGTCTCGGGTGAAGGGCACATCGTCTGCGGCCATTGCCGCAACTGCCGTGCCGGGCGAGGGCATCTGTGCCGCAACACGCTCGGCGTCGGCGTTAACCGTCCCGGTGCCTTCGGCGAATACCTGGCCATTCCCCAGCACAATGTCGTGCCGATCCCCGACGACGTGCCGGATGAGATCGCGGCGATCTTCGATCCCCTTGGCAATGCCGTCCACACCGCCTTGTCCTTCGATCTGGTTGGCGAGGATGTGCTGGTCACCGGCGCCGGGCCGATCGGCATCATGGGCGCGCTGGTGGCGCAATGCGTCGGTGCGCGAAAGGTGGTCATCACCGACATCAACCCGGTGCGGCTGGCGCTGGCCAAAAAGCTCGGCGTCCAGCACGTCGTCGATGCCTCGCAGGAAAAGCTGCGCGATGTCATGCCGGCGCTTGGCATGACCGAGGGGTTCGACGTCGGCCTCGAAATGTCGGGCGCCGCGCCCGCCTTCCGCGACATGATCGACACGATGAACAACGGCGGCAAGATCGCCATCCTGGGCATCGCCCCGACCGGCTTCGAGATCGACTGGAACAAGGTCATCTTCAAGATGCTGCATCTGAAGGGCATCTATGGCCGCGAAATGTTCGAGACCTGGTACAAGATGATCGCCCTGGTGCAGGGGCCGCTGGATGTGAGCGGACTGATCACGCATCGGATTGGCATCGACGATTATCAGGCCGGGTTCGACGCGATGCGCAGCGGCAGTTCGGGCAAGGTAGTGATGGATTGGTGAGCGACTTATCTTTCCGACACCTGAACCTGGACTGGAACGCAGAACCTAACGCTCCCGACGTAGAGCTAACAGTTGAGGGCGACACGGTTCAGCTTATCTTTCTGTTGAATCCATGGGCTTATGACGCCGGCATGGGAGAGAAAGGGACTCTTCGTTTCGTCGGTTGCAGTCGCTGGCGATGGGATTCCACAAACGACCATGCTTGGTTCGCCGGGGAGGGCCTTTACAGCAAGCACGCTCCGGAATGGGGTGAGTTCTACGAGGTGATCGGCGACAGCCGTCCTGTCGGCGACGATGATTGGGAGGTTCTGTCGCCAGATGGACCTAAATCGCGACAATTCCTGTTCTATTTTCGGGACGACACGATCGAACTCTTTGCTGAAGACTGGGTGTTTAGTCGTTCGAGGGGGTAGTTTCGAATCCATTTCGGCTTATTCCGGTCGCCCCTCCAGGGCAGCCAAAGCGGTCTCTATTGCCACCTGTTCACCGTTGCTTAGTTTCGCCAGCAACTCTCTCTCAAACGCCTTTGCCAGCGGCACCATCTCGCGATAGGCGGCAAGCCCCGCTTTGGTCAGCGTCAAATGCTCGACGCGGCGGTCGTTCTCGTCAGGCGTCCGCAACAGCCAGCGCCGCCGTTCCAACTCGGACACGGCCCGGGACACCTTGGTCTTGTGCATGGCCGATTGCTCGCCGAGCGCCGTCGCGGTCATCGTGCCGCGCTGTCCAAGCCCGGAAAGCGTGCGCCATTCCGGCCGTGTCAGGCCGTAATGGTCCTTGTAGACTTTCGAGAATTCGCGGCTGACCGCGTCGGTCAGCCGGTAGAGCCGGTAGGGCAGGAAGCTTTCAAGTTCGAGGATGTCCATTGTCCGCATCCGGGAAAAACGGAAGATTGATAGTTACATTCTCGATGGTTACAAATGAAACCAATCTGGTCAATCCGGGAGGACGCGATGGCCTTTTCCTATATGCCGGGCTTCGGCAATGATTTTGAGACCGAGACATTGCCGGGTTCCTTGCCGCAGGGGCGCAACTCGCCGCAGCGGCCGGCCTACGGCCTCTATGCCGAGCAGCTTTCCGGTTCGCCCTTCACCGCGCCGCGTGGCACCAACGAGCGATCCTGGCTCTACCGCATCCGGCCGAGCGTAAAACACACTGGCCGCTTCAAGGCCGCGAACTATCCCTTGTGGAAAACCGCGCCGAATGTCGGCGACCACGAACTGGCGCTGGGCCAATACCGCTGGAACCCGGTGCCGATGCCGAAAGAGCCGACCGATTTTATCGCCGGCATGCGCACGATCACCACGGCCGGCGACGTGCTCGGGCAGAGCGGCATGGCTGCCCATGTCTATGTCGCCAACCGCTCCATGGTCGACGACCATTTTTTCAATGCCGACGGTGAACTGCTTGTTGTGCCGCAGGTGGGCAGCTTGCGCCTTGTCACCGAGATGGGGGTCATCGAGCTTCGCCCCGGCGAGATCGCCGTGCTGCCGCGCGGCCTCGTCTTCAAGGTCGAACTGGTCGACACCGAAGTGCGCGGCTATGTCTGCGAGAACTACGGCGCCAAGCTGACCTTGCCTGATCGCGGCCCCATCGGTGCCAATTGCCTGGCCAATCCGCGCGACTTCAAGACGCCCTGCGCCTGGTTCGAGGAGAAGGAAACGCCGTGCCGGCTGATCGTCAAATGGTGCGGCAATTTCCATGTCACCGAGATCGGCCATTCGCCACTCGACGTCGTCGCCTGGCACGGCAACTACGCCCCTTACAAATATGATCTGGCGACGTTTTCTCCGGTCGGCGCACTGCTGTTCGACCACCCCGATCCATCGATCTTCACGGTTCTCACCGCGCCGAGCGGCGAGGAAGGCACCGCCAATATCGACTTCGTCATCTTCCCGCCGCGCTGGCTGGTTGCGGAAGATACGTTCCGGCCGCCCTGGTATCACCGCAACATCATGAGCGAGTTCATGGGTCTGATCCACGGCCAGTACGACGCCAAGGAGGAAGGTTTTGTTCCCGGCGGCATCAGCCTGCACAATCTGATGCTGGCCCATGGCCCGGATGCGCCTGGCTTCGAAAAGGCCTCGCGCGCGGAGCTGAAACCGGTCAAGCTCGACAACACCATGGCGTTCATGTTCGAGACGCGTTTTCCGCAGATGCTGACCCGCTACGGCGCCGAACTCGAAACCCGGCAGGACAACTACATCGATTGCTGGGCCGACCTGAAGAAGCGCTTCAATGGCACGCCCGAGGGCGACTGGTCTTGAGCGGCAAGCCAATGCCGGAGCGGCTGGTGCTGCTGGGTTCGAAAGGCGGCCCCGCGCTGCGGCCGGTCGGGCCGTGGCCGAGTTCGTCGCTGCTCGAGATCGGCGGACGAACCATCGTCGTCGATTGCGGGCTTGGCGTAACGCGCGGTCTGGTCGATGCCGGTGTCAACCTGAAGGCGCTCGATCTGATCTTCATCACCCACCTGCATTCCGACCATGTGCTGGAACTCGGACCGCTGATCCACACCGCCTGGACGGCAGGTCTGGCAACGCCTGTCGGCGTGTTTGGTCCGCCCGGCACGGGCCATTACTGGCGGCGCTTTTGCCAGGCGATGGAATTCGACATCGAAATCCGCATCGTCGACGAGGGCCGGCCCGACATTCGCGAGTTGGTTTCTGTCGAAGAATTCGGCGAAGGCCATGTGGTCGAGCAGCGCGGCCTGAAGGTCACGGCGCTGCGCGTCGACCATCCGCCGGTGACCGACTGTTTTGCCCTGCGCTTCGAGCATGGCGCAAAAAGCGTGGTGTTCTCGGCCGATACAGCCTTCTTTCCGCCGCTGGCCGATTTCGCCGAAGGCGCTGATGTCCTCGTCCATGAAGCCATGCTGGAAGAAGGCATCGAGCGGCTGGTTGCCAGGACCGGCAATGGCGCGCGGCTCAAGGAGCATCTGCTTGCAAGCCACAGCTTTGCCGAGGAGGCTGGGCGCATCGCCGACACAGCCGGCGTGAAGCGGCTGGTGCTCAATCACCTCATTCCGGCCGACGACTCCCAGATTTGCGAGACAGAGTGGACTGCCGCCGTCAGGAAAACATGGGCCGGCGACTTGACGATCGCGCGCGACGGCCTTGTTGTGGAGCTAAGCAGCGGGAAAGCTGCAAAAGGAGAGGGAACAGCATGAAGCTTGCCACGCTGAAGGATGGGACGCGCGACGGGAAACTCGTCGTCGTTTCGCGCGACCTGACACAATACACCGACGCCTCGTTTCTGGCGCGCACGCTGCAGGCGGCACTCGACGACTGGCGCAGGATCTCGCCGCATCTGGCGACAATCGCCGAATCGCTGGAGAACAATGCGATGCCGGCAGCTCGCTTCCACGAGCACGACGCGCATTCGCCGCTGCCGCGCGCCTATCAATGGGCTGACGGATCCGCTTATGTGAACCATGTCGAACTGGTGCGCAAAGCGCGCGGCGTCGAGATGCCGGCAAGCTTCTGGACCGACCCGCTGATCTACCAGGGCGGCTCGGACTCCTTCGTGGCACCACGCGATCCGATCCAGACAGTCGACGAGGCCTTCGGCATCGATATGGAAGCCGAGGTCGCGGTCATCGTTGACGATGTGCCGATGGGCGCCAGCCTCGATGAGGCGCGCGCCGCCATCCGGCTGGTCATGCTGGTCAACGATGTCACGTTGCGCGCACTCACCGGGCCGGAACTGGCCAAGGGGTTCGGCTTCTTTCAGTCGAAACCGTCCTCGGCCTTCTCGCCCGTGGCGGTGACGCCGGACGAACTGGGCGATGCCTGGGACGGCGGCAAGGTCAGCCTGCCGCTGCTCGCCGACATCAACGGCAAGCCGTTCGGCCGCGCCAATGCCGGCGTCGACATGACCTTCGATTTCCCGGCACTGATCGCTCACGCCGCCCGGACAAGGCCGCTGGTCTCAGGCACCATCATCGGCTCGGGTACGGTCTCCAACAAGCTCGACGGCGGCCCGGGCAAGCCGGTCGCGGCGGGCGGCGCCGGCTATTCCTGCATCGCCGAACTGCGCATGATCGAGACGATCGAGTCAGGTGAACCAAAGACGCCGTTCCTGCGCATCGGCGACACGGTGCGCATAGAGATGAAGGACAAGGCAGGCCATTCGATCTTCGGCGCCATCGAGCAGAAGGTTGAGAAATACGAGGGATAGAGGCTAGGGCAGATTTTCAGCGATGAATCTTCTGGATCATTTGCGCCGCATGGCTGGGAATAATATCTGGTCGAACGACCGGCTCTATCGCGCTGTTCTGCAGCTCAAGCCCGGAGAATTCGAAGCCGAACGCACCAGCTTTTTCCCGTCGATCAAGGCGACGCTCAACCACGTCCTTGCCGTCGATTATCTCTATCTCGATTTTCTCGAAGAGGGCGGCGTCGGCGCCGCCGCCCATGATGATTTCGTGCCTTTCGAGGAAAGTGAGCCGCTCTTTGCCGCACAGCGAGTGGCCGACCGACGGCTGATCGCCTTCTGCGATGGCCTGTCGGAGGTCGATCTCGATCGCCGCGTCATGACCGACCGGCGCGAGGACGGCATGATCCCGGAAAAGATCGGCGATATCCTGGCGCACGTCTTCCTGCACGACATCCACCACCGCGGCCAGGTCCACGCCATGCTGTCGGGCACGTCAGTCGCGCCGCCGCAACTGGATGAGTTTTTGCTCGACTATGATTTGAAGCTGAGGAAGGAAGAGGTCGAGTGGCTGGGGTTGGGTCGTCAGACCAGCGCGACGTCGTAAGTCGAAAATTCGGGACCGAGTTCGTCAAAATCGTCCGCTATCCGGATCTGGCCCTTTAAGGCTCCGAGCAGGCCTTTGCTTCCGCCTGGCCGAGCGGGAGCGTTCAAGGTTGCAACAACCTCGCCGTGCCGCGTCAGATTGATTTCTTCGCCAGCTTGGGCACGCTTTACCAACTCCGACAGCTGAGCCTTCGCCTTAGCCATTGGAATGTTCATGGACAACCTCCTGTGACCAAAATTTAGGTCATAAGAAGTTGTCCTGCAAGTAAGCTAAGCCGCCTTGCCGTCCACCTTGATCACGCCGCGCTTGATCTGGTCCTGCTCGATCGATTCGAACAAAGCGCGGAAATTGCCCTCGCCAAAGCCTTCGTCGCCCTTGCGCTGGATGAACTCGAAGAAGATCGGCCCGATCACGGTCTTCGAAAAAATCTGCAGCAGGATCTTGGTCATGCCGCCATCGACCACCCCTTCGCCGTCGATCAGGATACCATGCTTCTTCATCCGCTCGATCGGCTCGTCATGGCCGTTCACGCGGTCATACGACATGTCGTAATAGGTCTCCGGCGGGCCGGGCATGAACTTCAGCCCGTTGTCGGCGAGCTTGTCGGTGGCCGCGTAGATCTCATCGGTACCGACCGCGATGTGCTGGATGCCTTCGCCATTGTACTTCTTCAGGTATTCGGCGATCTGGCTGGTCTCGTCCTTGGATTCGTTGAGCGGAATGCGGATCTTGCCGCAGGGCGAGGTGATGGCGCGGCTGACCAGACCGGTGATCTTGCCGTCGATGTCGAAGAAATGGATCTGCTTGAAGCCGAACAGATTGCGATAAAAGTCCCACCACTTGTCCATCTGTCCGCGATAGACATTGTGGGTCAGGTGGTCGAGGAAATAGAAACCGACGCCTTGCGGCCGGGGGTCGCGCGCGCCAAGCCACTCGAATTCGGCGTCATAGGCCGAGCCCTTCTTGCCGTAGCTGTCGATGAAATAAAGCAACGAGCCGCCGATGCCGACAATCGCCGGCACATCGAGCGCCTTGTCGTCGCCTTCATAGGGGATGGCTCCCTTCGAGACGGCGTGGTCGAAAGCGTGGTTGGCATCGACCACGCGCCAGGCCATCGAAGCGGCGCAAGGGCCGTGCTTGTCGACGAACTTCATCGCATGAGAGCCGGGCTCGGCATTGACGACATAGTTGATGTCGCCCTGGCGCCAGACGGTGATGTTCTTGCTGCGATGCCTGGCCACCGCCACATAGCCCATGCGGGTGAACAGTTCGGCCAGCTTCGTCGGTTCGGGATGCGCGAACTCGACGAACTCGAACCCGTCGGTACCGGCGGGGTTGTCCTTGCTGATCGTGGCGGGCGGGGCGTCGTGCGGGAAGGGACCCATGGCATTCCTCCGAAATGTCGTTTGGCCGAAAATGACCATTCGACGCATGATAACGCGGAGCCGGCGCATAGTGCTTGCATTCAAGCGCTTGAAATGATGATGTCATGCGTGAAACATGCATGAAGAGAGAAAAAACCGTGGATGAGGCGCGCATTGATCAATTTGACCGCAAGATAATGGCGCTCCTGCAAGGTGACGCGCGGCTCACCAACAACGATCTGTCAGAGCGGGTGAACCTGTCGGCATCGCAATGCTCGCGCCGCCGCCAGCGTCTGGAGGAGGATGGTTTTATCAAAGGCTACCGGGCGGTGCTCGACCGTGATCGTCTCGGCTTCTCGCTGGTCAACGTCATCTCGGTAACCTTGGCCACCCACAACCGTGACAATGCCCGGCGCTTCGGCGAATTGGTGGCGCGGCTGCCCGAGGTGCAGGAAGCCCACGCGCTGACCGGCGAGATGGATTATATCCTGAAAGTCGTGACGCCCGATCTCAAATCACTGTCGGAGTTCGTCAACGGCGTGCTCCTGCCGCACGAATCGGTGCAGCATGTGAAGACGGCGATCGTGCTGGAGACACTGAAAGAGACCGGCGCGCTGCCGATTTAAGCCTTCGACTGCTGGATCAGCCCATACAGATTGGTGCAGCGGGCGCCGGAGCGGCAATAGGCGAAGACCGGCCCTTCGAGCTCGTCGAGTGCTTCGGCCTGGTCGTCGACATTATCCTGCGTGATCTGGCCGCTGATGACCGGGATATAGCGGAAGGCGAGACCAGCGGCTTCGACTGCTGTCTTGAGCGTTTCCGCCGAAGGCTGGCCGGGCTGTTCGTCGTCCGGCCGGTTGCAGATCACGCTCTTGAAGCCGGCTTCTTTGATGGCGGCGACGTCTTCGGGCTGGATCTGGCCTGAAACCGAATAGTCTTCGCTGATCTGGCGGTATTCCATTGTGTCGTCCTCGCGATCTCGTTGACGGCAGTCTTGCCACTCCCGGAGGGGGGCGGCAATCCGCATCGAAGGAATTCTCTGCCAAATAGACATCGCAGGCCAGAAAATCCAACCGGGCCGATAGGGCCCGGCTGGGTGCGGATCAATTTCAGCTGCCGAGAATGGCGCCTTTGATCTGACGGATGTTGTTGTGCATCATGTCGATATAGGTCGAGCCCGGGCCATCGGGCTGCGACAGCGCATCGGAGTAGAGCGTGCCGCCGACCTTGATGCCGGTCTCGCTGGCGATCTGCTCGATCAGGCGCGGGTTGGTGATGTTCTCGACGAAGATGGCCGCGGCCTTGTCCTGCTTGACCTGCTCGACCAGCTTGGCGACATCGGCGGCCGACGGTTCGGAATCGGTCGAGATGCCTTGCGGGGCGAGGAAAGTCAGGCCGTATTCGTGCTCGAAATAGCCGAAGGCGTCATGCGAGGTGATGACGACGCGCTTTGCCTCGGGGATCGACTGGATCGCCGCCTTCACTTCGCCTTCCAGCGCATCGAGCTTCTTGGTATAGGCGGCGGCATTGGTCTGGTAGCTGACGCAGCCTTCGCTATCGGCCGCGCAGAACGCTTCGGCGATGTTCTTCACATAGATCCTGGCATTGGCGATCGACTGGAACGCGTGCGGATCGGTCACCGTCTTGCCGCCGCCGGTGCCGGCACCCTCCGCTGCGTCGGCGTCGGCGAATTCAGGCTTGAAGTCGATCGGCGTCACGCCTTTGGTCAAGGTGATGATCGAGGCCTTGGTGGCGCTGGCATCGACCAGCCGCTGCAGGAAGCCCTCGAAATGCAGGCCGTTGACCAGCACGATATCGGCCTTGGCCATGGCCACCGCGTCGGCGGGGCTCGGCTCATAGACATGGGCATCGCCGTCCGGCCCGACAATGGTGGTGATCGCGACCCGGTCGCCGCCGACGTTTTTGGCGAAGTCCGCGATGACGGTGAAGCTGGCGACCACTTTCAGCGGCGCGGCGAATGCCGACGATGCTCCAAAGACGGTTAATGTTATAACGCTCATCGCCAGAGCGGCACGGATCGATTTCAGCATAAGCGGGGTCTCCTTTTAGGGGCGGGGATCAGGCCGTTCTGTGACGGTGATGGATGATGCGCGCGCGCAGAATGCCGCGCGTGCCAAACAGGATCGAGGCGAAATAGACGACGCCGGCCGACAGGATGATGGCCGGGCCGGACGGCAGCGAGGCATGATAGGAGAGGAGCAGTCCGGCAATGCAGGAGGCAAAGCCGATCAGCACGGCCAGCACGCACATAGGCTCGACGCGCGCCGTCCAGAACCGAGCGGCAGCCGCCGGCAGCATCATCAATCCAACGGACAGCAAGGTACCGAGCGCCTGGAAGCCGCCGACGAGGTTAAGCACGACGAGGCCGAGGAAGATGAAATGCACCGGGCTGCCCATGCGGCTGACCGAACGCAGGAACAGCGGGTCGAGGCATTCGGCGACCAGCGCCCGCCAGAAGATGGCGAGACAGACCAGCGTCACCGCGACGATGCCGCCGATCAGCGTCAAGGCCTCGTTGTTGAGCGCCAGAACCGTGCCGAACAGCACATGCATGAGATCGACGCTGGAGCCGCGGATCGACACCATCAGCACGCCGATGGCGAGCGAAATCAGGTAGAAAGCTGCCATCGAGGCGTCCTCACGCTGGATGGTGAAGCGCGAAACGGCGCCGGCGCCGAGCGCCACGATGACGCCGGCGATCAGGCCGCCAATGGTCATCGGCAGGATTTCAAGGCCATAGAACAGGAAGCCGGCGGCCGCCCCCGGCAGGATGGCATGCGCCATCGCGTCACCCGACAGGCTCATGCGCCGCAGCATCAGGAAGACGCCGATCGGGCAGGCGCCGAGCGACAGCATCAGCGAGCCGATCAGCGCCCGCTGCATGAAGCCGAAATCGGCGAAGGGCGCGATGAAAAGACCGTAGAGCGCGTCCATCAGGCAGCCCTCGGTCCGGCGCCATGGTGATGGTCGTGATCGTGGCCATGATGATCGTGATCATGGCCGTGAGCGTGCTCGTCAGGCTCGCACCAGGGCGCGTTGTCTTCCCAGGCTTCGTGAAAGCGGCGCGCCCGCAACAGGTTCTCCGGCTTCAGCGTTTCCCGGGTTTCGCCCCAGGCAACCGGCTGGCGGGCAAGCAGCAGTGTTTCGGGAAAATTCTGGCGCACCAGATCGAGATCATGCACCACCACCATGACGGTGCGCTCCTCCCCGTGCCAGCGTTTGATCAGCGCAATCAGGTCGCCGACCGTCTTGGCGTCGACTGCGTTGAAGGGCTCGTCGAGCAGGATCAGGTCGGCATCCTGCAACAGCACCCGGGCAAACAGCGTCCGCTGCAATTGACCACCCGACAGCGTGTCGATCGGCCGCTTCTCGAAGCCGCCGAGACCGACGGCCATCAAAGCCTTGCTGACGGATTCGCGATCTTCCTTGGTGTAGCGGCCAAGCATGCCGCGCTTCGGCCACAGGCCCAGTGAAACCAGATCGACGACACGGGCGGGAAAAGAGCGATCGAGTTCCGATTGCTGCGGCAGATAGGCCGCCCGCACACCGGGCGCGCGGACAACTTCGCCGGCCATTGGCTTCAGCACCCCGACGATACCCTTCATCAGCGTCGACTTGCCGGAGCCGTTGGCACCGACTACCGCCGTCAACGAACCCTTGCGGATCGCGCCATCGAGATGATGGATCGCTGGATGGCTGTTATAACCAAGCGTCAGGTCACGGAATGTCAGGCAGGTCTGGGTCATATCGCTCCGTCGCCAAACGCGGCCGCAGGCAGGGGTTGTTGGATATGTGATGTTATTACATTAGTCAACAAGTCCATCCGGCGGAATTGCGACGCCATGGTCAACTCCCCGTGTGCGCGGCTGGCCTTAAGTGGCGCAATTGGCTCAAACGGTTTCGGTCAGGCGGCCTTGCCCGAAGCGGACGGCGACTCTAAAGAGGCCCGACCACAACGGAAGGAACCTCTCGAATGAGCATTCGTCGCATCGATGTCGGCCCGCGCATGAGCCAGATCGTCATCCACGGCAACACCGTCTATCTGGCCGGCCAGGTCGGCGATCCCGGCGGCAACGTCGCCTCGCAGACCCGCGATGTTCTGGCGGCCATCGACGAATTGCTGGCCAAGGCCGGCACCGACAAGACCAAGATCGTCCAGGCGATCATCTGGCTGGCCGACATGAGCACCTTCGCCGAAATGAATTCCGAATGGGACAAGTGGGTGCCGCAGGGCCACACGCCCGCCCGCGCCACTGGCGAAGCCAAGCTCGCCGGCCCGGAATATCTGGTCGAGATTATTGTGACGGCCGCGCTGTAAAGCGCGACGTGGAAGCTGTCGATCTCCCCCCTCGTGGGGGAGATGCCCGGCAGGGCGGAGGGGGGCGCTGTCCCGCAGGGAGATCAGCTACCCCTGCGACGGCGTGAACCTTGCCACCAGCGTGTGGCTTTCCGCCGGATAGATGAAGCGTACATGGGTGACCGGGTGCTCGGCGCTCCAGGTGCGGCGTTCGACCACCAGGCAGGGCGCGCCGGGATCGATGTCGAGCGCATCGGCGATAGTCCCGTCGGCAGCCATGGCGCGGATGCGGTGCTCGGCTTCGCTCCAGGGCACGCGGCCTATCAGCCACGGGCCTGCCGCGATTTCGAGGAAGGCCTCGTCTCCTGCCTCGGCCACGGCCGACAGATTGATCAGTCTCTGCTCGAAGGCGAACGGCCGTTCGCCAGCAAAATGCAAGCCTTCAAGTCGCAAGACCGAGCCCGCCGTGGAGAGTCCGAGCAGCGCCCGGTCGCCGGCATTGCTGCGCCGCTGCAGGCGTTCCAGCCGCTCATAGCGATAGGGCAGGGCGAGTGCCTCGACCTCGATCCTGATATCGTGCAGTTCAAGCACCGCCGCTTGCGATTGCGGCCGGCGGACAAAGCTGCCCGAACGCCGTCGCCGCTCGATCAATCCGGCCTTGGCGAGCTGCGACAGCGCCTTGTTCACGGTCATGCGCGAGCATTTGTATTCCGCCGTCAGCTCATGTTCGAACGGAATACGGTGGCCAGGCGCCCAAGTGCCGGACAGGATCTTTTCGCGGATATCGGAAAGGATGCGCTGATGCAGCGAAACGGTCTCGCTGTCCTCCATGTCAGTTGGTTCGACCATGCTCATCCAGGATCAGCTTTCGGAAAGCGCGGTCATTACCTCGCGAAACCGCTCGGCAATCTCCTCGCGTCTCGCATGCCTGCCGCCGCTGACCTGCTTTTGCCCGTGCACCCAGACACAATCGACCTTGCTGCCATTGGCGAAGATCCAGGCATCAAGGATCGCATCGCCCATCTTGCCCGCCAGCGAGGGATTGCCGGCGTCGAGCGAGACGAGATCAGCGGCAGCGCCGACGGCTATCCGCGCGGCGCCGGCGCCGAGCGCGACGCTGCCGCCGTCAAGTGCGGCGTCGAACAGCGCACCCCCGGTCGAGCCGCCTGCCACCGCAAGCACATTGCGGGCGCGGTGCGCGAGGCGCTGCGAATATTCGAGCTGGCGCAATTCGTCGGGCAGGCCGATCAGCACGTTGGAATCGGAGCCGACACCGAAGCGGCCGCCATGCTCTCTGAACAAGGGTGCGGCAAAAGTGCCGTCGCCGAGATTGGCCTCGGTAATCGGGCAGAGGCCGGCGATGGCGCCGCTCTTCGCCATGTCGATGGTCTCGGTTTCCGTCATGTGGGTGGCATGGATCAGGCACCAGCGCTGGTCGACAGCGGCATGGCCAAGCAGAAACTCGACCGGACGCGCGCCGGACCAGGCAAGGCAGTCCTCGACCTCCTTCACCTGCTCGGCGACGTGGATATGGATCGGCCCGTCCGGCGCGATCGCCGCAACCGCCCTGAGTTCCTCCGGCGTCGCGGCCCGTAAACTGTGCGGGGCGACGCCGACAATTGCTTGATTCAAAGAGCGAACAGATTCGCGGGACTTCTCAACAAGCCGGGCGAACCCGCCAACATCGTTGATGAATCGCCTCTGGCCGTCGTTTGGCGCGGCACCACCGAAAGAGGAGTGCGCGTAAAACACCGGCAGCAGCGTCAGGCCGATACCGGTTTCGCCGGCCGCCGCGGCGATGCGCTCGGCCATTTCGGCAGGGTTGGCGTAAGGGTTTCCGTCGCGGTCATGATGGAGATAGTGAAATTCGCCGACGCGCGAAAAGCCGGCCTCCAGCATTTCGACATAGAGCTGCGCCGCCACCGCCTCGACCTGATCGGGAGTCATCGACAGCGCGAAACGGTACATCGCCTCGCGCCAACTCCAGAAACTGTCGGCGGAGGGGCCTCGCAACTCGGCAAGCCCGGCCATGCCGCGCTGGAAAGCGTGGCTGTGCAGATTGGGCATGCCGGGCAGCAGGATGGCATGGCGTTCGTCGCCTGGTCGCGGGGAGGTCCCGGCCTCGATCGCCGAGATTCGCCCTTGGTCGATGGCGATCCGCACATTGCCTTGCCAACCATCCGGCAGGAGCGCCTGTTCCGCAAAGATCGCCGTCACGTCCGTCTCCGAATCCTGCCCTGGGGATGACAATAGCACTTGCAGTGCGTTTCAATATGTATATACATAATCGCCATCCTTTCAATTGGAAAAGATGATGGCTGGAGAGAGCAAGAGCCAAGCGGGGGGGCTTCGCCTTTGGCGCAATGCGCATCTGGCGACCATGGCCGAAAATTCCGCCGGACTTGGCATCGTCGAACACGGCGCGGTCGCGGTGCGCGACGGCCGCATTGTCTATGCCGGTTCCGAATCCGAGATGCCCTCGGCGTTTGCCCTGGGCGAGACCGTCGATTGCGAAGGCCGCTGGATCACGCCCGGCCTGATCGACTGCCACACCCACCTGATCCACGCCGGCAACCGCGCCAACGAGTTCGAGATGCGGTTGGCCGGCGCCACCTATGAAGAGGTCGCCAGGGCCGGCGGCGGCATTGTCTCTTCGGTCAAGGCGCTGCGCGTCGCCAGCGAGAGCGACCTGGTCGCCCAGACGCTGCCGCGCCTTGACGCGCTGATGGCGGAAGGCGTCACCACGGTCGAGATCAAGTCCGGTTATGGCCTCGATCTCGACAATGAAAAGAAGTCGCTGCGCGCCGCGCGACAGCTGGGGAATGAACGCCCGGTAACGGTCCGCACCACATGCCTGGCAGCCCATGCGCTGCCTCCCGAAGCCAAGGGCGACAAGGACGCCTTCGTCGATCTCGTCGCCAACACAATCCTTCCCGGCGTCGCCGCCGAAGGCTTGGCCGATGCCGTCGACGGGTTCTGTGAAGGCATCGCATTTTCGCCCGAGCAGATGGCGCGCGTGTTCGACAAGGCCAGGGCGCTCGGCTTGCCCGTAAAACTCCACGCCGACCAGCTATCCAACCTGCACGGCGCCGAACTTGCCGCCCGCTATGGCGCGTTGTCGGCGGATCATCTCGAATACACCGATGAAGCAGGCGCCGTGGCGATGGCCAGGGCGGGGACCGTCGCGACGATTCTGCCTGGCGCCTACTACTTCATCCGCGAGACTAAGAAGCCGCCGATCGGCCTGTTTCGCCAGCATGGCGTGAAAATGGCTGTCGCCACCGACAACAATCCCGGCACATCGCCGCTGACCTCGCTGCTTCTGACCATGAACATGGCGGCGACGCTGTTCGGCATGACGGTCGACGAGTGTCTTGCCGGCGTCACCCGCGAGGCCGCGCGTGCGCTGGGCCTGCTCGGCGAGATCGGGACGCTGGTATCAGGCAAATCCGCCGACCTGGCGATCTGGGAGATCGAGCGTCCCGCCGAACTCGTCTACCGCATGGGCTTCAACCCGCTGCATGCCCGCATCTGGAGAGGACAATGACCGAACTGACCCTGAAGCCTGGCAACGCCACGCTGGCCGATTGGCGCGCCATTTATCGGGGCGCCGTGCCGAAACTGGATGATGGCTGCCGCCCAAAAATCAAGGCAAGCGCCGAGGCTGTCGCGCGCATCGTTGCCAAGGGCGAGCCGGTCTATGGCATCAACACCGGCTTCGGCAAGCTGGCCAGCGTGCGCATCCCGGCCGAAGATCTGGAGACCCTGCAGCGCAACATCGTTCTGTCGCATGCCGCCGGCGTTGGCGAGCCGATGCCCGTCGCCATTACCCGGCTGATGATGGCGCTGAAGCTTGCGAGCCTGGCGCAGGGCGCCTCCGGCGTGCGCTCGCACACCATCGAATTGCTGGAAGCGATGCTCGCCAACGACGTCATCCCGGTGGTGCCGGCGCAAGGTTCGGTCGGCGCCTCCGGAGACCTTGCCCCGCTGTCGCACATGACGGCGGTGATGATCGGCGTCGGCGAATGCTTCACCCCGCATGGCCGCTTTCCGGCCAAGGTCGCGTTCGTCTCGCACGGGCTGGAGCCGGTGACATTGGGCGCCAAGGAAGGTCTGGCGCTGCTCAACGGCACGCAGTTTTCGACGGCCTACGCACTGGCCGCGCTGTTCGAGGCAGAAGTGCTCTACCAATCGGCGCTGGTCGCCGGCGCACTCTCGACCGACGCCGCCAAGGGGTCGGACGCGCCCTTCGACCCGCGCATCCATCTGTTGAGAAAACATCGGGGCCAGATCGAGACGGCGGACGCGCTGCGCAATCTGATGGCCGGCAGCGCTATCCGTGAATCGCATCGTGTCGGCGACGAGCGTGTCCAGGATCCCTATTGCCTGCGTTGCCAGCCACAGGTGATGGGCGCGGCCCTCGATGTGTTGCGCAAGGCGGCCGATACGCTCGGCACCGAGGCCAATGGCGTCACCGACAATCCGCTGATCTTCGCCGAGGACGACACCGCGCTCTCCGGTGGCAATTTCCACGCCGAGCCGGTGGCTTTCGCCGCCGACATGATCGCGCTGGCCGTCTGCGAGATCGGTTCGCTCTCGGAGCGCCGCATCGCCATGCTGGTCGACCCGGCCCTGTCGGGCATGCCCGCCTTCCTGACGCCCAAGCCCGGCCTCAACTCCGGCTTCATGATCCCGCAGGT
Organism: Mesorhizobium sp. BH1-1-4; assembly: GCF_020165665.1. Classification (NCBI taxonomy): domain Bacteria; kingdom Pseudomonadati; phylum Pseudomonadota; class Alphaproteobacteria; order Hyphomicrobiales; family Phyllobacteriaceae; genus Mesorhizobium; species Mesorhizobium sp. BH1-1-4. The sequence continues at coordinate 140,823 of NZ_JAIUIN010000002.1, forward strand.
GACGGCGGCGGCACTCGTTTCGGAAAACAAGCAGAAGGCCTATCCGGCATCGGTCGATTCCATCCCGACCTCGGCCAACCAGGAGGATCACGTCTCGATGGCCGCGCATGGCGCACGCCGCCTGATCGGCATGGTCGAGAATGCGACGGCGGTGATCGGCATCGAATTGCTGGCCGCCGCGCAAGGCTGCGATTTCCATCAGCCGCTCGCCTCCAGCGCCGCGCTCGAAGCCGTGCGCAAGCTCGTCCGGGCCGAAGTGCCGCATCTCGACAACGACCGCCATTTCCACCCCGACATGGAAAAGGCCATCGCCATGGTGCGCGGTGGCGCGACAGTGAAGGCGGCAAGCGCGGTGACGCTGCCGGGGATTGCCTGATGACACCTGCTTGGCTCACCATTACTCAGGGCACGGCACCGCTGCTGGTGTCGATCCCGCACACCGGCATCGACCTTGCCGGCCTCGAAAGCCGGCTGGTGTCGCCATGGCTGGGTCGGCGCGATTGCGACTGGTGGATCGACAATCTCTATGATTTCGCCACTGACCTTGGCGCGACCGTCGTGCACACGGCGATCTCGCGCACCGTCATCGACGTCAACCGCGATCCATCCGGTGCCTCGCTCTATCCAGGCCAGGCGACCACCGGCCTGTGCCCCACCGAAACCTTCGATGGCGATCCGATCTACCGCCAGGGCGAAGAGCCGGGCCCGTCCGAGATCGACGAGCGCCGCGAGAAGTTCTTCACACCCTACCACGCCGCCTTGCAGGCCGAGATCGACAGGCTGCGCAGCCTGCACGGCAAGATTGTCCTCTACGACTGCCATTCGATCCGCTCGGTGCTGCCACGCCTGTTCGAAGGCACGCTGCCGGTATTCAATCTCGGCACGAACGACGGCAAAAGCGCTGATCCGACGCTGCAGGCCACGGTCAACCAGATCATGGCTGAAACCGGTGAAACCTTTGTCGTCAACGGACGCTTCAAGGGCGGGTGGATCACGCGCCATTTCGGCCTGCCGCTTCAGGGCGTGCATGCGCTGCAGATGGAACTCTCCAATCGCGGCTATATGCGCGAACCCGAAGGGAAGGGCACGCCGGACAATTGGCCGGTGCCCTACGATGCCGCCTTCGCCGCGCCGATCCGCGCCACGCTGAGAAAGATTCTCCAAACCGCCATTGACTGGGCCGGCCGCTGACGCGCCGCCTCATCCGAAAGGGACAATGATGACCGACCCTCGCCACAACATCCGCGAAGTGCGCGCGCCCCGCGGCGACAAGCTCAACGCCCGCTATTGGACGACCGAAGCGCCGCTGCGCATGCTGATGAACAACCTCGACCCCGAGGTCGCCGAGAACCCCAACGAGCTGGTCGTCTATGGCGGCATCGGCAGGGCGGCCCGCACATGGAACGATTTCGACCGCATCGTCGCCTCGCTGAAGACCCTTGGCGAGGACGAGACGCTGCTGGTGCAGTCCGGCAAGCCGGTCGGCGTGTTCCGCACCCACCCGGACGCGCCGCGCGTCCTGATCGCCAATTCCAACCTGGTGCCGCACTGGGCGACCTGGGAGAAATTCAACGAACTCGATAAGAAGGGCCTGATGATGTACGGCCAGATGACGGCCGGCTCCTGGATCTATATCGGCACGCAAGGCATCGTGCAGGGCACCTACGAAACCTTCGTCGAGGCCGGCCGCCAGCACTATGGCGGCAATCTGAAGGGAAGATGGATCCTGACCGGTGGTCTCGGCGGCATGGGCGGCGCCCAGCCATTGGCCGCGGTCATGGCCGGCGCCTGCTGTCTGGCGATCGAATGCAATCCCGATTCGATCGATTTCCGCCTGCGCACCCGGTATGTCGACGAGAAGGCCGAGACGCTGGACGAGGCCATGGAGATGATCGAGCGCTGGACCAAGGCCGGCGAGGCGAAGTCCGTGGGCCTGCTCGGCAATGCGGCCGAGATCGTGCCCGAAATGTTCAGGCGCGGCATCCGCCCCGATATGGTCACCGACCAGACCTCGGCGCATGATCCCATCAATGGCTATCTGCCGAAGGGCTGGACGATGGCCGAGTGGCGCGAAAAGCGTGTCAGCGACCCCAAGGCGGTCGAGAAGGCGGCCCGCGCCTCCATGCGCGAGCATGTCGAGGCGATGGTGGCGTTCTGGAACGCTGGCGTGCCGACGCTCGACTACGGCAACAACATCCGTCAGGTCGCCAAGGACGAAGGCTTTGAAAATGCCTTCGCCTTCCCGGGCTTCGTGCCGGCTTATATCAGGCCGCTGTTCTGCCGAGGTATCGGCCCGTTCCGTTGGGCCGCACTCTCCGGCGATCCGGAGGATATCTACAAGACCGACGCCAAGGTGCGCGAACTCACCCCCGGCAACACCCATCTGCACAACTGGCTCGACATGGCGCGCGAGCGCATCTCGTTCCAGGGCCTGCCGGCGCGCATCTGCTGGGTCGGTCTCGGCGATCGGCACAGGCTTGGTCTCGCCTTCAACGAGATGGTGGCCAAGGGCGAGCTCAAGGCGCCGGTGGTCATCGGCCGCGATCACCTCGATTCCGGCTCGGTCGCTTCGCCGAACCGCGAGACGGAAGCGATGAAGGACGGCACCGACGCGGTCTCCGACTGGCCGTTGCTCAACGCGCTGCTCAACACAGCGTCGGGCGCCACCTGGGTGTCGCTGCACCATGGCGGCGGCGTCGGCATGGGCTTTTCCCAGCATGCCGGCATGGTCATCGTCGCCGACGGCACGCCGGATGCTGCAAGGCGCCTGGAACGGGTGTTGTGGAACGATCCGGCGACCGGCGTGATGCGCCACGCCGACGCCGGCTACGACATCGCCATCGAATGCGCCAAGGAGCACCAGCTCAACCTGCCCGGCATTCTCGGGTAACGGCTGACGCCATGCGCATCCTTCGTGCCGCCGATTACCGCGTCATGCCGTGGAAGAACGGCGGCGGCACGACGACCGAGATCGCCGTCTCGCCCGATGGCGCCGGGCTCGACGATTTCGACTGGCGCGTCTCGATGGCCCGGGTCGAGACGAGCGGGCCATTCTCCAGCTTTTCCGGCGTCGACCGCACGCTGTCGGTGCTGGAAGGCGAGGGGATCGTGCTTGACGTCGCGGGCCGACCGCCGGAGCGGATGACGGCGGCCTCCCGGCCATTTTCCTTTCCGGCCGACCAGCCGACGAGCGCCGCGCTGATCGCCGGCCCGATCACCGATCTCAACGTCATGACGCGTCGCGGCCGCATGTTGCATCAGGTCGAGCGTCTGGCGATTTCAACGCCTGTGGAAATCCGGACCGACGCAGGTTCCACTTTCATCCTTTGTCATGCAGGCCATGCCATTTTCCCCGGCACCGCGCCCATTCGTCTCGGGCCGCTCGACACCTTGCTGCTCGGACCTGATGCCGCTGTCTTGCGGGTTCAGCCCGAGCCGGATGCGATCCTCTTCGTGATCCGGATAATCGGTGCCGCCTGACGCGTTTGTTGCCAACGGTTACCGCCTGTTTCCAAACATGATCGCGATGCCGGCGAAATATAGCGTAAGCTGGCGTCGGCATCACGAAAAAGCCCGAATCCTCTCCGTCGATCGGTCTTGACGGGAGCGAGGGGCGCTCGTCTTTGGGTTGGTCGAAAGATGACGCCCTGTCGTGGTGCGGAAACAAACTTTCGGCATAGGGGTTGATGCAACCAATTGCATTTGAACCGGTTTTAGGGCCATTGCCGTAGCGGTGACGCCGCTGAGTGCCCGCTTACGGAATTTTCAATGAATATTCAGACAAATCCAGCCCAGATCGAGAAGACAAGCGCGAGCTTTCCTGCCATCACGGAAGAGCCGATAAGATCGACATTCCTGCCGGAAGAACGGCTCCGGCTGCTCGGCGAAAGTCTGGCCAAGGGCGATCTGGCGGATCTGTTCGGCCTGATCCCGTTCGACTTCCAGGCTCGGATCCGCGACAGCGCCAAGAAGATCCTCGAAGTCTACCGGTCGACCAATGCCGCGCAGGCGAGGGGCGAAACCATCACGCCCGCCGCGCAATGGCTGCTCGACAACAACTATCTGATCGAGGAAACCATTTTCCAGGTCAAACGCGACCTGCCGCGCCGCTTCTACCGGCAATTGCCGACGCTGAAACTGCCCGATGGCGGCACCGTGCCGCGCGCATTGGCGCTGGCCTGGACCTATGTCGCCCATTCCGACAGTTCCGTCTCGGCGACCATGTTCAAGTCCATCGTCCAGGGCTTTCAGTCGGTCGAACCGCTGAAGATCGGCGAACTCTGGGCGCTGCCATCCCTTCTGCGCTTCGTGCTGATCGAGAACCTCCGCCGCCTGGCGGTCAGGGTCAACCGCACCCGCCAGATGCGCCAGATCGCCAACGACGTGGCCGACAAGGTGCTGGCGACCGACGACAATCCGGACCGGCAGGCGATCCTCGCCAATTTCAGCGCGCACGCGCAGGACACCACCTTCGCCACTCAGCTTCTCTATCGCCTGCGTGACGGGTCGCAGAACGCCGGCAAGGCGCTGGAGTGGCTGGAAGGCGAGCTCGAAAAAACCGGCTCGGACGCCGAGGAAATCATCATTTCCGAGCACCAGACGCTGTCCAGCGGCAATGTCACCACCGGCAACATCGTGCGTGGTCTGCGCCTCATCAACGACGTCGACTGGACGGTGTGGTTCGAAGGCGTCAGCCGTATCGATACCGTGTTGCGCGAGCGCACCGATTTCGCCGCGCTCGACTTCTTCTCGCGCGATCAATATCGCACCGCGATCGAGGAACTGGCACGCCGCTCGAACCTGTCGGAGTACCGTGTCGCCGAAAAAGCCATCGAGTTGGCCGGCCACGCCGCCGGCGGAACGGTCCCGCAGGGGGCTGAAGAGGTTGATACCCAGGCTGGATCCGGCCATACCGATGTCGGTTTCTATCTCGTCGGCCCGCGCCGGCTGGAGCTGGAAAAGGCGATCGGTTACCGGCCCACGATCAGCCAGACGGTCAAGCGGACCTTTGCCAAGACCGGCTGGCTCGGCATCGTGCTCCCCGTCTTCGCGCTGACGGTCTTGCTGCTTGTCCTGACAGGCAATGCGTTGGGCAATCTTGGCCTGTCGGTGCCGTCGATCGTGCTGATGCTGGCGCTGTTTGCCGTGCCGGCCAGCGAAGGCGCGCTCGCCTTCTTCAACACCGTGGTTTCGCTGTTCCTCAAGCCAACGCGCCTGATTGGCTACGACTACAGGCATGGGGTGCCGCCCGAGGCGCGCACCCTGGTGGTCGTGCCGTCGCTGATCGGCTCGCGCGACGATGTCGAGGAGAACATCCGCAACATCGAAGTGCACTACCTCGCCAATCTGGCGGACGAGATCCATTTCGCCCTGCTGTCGGATTGGCCCGACAGCAAGATCGAGGTCGATGCGGCGGACACCGAGATCCTGGATTTCGCCCGTGCCGAAATCGCCCGTCTCAACGCGCGCTATCCCTCGCAAGGCGCACCGCGCTTCTACATCCTGCACCGCCGCCGGCTCTACAATGCCGCGCAAGGGTGCTGGATGGGCTGGGAGCGCAAGCGCGGCAAGCTGCACGAGCTCGATCTCTTGCTGCGCGGCGACAGCGATACCACCTTCCTGCCGCTCGAGGTGCCGCTGCCGGAAAAGGTCGTCCATGTGATGACGCTCGATGCCGATACCCGCACCACCCGCGATGCGGTATCGAGCCTTGTCGGCAAGCTTTGCCATCCGCTCAACCGGCCGCATTTCGACGCCACCAGGCGCGTCGTAACCGCCGGTTACACCATCCTGCAGCCGCGCATCACCGCTTCGCTGACCAGCGGCGACGAAGCCTCGTTCTTCCAGCGCGTGTTCTCGGCCAATCGCGGCCTCGACCCTTATGTCTTCGCTGTTTCGGACCTCTATCAGGACGTCTTCAGCGACGGCTCCTTCACCGGCAAGGGCCTCTATCATGTCGATGCCTTCGAGGCCGCCTTGCAGGGCCGCATCGAGGAAAACACCATCCTCAGCCACGATCTGCTCGAAGGCGCGCTGGCGCGCGCCGCACTGGTCACCGACGTCGAACTGGTCGAAGATTACCCGACCCGCTACTCGGTCGACGCCTCGCGCCACCATCGCTGGGCGCGCGGCGACTGGCAGCTCTTGGGCTACATCTTCAACCCGCGCTCCGGCGTCCCAGCCCTGTCGCGCTGGAAGATGGTCGACAATCTGCGCCGCTCGCTGACGCCGATCTTCTGGGTCTTGGCGGCCATCGCCGGCTGGACCCTGCTGCCCTTCACGCAGGCCGCGCAGTGGCAGGCCTTGCTGATCCTCAGCCTGTTCATGGCGCCGACCTTCGACGTCGTCAACGCCATCCTGCCCAAGAGCGGCGACCAGACGCCGCGCGGCCATTTCTCGGCGCTGGCGCGCGACGTCGCCTTCGGCACCGCCATGGTGGCGCTGAAGATCGTGCTGATGGCGCACAATGCCTGGATGATGGGCGACGCCATCGTGCGCACGCTCTACCGGCTGTTCGTCAGCCGGCAGAACCTTCTGGAATGGCGCACCGCCTCGCAGGCGCACAAGGCCGGCGACAATGATGTCGGCTCCTATTACGGCATGATGTATGGCGCCGTGATCATCGGCTTTGTCGGCCTAGCCATTCCGGTGCTGGCCGATTCCACCGGTGCCTTCGTCGCCTTCTTCTTTGCCGTGTTCTGGATCGGCTCGCCGGCGATCGCGAGCTGGATCAGCCGCTCCGCCGAAACCGAGGACCGGCTGCGCATATCCCAGGCCGACATCCACACGCTGCGCACCGTGGCGCGCCGCACCTGGCACTATTTCGAAAGCTTCGTGACGGCGGAGCATCACAATCTGCCGCCGGACAATTTCCAGGAGAGCCCGGCGCCCGTGGTGGCGCCGCGTACCTCGCCGACCAATATCGGCGTCTATCTGCTCTCGGTCGTCTCGGCGCGCGATTTCGGCTGGATCAGCCTGTCCGATGCCATCACCCGCATCGACGCCACCATGACCACCATCGAGAGCATGCCGCGTCATCGTGGCCATCTCTTCAACTGGTACGACACCACGACGCTGAAGCCGCTCTACCCGCTCTATATCTCGGCGGTGGACAGCGGCAATCTCGCCGGTCACCTGGTGGCGGTGGCGGCGGCCTGCGCGGAATGGGCGGAAGCGCCTTCCGTCCACCTGCAGGGCGATTTCGAGGGTATTCTCGATACCGTCACCATTCTCAGCGAAAGCCTCGATGAACTGCCTGACGACCGCCGTCAGTTGCGGCCACTGCGCCAACGCCTCGTCGATCGCCTCGACGGCATGCGGCGTGCCGTCGAGACGATCAAGGCGCAGCCGGAAATGGCCTCGATCCGCACCATCAACCTTGCGGTCCTGGCTGGCGAAATCCGCAAGCTCGCCACCGCCATTCACACCGAGGCCGCATCGCCGCAGAGCGACGTCATCGTCGACTGGGCGGCAAGGCTCGAGGCCACCTGCGAGGCGCACGTCCACGACGCCCACAGCGACGAAAACGCTGTCGAGGCCCTGCGTGCCAAGCTGCTCACCTTGCGCGAGCGCACCCGCCGTTTCGCCTTCGAGATGGAATTCGCCTTCCTGATGCGCCCGGAGCGCAAGCTCTTGTCGATCGGCTACCGGGTCGAGGAACATCAGCTCGACGAAAGCTGCTACGACCTTATGGCCTCCGAGGCGCGGCTGACCAGCCTGTTCGCCATCGCCAAGGGCGACCTGCCGACCGAACACTGGTTCAGGCTTGGCCGCCCGATCGTCGAGATCGGTTTCCAGGGCGCGCTGATGTCCTGGTCCGGCTCGATGTTCGAGTATCTGATGCCGCCACTGGTGATGAAGGAGCCGCAAGGCTCCATCCTCAACCAGACCAGCAAGCTGATCATCAAGCGCCAGATCCAATACGGCCGCCAGAAGAACGTGCCGTGGGGTATCTCGGAAGCGGCCTACAACGCTCGCGATCGGGAACTGACCTATCAGTATACTAATTTCGGCGTGCCGGGGCTTGGGCTGAAGCGTGGCCTCGGCCAGAACACGGTGATCGCGCCTTACGCGACTATCCTGGCGGCCCAGTTCAACCCGCGCGAAGCCGTGCAGAACCTGGCCCGGCTGCGCGAGATCGGCGCGCTTGGCCCTCATGGCTATTATGATGCGGTCGACTTCACGCCGCAGCGCGTGCCGGAAGGCACCAACCATGCGGTCGTGCTGAATTACTATGCCCACCATTCGGGCATGTCGATCGCCGCTGTCGCCGACGCCATCTTCGAAGGTCGCCTTCGCGATCGCTTCCACAGTGATCCGGTGATCGAATCGGCCGAACTGTTGTTGCAGGAGAGGGCGCCGCGCGACATTCCGACCGCCACCGTCCGCACCGAGGCCGACGAGCGCTCCAAGGACGAAACCGAGACCGAGAGCCCCGATACCCGCATCGTGCTCGATCCCTTGCGGGCGCTGCGTTCGACCAATGTGATGTCGAACGGCCGCTATTCGGTGATGGTGACCGCGACCGGCTCCGGTTACAGCCGCTGGGGCGATCTTTCCGTCACCCGCTGGCAGCCCGATCCGGTCGAGGATCGGCTTGGCTCCTATATCTTCCTGCGCGATGCCGCCACTGGCGACTGGTGGTCGGCGACTTCGGAGCCCAAGCACGCGGCCGAGGAAAAGACGCAAACCCTGTTTTCCGATGACAAGGCGAGCTTCGTGAAATCGGTCGGCACGCTGCGCTCCGAGGTCGAATGCATCGTCATTTCCGAAGGCAATGGCGAGGGCCGCCGGATCACGCTCTACAATGAAAGCACATCCGACCGTCACATCGAAGTGACGTCCTTTGCCGAACTGGTGCTGGGTTCGGAGGCTTCCGACAACGCGCATCCGGCTTTCTCGAAGATGTTCGTGGAAACCGAGATCGCTCCCAACAATGGCGCGATCTTCGCCACGCGCCGCAAGCGCGAAACCAGCGAACCCGATGTCACGCTGGTGCATTTCGTCACCGATCCGTCGGGACCCTCTCGTGATGCCGAGGCCGAGACCGACCGGCGCGCCTTCATCGGCCGTGGCCGCGCCATCGGCGATGCCGCGGCCTTCGATCCAGGCGCCCGGCTTCGTGGCCATTCCGGCTTCACCCTCGATCCCATCGCCTCGCTGCGCCGTCAGGTGCGCGTGCCGGCCAACAAGAAGATATCGCTGACCTTCTGGACCGTCGTCGGGGCCAACCGCGCCGAGTTGGAAGAGGCCATCAACCGGCTCGACCACCAGGAGAGCTTTGCCCGCCAGGCCATGCTCGCCTGGACGCGCAGCCAGGTGCAGACCCGTCATTTGGGCCTCAGCCTGACCGATGCCGCCAATGTGCAGAAACTGGCGCGCTATCTGATCTATCCCGACCCGTTCCTGCGGCTGCCCGCAGAGTCCATCGCTTCCGGCCTGGGCAAGCAATCGAGCCTGTGGCCGACCAGCATTTCGGGCGATTACCCGATCTTCCTGGTCAGGATCGGCGATGTCGCCGATCTGGAAATCGTTGCCCAGGCGTTGCGCTTCCAGGAATATATGCGCACCCGCGGCATGATGATCGACTTCGTCGTCGTCAATGAGCAGGCCTCCTCCTATGTTCAGGATCTGCAGCGCGCGGTCGAGACGTTGTGCGAAAACAGCCGCTTGCGCGGCAAGGAACTTGGACCCCGCCAGCACATTTTCGCGGTGCGCCGCGACCTGATGGAGGAGACGACCTACAAGACGCTGCTCGCCGTCGCCCGCGTCGTGCTGCATACGCGCAACGGCACCATCTTCGACCAGATCGAACGGGCCGAGGCGGCTGCCCTGCAGGCGCGCGATGGCCTGCAGCCGGCTGGATTGCCGGCCTCGCGCGAAATTCCGGCGCCCGCACCGCAGATGCATGCATTTGCCTCGGCGGTGGCCGATGTCAGCGCAGATGGCTCCGGCCTCAGCCAGTGGAACGGTTTCGGCGGCTTCGACGGCGACGGGCGGCACTATGTGGTGCGCCTGACTGGCCGGCGCACCACGCCGCAGCCCTGGATCAACGTCGTCTCCAACGCCTCGTTCGGCTTCCACACCTCGGCCGAGGGGGCTGCCTTCACCTGGAGCCGCAACAGCCGTGACTATCAGATAACGCCGTGGTCGAACGATCCGGTTTCGAACCGGCCGGGCGAGGGCATCTATATTTACGACCAGGCCAGCGGCAGGGCGTTCTCCCCGATCGCCGCGGTGGTGCGCGATCCCTCGATGACCTACGAGGCCTGGCATGGCCAGGGCTTCTCGACCTTCCGCTCGAAGCGGGGGCCTTTGTCGATGGACCTGACCCATGTCGTCGATCCCGTCGATCCGGTGAAGATTACGCGGCTGCGCATCCAGAATTCCGGCTCGGTGCCGGCGCGGTTGCGCGTATATGCCTACGCCGAGTGGGTGCTTGGCGGGCACCGGTCGCGCACGGCGGCAACCATAGTGCCGTCCCGTGATGGCGCCACCGGCGCGTTGCTGGCGCAAAACCCCTATGGGCTGGATTTCAGCGAGCGCGTGGCCTTCCTCGCCGCCGACACCGGCATCCACTCGGTGACGACGGACCGGGCCGAGTTCCTCGGCCGGCACGGGTCCAGCGAGTTGCCGCAGGCGGTGCTGAGCGGTTCGGCCCTGTCTGGCCGCGTCGAGGCCGGAGACGATCCGTGCGCGGCGATCGCTCGTGACATCGAGATTCCGGCTGGCGGCGACGTCACGCTGATCTGGCTGCTCGGCGATGCCGAGTCCTCGGCGCAGGCGAGCGCGCTGGTGCAGAAGCACCGGGGCGGGGACTTCGACCAGCGCCTGGCCGACAACGAGCGCGAATGGCGTGCCTTCCTCGACACCATCCAGGTCGAGACGCCGGACAAGGGCCTCGATGCCATGGTCAATCACTGGCTGCCCTATCAGAGCCTTGCCTGCCGCATCCGCGCCCGCTCGGCTTTCTATCAGGCAAGCGGCGCCTTCGGGTTCCGCGACCAGCTGCAGGACACACTGGCCTTGCTGGCGCATGATCCGACGCTGGCGCGCGACCAGATCCTCAACGCCGCGCGGCGGCAGTTCCCGGAGGGCGACGTGCAGCATTGGTGGCTGCCGCGTACCGGCGCCGGCGTGCGCACGCTGATCTCCGACGACGTGGTGTGGCTCGCTCACGCCACGGCGCGCTATCTCACGGTGACCGGCGACGCCACCATCCTGAAGGAGCAACTGCCGTTCCTCGACGGCCAGGTGCTAGGCGAAGGCGAGCATGACGCCTTCTTCACCCCGGAAATCTCGAAGAAGACAGTGTCGCTCTACGATCACTGCGCGCGTGCGCTGGACCTTGCCATCAAGCGCAGCAGTCCAGCCGGACTGCCGCTGATCCTTGGCGGCGACTGGAACGACGGCATGAACCGTGTCGGCGAGCACGGCAAGGGCGAGAGCGTGTGGCTGGGCTGGTTCCTCTTGAAGACGCTTGGCGACTTCGCCGCGGTCGCCAGGAGCGAGGGCGACACCAAGCGCGCACAAGCCTGGGCAAAGCATGCCGAAGCGCTGAAGCGGGCGCTCGAAAGCACGGCATGGGACGGCGAATGGTACCGGCGCGGCAGTTTCGATGACGGCACGCCTTTGGGGTCGCGTTCATCGCAGGAGTGCAAGATCGACTCCATCGCCCAGTCCTGGAGCGTGCTTTCGGGCGAGGGCGACCCGGCGCGGTCGACGACGGCGATGCAGCAGGCGACGAAGTTGCTCGTCGACGATCACCTCAAGATCGTGAAGCTTTTCACGCCCCCCTTCTCGAAGACGGACAAGGATCCCGGCTACATCAAGAGCTATCCGCCTGGCGTGCGCGAGAATGGCGGCCAGTACACCCATGCGGCGACGTGGTTCGTCATCGCGCTGGCGGAGATGGGGCAGACCGACGAGGCCTACCGCTGCTTCTCGATGCTGAACCCGGTCAATCACGCGTTCGACGAGGCCTCGACCGAGCACTACCGCGTCGAGCCCTATGTGGTGGCGGCCGATATCTATGCCGGGGACGACAAGGGCGGACGCGGCGGCTGGACCTGGTACACCGGCTCCGCGGGCTGGCTATACCGGGCCGCGGTCGAAGGCATCCTGGGTATCGAACGGCGCGGCAAGCAGATCACGTTCCGGCCGAAGCTGCCCAGTCATTGGGACGGCTATCAGGCGTCCCTTAAGATGCTGGGCGCCGAGATCAAGGTGCAGGTCATTCGCGACAAAAAGACCAAGACGATCTCGCTCGAAGTCGATGGTTCGAAGACAAAATCGGCGTCCTTCGAGCCAAAGGCCGGTGGTCAGACCGAAGTCGTGGTCAAGATACCGGCGTAAAATCAACAGGTTGGGTCACCGGATAGCGCGTCTTTCGGGACGCGCGAAGCTGCGTCCCGTTACTTGCGCGGGATCCAGGGCGGCGTCGGCCGCGCGCCTTGGAACCGACCTCTCCAGCTTGCGGTGATTAAAAATGTGGCAACGCTAGGCCGCTGCCATGATTTTGCCGCAACGCTGGCATTTCACCTTTTATCTCAATCCGTTAGGTGATCACGCCAGATTTCGTATCGTCGTCATGTTTTGTTCGCTAAATGGGAACGGAAGCGATAGACGGGCATTGTTTTGCGACGCATCAACCGTTACGTGTCAGGAATGGTGCAGTGCACAATATTGGTATTGGGCACAATAGAATGTTGGCGGAGTAGCTGAAGTGTCACTTCTGCAGATCTATTGGAGAGCGCTGGGGTATCTGGCTGCCGACAAGAAGCGCGTCGCGCTGATCTGTGCGGCCAACGTCGCTCTCGCAGCCATCGCGATCCTCGAGCCGATCATGTTTGGCCGGGTCATCGACGCAATTTCCACCAAGGGTTCGGTCTTCTCCACGCTTGCGGTCTGGGCCGGCATCGGCGCCTTCAATGTTCTCGCTTTCGTGCTGGTGGCGCGCGGTGCCGACCGGTTCGCGCACGCCCGGCGCAGCGAAGTGCTGTGCCAGTCCTTCGAGCGCGTCATCACCATGCCGCTCGCCTGGCATCACCAGCGCGGCACCTCCAACGCCCTCCATACGCTGTTGCGCGCCGTCGAGACGCTGTTCAGCCTTTGGCTCGAATTCATGCGCCAGCATTTGTCCACGGCTGTTGCACTCGTCCTGCTGGTTCCGACCGCGCTCAGCATGGATGTGCGTATGTCGATGGTCCTGCTCGTCCTCGGCGTTCTCTATGTCGGCATCGGCCGCCTGGTGATGAAGCGCACCAAGGAAGGCCAGGCCGCCGTCGAGCGCCACTATCACAAGGTGTTCGCGCATGTGACGGACTCGGTGAGCAACGTCGCCGTGCTGCAGAGCTACAACCGTCTCGGTCATGAGGCGGAGACGCTGCGCGGCTACGTCAAGAACCTGCTCGACGCGCAGAACCCGGTGCTCGACTGGTGGGCTATCGCCAATGCGCTCAATCGCCTGTCGTCGACGATCTCGATGATGGTGGTGCTTCTGATCGGCGCCTATCTGGTCACCCACGGCCAGCTGCGCATCGGCGACGTCATCGCCTTCACCGGCTTCGCCACGCTGCTGATCTCGCGGCTCGACCAGATGTCGGCTTTCGCGAACCAGATTTCGGAAGCTCGCGCCAAGCTCGAGGATTTCTACAAGCTTGAGGATTCTGCCGCCGATACCGCCGAGCCGGACGGCCTGCGCGATCTTGCCAATGTCACCGGCCATGTCCGTTTCGAGGATATCAGCTTCGAGTTCGCCAATTCGGGGCAGGGCGTCAGCGATGTCTCCTTCGAGGTCCAGGCTGGCCAGACCGTCGCCATCGTCGGGCCGACGGGTGCGGGCAAGACCACGCTCATCAACTTGCTGCAGCGCGTCTTCTCGCCCTCCAGCGGCCGTATCCTGATCGACGGCATCGATACCCGCACCGTGACCCGCAAGTCGCTGCGCAATTCGATCGCCACCGTGTTCCAGGATGCCGGATTGCTGAACCGCTCGATCGAGGACAATATCCGTGTCGGCCGCGCCGATGCGACCAATGACGAGATCCATGCCGCCGCCACCGCGGCCGCGGCGCAGGATTTCATCCTGTCCAAGAGCAATGGCTATGACACGGTGGTCGGCGAACGTGGCGGCCAGCTGTCGGGCGGCGAGCGCCAGCGCATCGCCATTGCCCGTGCCGTGCTGAAGGATGCTCCGATCCTGGTGCTCGACGAGGCGACCAGCGCGCTCGACGTCGAGACCGAGGATCGCGTCAAGGAAGCCATCGACGAATTGCGCCGCGACCGCACCACCTTCATCATTGCCCACCGCCTGACCACCGTCCGCGACGCCGATCTGGTCGTGTTCATGGACAAGGGCAGGGTGATCGAGATGGGTGGCTTCGCCGAACTGTCGCTGCGCAACGGCCGTTTCGCCAGCCTGCTGCGCGCCGGCGGCCTGCTCAACGACGAGGAAGTCCGCCGCCTCAGCCGCTCCGTACACGAGGCGGCCTGAGCGATGACAGTTCTCCCTTCTCCCCTTTGTGAGAGAAGGTAAGAGCTGCCGCGACACCACCGCTCGATTGCTCCAATCGCATCGGCGGTCTATGTAAAGTCGCATGAGTGACACGACTTCACGCCTGAGCGGCTGGACCGATCTTGCCAATCCGACCCGGTTCGTTGGGCTGGCGGACAGGCTTGTGCCGTGGCTGGCGGCGTTCGCCGCGCTCGTTCTCGCCGCTGGCCTCTATATGAGCTTCACCGCGCCCGAGGATTTCCAGCAAGGCATCACGGTGCGCATCATGTACATCCACGTGCCTTTCGCCTGGCTCGCCATGATGTGCTACACGCTGATGGCCGTCTCCGCGCTTGGCACGCTGGTCTGGCGGCATCCGCTGGCCGACGTCGCGCTCAAATCGGCGGCCCCCATCGGTGCGGTCTTCACCGCGCTGGCGCTGATCACCGGTTCGATCTGGGGCAAGCCGATGTGGGGCACCTGGTGGGTCTGGGACGCCCGCCTGACCTCGGTCTTCGTGCTGTTCCTGATGTATCTCGGCATCATCGCGCTGACCCGCGCGCTTGATGACGCCAGCCGCGCCGCCTGGGCCGCCGCCATCATCACGCTGGTCGGCTTCATCAACATCCCGATCATCAAATTTTCCGTCGACTGGTGGAACACGCTGCACCAGCCGGCCTCGGTGTTCCGGCTCGGCGGCCCGACCATCGATCCCAGCCTGCTCTGGCCGCTGCTGGTGATGGCCGTCGGCTTCACGGTGCTGTTCTTCACGCTGCACCTGATGGCCATGCGCACGGAGATCCGCCGTCGCCGGGTCATCGCGATGCGGCGTGTGGCGGCACGGCAGGCGGAGCGGACTTAAGCTTCTCTCACAAGGGAAGCTACGGAATTTCCAAGCAGCTGGTCTTCGGCCATGGCGTGCATGGCAGCTTGGCGAATTCATTTTCTTATGCCGCCTTGGTCGACCCCCACTCCGTCGAGCTTCGCTCGACACCTCTCCCCCGATCGACGGGGTAGAGGAAAGGCACCAGGCTTTTTGCCGTCAACGCTCGTCCAGAAAAGAAAGCTCCCTTCCTTTCCCTCCGGAGGGGGGGAAGGTGGCGCTGCGAAGCAGCGACGGATTGGGGGAACCACGTGGCAATCAAGCCCCGCGCCGATCAGTCACGCCAGTCACATAAGATCTGTGGCTAGCTTAGCAGGTGGAAAAGGAAGGCCGCTCACCCCATCAGTCCGCGCGCTGCCACCGGCAGCGTTTCCAGCACCTTTTCACCGTCGATCAGGTTGACGTCGTTGAACAGATTGGTGACGACGCAGCAATGGTCGGGCACCACGCGAACCCGCTCGCCAATGCGCAGCTTGCCGTCGCCCGAAAGCGTGACCGTGCCGTGCTCCTCGCTCAGGCCCGTCACCAGCGCCCCCGGCACGCCCATCAACTCTCCAAAATCCTTTAGCCCAAGCGTATCGCTGGACAGCGCCTTGCTGCCGCTATCGAGAATGGCGCGCGTTGCTGTCGGATGGCTGACCACGGTCGCGAGCACTGTCAGCGCGCAGTCGTCGAGGCTGCCGACACCTTTGGCGACCTGGTAGCGGTCGAGATAGATGTAGGTGCCGGGCCGGTATTCGGTGACGACCGAGGCATCGGCGGAGCGCCACATATCAGGCGTGCCGCCGCTGGAGATGCGCTCACAGGCGAGCCCTGAAGTGGACAGCGCCTGTTTGGCTTCGGCAAGCCAGGCTTCGGCTTCAGCCGCGCGGCCGGCGGCCGGATAGGTCATCAGCCCGCCAAAGGCGAGACCGCCACCCTGGTCGATCACCCTCGCCAGCGCAACCGCCTCATCGGCCGTCTGCACGCCGCAGCGCCCCATGCCGGTGTCGCATTCGACCAGGACCCATAGCGGATGCCGGGTATCGGTGAAGGTGGCGGCGAGCCCCTCCAGCGTCTGCACGCTGTCGGCCGTCACCGACAGCGTGACGCGGCCGTGCAGCGCCTGCAGCCGTTCGAGCTTGGCGCGGCCAAGGATGTTGTAGGGGAGAAAGATATCCGTCAGCCCGGCATCGGCCATCACCTCGGCCTCGCCGATCTTCTGGCAAGTGATGCCGACGGCACCCGCCGCCACTTGCTTCTTTGCCCAATAAGGCAGCTTGTGCGTCTTGATGTGCGGCCTGAGCTTCAGTCCGTTCTTGTCGGCATGGGCCTGTGCGCGCGCTATGTTGGCTTCGGCGCGCGCGACGTCGACGAGGATCGACGGCGTATCGAGATCATGGATGGTCGGCATCGGCTATATCCCGTGGAGTCCGCAGGCGTTATGGGCCTGAAAGCCGGCGATGTCACGCGGCCAGCAGGCTGGATCGGTGGGCCATGCGCGGGACGCGCAAGGCTCGAATGGGCAAGGCTCGAACAGGCAAGATGGATCGACACCGCAGCGGCGTTCGGCTATGCGATTGACGGAAAAATCGACACGAAGGGTCACGATCATGAAACGCTCCGCCATCAACGAAATCATCCGCGAAGCCGACGCTTTCATCCGCTCGTTCGGCTACGTCATGCCGCCCTTCGCCTACTGGTCGCCGGAAGAAATGAAGGCGCGCCAGGTCGACTCCTCGGCCATCCACACCTCGCGGATGGGCTGGGATATCACCGATTACGGCCAGGAGAAGTTCCACGAACTCGGCCTGTTCCTGTTCACCACCCGCAATGGCCGCTACGAGGACATGAAGAAGGGCATGGGCATGCTCTACGCCGAGAAGATCATGATCTCGCGCAAGGACCAGCTGTCGCCGATGCACCGCCACAACGTCAAGGCCGAGGACATCATCAACCGTGGTGGCGGCAAGCTGGTGCTGGAACTGTTCATGCATGACCGCGACGGCGGCATCGACCCCAGGGCCGAGGTTTCGGTGCCTGTCGACGGCACCATCCACAGGCTGCCGGCGGGCGGGCTCCTGAAGCTCGATCCGGGTCAGAGCGTCACGCTGATGCCTGGCGTCTGGCATGCCTTCTGGGCCGAGGGCAAGGACGTGCTGATCGGCGAGGTCTCGACCGTCAACGACGATCTCACCGACAATGTCTTCCGCGAGCCCATCGGCCGCTTCTCCAACATCGAAGAGGACGTCGCTCCCCTCCACCTTCTGGTGGCCGACTATGAGAAGTGGCTGGCCTGATTCCGACGCTGGTAGAGGCGCCGACCCTGCCAATGGTGGGTCGGTGCCCTCAATGACAGCAGCTTGCCCCTGATTGCACGCTCGTCCGGCACAGGCAGGACGAAGTGATCGGCACATCGGCCCTAGCCAGCGCCGTGGCAAGCCTTGACTGCATCGCCGGCAATTCTTCAGCCTCGCCGCGCCGGCTCAAACATTCTACCAGCCCGTGCAGCGCCCAGACATTGTCCGGGTGCTGGGCGCAGCGCTGCACCTTGCCGCTCAGACCCAGATCGTCGCGATAGACCTGCTCGGCTTCCGCTGCATGACCCTGGTCGAGAAGCAGTGCCGCCAGCGCATGGCGCGGCGGGTGCATCCAGGCCCACGGCTCGGTGTAGGACAGATTGTCGTCCAGCTCGACCGCGCGCCTGAGATGGCCATAGGCCTCCTCGTGCCGGCCCTGATGATAGGCATGCTCACCGTCGAGCAAGGCGGCACCGACGGCAAGCGAGGCGCGGGCCGGGTTGCTGAGAAAACGGCGCTCGGCTGGGATGCCTTCGAGATGCAGGTGGAACCGTTCTCGCTCCCGCTCGGCTTCGGCGAACTGTCTCAGCGTCGCATGCGCGACGCCCTTGGCGTAGTGCTGCATGGCAGCGGTCAGCACATAGAGACCCGGCTCCGCTGCCATCGGCTCGTCGATGATCTCCCGCCAGCGGCCGAAGCGCACCTCAACATGCGATTTCATCGCGTGATAGCCTTCGACCGTCTGGGTGAGCTTTGGCCGGTCGGGCATGCTGACCACATCGCGCGTCACCAGGCGGCGCACCTCGTTCGCGGCCCACCGTGCCGGGCGGTATTGGCCTGACAACATGGAGGTGAACATCATCAGGTGCAGATCGTGGCAGCAGCCGAGCAGGTAGTAGGTCGGCTCATCCGCATAGGCGAGATAAAGGTCGTTGGCGCGCACCGCCTTCTCGCTGGCAAGCCTGGCCTTCTCATAATCTCCGCACAGCACATAGATATGCCCCGGCATGTGGTTCATGTGCCCGGCATCGGGGCACATCTCGCCGAGCAGGTCGGCCGAGCGGATACCGCGTTCGGGCATAGTGGACATTTCCAGGTGATGGATGTGCAAATGGACGATCGCCGGATGCTGGGCGATGCCGGCCTCGTCGGCGAGCCGGATCGAGCACTCGCAGACGTCCAGCGCCTCGACGACATCGGAATTAGGCGCCGGTTCACCGGTCTTGAGGTCCCACAGGCGCCGCACGGTCCGCATCATCATCGCCTCGACGAAAAGCGCCATCACGTCATGATCGTCGGGAAAGTTCTGATAGACCCGCCGCATCGCGGCGGCATAGGCATCATCCCACAGCTCGAATTCCCGCGGGCTCACCCGGTGCGGCTTCTGGAAGCGGCAAGCCAGCGCTTCGATCAGTTGCCTTTCGACGTCGCCAGCGGCGGCCACGCTGGCACGCGCCAACTGGACGTGCTCGAAGCAGCGCCTGGTCGCACTCTCGGCCTCGGCTTCGCCATGCTCCTTCCAGGTGAGATTGTAGAAAGGCCCGGCCGCGTAGGAGATGCCCCAGTGGACCATCGGGCAATCCGGATCGGTCTCCAGCGCCTTCTCAAAGCACTTGATGCCTTCCTCGTGGTTGAAGCCGTAGCACCAGTTGAGCCCGATATCGAACCAGCGCTGGGTCTCGGCGGAGCGGGTGGAGATCGAGCGTCGGTAGGTGCCAAGGTCAAAGCGGTCCATGAATTCTCGTTCCAACTGTTGTCGATTGCAATCCAGACCAGATTCCTTTCTGGCCCGCCGCCCTTATTTTGTCCCTCCGGGCGCCGGTTCGTTTCGCCAGCCAGCCAGGTTCGGCAGGTCGTCAAGCCAGCTTTTCTCGGTCATCACTTCATCGCCGGGCTGCGGAGCAGCCTCCGCCGCGTTTTGAATCAGCCAGTCCATCCACTTCCGATAGGCAGCCGCGTCCAACCGCGGCGGCAGCACCTTGGCCTTGAGCAGCATCCTCTTGCGGAAACTGGTTTGCCGGCGGAGTTTGGTCGTCGTGAACTTGATTGCCTTGCCTTGGTAGTCAACAGTCCAGCGGTCGCCGCCATGGCTGACAAGCCCGTCTACGGCGAAACCGGCATCGACCGGCCTATCCCGCCAGGGAAGTTCGACGGCATTCTTTCGCAGGTCGATAGCCCATCGCCTGTAGCTGGCCCCGGCACGCTGCGGCGGCAGGACACCGGCCTGTTCGAGCACCTTCCTTCGGAAGGTAGGTTGCTTCTTGAGCTGGCCGGTCGTGAACTCAATGCGATGCCCACGAAACTCGACGTGCCACCGCACCCTCCCGTTGCCGACATATTTCACCAGCCTGTCGATGGAGAACTCGTCATCGGCAAGCATCACGCAGCCCTGGCTGATGCTTTCGCGGATGAACTCGGTGTCAGTGACCATCGGGCGGGCTCGTGCGGGAATCTTCAAGAAGCTTAGCCGTGAACGCGCGAGCCGCCATCACATATACCGAGGATCGGAGTGATGAGTGCTATCGAATTTTGGCTGGGGTTCCTGGAAGCTTTTCGAACTTTCTGCGTCGCGCCTCAGCCCGAAATGCGGTTGCTTATGGACAAAGTGGGATACTAGATTCGGTTTTTGAATAGCTTTGAAGGCATCGACTTCTGGCAAGTGCGCCATGGCGCGTCAGCACGACTCCAAGTGTGCTACGTTTTGAACGGAAGCTTTGCGCCTCACATATTCGTTCAGGGCAGCAAAGCACTGATCCCAAAACCGGTCATCGATGAGCGAGCGCGAACTGCAACGCATTGAGTGTTGTCGAGGGTTATAGAGCTACGGATGACCGCGTTACAACCGTTTCGTGCGACCCGATTCTTCTCTGTAACCATCATGCAGCAGCGCGGCTGAAGCGGTTGATCATGAAATCGTCGAGCGGCGTTTCGCAACGGTCGGTCGCGATGAGCTCGGCCATGGCGTCGCCCACGCCCGGACCAAGCTGGAAGCCATGTCCGCTGAAGCCGAAGGCGTGGAACAGGCCTGGCGTCGTTGCCGAGCGGCCCATGACCGGCAGCATGTCCCTGATATAGCCCTCGCAGCCGGACCATGTACGGATGACCGCGACCCGCGCGATTGCCGGCAACAACCGCGCGACGGCGCGCAATTGCAGGGGAAGGCGCATGGGATCGGCGGCCGCATGGCCGGGATCGAGGTTCACCGACACCCTTTCGGCGGCGCCGCCGAAAACGATGTTGCCCCGCTCGACCTGACGCAAATAGGCGCCATGGTCCTTGTCGCGCGTCCAGATGCCGACCACCGGCAGAATCCGATGCGGCAGCGGCTCGGTCACACCCATCTGCGGACCGCGGGCGTCGAGCGGGACCTCTTCGCCAAACTGTGCGGCAATGCGCGCGCCCCAGGCTCCGGCGGTGTTGAGCAGGCACTCGGCGGCGAATGCACCCTTCGAACTGGTGACAAGGAAACCAGAACCCGTGTGGGTGATCTTCTCGACCTCAGCTCCCTCGATGATTTGCGCCCCCAGTTTGCGGGCCGCCTCGGCAAAGGCGGGTGCGATCAGCCGTGGATTGCCGCTGCCATCTTGCGGAGAGAACGACGCTCCGATCGAGTCAGGGCCGAGGCCGGGAAACCGGGAACGGATCTCACGCGGGCCGAGTTCTTCCAGCTCAAGCCCCCACGGCCGCGCGGCTTGGGCATAGGCCCGCATATCGGCAAGGCTTCCTTCATCGAAGATCAGCCGGATATGGCCGGTGGCGCGGAACTCGACGTCGCGGCCAAGCATCTTTTCAGCCTCGCCCCACAGCCTGAGCGAGCGGTGGGCCAGCGGAAGCTGGGACAGATGGCGCCCCGTGCGCCGGATGTTGCCGAAGGAGGCGACGGTCGCCCCGGTGCCGATCCGCTTGCGCTCGACCAGCGTCACGCGCGCGCCGCGCCTCGCGAGGAAATAGGCCGAAGCCGTCCCCATCAGTCCACCGCCCAGCACGATCACGTCCATGGTTATTCCTTGTGCGGAGCGGATACTCCCTGAAGACGCCGATCTTGTCGGCACCGCTTCATTGCGTCAAAGATGAGTTTGGACAACAGCCATAAGCCGAACCTATGGAGTGGCAATGCGGGCCCGTCAGCTCGAAGTGTTCATCGCCGTCATGCGCGCGGGCACCGTGACCGCCGCGGCGCGGATGCTGAACATTTCCCAACCCGCTTTGAGCCAGATCGTGATCCACACCGAGGACGAACTCGGCTTCACGCTGTTCGAGCGCGTCAAGGGCCGGCTGCGGCCGACCCCGGAGGCGCTGGAGATCTTCGCCGATGCCGAGCGGCTGTCGGCGGGGCTGGAGGGCTTGCGCCGCAAGACCACCGACCTTCGGCTGGGCCGGACGGGGCTGGTGCGGGTCGCGGCCTCGCCGCCGCCGTCCATGGCGATCTTGCCGCGCGCCTTCACCAGCTTCCGGGCGCAGCATCCCGACATTTTGCTACGGTCCCACATGGCGCCGATCGCCGCGATCATCGACATGCTGCGCGCCGGCGATGCCAGCCTCGGCGTCGCCATGGACGACCGCCTGCCTCCCGATATCGACGCGGAAGTGATCGGCAGCGTCGGCTTCTCATGCCTGCTGCCCACGGGGCATGCGTTGGCCGGGAAGACCGAGCTGACGCTCGCCGATCTCGCCGGCGAAGAGTTGATATCCTATCGCGCAAACACCCGTCCCGCCGACGAACTGGCCCACGCTGCCCGCGCGCAGGGTGTGGTGCTTTCGCCGTCGCTCGAGATCGACGTCTCCATCTCGGCCGTCGGCTTCGTCCAGGCCGGCCTGGGTGTCGCGCTCGTCGACTCGCTGCTGCCATGGCACCAGTTTGCCGGGCTTGCCGTCAGGCCGCTCGCGGCGGGGCCGGAATTTCCGATCGCGCTGCTGACCTCGCGCACCCGGGCGCTTTCGCGGGCCGATGAGATGATGCGCGAGCAAGTCCGCGCGGCCTGTTCCGCCGTGCTGGGCGGTGACAGAGCAAGGGCATAAGCAAGACTTATAGTCCCGCTCGTCATACGTCTTGGACCCTGGCCATCCTGTCGTGTCAGCTTTGGTTGGCAGACAGGAAGGGACGCATCATGGATGGTGCCATCGTGGCGGACGAGGCGAGCAACGAAGCCGACTGGAAGGTCGGCGTCGATATCGGTGGCACATTCATCGATTTCTGCGCGCTCGAAGCAAATTCGGGGCGCGTCGCCTCGCTGAAAGTGCTGACGACGCCGGAAGATCCGGGTGCCGAACTGATGACGGGCCTCACGCTTCTGGCCGAGCGTGAAGGCTTTGATCCTGCCCGCATGACGCGCTTCGTGCACGGTACGACCGTTGGCATCAACACCATCATCCAGCGCAAGGGCGCACCGCTGGCGCTGTTCACCAATGCCGGCTTCGAGGACGTCATCGAACTGGCGCGGCTGCGCATGCCGGACATGTATTCGCTGTTCTGCTCGCGGCCGGACCCGCTGATATCGCGCGACATGGTTTTCGGCATTCCGGCCCGCATGCGTGCCGATGGCAGCGAGTCCCGGGCGCCGGACATGGCGGCGGTGGAAAGGGCGGTGGCGGTGGCGAAAGCGAACGGAGCGCAAGGCATCATCGTGTCCTTCCTCCATTCCTGGCGCAATGCCGCTCAGGAAGCTTCGGTGAAGGCGAGGATCACGCGTCTTGCGCCCGACCTGTTCGTCTTCTCCTCGGCCGAGGTCTGGCCGGTCATCCGTGAATATGAGCGCAGCTCGACCGCCATCCTCAACGGCTATGTCCATCCGCGCGTCTCCGGCTATCTGACGGCGTTGGAAGAGCGGCTGAAGGACCACGGTGTACCCGCCCGCCCCATGCTGACCAAATCGAATGGCGGGCTGATGAACGCTGCCGAAGGCAAGCGCGCCTGCGTGAACATGCTTTTGTCGGGGACAGCCTCCGGTGTCATGGGCGCCTCGTGGCTGGCGCGCCAGGCCGGAGAGGACAGGATCCTGACCCTCGACATTGGCGGGACCTCGGCCGATTTCGCGCTCATTATCGATGGCGAGCCGCAATTCGGCACCGGCGAACTGATCGGCGAATTTCCGCTCCATATCCCCTCCGTGTCGGTAAGCTCGATCGGTGTCGGCGGCGGCTCGATCGCCAGTGTCGATGCACAAGGGGTGCTGCGGGTCGGACCGGAATCGGCCGGTTCGACGCCAGGACCGGCGTGCTATGGTCGTGGCGGCGAGAGGCCGACGGTGACGGACGCCATGGTGGTGTGCGGATGGCTCGGTCACAGCGAGATGGCCTATGGCCAGTTGCGGATCGACACCGGCCTGGCGCATCGCGCGGTCGGCGAGCTTGCCGCCCGGCTCGACCGCCCCATCGAGCAGACCGCGCAGGCGATCCTCGACATCGCGGTGTCGGAGATGTTCGTCGAGGTCGAGAAGCTTGCCTCGCGCGCCGGCGTGGACTTGCGCGATTTCACGCTGATGCCCTTCGGCGGCGGCGGGCCGATGCTGGGCGCATTCCTTGCCCGCGAACTCGGCATGAAGCGCGTCATGGCGCCCCGCCGGCCCGGTGTGGTGTCGGCGCTGGGCGGACTGGTGGCGGATTTGCGCGGGGACTTCATTCGCACCATCTTCAGCCCGCTGTCTGGCGTGGCGCTTGCCGGAATTCGCGAAGCCTTCGAGGCGTTGGCGCGCGAGGGCCGCGACTGGCTCGCGGCGCAGGGGCACGATGCGGCGGCGGAGCTCAGTCTCACCTGCGACATGCGCTATGTCGGGCAGAGTTATGAGATCGAGGTCGTCATTCAGCCGGAATGGCTGGCGGAGGGCAATGTGGCCGCCATCGCGCAGGCCTTCCACCTCACCCATGAGCGGCTCTACGATTTCCACGACCCGGAGGGCGGGATCGAACTTGTGAATGTCCGGCTATCGGCCATAGGCGCAGGGCCGAAACTCTCCTTCCCGGAAATCGACGAGGTCGATGCTCC
Organism: Mesorhizobium sp. BH1-1-4; assembly: GCF_020165665.1. Lineage (NCBI taxonomy): Bacteria > Pseudomonadati > Pseudomonadota > Alphaproteobacteria > Hyphomicrobiales > Phyllobacteriaceae > Mesorhizobium > Mesorhizobium sp. BH1-1-4. The sequence continues at coordinate 165,461 of NZ_JAIUIN010000002.1, forward strand.
GGCCATTCCGGCGCGCCGGCTCTCCGTCTACACGGGAGCGAGCGTCGAGACTGTCGACCTCCACGACCGGCAAGCCCTCGTGCCGGGCAGCATGTTTCACGGGCCTGCCGTGGTCGTTCAGGAAGACACCACCTTTGCCATTCCCGCGGGAGCGCAGGCAAGGGTCGACCGCCATCTCAACCTTTTGCTGACCTTCCCGGAGTGATGCCTTGTTTGACCGGACAAACCTTCAGGTTCTGGCGAACCATGCCCGCGCGGCCGCAGAGAACATGGCGCACACGCTGCACCGCACCGCGCACTCCGCCTTCGTCAAGGAGACGCAGGACTTTACCGTGATGCTGATGGACCGTTCAGGCGCGACCTTCGCCGTGCCGATGGAGCTCGGCGCCACCTGGTATCCGGGGCTTTCGTATCACCGCGCGATCGCGATGGTCGATGACTACCGGCCGGGAGATATTGCCTTCACCAACGATCCCTATTCCGGACACGTCGCCACGCACGCGCCCGACACGCATCTTTGGAAGCCGGTCTTCGTCGATGGCGAGATCGTCGCCTGGACCGGCGGGCATATCCACAACACCGATATGGGTGGCGCCGTGCCGGCTTCGCTCAGCCGGGCGCTGACCGAAATCCATCAGGAAGGCATCCGCTTTCCCCCGATGAAGCTGGTGAGAGAGGGCGTCTTCGACGAGACGATCCTGCGGATCATGAGCACCAATGTGCGCAAGCCCGACCTCAACATCGGCGACATCAAGGCGCTGGTCGGCGCGCTCAACACCGGCGAGCGCAAGATCCAGGCAATGGTGAGGAAGTTCGGCAAGGCAGGCTTCATCGAAGGCGTTTCCGCTCTTCTCGACCAGGCGGAAGCGCAGGCGCGCGACGTGCTGCGCTCCATGCCCGACGGCACATGGGATTTCTGCGACTATGCCGATGAGGATTCCGTCGAGGCCAATCCGTGCCGGCTGAAGCTGACGCTGACGATCAAGGGCGACGAGGCGGTGCTCGACTTCACCGGCTCCGATCCGCAGCTCGGCTCCTCGCTCAACGTGCCTTCGGGCGGTGACCCGCGACACACCATGCTGCTGGTTGGCGTCTACTACGTGCTCTACACGCTCAACCCGAAGATCCTGCTCAACACCGGCCTTACCCGGCCGTTTACCTGCATCACGCCCCGGGGCTCCGTGCTGAACCCGGTACACCCCGCCGCCGTGGGCATGCGCTCGCTCACCTGCGCCCGGCTGCGGTCGGTCATCTTCGGCGCCTTCTCGCAAACGGTGCCGGAGCGCCTGCCAGCAGCTCCGGCCGGCAACAACTGCATCGTCAATGTCATGACCACGGACGAGCGCACTTACCGGACCGTCATCACGGCGGTGAATCCCGTGGTCGGCGGCGGCGGGGCGATGCCGCATCGCGACGGAACCAATGGATCGGGCGCGGATGCCGCCTATCTCAAGAACACGCCGATCGAGATCACCGAGACCGAGACCCCGGTCGAATTCGTGAAATACGGGCTCGCCAGGGATAGCGGCGGGGCGGGGCGTTGGCGCGGCGGGTTGGCGACCGAAATGGCCTTCCGTGTCTTTGCCCCCGATTCCAGGATCACGGCGCGCAACCGCGACCGCAGCTTCTTTCGTCCCTGGGGCGTGCTGGGCGGCAAGGCGGCCGGCCTGTCGGACATGATCGTCAATCCAGGGACCGAGCATGAGCGGCGGCTGGGCAACATCGACACCACTGTGCTGCAGCCCGGCGACGTGCTTGAGATACGCTCCGCCGGAGGCGGCGGGCGCGGCGATCCGCATCAACGCGAACCCTGGCGGGTCGCGCAGGATGTGCGGCGCGGCTATGTCTCGCCGGCTGCGGCCGAGCACGGCTATGGCGTCGTCATCCGCGGCGGCGAGATCGACGAGCAGGCAACGGGGCAATTGCGCGCGCGGCCGGCGCCGGCCGCCGGCCATTTCCATTTCGGTCCGGAGCGCGACGGCTACGAAGCGCAGTGGACGCCGGCCGCCTATGACCGGCTCACGGCCATACTGGGAGATTTGCCGATCCACTGGCGGTTCTTCACCAAGACGGAGATCTTCCGCCGCATGAAGGGGCGTTCGGGGCCGGAAGGCGTCCAGCAGGCGTTCGACGCTGTTTGCGAACGGTTCCCGGAACTGCCTCGTCCTGGCCCGGTGCGAGAGGCGGCGGAATGATCACCGCCGGCCGCATCGTCCGGCTGGCCGAATTCGGGCGGGCGCAGCTGCATTTCTTTCTCGACGGACAGATGTGTAGCGCATTGGCGGGCGACACCGTGCTGACCGCGATGCTGGCATCAGGACACGCGCTGCGAAAATCCGAGCTCGGACCCGAGTGGCGCGCCGGGTTCTGCCTGATGGGAGCCTGCCAGGATTGCTGGATATGGCAGGACGAGGGACCGCGCATCCGCGCGTGCTCGGCCCCGATCACCGAAGGCATGCGGTTGCGCACAACGGAGCCGGAGAGCTGGCCGTGAGCGAGACCTCGCCGCGGATCGTGATCGTCGGCGCCGGTCCCGCCGGCATAAGGGCCGCGGCCATGCTGGTCGAGGCCGGGCTCCACCCGGTGGTGATCGATGAAGGGCAGCGCGCGGGCGGGCAGATCTACCGCCGCCCACCTGCCGGGTTCGTCCGCACGCCGGAGCAGCTCTACGGGTCGGAGGCGGCGAAAGCGGTCGCATTGCATGCCCTCTTCGACCGGCTAGCCGAAGAGGGGCACCTCACCCATTGCGCGGCAAGCTCGGTCATCGCCTTGCAGGAGGGGCGGCTGCACGTGTTGGGGGAGGGCGGCGTACAGCTGGTCAGCTATGACCGCCTGATCCTTGCGACGGGCGCATCCGACCGTGTCGCTCCGGTCCCGGGCTGGCAGAGTGCCGGCGTCTACAGCCTTGGCGCGGCGCAGATCGCGCTCAAGGCGCAGGGCGTGGCGCTGGGGCAGCGCATCGTCCTGATCGGATCGGGGCCTTTGCTGACGCTGGTTGGCGCCCAACTCGTCAAGGCTGGAGCGGATGTGGTGGCGGTGCTCGACACCTCTTCCCGGCGCCAGCAGATGCGGGGACTCTGGGACCTTGCCGCCCGGCCGCTGGTCGCGCTGCGCGGTCTCGCCCTGCGGGCGAGGCTCGGCGGCCGCTATCATGCCGGCGTGACGCTCGAACGGATCGAGGCCGACGGCAAAGGTGTCACCGCGATCCGCTGGCACGACGCCGGCGGCAGGGAACATCTCACGCTATGCGACACGATAGGCATGGGCTGGCACTTGCGGGCCGAGACGCATCTCGCCGACCTGGCGGGATGTGCCTTCATTTATCACGAGCAGTGGCGGCAATGGCTGCCAAAGACCGATGAGATGGGCCGCGCCGGCAACGGAGTCTATCTTGCGGGCGATGGAGTTCGTCTTCTGGGAGCAGACGGCGCGGAGATCGCGGGGCGTCTTGCCGCGGTGGCGTGCCTTGCCGATCTCGGATTTCCAGCGCCCTCCACCGCGTCCGATTTGCGCAAACTCGCACGGCTCGAACGCTTTGCCCGCGGCCTGGCTCGCGCCTTTCCCTGGTCGACGGCGATGGCGCGGGCACTCCCCGACGACGCGGTCGTCTGCCGCTGCGAGAACGTGACCGCCGCGGCCCTACGCCAGAGCACTGATTTCGGCGGTAGCGAAGCCAACAGGGTGAAATCGCTGTCGCGCGTCGGCATGGGGCGATGCCAGGGGCGCTATTGTCAGCTGGCCGCCGTCGAACTCATCGCGGCGCAGACCGGCTGCACGCCTGGCGCTGTTGGTCGGTTCCGCGGGCAAGCGCCTGTCCGCCCGGCGCCTATCGGCGCCTTTCTGCGGGACGGCTGATGCGATTCTGGGCCGACCTGGTATGTCTGCCTGTATCACGTCTAGAAGTCGGCGACCTTCCCCCAAGACGAAGCGTCGAAGCGCCTGGGATCATAGGATTGCGGATCGACAATCGGTTTGGAGCCGGTCATCAGATCGGCGACGAGATGCCCGGCGCCGGGTCCGATGCCGAAGCCATGCCCCGAGAACCCGGCAGCCAAAAAGAAACCCGGAACGATATGGATCTCGCCAATGGCAGGCACACCGTCGGGCGTGCTGTCGATGTAGCCGGCCCAGGTCGCGCTGATCCTGGTCTGGCGCAGTGCCGGCAGCAGCTCGAGCGCCCGGGCGTGGGCCAGGCGGATGGTCGCCTGGTCCGGAACCGGGTCGAGGATGCGCATCCGCTCCATCGGTGTCGGCTGGTCGAGCCGCCAGTGTCGGAGCGTTTCGTGACCCGAGCGCATGCCCTGCAGGCCGCCAGGCGCGAGGCTGCGCCACCGCTTCAGGAACATCGGCAGGAACTGCGAGGAGAAGCGCAACTGCTGCGGCGTAACGTCCACGCGCCCGCGTCCGCTTATGGCGAGCGTGTAGCCGCCGTCGCCGCGACGCGTGACCGAGATCCCTTTCGTGTGCAGCGCATCCGGCAGACCTTCCGCGCCTGGCGAGACGGACAGAATGGACGAGCGGATCGACGCCTGCGGAAAACGGAAACCGAACTGCCGGCAAAAGGAGGAGGCCCAGGCACCGCCGGCCAGCACAGCCATCTTGGTCCGGATCGTTCCGCTTTCGGTGACCACGCCGCTCAGGCGGCCGCCTTCGGTCTCGATACCGCGCGCGGCGCAATTCTGGTGCACGGAGCCGCCAAGCTTGAGGATGGCGCGGGCGACCGCGGGTGCTGCCCGCGACGGATCGGCGGTGCCGTCGGTGGGCGAGAAGACGCCGCCCTTCCATGTCCGGCCGGTGGCGCGGCCCCGCTCGCAGGCCTCGGCGCCGTCGAGCATATGCGTCGTGACGCCAGCCGTTTTGGCGAAGTCACGCCAGCGCACCCAGCCGGCCAGTTCCGCATCGTCGTTGCTGAGATAGAGCAGGCCGCAGCGGCGAAAGCCGGTTTCTTCGCCAGTCTCTGCCGCAAGGCTGCCCCACAGGTCGATGCTTCTTGTCGCCATCGGCAACTCGCGCGCGTCGCGGTTCTGCTGGCGGCACCATCCCCAGTTCCTGGAAGACTGCTCGGCGCCGATGCGTCCCTTTTCGACGAGCGCCACCTTCATGCCGCGCCGTGCCAGGTAGTAGGCCGCGAAGATACCGACGATGCCGCCGCCGATCACCACCGCGTCCGCGATCCGTGGCAGGTCTCCGGATGTCTCGATTTTCTGTAGGGGTGCGCGCATGGTCTCTCTGCCTTGACGCGCCAATTTAACGCGTTGCGCAGGCAGCCGCTGCCGCAGTTGCGGCCGAAGCAGAATTTTATTCCGGCAACGCAGTCAAAATCGGGAGCCGCTGCGTTTCAAAGCGCTCTCCGCTTGGATGGACAGGCCAACGGGCCGTGGTAGTGTCAATGTCTATGAGCAAGGCAGCATTTTGTGCTGCGGCATGTTCTGCGGAGACGACAGTGAAACTGGATCGGATCGATATCAAGATTCTGTACGAGTTGCAGAAGAATGGCCGCATCACCAACGTGGAACTGGCTGATCTGGTGCACCTGTCGCCAAGCCCGTGCCTGATGCGGGTCAAGAGACTGCAATCGGAGGGCTACATCGAGGGCTATTCCGCGCAGATCAATATCGGCAAGCTCGGCCAGACGCTGACCGTGTTTACCGAAATCACCTTGAAGAACCATCGCCAGGTGGATTTCGCCCGCTTTCTCGCCGTGGTTGAGAAGATCGACCAGGTCATCGAATGCCACCTCGTGTCGGGTGGCTACGACTATCTGATGAAGTTCGTGACCGCCGGCATCGCCGAGTACCAGACCATCATGGAGCGGCTGACCGACATGGATATCGGCATCGACAAGTATTTCAGCTTCGTGGTGCTGAAGTCGCCGATCGTCAAGGCGCACATGCCGCTGCCCAGCCTGTTTCCGAGGTAGTCCGCGGCGACCGCGCCGCGCTTGTCGCCTGCGGCCCGCTACAAGGCGTCCGGCCGCAATATCGGGTGCAGTGCCTTCAATTCGGCTTGCATCTCGGCGATCATCCAGGCGCGGATATCGGAGACGACAGGCCGTACCGGCCTTGAGCGCGGCGCTATCAGCTGATGGATCCGACCCGTCTTGATCTGCCTGTCCGAGGCCGGGACAAGGGTTCCCTGAAGCAATGCCCTTGAAACGTTGCTGAGCCAGCCGAGCGCCACGCCTTCCCCGTTCATCGCGGCTTGAAGCACGACCGCGTAGTCCGAGAATTCGAGCCACTTTGCCCTGCTGGTCTTGCGGTCCGCCACACTGCCCCAGGCGTCCAGCCACTGCTCCTTGGCGTCGGTCAGGTGAAGCAAGGCATGACCTTCCCCGGTTCCGGCATGGATCAGCCGGCCGTGGGCCGACAAATAGGATGGGCTGCACACCGGAACGATGATCTCCGGCGAGAATGCCCAATGGTGATAGTGGGTGTCGTCATCAGCCAGGATTCTCGTGGCAAGGTCGACAGTCTCGGCGGGTCCTCGCAGAACGCCCGCGATCAGTTCGAACCTCAGGTCGACGTCAGGAAACCTGGTGTTGAATGCCCCTAACCTCGGAACGAACCAATAGGTTGCCAGAGAACTCGAAAGGGAAAGAGTCACCACCGGCTTTGCAGCGCTGTTCTGCTTGATCCTGCGGATCGCCTCCGCAATGCCGTCAAATCCCTCCCGCACCGCCGAATAGAGGGCACGTCCGTCCGGGGTCGGGGTCAACCCCGCAGGACCCCGCGTGAAAAGAGCAACACCAAAATCGGCCTCGAGCTGGGCAATGCTGCGGCTGATCGATGGTTGCGTGACGTTGAACTCGCGCGCCGCTGCCGTGAAGCTACCCGACCGGACAGCAGCTTCGAAGACGAGCAGTCCGCGCGCGGAAGGAACGAGTTTTGCGAAACCAGCCATACGCCCAGCGTATAGCCACCCCAACAATTTACAAGCTTTCTACGATCTCGGAAATGGCGAAGTATAACCCTGATGAATGGGGGAGCAGGACGTGAAGGCAGCGGCATCTCAAGCGGGCAGCACATCCAGCGATCCTCTGCTTCAGCCGTTTCGGCTCAAGGGTCTGACGCTGCGCAACCGCGTCGTCAGCACCAGCCATGCCTCGATGCTGGACGATGGCGGCCTGCCGCTCGAGCGCTACCAACGCTACCACGAGGAGAAAGCGCGCGGCGGCCTGGCGATGACCATGGTGGGCGGCTCGGCCATGACGTCGCCCGACTCGAGCTGGGGCGGCGGTCAGCTGGACCTCTCGACCGACCGCATCGTGCCTCATCTCCAGTCGCTGTCGCAGCGGGTGCATCGCCATGGCGCTGCCATCATGTGCCAGGTCTCACACCTTGGCCGGCGCGCTACCGCCTATGCCGGAAACTGGCTGCCGCCGGTGGCGCCGTCACGCGTTCGCGAGACGCGGAACCGGAATTTTCCAAAGGAGATGGACGCCGCCGACATCGACAGGATCATCAAGGATTACGCCAGTGCCGCTAGGCGCTGCGTGGACGGCGGTCTGGACGGCGTCGAAACCGTCACCGGCGGCCATCTGATCGGGCAATTCCTCTCGCTCAGAACCAACAGGCGCACGGATGGCTTCGGCGGCTCGCTGGAAAACCGCGCACGCTTCGGCCTGATGGTTCACGAGGCGATCCGCCGCGCGGTGGGCGACGACTTCGCTGTCGGCATCCGGTTCGTGATCGACGAGGCGGTCGAGGATGGCTCGGATTTCGAGGAATGCCTTGCCTTCGCCAGGCTGTTCGAGCGGGAAGGCCATATCGACTTCTTCAACTGCATCTTTGGCCGCATGGACACCGATCTGTCGCTGGCTGAGCAGAACATGCCCGGCATGTTCAGCCAGAGCGCGCCGTTCTTGCCGCTGGTCGGACAGTTCAAACGGGAAACCAGGCTGCCCGTGATCCATGCCGCAGGCATTCGGGACATAGCGACGGCCCGCCATGCCATCCGCGAGAACCTTGTCGACCTGGTCGGCATGACCCGAGCGCATATTGCCGACCCCCATATCGTCAACAAGGTGATGCGCGGCGAAGAAGAACGCATTCGCCCGTGTGTCGGCGCGTCCTACTGCCTCTACAAGAAGGTGCAGTGCATTCACAACCCGGCCAGCGGCCATGAAACGATCATCAGCCATACCATCATGCGGGCTGAAACGCCGAAACGGGTGGTCGTGATCGGCGGTGGCCCGAGCGGGATGGAAGCGGCAAGGGTCGCCGCCGAGCGCGGCCACAGAGTGAGCCTGCTCGAAGCTGGGGCGCGGCTTGGTGGGCAAGTGCTCATCGCGGCCTCGGCGTCCGATCGCAAGGATCTCATCGGCATAGTCGACTGGCGCGTAGACGAACTCGCGCGGCTTGGAGTGGAAGTCCGTCTCAACACCTATGCGGAGGCAGAAATCGTCATTGCTGCGGAACCGGACGCGGTCATCGTCGCCACCGGCGGCGTTCCGGATATGGAACGGCTGGAGGGTGCTGAACATTGCGACAGCGTATGGGACGTCCTGACCGGGGTCGTGCCGGCGAAGGACGATGTGCTGATCTACGACGAGACCGGACGCCAGGCCGCAATTTCCTGCGCCCTGCATCTCGCCCAACACGGGCGCGTGGTCAGCCTGGCCATAGCGGACGACACGCTGGCGATCGAGACGCCCTATCCGGACCGGGTGAGTTTCCGCAAACGCGCCTCGGAACGCGGCATCCGCGTCGTCAGCGATATGCGTCTGGTCAAGGCAGCGCGCCAGGGCAACGGCATCGCCGCCACGTTCCGGCATGAACTCACCGGTGCGGAAACAGAAATGACCGCGGCCCAACTCATTGTCGAGCGCGGCACCGTGCCCATGGAGGATACCTACCAGGAACTGCGTGCGCGCTCCGCCAACAACGGCGTCACCGACATAGCGCTGATGACGGGAACGGCAACGAAGCGGGACAATGGTCCGCAAGCTGCCGGATCGTTCGTCTTGCACCGCATTGGAGACGCAGTGGCCAGCCGGGACATCTACTCGTCGATCTACGAGGCCTACCGGCTCTGCTCGCAATTGTAGATGGGGCCATGAAACTCGATCGGATCGACATCAAGATTCTGTACGAGCTGCAGAAGAACGGCCGCATCACAAATGTGGAGTTGGCCGAACGGGTCAATCTCTCTCCCAGCCCCTGCCTGATGCGGGTAAAGAAGCTGCATGCCGAAGGCTATATCGTGCGCTATTCGGCGCAGATCGACATCGCAAAGCTGGGGCGGACGCTCACCGTCTTCACGGAAATCACGCTCAAGAACCATCGACAGATCGACTTCGCGCGTTTCCTTGCCGCCGTCGACAAGGTTGATGCGGCCGTCGAATGCCACCGCGTTTCCGCCCGCTACGACTATTTGATGAAATTCGTGGCCGCCGGCATCGGCGAGTATCAGGAGATCATGGAGCGGCTGAGCGACATGGATATCGGCATCGACAAGTATTTCAGCTTCGTGGTGCTGAAATCTCCCATCGTCAAGGCGCACATGCCGTTGCCCAGCCTGTTCCCGATGTAGTCAGAGCGGCTCACCGTTTCCGTAAAATGCTGAGCGGCTCTAGCGATGGCCGTATTGGCTGACGAGCTCGGGATCGCGGACGAGGCCATCGAGCCACGTCGGATCGAGCTTCGGCACGGAGGAGAACAGAAGCTTGGAATAGGGGTGGGTGGGCGCCTGCAACTTGTCGGGCGTGATCTGCTCCACCCGCTGCCCATTATACATGACCATGATTTCGTCGCAGATCGCTTCGACGACGGAGAGGTCGTGGCTGATGAAAATATAGGAAAGGCCCAACTCGCGCTGCAACTCCTTGAGCAGTTGGATCACGGCGGCCGCGACCACCGTGTCGAGCGCCGAGGTGATTTCGTCGCAGATGATGAGCTTGGGGTCGGCCGCCAGAGCGCGCGCGAAGTTCACGCGTTGCTTCTGGCCGCCCGAGAGCTCCGACGGACGGCGATAGCGCAGGCCCCTCGGCAGGCGAACCATGTCGAGCAGTTCGTCGACGCGCTTCGAGCGCGCCTGTCTGTCGAGCCCGTGATAGAAGGCCAGCGGGCGGGAGATGATGTCCTCCACCGGCTTGGCTGGATTGAGCGCGGTGTCGGCATACTGGAACACGATCTGCATCTCGCGCAGCTGGTCCTGGCTGCGTTTCCCCGCAGTGCGCTCCAATTCCTTGCCGTCGAAGACGATGTCGCCGGCCGCCGCCGGATGGATGCCGGCGATGACGCGCGCCAGCGTCGATTTTCCGCAGCCGGATTCGCCGATGACGCCGAGATTGCGTCCCTTCTCGACGACTAGGGTGACGGAATCGACCGCGCGGATAATCGGCAGTCCGTCACCCCGCACCGCGCCGTAGCCGGCGGTCACATTGTCGATACGCAGCAGCTCTTTCGTCCCGGCATCCGCGTCCGCATGCGCTTGCCGCGGTTTCGGCTCGAAGGCAGCCAGCAGTTCGCGCGTATAGGGGTGCTGGGCAGCCGAAAGTATCTGAGCCGTGGTGCCTGTCTCCTGCACTTCGCCGCCCTTCAGCACGACGATGTGGTCGGCGATCTGGGCGACGACGGCGAGGTCGTGGGAAACGTAGACCCCCGCTATTCCGCCCGCCCGAATGACCGACTTGAATGCCTTCAGCACGTCGATCTGCGTCGTCACGTCGAGTGCCGTCGTCGGCTCGTCGAAGATCATCAGCTTGGGATCGCCGATGAGCGCCATGGCCGCCGACAGCCGCTGCAATTGCCCGCCCGAAACCTGGTGCGGGTAGCGCGCGCCGATCCCTTCCGGATCCGGCAACGACAAGGCCCGGAACAGCTCGACCGCGCGCTTGCGCGCCTGCTCGGGCGACATCAGCCCGTGGATGCGCGTAACCTCGATCACCTGCTCCATGATGGTGGACGAGGGGTTGAAGGAGGCGGCGGCACTTTGCGGAACATAGGCAATGTCGGTGCCGCGCAACCTGGCGCGCTGCTTTTCGGAAAGTGCCGCCATGTTCTTGCCGTTGACATTGATTTCGCCGCCGGTAATCCGGCAGCCAGGCCGCGCATAGCCCATCAGCGAGAGCGCGATCGTCGTCTTGCCGGAACCGCTCTCACCGATCAGGGCGACGATCTCGCCATCGGCGATGTCGAGGCTGACGCCCTTGATGATTTCGACGACACGACCGGCGTCGGTCGTCGCCTCGATCCTTAGGTTCCTGACCTCGACGAGATTGGTCATGCGTCCCTGTCCCTGATCTTCTGCGGCAGGTTGTCGATCAGCAGGTTGACGCTGATGGTGAGGCTGGCGATCGCCAGCGACGGAATGATGACCGCGGGCGCCGCGAAGGGCAGGCCGCCGATGTTCTCGCGCACCAGCGCGCCCCAGTCGGCGAGCGGCGGCTGCAGGCCGAGCCCGAGGAAGGACAGGCCTGAGAGCAAGAGCACGATGAAGACGAAGCGCAGGCCGAAGTCGGCCAGAACCGGGCGCATGATATTGGGTAGGATCTCGGACCCGATGAGATAGGCGGTGCTTTCGCCGCGGACGCGAGCGACGGTCATGAAGTCCATGCTGTTGATGTTGACCGCGAGCGCCCGCGCGAAACGGTAGGCGCCGGGAATATAGATGACGGCGAGCGTCAGGATCAGCGCCGGGATCGACGAGCCGACAGCGGCGACGACCACAAGGCCGAACAGCTTGCTGGGGATGGAGTTCATGGCATCGAGGAAGCGGCTAAGGCAGCTGTCGAGCCAGCCGCCGGTGACGGCAGCGATCATCCCCAGCACGACGCCCGAGAAGCAGGCGATGGCGACGGCTGCGAGCGATATGCCGACGGTGTAGCGCGCGCCCATCAGCACCCGCGAGAGCATGTCGCGGCCCAGATAGTCCGAGCCGAGCCATAGGCCCTGACGCATCGGGCCGAAATAATCGTCGTCGACGATATCGCCGATCGAATGGGGAATGATGTAAGGCGCGAAGATGGCGATCAGCGTCCACGCCAGGATGACCAGCGCGGCCACGACGCCCACGAGATTGTAGCTGTGGCCAAGGAATGACCGTCGGGAAGCTGCCACGCGCGCCATCGTCACCTGAGCCTCGGGTTGGACATGATGGCGATGATGTCGGCGACGGTGATGAGCAAGAGATAGCCAAGGCAAAAGATCATCGCGCAGCTCTGGATCAGCGGCAGGTCGCGGGTCGCGACGGCATCGACCATCAGCTTGGCGATGCCGGGATAGTTGAAGATCGTCTCCACGATGATGACGCCGCCGACCAGATAGGACAGCGACAGCGCAACCGCGTTGACGATTGGCCCGAGCGCATTGGGGAGTGCGTGCTTGAGCACCATGCGGCCGCGTGAGGCGCCTTTGAGAAGCGCCATCTCGACATAAGGCGTGGAGAGCGTTTCGATCACCGCGGCGCGGGTCATGCGGATCATCTGGGCGGAGATGACGAAGGTGAGCGTGATCACCGGCATTGCATAGATGCGCACGAGGTCGGTCAGCGTATGCGCCTCATTGACCGAGGAAAGCGCTGGCAGCCATTTGAGATAAACGGCGAAAAGCAGGACCGCCAGCGTGGCGACCATGAATTCCGGCACCGAGATGACGCCGATCGAAAGAATGGTGACGGTGCGGTCGTAGAGCGAGCCGCGCAGCATGGCGGCGGTGATGCCCAGCGTCAGCGCCAGGGGGACCGAGAGCAGCGTGGTGATGCCGGCGAGCTCCATGGTGTTGATGAAGCGCCCGCCGATCAGTGCCGCGACCGGCATCTCATTGGCATAGGAGGTGCCGAGATCGCCGTGGAGCAGGCCGAGAAGCCAGCGCAGGAAGCGCAGGATTGCCGGATCGTTGAGATGCATGGCCTCGCGCAGGCCGGCGACGGCTTCGGGTGTCGCCGCCTGGCCGAGCAGGATCGACGCGGTGTCGCCGGGCAGCATGCTGGTGGCGAAAAAAACGGCGAACAGGACGATCAGAAGCGTGATGACCGCGATTGCCAGCCGCTTCAACACGAGGTTTAGAACCCCAGACGTCATGGAAGCGCTCCTGCGGTTGCGTTCGGCCAAGCCATGTTGCGCAATAAGTGCCAGGGACCGGCTGTCCGGTCCCTGGCAGGCGCCTCTCAGGCTTCGAGCCAGAGATATTCCGCCATTGCGTAGCCCATCATGCCACCGAGCGGGTTCGCCTCCAAACCCTTCACCTTGCTGGAGAGGGCATCGACGTTGGAAATGTAGGCTGGGATGATGGTGCCGGCCTCCTCGGAGACCATGGTCTGCATCTGGCCGTAGATTTCCTTGCGCTTGGCCTGGTCGAGCGAGCCGCGCGCCTCGATCATCAGCTTGTCGAACTTCTCCGACTTGTACTGGCTTTCGTTCCAGGGCGCGTTGGAGGCGTAGAGCAGCGAGAACAGGATGTCCGGCGTCGGGCGTGGATTGATGTTGCCGAAATGGACCGGCGCCTTGAGCCAGTAATTGTCCCAGTAGCCGTCGGACGGGACGCGCTGGACATCGAGCTTCATGCCGATATCGGCACCGGCGGCTTGGATGATCACCGCCATGTCGATCGACGAGGTCGCGGCATCGGAGGCGACCACGGGGATGGACTGACCGAGCAGGCCCGACTTCTGGAAGTGGAATTTGGCCTTGTCCGGGTCGAAGGCCTTCGGCTTGAGGTCGGCATTGTGGAAGATGTTCGCCGGTGAGACGGGCTGGTCGTTGCCGACTTCGCCAAGGCCGCGCAATGCCGATTTGACGATCTGCTCGCGGTTGACGAGGTATTTCATGCCGGTCACGAAGTCGGCCTTGTTGCCGGGATCCATGTCGAGCCGAATGTTGAGGTCGGTGTAGTTGCCCGAGGTCGTCTTCGACAATTCGAAGCCCTGCTGGCCGCCGATGAGCTTCATCGCGCGCGGATTGATCGAGGCGGCGAAGTTGATGTCACCGGAAAGCAGGGCGTTCACGCGGGCGCTGTCATCGCTGATGGCGATGAATTCGAACGAGTCGAGGTAGGGCTTGCCGGATTTCCAGTAGTTCTTGTTCTTGGTGACGACCGACCGCACGCCTGGTTCGAACGTTTGCAGCACAAAGGCGCCGGTGCCGTTGCCTTTGGAGAAGTCGGTGGTGCCATCGGCGATGATCATGAAGTGATGCAGCGCCAGGATGGTCGGAAGGTCGGCATTCGGATCGGCGAGCGTGATTTCGACCGTGGACTTGTCGACGGCCTTGAAACCGGTCATCTGCGCGGCGATCTTGGCGACCTTGGAACCGATCGCCGGATCGAGATGGCGCTTCATCGAGAAGACGACGTCGTCGGCGGTGAGGGCCTTGCCGTCGTGGAAGGTGACGCCCTTACGCAGCTTCACCGTCCAGGTCTTGGCGTCCTTGCTGTCGAAGCTTTCGGCCAACTCCATCTGCGTGACGCCATCCTTGTCGAGGAAAGTCAGGCGGTTGTAGAGCGAGCAGCAGCGGACATAGTCGGTCGACAGCGACGCCTTTGCCGGATCGAGCGTGTCGGCGGTCGAGGACGACCAGCCGGCGGCCTTGAAGCTGCCGCCGGAAACCGGCGTGGCGGCGACGGCATTGGTGGCGCGGCCAAGCACCATGCTGCCCGCGGCAACCGCGGCGCCGCCGGCCAACAGCATCTTGAGGAGTTCGCGGCGGCTCGCGCCCCGCCGAATGGCATTTTCGACCATGGCATCGTCTGCGCTGGTCCAGTTCGTGATCTTGTCGGTCATATCATTCCCCTTTCTGTTTGTTTTCCGGCTTGCTCGTCTTGACGCGGCTTTCCGGGCTTGGGCTCAGGTTCGTTGCTTCAGGCTTTCCCGTACGGCCGACGCCAACGCGGCCATTGAGGTGAAGTGGTAGTCCGGCACGGTGAAGCGCTCGGGCTCGATCGTGCCGCCATAGCCCTTCTGGGCATGCCGGCGCTCGATCCAGCAGTTGGTCAAGCCAAGTGCCCGGGATATGCCGATATCGTGATACTGGCTTTGCGCGACGTGCAGGATGTCATCCTTGCTGTCGCCCCTTGAGGCGACGAAATTGAAGACCTTCTGGAAAAAGGCCGGGTCCGGTTTTTCCGTGCCGGTATCGTCGGCCGTGAAGGTGGCGAAGAAGGGCGATCCGAGTTGCTTCTCGAAATGATCGAGCGCCCAGCGCCGGGCATTGGTCATGGCGATCAGCCTGTGCGATTTCGCAAGCTCGGCCAATGCCGCCGCGCTGTCAGGAAAGCCTTGCCAGACGCTGGCGGAGTCCCGCAGGCGGATGCCGTATTTCTCCTCGGCCGGCAGGCCGAGCCGTGGCGCGATGACCATGTAGACACGTAGGAGATCGTCGGGAAACAGGCTCGCATCGGGCATGTAGCGGGCCTGCCGGTAAAGGCTCAGCGCTTCCTCACCATCGAGCGAAACGCCGGCCTCGGCGGCGATTCCGGCCAGGCAGGTCGTTATCCCGCCTTCGAAGTCGATCAGCGTGCCGACGACATCGAAGGTCATGTATTTGAATTCGCTAAAGCCCCTGGCCAAGACTGGGTCTCCTCTGCGTACGGCCGAATTGCATGTGTTGAACAGAACAAAATTCCGTGCTGTCCGGGGCGTCGGCCTTTTTCGAAGGCCCGGAAATCCAAGCTTTCTGGCCTTGTCTTATAAGCAGTCTGGCACTTCCCCCGCGCTGGATTCGCCGAAAAGGCGCGAGGGGGCGGCACAAAATTGCGAAATCGTCTGCCCCGGCGCTATTTCGAAACACGGGGTATTGGTCTGCCGTCATGCCAGGGCCTGGCGGATGTCGGGATCGTCCAGTGTCTGGTCGAGCGTCCGGCGCGTGCGCTCGATGATCGCATCGATGTCGCCGTCGGTGCAGCAGAGCGGCGGTGCATAGCCGATAACCCCATGCGCAAAGGCACGGATGATCAGGCCATTGTCCCATGCCCTGTCGAAGACGCGCCGCGCCGGCATGGCCGACGCCGGAAGCGGTGTCTTCTTCTGCTTGTCGACCACCAGTTCGATCGCGGCAAGCATGCCGCGGCCGCGCACATCGCCGACGAGCGGGTGGTCCCTCAGGCCCTCCAAGCCCGCCATCAGGCGAGCGCCGGCCTTGATGCCATTCTCCAGAAGGCCGTCTTCATAGAGCTTCAACACTTCGAGCGCGACGGCGGCGCTGACGGGATGAGCGGAATAGGTGTAGCCGTGACCGACCGCCGAGGAGCCCGCGCCATCGGCGATGACGTCGTAGACATGATCGGCCATGAACACGGCGCCCATGGGAACATAGCCCGAGGTCAGCCCCTTCGCGGTCGTCATGAAATCGGGAACGATGTCCTCATCGGTACAGGCGAACAAGGGTCCCGTGCGGCCGAAGCCGGTGATCACCTCGTCGGCGATGAACAGGATGCCGTACTCCCGGCAGAGCTCGCGCATCGCCTTGATCCAGCCTTTCGGTGGAACAATGACGCCGCCTGAGCCCTGGATCGGCTCGGCATAGAAGGCAGCGACCCGCTCCGGCCCGATCTCCTCGATCTTGGCCTTCAGCGCGGCGAGTGATGCGGCGATGATCGCGTTCCCGTCCTCGCCCACCGGGTTGCGATAGGGATAGGGGGAAGGGATCTTGTGCTGCCATTCGAAGGGAATGCCGAAACCGGCGTGAAAGGCGGGCAGGGCGGTCAGGCCCGCGCCGACCACCGACGAGCCGTGATAGCCCTGCTCGATGGAAATGAACTGGTCGCGCTTTGGCTCGCCCCTGGCATTCCAGTAGTAGCGGACGAAACGGATCGTGCTATCGACCGCGTCCGACCCGCCAAGTGTGAAGAAGACGTGATTGAGATCTCCGGGCGCGCGCTCGGCCAGTTCCGAAGCGAGCCGGATGGCCGGCTCAGAGCCGAGGTCGAAATAGGCGGTGGCGTAGGGAAGCTCGCGCATCTGCCGGGCAGCCGCCTCGACGATGCTGTCGTGGCCGTAGCCGGCATTGACGCACCACAGTCCCGCGAAACCGTCGAGAAGTTGCCGGCCGGACGCATCGGTCACGGTCGCCCCCTTCGCCGATTTCAAGACGCGCACGCCTTGCGCCTCATGACCACGGTATGAAGAGACCGGGTGGATGAGATGGGCGCGGTCGAGTTCGATCAGGGAATTGGCGAGCATTCTATCCTCCGGACTAGCCCAGCGCCTGGTTGGCGAGGGCGTAAACTCTTGGCCATGCCTGTTCCATGTTCGTCTTGGGTGGACGGTCCATGGCCACGCCACCGCCGACATGGGCGAGGCCGATGTCCTCCAGCCAGCCGGCGATGCCGGTCCCGCTGCCGGTATCGACGCGCAGGAAGGCGCCGGGACGTGGCGCGGCAAAGAAGCCGATCAGGGCCTTAGCCTCGTCGGTGCTTCCCGCGATGACCGGACCGATCACCTCGCCGCGTCCGAACGGGCGGATGGCGGCATAGGCCTCGATGGCGCCGTTGCGGCGGATGACGGCGAATTGGCCGCGCTCCGCCAGCGCATCGATGAGAGCTTCACGGTCGGCGCCGTAGGCGTCGCGGTCCAGCGCCTTGATTTCCGGGAGATCGGCGGTGTCCGCAGCTTCCACGCCGTCGGGCGCACCAAGCTTGGCAACGCTGCCCTGATGTTGCCGGATCGTACCGGACGGCACGAAGCCGAGCTTTTCATAGAGAGGAATGCCGTCCGCTGTCGCGACGAGCCGCAACGGACGGTCGCCGGCAAGGGCGAAGGCCTGATCCATCAGCCGGCGACCAAGCCCCTTGCCCCGCACAGTCCTGTCGACGATCACCATGTTGATCATGGCGCAATCCATGCCATAGGGCGTTACCAGGATGGTTCCGGTGACGCGGCCCTGGTCGTCGAGCGCGACCGCACCGTTCGAGAGCTGCAGCGCCATCTGCCAGTCCTGCGGGCGATGCGGCCAATTCTCCTGGCGAGAAAGCGCTACGGCGCCCTCGATATGGTCCGGCCCGAAGGTCTGGAGTTCGATCTCGCCCTGCTGCATGAGGCATCCTTCCGTTTAGTGCCCAAGTCTCGGCCATCGGCGCGCCGCAGATCATCTGAAGGCATCGGCTTCGGCGGTATCTTTCGCCGTAGCGCAAGCGGTGCACCGCATCTTGTGCTGGCACTGGCCGCGGCGGATGCGTTTCACGCCGATCGCGGCGCCGCGATCGGCACGCCAGATGCTACAGCGTGCCAAACCAGCGGGTGGATACGGAACTTTCTGCTTTCGGGAGGGCGATTTCGGTCAGGTGGGTCGCCACCGGCGGCCCTATGATGAAATACATCCCAGCGCGGATGTGCTTCCACCGGAGATCGACGGACATGGCTTCCTTCAGGCCCAAATACATCACCTTCGACTGCTACGGCACGTTGACCTTTTTCCAGATGGCGGAAGCGGCGCGCGATCTCTATGGCAGCCGGCTCGATGAGCCGCGCATGCAGGAGTTCATCAAGAATTTCGCGGCGTATCGGCTCGACGAGATCATGGGCGACTGGAAGCCCTATGCCGATGTCGTCCACAATGCGCTCGAGCGCGCCTGCAAGCGCAACGGCGTTGCCTTCAGCGCCGACGATGCCAGAGTGATCTATGAGCGCGTCCCGACCTGGGGGCCGCACGCCGACGTTCCGGCCGGCCTGGCGAAGGTCGCCAAGGAAATTCCGTTGGTCATCCTGTCCAACGCCATGAACGCGCAGATCATGTCCAATGTCGAAAAGCTTGGTGCGCCGTTCCATGCCGTCTACACGGCTGAGGAGGCGCAGGCCTACAAGCCTCGTTTTCAAGCCTTCGAGTATATGTTCGACAGGCTGGGCTGCGGCCCCGAGGACGTTCTTCACTGCTCGTCCTCTTTCCGCTACGACCTGATGTCGGCACACGACCTCGGCATCAAGAACAAGGTCTGGGTCAATCGCGGCCACGAACCAGCCAACCCGTATTACGGCTATGTCGAAATATCGGACATTTCGGGTCTTGCAGGCGTGGTCGGTCTCTGAAACAGGCGGATTCCCGATGAAGTTCGTATCCTACTGGCACGACACCGCCCCTGCCTTTTCCGGAGGGGCGCAAGGCCCGGTCGAGGGGCACTACGATGCCGCCGTCATCGGCGGTGGCTTCACCAGTCTCGCCGCCGCGCGCCAATTGGCGAAGGCCGGCGCCAAGGTGGTCGTGCTGGAGGCGGAGCGGGTGGGCTGGGGCGCATCGGGCCGCAATGGCGGGCACCTCAACAACGGCCTTGCCCACGGCTATCTCTCCGCCAAGGCGGAGCTCGGCAAGGACCGCGCAATCGCGCTCTACCGGGCGCTGGACGACTCCGTCGACACCATAGAGGCGCTAGTCGCGGAGGAAGGCATCGACTGCAATTTCCGCCGCGCCGGCAAGCTGAAGCTCGCCTCCAAGCCGCAGCATTTTGCATTAATCGCCCGCAATTTCGAAGCCCTTCACGCCGAGGTGGATCCGGACACGGCGCTGCTGTCGGCGGCGGATCTCAAGTCCGAGATCGGTTCACCCTTCCACGGCGCGATGCTGTCGAAGAAGAGCGCCATGATGCATATGGGCCGCTATGTCGCGGGTCTCGCCACTTCAGCCGCCCGCCACGGCGCCGTGATCCACGAGAACGCGGCGGTGACGGGCCGCAAGCAGGCCGGCGGCAGGCATGAGCTGACCACCTCGCGTGGCCGGATCAGCGCCGACAATGTGCTGGTGGCGACCGGCGCCTACACGACGCCTGATTTCGGCTATTTCCGCCGCCGGATCATCTCCGTCGGCAGCTTCATCATCGCCACGCGGCCGTTGAGCGACGCCGAGATCGCCGCCACCATGCCCGGCAACCGGACATGCGTGACCTCGATGAACATCGGCAACTACTTCCGGCTTTCGCCCGACAGGCGCCTGATCTTCGGCGGCCGCGCGCGCTTTTCGGCGACATCGGACCAGCGCTCCGACGCCAGGAGCGGAGAGATCTTGCGGGCAGGCCTCGCGGCGATCTTTCCGCAGCTGGCCAAGGTCGAGATCGATTATTGCTGGGGCGGGCTGGTCGACATGACCAAGGACCGCTTCCCGCGCGCCGGCTACCATGACGGTGTCTGGTTCGCGATGGGCTATTCCGGCCACGGTGCGCAGCTTTCCACCCATCTCGGCATGATCCTGGCCGATGCCATGCTCGGCCGCGAGGACCGCAATCCGATGAAGGGGCTCGAATGGCCGTCCATTCCCGGTTACTCCGGCAAGCCCTGGTTCCTGCCGATGGTCGGCCTCTACTACAAGGCGCTCGACCGGATTCAGTGATCGCCGGTCTGGCCCGGCTTGGGCAAAAAATTGCCTCAGCTGAGCCCGCCGATGTGAAAGCTCTTCATCTCGAGATACTCCTCGATGCCGGCCTGCGCGCCCTCTCGCCCGAGGCCGGACAGCTTGACGCCGCCGAAAGGGGCGACCTCGATCGAAACCGAGCCGGTGTTCAACCCCACCATGCCGAACTCCAACGCCTCGCCGACGCGCCAGGCGCGTTTCAGGTTTTCGGTGTAGAAGTAGGAAGCAAGCCCGTAGGGCGTGCCGTTGGCCAGCGCGATCGCCTCCTCTTCCGTCTCGAACCGGAAAAGCGGCGCGACCGGGCCGAACGTTTCCTCACCGGCAAGCTGCATCTCTTTCGTGGCGCCGGTCAGCACCAGCGGCGCGACATATTGAGGACCGTCGGGCAATGCCGGCTTCTCGGTGATGATCGCAGCACCCTTGGCGAGCGCGTCCTCGACGTGGCGGTTTATCTTCTCGACCGCTGCCATGTTGATCATCGGCCCGATGGCGACGCCGGGCTGCGTGCCCGGTCCGACCGTCATGGCGTTGACGCGGGCGGATAGCTTGGCGGCGAAGGCTTCATAGACGCCGGACTGGACGAGGATGCGGTTGGCGCAGACGCAGGTTTGGCCGCCGTTTCTGAACTTCGAGACGAGTGCACCCTCGATCGCGAGATCGAGATCGGCGTCGTCGAAGACGATGAAGGGCGCGTTGCCGCCGAGTTCGAGGCTGAGCCGCTTCACGCTGTCGGCGGCCCCGCGCATCAGCAGCGAGCCGACCCGCGTCGAGCCGGTGAAGGAGATCTTGCGGACGGCCTCGTTCGCCATGATTTCGTTGCCGATCTCCGTGGGCATGCCGGTGACGATGTTGATGACGCCGGCGGGGATGCCGGCGCGTTCGGCAAGCACGCCGAGCGCCAGCGCCGAATAGGGCGTGAACTCGGATGGCTTGATCACCACCGTGCAGCCGGCGGCCAGTGCCGGCGCGACCTTGCGGGTGATCATCGCATTGGGGAAGTTCCACGGCGTAATGATGCCGCAAACGCCAACCGGTTCTTTCAGCACGATGATGCGGCGGTCGGAGGTGGGTGAGGGGATGGTGTGGCCATTGATGCGGCGCGCTTCCTCCGCGAACCATTTGACGAAGGCCGCACCGTAACGGATCTCGCCTTTGGCTTCGTCCAGCGGTTTGCCCTGTTCCGTCGTCAGGATCAGCGCGAGATCGTCCAGATGCGCAAGCATCAGGCCATGCCATGCCTCCAGCAGCGTAGCACGCTCGGCGTTGGTTTTCTTCTTCCAGTCCCCATAGGCGGCAGCCGCGGCCTCTATGGCCGCACGCGTTTCCGGACCGGCCATGTCGGGCACCGTGCCGATCGCCACCTGGGTTGCCGGATCGATGACGTCGACCGTCCTGCCGGAGCCGGCAGCAACCCATTCGCCGCCGATCAGGCCGGCTTCGCGGAAGAGGCTTTTGTCTCTGAGGTTTTTCATCGGATACGACCTTGCAATCACGTGAGCGCGGCGACGACGGCGGCCGTGATGGCCTCCGTCCGGTCCTTGCCGGGAATGGTGCCTATGCCTCTGGCGGTTGCAGCCTCGACCCCCTTGATGACGCGGTCGGCCGCTGCCTTTTCACCGAGATGATCGAGCATCATGGCGCCGGACCAGATGGCGGCGATCGGATTGGCGATGCCGAGATGGGCAATGTCGGGCGCCGAGCCGTGCACCGGCTCGAACATGGATGGTGCCGAGCGGCCGGGATTGATGTTGGCGGAGGCGGCATAGCCGAGCCCGCCCTGGATTGCCGCGCCGATGTCGGTGAGGATATCGCCGAACAGGTTGGAGGCAACGACCACGTCGAGACTCTCCGGCGCCATGATCATGCGCGCGGCAAGCGCGTCGACATGATAGCTGGTGACTTCGATATCAGGATAGTCCGCGGCCAGCTTTCGCGTGATCTCGTCCCAGAACACCATCGAGTATTTCTGCGCGTTGGACTTGGTGACGGAGGCAAGTTTGCCTCGCCTTGCCCGCGCCTGCTCGAAGCCGAAGCGCAGAATGCGCTCGACGCCGGCGCGGGTGAAGATCGAGGTCTCCACGGCGACCTCGTCCAGCGTGCCTTGATGCACGCGCCCGCCGGCACCAGAATATTCACCTTCGGTATTCTCGCGGATGCACAATATGTCGAAGTTCTCCGCCCGCAGCGGTCCCGTGACGCCCGGCAGCAGGCGATGCGGCCGGATGTTGGCGTACTGCACGAACGCCTTGCGGATCGGCAGCAGCAGGCCGTGTAGCGAGACGGAATCCGGCACTTCCGCCGGCCAGCCGACCGCGCCGAGCAGGATGGCGTCGAAGCCGCGCAAGGTCTCGATGCCGTCCTGCGGCATCATGCGGCCGGTATCCTTGAAGAATTTGCAGGACCAGGGGAACTCGGTTCCGGTCAGCGCAAAGCCGAAGTTTCCGGCCACCGTTTCCAGCACCGTCCAGGCGGCGGCGGTCACATCGCTGCCGATGCCGTCACCGGGGATCAGGGCAATCGAATAGGACTTCATCGGCATCTCTCTAGAGGCTGATCAGGACGCTCTTGGTCCTGCGGTTGGCGAGATAGGCCTCGCGGCCGAGATCCTTGCCGATGCCGGAGCGCTTGTAGCCTCCGGTCGGCAGGATATGGTCGCGCGAGCGGCTGTAGCGATTGACCCAGACGGTGCCCGCCTCAAGCTTGCGCGCGAAGCGGATGGTGCGGGACAGGTCGGAAGTGAACAGGCCGGAAGCCAGCCCGTAGGTTGGATGGCTGGACAGCGCCAGCGCCTCTTCCTCGGTCTCGAAGGTCTGAATGGTCAGGACCGGGCCGAAGATTTCCTCGACAATCGCCGGATTGGCCTGGTCGACATCGGCGATCAGCGTCGGCTGGTAGAAATAGCCGGGGCTGTCCATGACGCCGCCACCGGTCAGGCATTCGCCGCCGGCGTCGATCGCGGCCCGCACGATGCAGTCGACACGCGCCCGCTGCCGCTCCGAGATAACAGGCGAATATTGCGTTGCCTCGTCCCAGGTCGGGCCGGGGCGCACAGCCTTCATCCTCTCCAGGATCGCGGCCGTCAGCCTGTCGGCCACGCTCCTCTCGACGATCAGGCGTGTGCCGGCGACGCAGGCCTGGCCGGCATTGAAAGTGACGCTGCCGGCGACGGCCGTTGCCGCCTTGTCCAGATCGGCATCGGCAAAGACGATCTGCGGGCTCTTGCCGCCGAGTTCCAGCGTCATCGGCTTGACGCCGGTGCGGGCCACGTTCTCCATGATTGCCGATCCGGCGCGGGTCGAGCCGGTGAAGCTGATCTTGGCGATATCGAGATGGCCGGTCAGCGCCGTGCCGGTCGTCGGACCGTCTCCCAGCACCACGTTTATGAGCCCTGCCGGCAGGCCCGCTTTGACGGCGAGTTGCGCCATGTAGACTGCCGAAAAGGGCGTCATTTCCGATGGCTTCAGCACGACCGCATTGCCCGCGGCCAATGCCGGACCGAGCTTCCATCCGGCCATCGAGATGGGAAAATTCCAGGGCGTGATCGCGCCGACCACGCCATAGGGCTCGCTCATGATCATGCCGAGAGTGGCGTCGTCGGTCGGCACGAGCTCGCTGCCTTCCTTGTCGGCGAATTCGGCAAAGAAACGGATCTGCTCGGCGGTTATCGCGATGTCGCCGGCAACGAGCTGGCCGACAGGCCGGGTGGAGCACAGCGCCTCGATCCTGGCCAGCGTTTCGGCTTCCGCTTCGATCAGGTCGGCCCAGGCCTGGAGTGCCTTCGTCCGTTCGCGCGGCCGAACGCCGCCCCAGTTGCTGGACTTCAGCGCCGCGTTGGCGCTTTCAACGGCACGGTCGACCATGTCGACGCCGGCCACCGGGCAAGCGGCATATGCCTTGCCGTCCGACGGTCGGTGCATCTCGATCGCACCCTCGGCCGCGATCAACTCGCCGCCAATGAAATGGCCGACGGGAAGGGAGACGGTATCCGGGTCGAAGCTCAGGCCCATGGCACCCACTCTGGAATATTCTGCAGGAGCCTAGCGCGGGCTCTGGCGCAGCATGCACCGTTCGACGATCGGTCGCGGATGATTGTTGTGTGCCGGCGATGACAGACGGCAAAATCTGTTGCGGAGGCCGGCGCCTTCGCGCTCCCGCTACCCCACGGTTACGTAGATCTTGCGGACCGTTTCGATGGTCTTCCAAATCCCGGTGAAGCCAGGTTTCATCACGAAGCTGTCGCCGGCGCGGTAGGTCACCGTTTTGCCGCCGTTGGGCGTGATTTCGATCACGCCGGAGAGGATGTGGCAGAACTCGAAAGTCTCGCCCTTGATCGAGCGCGTTTCGCCAGGCGTCGCCTCCCAGACGCCGGTATGGACGAGGTCGCCCTTGGCGACATCCTGAGCCCAGGTCTTGAAGGCGGGGTTGCCGGAAATCAGCCGTTCGGGCAGCGCCCCGGATTCGCGCGGCTGGAAGGCAGGGCTGGTATCGACGGTCTTGAGCAGGGACAAGGGATAGCCTTTCATGTTGAAATTCAATAGCCGCGCGACCGGTCGACGAGCCCGATGGGGTCAAGACCGGCGCGGTAACGCTTGATGTTTTCGACAACGGCCTGTGCGGCGCTGGCGGGCTGGGTGACGCTGGCGACATGCGGGGTCAGAATGATCTTCGGATGCGACCAGAACGGATGGCCCGCCGGCAGCGGTTCGGGATCGGTGACGTCGATCATCGCCGCCGAAATGTGGCCGCTGTCGAGTGCGGCGACAAGGGCTTCCTGGTCGAGCTGCGGCCCCCGGCCGGTGTGGACGAGCGCCGCGCCCTCGGGCAGTTTCGCAAACAGGCCGGCATCGAGGAAACCCCGCGTCTCCTCGGTCAGCGGCAGCAGGCAGATCAAAATGTCGCTGGCCGCAAGCATCTCGTTCAATCCGGGCTCGCCATGATGACAGGTCACGCCCTCGATCCGCCGCGGCGAGCGGCTCCATCCTGCAAGCGGGAAGCCGAAGGGCTTCAGGCGATCGAGGACGGCTTGGCCAAGCTGCCCGAGGCCGAGCACGCCAACCCGACGCGACCCGGCCTGCGGCTGCGCGATATCGGCCCATTCGCGGGCGCGCTGCTGCGCCAGATATCCAGGCAGGTTGCGGTGGAGCCCGAGCACGGCAAGCGTCACATATTCCTGCATCATGCGCACGATGCCTTGCTCGATCATGCGCACGATCTTCACCTTCGCAGGCACCGCATCGAGGCGAAACTGGTCGACGCCGGCGCCGATGGAGAACAGGATTTCCAGGTTCCTGTAGCGGGCGAGATTATCCGGCACGGTCCAACTGATCAGGTAACGCACGGTGTCGGGATTGACCGTTGCGGCATTCATCGTCAAGGGGACGTCCGGCAGGTCTCTCGCGAAGGCATCGGCGAAGACCGCCCCGCGGCGCGCATCGGAATTGAACAGGAATGTCATTCCAGTTCCCTTTCAAGCCGCGCAGCGGGCGCCCAGCGCTTCGATCAATCGCTGGCAGGCGGCAAGTTCGCTGGCAAGGATGTATTCGTCCGGCTTGTGGGCGCGGTCGATGTCGCCGGGGCCGCAGATGATCGCATCGAGCCCGGCGGCCTGGTAAAGTCCGGCCTCCGTACCGTAGCTGACGGCGGCAAGCGGCACCTCGCCGGTCAAGGCGTGCAGCAGTCCAGCGAGTGGCGCGTCCGGCGGCAGCGACATCGCCGGATAGGCGCTCATCGGACTCCACTCGATGCGAAAGCCATCCGCCGCGAGAGCCTCTGCGCGTGCCCTCACAGGCGCCAGCAGGCTCGCCGGGTCGACGCCAGGTATGGCGCGTGCCTCCAGGTCCAGCGTGCAGGTGTCGGGGATGATGTTGACCTGATGTCCGCCCGCGACGACGCCAGCTTGCAGCGAGGAGTAGGATGGCTCGAAGGCAGGGTCGACTGGACCGTGCGTCAGCCGTTCGGCCTCGTTCACGGCCGCGCCCAGCACAGCGGCCATGGCATGGATGGCGTTGAGGCCGAGATCGGGTCTTGAGGAATGCCCCGCACGTCCCTTGATGGATACGCGGGCGGCTGCCTTGCCCTTGTGGCCGCGCACGGCGCGCATGCCGCTCGGCTCGCCGACGATGACGCCGAGCGGCTTGGCGCAAAGTTCGGGAAGGCGGGCGATCAAATGCGGCACGCCGCGACATCCCACTTCCTCGTCATAGGAGAAGGCGAGGTGGATGGGCCTGGCAAGGCGCAGTCCCGCAAGCCTGGGAGCGGCCGCGAGTGCTGCGGCAAGAAACCCCTTCATGTCCGTGGTGCCTCGTCCGTAGAGCCGTTCGCCCTCCTTGCGCAGCGCGAAAGGGCTCGAGCTCCATTGCGGCTCGCTGGCGGGAACAACGTCCATATGGCCGGACAGTATGTAGCCCGGGCCATCGGCAGGGCCGATCGTCGCGAAAAGATTGGAACGATCGCCTTCCGGCCCTGGAAGCACGGTGACCTGGATTCCCTGTTCCGCGAGATAGGCCTCGATCCAGCCGGCGACGTCGCCGTTCGGCCTGCCGGCGACCGATGGAAAGGCGACGAGACGATCGAGGATGTCGAAGACGTCCATTCCAGCCCTCAAAGCGTTTCGGATTGGCCGGGATCGGTGCCGTCGACCATATGCTGCCAGATTTCCAAAGAGGATGCCTGCGTTCTTTCGCGATTGCGTGCCGAAAGCTGAAATGTTTCAGTTGAATCTTGCGTTGCTGCGCGGCTTTCGAGCAAATCGTATCGGTCTGCTCGTTTAGCGTTGGCGGCAGAGGGTGGCCATCGGTGCGTGGCGCTCTGGTTGCGGAAATCTTGCAGGGGCATGGAATTGAAGCCGTCCGGAAGCTTGAAAATCGATACCTTCTCGATGCGGATTGGCGACATCGAAGACGTCGAACTGGACCGTTTGCACGCGCTCTCGCTCTCCGTGGGATGGCCGCATCGCGCCGAGGATTGGCAATTCGTGCGTGAATCGGGGCAGGGGTTGGTGGCGCTCGATGAGATCGGCCGGGTTCTCGGCTCGGCCATGTGGTTCGCGCATGGTACCGATTTCGCCACCGTGGGCATGGTCATCACCTCACCGCGACTCCAGACGCTGGGGGCGGGGCAATGGTTGATGAAGCGGGTCTTCGACAAGGTCGTCGGCCGCGACTTGCGCCTCAACGCAACGCGCGCGGCAAGGCGGCTCTATCTCTCGCTCGACTTCCAGCCGGAGAAGACCGTTTATCAATGCCAGGGCATCGTCCGTGCGCAGACGACAGTTGGGCAGGAAAATACCCGCGGCGAAGTCCGGAGTTTAGTCGAAAATGATATTCCCGCCGTGATCGCGCTCGACGCGGCAGGGTTTGGCGTGAGGCGGGCGGCGCTCATCGAGAAGCTTTTGGCACACTCGGCCGGCTATGGTCTTTTCAAGGGCGATAAGCTGAACGCATTCGCGCTCTGCCGGCCGTTCGGACGAGGCCATGTCGTGGGGCCGGTCGTGGCGGAAAGCGACGCCGACGCCGTGGCGATCGTCCGGCCGCACGTGGCCGACCGTGCGGGGTCTTTCCTGCGTATCGACACCCACATGGACAATGGCGAGTTCGCTGCCTTTCTGTCGCACAGCGGAATGCCAGTTTTCGACACGGTGCTCACCATGTCGCTGGGCAAACACCTCTCCGATTTTGGCATCGACGGCGCAGTTGCACCGGTGACCTATGCCCTCGCCAGTCAAACTCTTGGGTAATTCAGTCTCCCCCGAACCGTGCACTTAGGGACTCGTGTCCAGCGAACGGCGAGTGCTACAGGGAGCCACTCATCGCATAAACCGAGCCAAAGGCGAGCGGTCACTGACGAGTTTGGAAAGGGCGGGCAGGAGCTAATGCACCAAGCCGGTTGATACCGCCGGATC
Organism: Mesorhizobium sp. BH1-1-4; assembly: GCF_020165665.1. Classification (NCBI taxonomy): domain Bacteria; kingdom Pseudomonadati; phylum Pseudomonadota; class Alphaproteobacteria; order Hyphomicrobiales; family Phyllobacteriaceae; genus Mesorhizobium; species Mesorhizobium sp. BH1-1-4. Next base: position 193,630 of record NZ_JAIUIN010000002.1, read on the forward strand.
AGGAAAACCGACTGGGGCCGTGCACCTCGAGTGCGAGCTTACGATTGGGCCTGAGCCGCGCGAACGGCATTGTGGCAGCGACACATGAATGGCCGCACCTACAGGTCGGATATATGGCCGCACGAATCAGGAACTGCAAAAGCCGAACGAACCCCTAGCCAACGGAGAGCCGTACGTCAGACGGTTCTACAATTGGCCATCGACTGGGGTGCCTAGAAGCTTTTCGAACTTTCTGTCTTGCGGCTGCCGTCGAGATGCGCGCGCTTCTGAAGGAGGTCGGGGTGTCTGGATCCGCTGTGGTGCAACCTTGATCCAAGCATCTATGGGGGTTCGAGTCGGTAGGGCGTTACCGTCTTTCCCCCCATCCTGGAACACTGCGATCTTTCTACGATGTTGGGCATGATGGACCTGTCTTGGTGCTGGGAAGAGCGCTGGAGAAAGGAAACTTGACCCGAAGCCTGACTTACGTCTGCCGCGACGTGAATGGCTGCTCTGCGCCAATGTCGGACCCCAAACTTGCTACTTCCCGTTAGCCGACATTCCATGCGACCCCGTTATACTCGTGGTTGAGCCGATGGGACATCGAATGCTGAGGGTTTAGCTTCGGGCGACATACGTCTGAGGGCGCCGGGCGGAGGGCGATACCCATCTGGTAGAGGAAAGCGTCGATGTGCGGAGAGCAACCCTGCCGTTGCTGCATTAAAGACGACGACGTCGGCGTCAGGCGCTCAAAAATCTGACAAGAGGCGGACGAGCCGTCCAGGCGCGACGTGCCGTATTGCTGCGCCAGTGGTGAGCACTTGGATTTCCATTGCGAAGAAGACTATTCCGGCCGCCAAGTGCGCCACGCCTGCCGATGTCGCCTCAATCAACCGGATCGGATTGATTGCGACTTCCTGGCCGTCGAAGACATGAAAGTGGGTGGTCTCGATGGTCAGGATGGCAATCATAGTGTCGCCACGCAGACGAGGATATGGGCCCTCAATCCGGTCGGTCGGTCCCGCCACTCGCGCGCAATGCCGACGACCAAGCCTTGGGAACCGGCGTCTGCCGGCCCCGGCTACCCGCCAAGCTCTACCTGATCAGACTGAGAAGGATGGGACTGCACCTAATCCAGAAAATACGGAAGTGGTGTTGCCGCTAACGGACCAAAAGCCAAAAAAGGCCTGCCCAGAAGGCAGCATTCGACGCGATCAAGAACGTCCAGGCTTGGGCGCGGTGTGTCATCATATGACGATGAAACGAATTCATTAATTTATGGTGAACCGCTGTCCAACATGGCGAAGGGCACTCGGGTACGACTATTTCACGGCAGGACTACACCCTACGGTGTAGATACGTCGTGTGGGCGCACATGCTAGTGTGCGAGTACGAAATTTGGGTACCGCCCCGCCGAGGTTGAGGAGTAGCAAGATGGACTGCAGGGCCGTGATTTGTGCTGGTGCGATTGTGCTGTGCACCTCTGCCCCTAGCTTTGCTCTGGCATCATGGTTTCCAGAGAAGGGGGGAAATGACGGAGGCTCCCCAGTCACGCACTCCGCGCCGGGTCCGGTGATCGGCCTCGGACTGCCGGCGTTGGTTTTGGGGGGGTATGTCTGGTACCGCCGCAAGCAGAAGCAAAATAAGCGCTAGCTTCTGCGGTCTCGATTATGTCCGAGCGAGCTCATGCGTCGAAATTATATCGCGTGACTCTGGGACAGCCAATGCGACCTATCTCAAAACCGGCGGATCGGACCGACGCTGGCATACTCCAAAGGCATGTCTGGCCATGTCGGGCGCTGAGTTTCGAGATGCCCGCCAGCATCTACACCTCCAGAACCCTTGTCTACGGCGGCCTGGCGATCGTCGGTTTCTCGAACGGCGCCAGTGAACGCATTGCCGCGGAGCTAGACCAGAAGGGAGTGCTGGCAGCTTTTTACAACACCTTCGGCGTCAGCACTGTCGTATGGGCTGCTCTTTTGGTCGGTGTGTGTTTTTTGTTGCGCAGCAATCCGCAACCAATGCGTCGGATTGATATTGCAATTGCCACGTCGGCTGCGGTCGCCTTCCTGTTGCCGCTCCCGGCCTTGAGTTGGCTCGCGATTAGTCTGATCGCAGCGCACCTGGCATTTTCATCTCGATCCACGGATTTGGAGCGCAGGGCCGCGGCCGTCCTTGGTGCCGCGACCGTTCCCATGCTCTGGGCAAGGGTTCTTTTTGCCAGTATGAGCAACTCGATCCTCGTCGTTGATGCCAAGCTGGTCGGATGGCTGGTTGGAACGAACAGCCACGGAAACGTGATTCCGTTCGCCGACGGTTCTGGCATGCTGTTCCTAGAACCGGCATGTTCGTCATTGACCAACGTATCCCTCGCGTATCTATGCGGCATCTTGTTTCTGAAAATATACGATCAATATTGGTCGCTTTCGGCGATTAGGACTATTGTGGTAGCATGCATTTCGACAATCTCTCTTAATGTAATCCGCATAAGTGCAATCTGCCTCTTGCCAAGATATTACGACGAAATTCATGGGCCTATTGGCGCGACATTGGCTGGTTGGGCAACAATGGGCACTGTCTTGGCAATTTACATTCGAGGTATCAAGCCCAATGCGACCGCTGATGCTTAGCGCTGCTTTCGCCACATTGCTGGCGACAAGCTTGGCAGTGAAGACTGTTTTTGGTGCCGCAGCCAGCCAGGGCGTATCCTATCCGAGCGACGACGACATCGTAGCCCTTATGGCAAAGCATCGGTTCAAGATCGAGCGCGCGGCCCCAAACACCGATCCGACCTGGATTTATGGAACTCGAGACCAGTGCCAGATCCAGATCGCCAACGTTTCAGTCCAAGGCTGGCATCGAGCCATAGTTGAATGGCAAGGGGTGGGGAAAACATTGATTTTTTCTGCCGAGGGACGACTCTATCAGCACCAGCCCATTCTGCAGCCGCTCGTCGTCCACTATGTGCGTCGATTGGAAAGACAGGTTGGGATAGCGGCACCTCCGGTGGTTGTACGAGCAATCGTCATTTCACCTGCCTGTCCATCCGGCCTTTTAGATCTGGCCGATCTTGCCGCCCTATCGTAGCGTCTTGCGTGGTCTAGCGGGCGGTGATGGCGACCGCTCGCCGGCGGGCCGGCGCCATTCGTCGCTCACGCATTCGCCGCTGATCAGTGCAACGTGGCTCAGGTGCGCGCAATGCGCGCAGCGAGTCGACATTCCGGGGCCATGCACGTGGTGGGCTGGATCTGGTTGTCAATGAGGTTCGGCGCCCCGCAGCTGTTTAAATGGCGCTCTCCTCAGGATAAATGCCGGGATTTCGGTGCGCCCCTTGATCTGAGCGCCTAGTCGGCTCAACCGGACGGCCCCAAGCGACGGCAGTCTATCGGATAAATGGAACCGTGGATATTGCCGCTGGTCTGGGCCTGCGCAAAGCCGCCACGTCATCTCTCAAAGACGAGCTGACCCACGGGATCATGGTTCTTGCCTCTGTCGAACCGTCACGGTCGCCCGAGCTTTGCCCGGCCGAGGAAGCTTCAACTGGTTTCGAAGAGAATGCCGGCCTCTCTGGCGGCACGCACAAAGGCCTTTCGAGCTATCTTTGAGGGGATGGCACCTTCGTTTGCCAGGACGCAGGCATGCCGGGCATGCCGATACATTGTGCCATCTCGTGTCGGCCACCGGCCTTGCAAGCGTTCCAGCGCCTGGGAGGATGACGTTACCGCCACCGGACTCTCGCAGCTATCTGAGACGACCTGCACAGGTGCATCAAATGCACCTCGGATATTCTGTTGTGACATCTTCCACCCCCCTGTTGCCGGGCGTCAGAACGTCGATGGGCTAATTCCACGCACGCCCCCCTCAATCGCCGACACCCGTCCCCAAAATGAGACTGATGTAAATTGTAATATAATGCAACCTGAGAAATTCATCAGAACCAAATAATTGGATTTAATATTAAAATGTGGACACGTATAACAGTTAAAATTTGATCGAATTAATATCAATCCCTGGGAATAGGCGCAGATTATTGGTCTATTCTCCCACAACGTAATCTGCCTGCGGAGAGTTTCAAATCTCCTGTTCGGCCGCGTTGGCAACCCCTTCGCCTGGCACAGTCCAATTTGGTTTTAGCGTCATATGATGTGATGGCGCCGCCTCTCGCTCAAGGAAACGGGCGGCCGCATCTGTTCGATTACGCGCCCCCAATTTCGTGATAATATTGTGCATATGAACCTTGACCGTATGCTCCGAGAGATTGAATTCCGCGGCGATGGCCTTGTTTTGCAGGCCACGTGAGACTCTTTCCAGGATCTGTATTTCGCGAGCCGTCAGGTCAGTCAGCCTAGAACCGGCGGCCGCCGCCAGGGATGGTCCCAAACGGGGCGTCACGGCTTCGAAATTGTCGCGCATTCTTTGCTTGTAGGAATGGAACATGCCGGCAGGGAAATATTCGCCTCCCCGCAACATGAGACGTATGACGGACAGCCAGACATCCAGCTTCAAATTCATCGGAAGCACGCCTCGGACCAGGCGAGAGCCCAACATTTCGGGAAAGGAGCAGGTCGGATTGTGATCGTCGAACTCGATGGCTGCGGTAAATGCTTGTGGGTGATTGAGCAAAATATCGGCTGAAACGGCCTCGGCAGCCTTCAACAGGGCCGCGTCGATCAGTATCAGCCCAAGCGGAAGTTCAAACTTGCCGCAGGCAGCATTCGCATTTTCTGCTTGTTCGATAATCGCCCAAGGGAACTCGCGCTCGAGGGCGTAGATCAAATTGTCCGAAATGGCGCCGCGGGTGGCAATTAAGAGAATGATCCGACGCGGCTCGAACCAACCATCGATCCGCCCGGCGCTGCTATCGGGTGCATTCCTGGAGTGCATGCTACCAATTCGATCCGTTTCCAACGCAATCTGTCGCCTGATCCTGCCGCCCAATCGATTGCCAAGATACGATAGAGTGATCACGCGGTCGCCGCGACCGCGCAAAAGGGCTGATTGGAAGGCCTTCCGTCGGAGTGAGTTACCCGCCTTGGCAGTTGCCATCATCCAAATGGACTAGGCCGATCCCATGGTGCTGATCGATTTACCAAGAACACAAGCTTTAAGGAAACTGATATCAGAAATTGAAAATCGCAGGGCCAATGGGAGTTTCAATGAGCGTTTCCCGCCAAGTTTCAAGAGGCGCAACAGGCTGGATGCTGCTCATGTGTTTGGCAGCACTTATTACCTGCGGATTCCCGGCCTTAGCGCAGGCAGCCGGGGCCAATTTGGTACCCCAGACCAAATTGCGCGTGACCGTTGTGCAGTGGGTGCCGGTAAAGGGCGAGTTCGAGCAGTGGTCCGCGCTGGGCGGCGATTTTGTGGTGTCGGAAACTGGGACGCTGGTTCTGCCGGTCATTGGGGCTGTGTCATTAGGAGAGATGGACAGCACGGCTCTAGCGGGCGAAATCGCCAAGCGACTTCAAACGCAGATGGGTTTGGTCAAACGGCCGGACACGACGGTCGAAATTATCGATTATCCGCCCGTCTACGTCGTCGGCGCCGTGACCACACCGGGTGAATACAAATATCGCGTGGGAATGACCGTTCTGCAGGCGCTAGCCTTGAGTGGCGGCGAAGCTCGGTCTAATGCGTCCGATGCTTCCAAGCTCGAGATCCAGCTTGTCGGCGATGCTCAGGTTTTTGATGCTCAGATCTTGTTGTCCAAGGCAAGGATCGCACGATTGCAGGCAGAAATGTCTGGCGAGAGCGAAATACGGTTTCCCACACCTGTGGCGGGAGGGCTCGACACTGCCGCGGCCAACGAAATCTTTGGCCAGGAAAGTATTATTTTCTCCGCGCGGGCGGATGAACTCGATCGGCAAACGAAATCGCTCACCGAGCTGTGCGCGCTGTTGGATTCAGAGATCGGATCGCTCAACGAGAAGATCAAGATGTCCGATGCGAGCATAAAATCTGCTGAAATCGATTTGGCAAATGTCACGATGCTGGTCGAAAAGGGCATAGCAATCGCTTCGCGCAAATCGGAACTAGAGCGTGTCGTTTCGTCGTACAAGGCCGATCGTCTTGATCAAGTGACGGCCGTCATGCGAGCACAACAGGCCAAAGCGGCGGCCACGCGCGAACGAAACGGTTTGCGCGACAAATTCCATACTGAGACCGCCATCGAGCTGCAAACAGAGCAGGCCAACCTCATGCAGCTTGCGGTGAAAGATCAGGTCGCTCAACAGCTCCTTGTCAATACACTAGCCTCCGCCTCCAAGAACAGGAGCAATGGCACAGACCAGCCGCTCAACTTCACGATCCTGAGAAAAGTGAACGGAGAAGTAAGTGAGATCCCAGCGGTTGATTCCACCACCCTGGTTCCCGGAGACGTGATCAAGGTGGCTTTCCCGGCGAGTCCGGTTTCTGAAACCGTCGGCGCGATGACGCTTCCTCCAGCTAGTGGAAAAACTGCAATGACCGTTGAGGCCGGCCAGTGAGCGTGTCGCAAGAGGCGATCGGCCCGATTGCCTCCAGCCCTGGCCATTCATACAGGGAGATCTTGAAGTCCACTGCCATGATTGGCGGGTCGTCGATCGTCAACATTGCCTTCGCAATAATCCGCAACAAGGCAATGGCATTACTGCTTGGCCCGCAAGGCGTCGGACTTATGGGCCTTTATAGCTCCATAGCCGATCTCGCACAAAACCTGGCTGGGCTCGGTGTTCAAGCCAGCGGTGTGCGGCAGATTGCGGAAGCCGTCGGGTCTGGCGATGAGCACAAGATTGCGATGACGGCGATCGTCCTGCGACGCATTTCGGCCGTCCTCGGGATCGTGGCCGCACTCTTGCTGTGCGTGTTCGCACTGCCGATTGCCAGCTTCACCTTCGCCGATCAGACCCACGCTGCCAGCGTGGCACTTCTTGCGGTCGCCGTGTTTTTTCGCCTGATCTCGGGCGGGCAAACCGCTTTGGTTCAAGGCACACGGCGCATTTCCGATCTCGCTCGCCTCAATATGCTTGGAGCGTTGTTCAGCACGCTCATCGGCATCCCTTTGATTTTTCTCTTCGGCGAAAAAGGAATCGTGCCGGCACTGGTGGCGATGGCCGCTGTTTCGGTCCTCACGTCTTGGTCGTACAGCCGCAGGATAAAGATCGCATCGCTTTCGCCGTCAGCAAAGCAAGTGCGACAGGAGTCGGCTGAACTTTTGAAACTTGGCGTGGTGTTTATGGCTTCGGGGTTCCTGACCGTAGGAGCTGCCTATGCGGTTCGCATCATCGTATTGAGAGAAAGCGGTGTCGAAGCGGCGGGGCTGTATCAAGCAGCCTGGGCGTTAGGCGGGCTCTATGCGAGCTTCATCCTACAGGCAATGGGCACCGACTTCTACCCACGCTTGACCGCCATCGCACGCGACGATGACCAGTGCAACCGCCTCGTTAATGACCAGATCCAAATCAGCGTATTGCTCGCCGGACCCGGGCTGCTTGCGACGTTGACGCTCGCACCGTTGGTGATCAACCTGTTTTACTCGTCGGAATTCCACGCCGCGATCAATCTGCTACGCTGGATTTGTCTCGGCGTGATGCTGCAAATTGTCTCGTGGCCCATGGGGTTCATCATACTTGCCAAGGCAGCGCGCAAGGTCTTCTTCTGGACGGAAGTCACTGCAACCCTGTTTCACGTCGGCCTTGCCTGGCTGCTGGTCAACAGGTTCGGCCTCATAGGCTCGGGGGCGGCATTCCTTGGCCTTTATGTCTGGCACACCGCTTTCGTCTACGTTCTTGTGCGAAGGCTAAGCGGTTTCCGCTGGTCCGTTTTCAATGTCAGGCTGGTGTCATTCTTCCTGGCTGCCACGATATTGGCCTTCGTACTATTGTGGGCGTTGCCGTTCTGGCCAGCAACGCTGGCGTGCGCCTTCATCACCTGCGCAAGCGGATTGTTTTCTTTGCGGATGCTTTTCCAGCTGTTGCCGGAGGAGTGGTTTCCCGCGAGGATCCGTCCATGGTTGCCAAACGCCGCGACCCGGTCTTGACGGGTCATAAACGGATGCGAGCCAGGCCTCAGGCCTGCGCCCGTTGCGCTGGCTGACCCACTACGTCTGCCAGTGTGTCGACGACAAGCGACACCTCGGCCGCCGTCATCTGGGCGAACAGCGGCAGGATGATCGTGCCGCTTTGCGCGCTCGTGCTGAGTTGCAAATCCCCCGACAGGCGGCAGCTGCCTGGGGCTGAGTATGCCTTCTCCAGGTGACTGTTCATGATGCCGCGGCGGGTGGAAATTCCTCGGTCGAGTAGTGCTTGCATCGTAGCGCGTTGATCTGCCCACGGCGGCAGTTGCACGCCGTAACTTTGCCAGTTGCTGCGCGCCCACTGCGGCTCGACAGGGAGCGTGATACCGTCAACATACTGCAATTGTTCACCATACTGATCGGCGATCCGCCGCCGCGATGCGATAATATCGGGCAGCCGGCGCAGCTGCTCTCGCCCGATCGCTGCTTGCAGGTCGGTCAACCGATAATTGTAGCCGATCAGATCGTAGTTTTCGTAGATGACCGACTTGGAGCCATGCCTGACGGCATCGGTGACGCTCATGCCATGCTGGCGCCAAAGACGAAACTGGCGATCATGGTCGGCGTTGACAGTCGTGAGCATGCCGCCATCGCCGGTGGTGATGACCTTGCGTGGATGAAAGGAAAAACAGGCGATGTCACCGCGCGGTGCGCCAATTTTTTCCCACTGCCCGTTCCACAATATCTCACTGCCAATGGCGCAGGCCGCGTCCTCTATGACCGGTATGGAACGCTGCTTGCCAATCTCGACGATCCGACTGAGGTCGCACGGCATCCCGAGTTGATGAACGCACACTATAGCTTTTGTGCGTGGTGTAATCGCAGCCTCGATCAGGTTCGGATCGATATTGAACCCCTGAGGCTCGATATCGATGAAAACCGGAGTTGCGCCGCAATACCGTATCGCATTGGCGGTTGCGATGAACGAATGGCTGACGGTGGTCACTTCGTCGCCCTGACCGACACCGACAGCCATCAGCGCAAGATGCAGGGCGGTCGTGCAGTTTGATACTGCGCATGCAAACGGAGCGCCAACAAGCTCGGCGAATTCGCGTTCAAAAGCCGCTACTTCGGGTCCCTGCGTCACCCATCCAGACAAGACGACCCGCTGTGCCGCCAAAGCCTCCTTCTCATCGAGGACCGGTCTGGCTACGGGTATTTGATGAAACGCTCGGGTCATTCGGCAGCGATCGCTGCGGCGGCGCAACGTTCCTGGCGCCACCAGGCCACGAGGTCGCGAAGCCCTTCGTCGAGGGTAAGCTTAGCCTCAAAGCCCAGGATCTGCTTGGCTCTTTGCGTGTCGGCCAGCCTGCGCGAGACCGCATTGACCTTGCGCGCCGGCGCATGTTGCGGCGCGATCGAGGAACCCATGATGCGCGACAAGGCTTGCGCAAGGTCGAGAAGGCTCGTTTCCGTCCCACTGGCGACATTGAACACGTCGTCCTCCACCGCGGATTTTGCCGCGAGTATATTGGCCCGTGCAATGTCGTGGACGTGTACGAAATCCATCGTCTGAGAGCCGTCGCCGTGGATTAGCGGCGGCTGCCCGACCGCGAGACGCTCCATCCAGCGGATCAGAACCTCCGTATAGGCTCCATGAACGTCCATGCGCGGCCCATAGACGTTGAAGTAGCGCAGTGCGACGTAACGCAGGCCATACATATCGTTGAAAGACCGCAAGAGCCCTTCATTGAACGCCTTCGCCGCGCCATAGATCGTCCGGTTATTGTAAGAATGATGCGCTTCAGTGGTTGGAAAGCTTTGGGCAAGTCCAAGCACCGAGGCCGACGATGCGGCAACAACCTTCGACACGCCGGCGCTAACAGCGGCTTCAAGGACATCAAAAGTGCCACCCGCCAGCACATCGAAAGCCAGGCGTGGTTCTTCGGCACACTGGGTTATGCGGATGGCCGCTTGATGAAAGACGATATCAATGCCCTCGAAGAGCTCGGCCAATAGCGCGCGGTCCCGAATATCACCTTCGACAATCGTCAGGTTCGATTGGGCGGCTGCGCCTTGAAGGTTTTCGCGCCGCCCGCGGACGAAATTGTCAAGGATTACAATTTCGCGAGGGTGCTCCAGCGCGACAAGATCAGTGATGTGAGAGCCGATCAGGCCAGCACCACCGGTAATGAGAATGCGCTTGTCTTTCACTGCATTGTTCCGTTCTTTTGTTCGGCGGCGCGGACGAGCTCGGAATCTGTGCGCCAGCGCAGGAATTTCGCCGGCACACCCGCGACAATGGAGAAGGGTTCGACGTTCTGTGTCACCACGGCGCCGGCGCCAACGATCGCTCCCTTGCCGACAGTCACGCCCGGCAGGATGGTCGCGTTGGTTCCGATATCAGCCCAGGCTTCGATCACAACCGGCTCGATGACGAGGTCCGTGCGCACGATCGGCACATCGGCTGGAACGCCGCTATGTGTCGATCCAAGAATTTTCGCGCCTGGGCCCCAGCCGACGAAGTCGCCCATGACTAGATTTCTTGCGTCGAGGAAGGCTTGCGGGCCTATCCAGACTTTTTCGCCGAGGATGCACATGCCGTCGTGCCGGCCCTGGATGCAGGCCTGCGCGCCGATGAACACGCCATCGCCGAACTCGAACGTCTCCGGATGCCTGAAAACGGCGCCATTTCCGACCTGCAAGCCGGCCCCGCATCGACGCGCGAGGCTGCGCCAGATTAACCGGCGCATCATAGTATCTATCGGACCGTCGCCGGCCGAAAACCGGCCGTAGAGTTCAATCAGCCCCGTACGGCCGTAGTGAGCCAAAACAGCATCGGCGAGCCCTTTTTCGAATTCCGGATCGGAGACGTCTTGGCGTCCGTGGACCGAGGCAACAATCCGGGCCGCTCCCTTGATGTCAATCGACATGAGCCATCTGCTCCACAGCGGCAGCGACATGTTCGATCTGGTCCGATGTCATTTCCGGATAGATCGGCAGCGACAGAACCTCGCGCGCGGCACGTTCCGACACCGGAAAATCACCGATCGTGTAGCCCAGATCGGCATGTGCTTTTTGCAGATGTACTGGGATGGGATAGTGTAGACCGGATTGCACCCCTTCCTGCTGCAAATCCTGCTGCAGGCGATCGCGATCGGCCGTCCTGACGGCGTAGATGTGGTAGACATGGCGACGTCCAGCCGCTTCCACCGGCGTCTCTACTCGCCGCGACCCTGAAAGAAGCTTTGTGTATTGGCGCGCGCGGCTTCTGCGCGCGGCCGTCCATGCGTCGAGGTATCGAAGTTTGACGCGCAAGATAGCGCCCTGGATGCCATCCATGCGATAGTTGAAACCCTTGAGGGCGTGATGATATCGCCGGTCTTGGCCCCAGTCGCGCAGCATGCGGATGGTCTTCATGTGTTCGTCGTCGTTGGTGACGACGATTCCACCCTCGCCACAGGCGCCAAGATTTTTGCCTGGATAGAAGCTGAAGCATCCCGAAACGCCGATGCTCCCCGCCCGGCGCTCGTGGTACTCGGCGCCGTGCGCCTGGCATGCATCCTCGAGTACGGCGATGCCATGACGATTGGCTATTTGCATGATGGACGTCATGTCGGCCATCTGGCCATAAAGATGAACGGGAATGATCGCCTTGGTTTTTGGCGTAATCGCGGCCTCGAGCTTGGCAGGGTCCATGGTCAGCGTCGTTGGCACGACGTCCACGAGCACCGGCAGCGCGCCAGCGTAGCAGATGGCCGAAACCGTTGCGACGAAGGTGAATGGAACGGTTATAACTTCGTCGCCCGGCCCCACGCCGGCAGCCAGCAAGGCCAAGTGGAGACCACTCGTGCCGGTATTGACCGCTACCGCGTGTTTGGTGCCGCAAAACGCTGCGAACTCTTGCTCGAACTTCGCGACCTCGTCTCCCAGAACATACTGCGTCGATGCGAGTACGCCCAGAACGGCTGCGTCGATCTCATTCTTGATGCTTGCGTACTGAGCCTTCAAGTCCAGAAACGGAATCATGCCACGCGTCTCATCTGTTCGAGGTCGACCACGCGGCCGCGCTGTGCCAAGGACTGGGTTGCGGCCTCCAGAATGCGAACCACCCGGACGCCGGCGTGTCCGTCCGCAAGCGGTGTGCCGTTGTTTTCGACGCAGGAAACGAATTCGCGAAGCTCGATGCCGAGGGCTTCGGTCATGTCGATCTGCGGGGCCCACATATCGCCGGTGCGATAGCCAACCAGCGCCTGATATCGGGTCTCACCCTTGGCGTTGGGGTTGCCGTTCACCGTGATGCCTTTGTCGTAGACCTTGATCTTCTCGCTCGGTTCCAGATCGTCGTAGACGATCATCTTGCGGCTTCCGCCGATCAGAGTCCGCCGCACCTTCACCGGCGCCAGCCAATTGACATGGATATGGGCGATCAGATTGCTTTCGAAGAACAGGTTGAGATAGGCGATATTTTCCGGCTCGCCGGGAACATGGCTAATTCCGGTGGCCGAGACCGCGACTGGCCGTTCGGGCAGGACGTAGTCGAGGATGGACAGGTCATGGACCGCGAGATCCCAGATCACGCTCACATCATGCTGGAAAAGTCCCAGATTCACCCGCACGGAGTCGTAGTAATACATTTCGCCCAAGCCCGTCTGGACGAGTTCGTGCATCTTTCGGACCGCTCCGGTGTGAATGAATGTGTGGTCGACCGCCAGCACCAGCCGACGGCGCGCCGCTTCATCGACAAGCCGTTGCGCCTCTTCGGCGGTTGATGCGATGGGCTTTTCAACGAACACGTGTTTGCCAGCCATCAAGGCGCTCAGCGCCAGGCGGAAATGTGATGAAACCGGCGTCGCTATGGCAACGGCATCGACCCGAGGATCGCGCAGTACGGCCTCGAAATCGTCGGTAAGTGAAACGGTCGGATATCGGCTGTGCAGTGGTGCGAGCCGCTCCTTCCTGAGATCGCAAACTGCAATCAGATTTACTCCCGGCGTTTCGGCCAGATTTCGGACGAGATTTGGCCCCCAATAGCCGTAACCCACCACAGCAACGCCGATCATTTGACTCTCCGGACGGCTGCAGTGGGCTCACATTTTGGTGGCGCGTCCTTTGTCCTGCCGATGATTTTAGCCGGCACACCGGCCACGATGGCGAAGTCAGGGACGTCGTGCGTGACCACGGCACCGGCGCCGACCATCGCGCCTTCTCCAATAGTGATGCCTGCCAGGATCGTTGCGTTGCTGCCGATCGATGCGTTGCGGCGCACAAGGGTCGGAACGACGCTCCAGTCACTGTCGGTTTGCAATTCCCCGTCATGGGTCAGTGCGCGCGGGTGCGGATCGTTGGTGAACATCACGCCGTGACCGACGAAGACGCCATCGTCAAGCGTGACGCCTTCGCACACGAAGCTGTGGCTGGAGATCTTGCAGTTCCTGCCCACGACCGCGTTCTTCTGGATTTCTACGAATGTGCCAATGCGCGATCCGGCTCCGATGGTGCAGCCGTAGAGATTGACCAATTGAGGATGGTGAATGACCACGCCCTCGTCCAACACAACACTTGAGGAAATCATTACGCGTGCCCCAATCTATCAACCATTTAGCGTCCCCACTCTTCGTCACCGCAACAGCGACCGTCTCGTTCACGTCTTGGGAAAATCGAAAACGCAAAGGCCATCTCGTCATCTCTGCCAAAGTCGAACACGGGAGCCGAAGCCTTCCCGATAGAGATGGCTTTTGCGGTCGAACGTAAACGTGAGAAAACGGGGTACGCACCTGCCGTAAAGTGGTAGCAGCGTAATCAGATTGGCAGTCGGTGCCGGCTGGCATTTCAATACAAAAGGCACCGCAAAGCCGGTGACTTGCGTCGGAACGTTCATCTCAAGACGAAGCGCAGATCGAGCCGCTGGCTACGATACTGGTGATCCCGCTTCAACTGAAAGATCGGGCATTCGACGTCGCTTCACAGCCTCTGCCGATCACCAAAGGCCGTAAAAGGCCTCAGCTGCGGCCAAGACGCTGATGACTGCTTGTCGGATGAGCGTCCAGGATAGCAGAAATATAGCCGCGGAGCGCGAGGGCACCGACCATGCCGGCAACAAACCCAAGGCAGAAGATCACGATCGTAGCCACATAGGCAATCCATCTTCACCGCATCCAAGAACTTGTCAACGAAACGCGCCAGGCGTGGGATGCAAAAAGGGATGCCTCAATGTGGTGAAGTATGCATGGTTGGCGTCCATAGGGTCGTGAATACTTCTATCGGACGATACCCCCCTTTTTTGGAGGATAACAATCGGGTGCTATCAGCACTTGGCGGAGTACCACTTTGGGGGATCAACGACGCAGGTCGTCTCGAAGCCTGAAGGCCTGCAATGCACTCAGCGACCATGAACGAGCTTTGCCTATGCAGCCCTGCGTCGAGCAGCCGTCCGCGCTGTATCGTCCTTGGCAATCGGTGGCTCGCGAGCTTGCGACGGTCCAGCCGGGTCGCCTTTGGCCTACCGTCACTTGTCGTTCCGAATGCAGGCCGGCGCCATCTGGACGCCTCGTCGGCAAGATGCATGGGCCAGACATCCTGGTCTGGACAAGAATCCAAACTGTCGCGCCCCGAGCGGATGGTCCGCACGGGGCGCTATCTGCTCATGAAATGACGAATGACGATGCCGTAAGCGGAAGATGCGCGGAAAGGGTCGCGAACTGGATCTGATGCGCGCCGCCGCTTCCATCACTGTCAAAATAGAGGGCGCCGGTCGAACTGTTGTAGATGATGCGGTCGGTGCTGTCATGCGCGCTTGCACCGGCATAGAAAGCCTGGCCCGACAGAGCGCCTGGCTGAAGGCCCGCAAACACGTTGTGATCGAGGAGAATCTTATCTTGCGAGACCGAGAAGTCGGTGATCTTGTCAACATTTCCAGCCCCAAGAGCGGCCTTGAAAACGAAGACGTCCTTGCCGCCGTTTCCAGTCAAGACATCAGCGCCGCCGCCGCCATTTATGACATTGGCGCCGGCATTGCCTTTAATGGTCTGGGAAAATTCATTACCGGCCAGATTGATCGCTCCACGACCAGACTGGTTTGTGGTGGCCAGATGTTCGATCTCCGAGCCAGCCGACAGCGCGTAGCTCACCGAGGCGCGCACCGAGTCCTCGCCGCCACCCACCTTCTCGATCACCTTGTCGCCGATGTTGTCGACGATATAGGTATCGTTACCACCATAACCGGTCATCGTATCGGCGCCGCCGCGCCCGTCGATGGTGTTGGCGCCGGCGTTGCCGTCAATGGTTTGGGCGAACTCATTGCCGGTCAGGTTGATCGCCGTTGTGCCGGCCGCGTTCGTGGTGGCGAGATGCTCGACCTCCGAGCCAGCCGAAAGCGCGAAGCTTACCGACGCGCGTACTGAGTCCTCGCCGCCACCAACCTTTTCGATCACCTTGTCGCCGACGTTGTCCACGATATAGGTATCGTTGCCGCCATAACCGGTCATCGTGTCGGCGCCGCCGCGTCCGTCGATTGTGTTGGCACCGGCGTTGCCGTCAATCGTCTGGGCGAACTCATTGCCTGTCAGGTCGATCGGCGTTGTGCCGGCCGGGTTCGTCGTGGCGAGATGCTCGACCTGTGAGCCAGCCGAAAGCGCATAGCTCACGGAAGCGAGGACCGTGTCATTGCCACCGTTCTTTGCCTCCACGACCTTGTCGCCGGCATTGTCGGCATAATAGGTGTCGTTACCGAGCCCGCCGGTCATCGTATCGATCCCGGTGGTCCCATGGAATACGTCATTGCCCGAAGTGCCAAAGAAGGTGTGTTTCTCCGGCGGTGGAGTTGGCACTGGGGCTGGATCGGGGTCCGGAGTTGGAGTTGGTGTCGCTCCTGGCAAAACCTCGGTGTTACCTGAAATCGCAGGCGAGGCTTCGGAAGTCGAGTAATAGCCGTAAAAGCCCTTTACAATATAATTGTTTGTAATGGACACGCCCGTCGTCGGTCCAGTATCGAAGCGGCCCTCTACGTAAATATTATACCCAACATCGCCGGCTAGGTAGTTGTGA
This sequence comes from Mesorhizobium sp. BH1-1-4, assembly GCF_020165665.1. Classification (NCBI taxonomy): domain Bacteria; kingdom Pseudomonadati; phylum Pseudomonadota; class Alphaproteobacteria; order Hyphomicrobiales; family Phyllobacteriaceae; genus Mesorhizobium; species Mesorhizobium sp. BH1-1-4. The sequence goes on from NZ_JAIUIN010000002.1 coordinate 209,648, forward strand.
TTTATCGTGACGTTGGTGATTGGTCCAAAGGTGTTCTGCAAGAAGATATCGGAGGTGTCCTTACCGATAACTGTATTATCTTCAATCAAAACATTGTTTTGCCCGCCTTTGAGCGAAATGCCGCCGATGTGCGGATCGGCCAAGGCGCTGCCGCCATCGTGAAGGTAATTCCCTTTCACCACGCTGGCGCCGTCGGTCAAGACGATGCCGTGCTCTCCTCCGGAAATGTTATTGCCTATGAAATTTCCGCTTCCCAGGATAACGCCGGTGCTTGTGCCCTGATTGCCTGGACCGGTGATGGTGCTGTTTTGAACGGTGACGTTCTTTGCACCGTCTGCGTCCACGCCCCACCAATCGTTATAGGTGATGACACAGTTTTTGATGACCACGTTCGAGGCTGTGATCCGAAGCGACCCATCAATGATCTTGCCGTCGATCACTGTCCCGTCGGTCGTAATCGTCATGGGGCCTGTGTAGGCTGTTAACGTTGTCCCTGCCGGGACACCAGTGTTGGTGGAATCGGGGAATCCTGAGGGGATAGTACTTGCCACGGCTCGTCGCCTTTCATGCCCCCGGCCCGCACCGGTTCGATTGATGCAACTCTGGTAAGTCCGAATCGTATAAGCATTAGCTTAAAAAGAGGTAACCGCCGTTAACCATAAGCTGCAAGTCACAAGACGTAACGAATTGCTACATAAACCCACCGCTGACAGCTCGAAGCGCTTCATGCCCATGCGAGAAGAAAACAGCCGCTGCCCCTCATTCTTGTAGTCCGCCAGGTTGCGAATGGAGCGAGCGCTCGTTAGGTTCGTTATTTATGGCCTCGTGCCGACCGATCCATCGGCCGGCCCGCCTCAGGGCAAGGCGCGAACCGGGCCACGCAAGGCTGCTTAGTACTGAGACATATCCCGGTTATCCCCCGAATTTGGTAGGTGCAATCCCCGGTTTCTCATGGCTGCGTCACGATTTTGCTATATTTTCATTAACCAAAAGTACATGCGTTAGCGCAACCTAAAGTTCGCAAACCAGGTGACGGATAGGACCGGGCTGATCATGAAGCTGAGGGAAGGCGGCGCCTTGGATTTGCGGTCGGCTATGGTCGGCTGTACGCCTGCCCTGATTGGCGTTGGTCTGTTTTCAGCAGTCATCAACGTTCTGGGCCTGACCGGCTCGGTCTACATGCTGCAAGTCTACGATCGCGTGCTGCCTTCGCAGAGCGTACCGACGCTTGTGGGATTTACGATTGGGATGTTGGGCCTGTATGCGGTCTACGGTCTTCTCGATTTCGTTCGGCTGAGGGTGCTCGTGCGTATAGGCAACCGCCTCCACAGAAATCTCCAACAAAAAGTGTTTTCGCTATCGCTCTCCCTGCCACTCGTTGCCGGCGCCGAGGCGGTTCGAATGCAGCCGCTTCGAGATTTGGACCAGTTGCGCGGTTTTCTTTCTGGCCCAGGTCCCACTGTCGTCTTTGATGCTCCGTGGATACCGTTCTATCTAATTGTCATTTATCTGCTGCACCCCGCGCTGGGTGTGCTTGCGACAGTTGGTGCGACCGGCGTCGTTCTGTTGACGGTGGTGGCAGAATTCCTTGCACGCCTGCCGGCGGCGCGTGCATCGGATGCTCTGTTAGAGCAGCGCACCATTGCTGAATCTGGGCGCCGCAATGCAGAGGTTGTTCATGCAATGGGCCTTTCCGTGCGAATAGGTCAGCGCTGGAACGAGATCATCCACACATATCTCATCCACCAGGAACGGCTTTCTGACATCGTAGGTGCCGCAGGTTCGTTGTCGAAGGCACTTCGGATGGCCTTGCAGTCTTCTGTCCTAGGGCTCGGTGCATATCTGGTGATCGGAGGCGAAGCCTCTCCCGGGGTGATCATCGCGTCTTCCATACTGCTTGGACGCTCGCTGGCGCCGGTTGATGCGGCGATCGCTAACTGGAGAGGATTTCTGGCGACCCGGCAGAGCTATTCGCAACTGTCAGCAGCACTGCGTACTTATGGTGGCAAGGACAAACTCATGGAATTGCCGCCGCCCCACGCGGTGCTTGCGGTTGAGGAGTTGACGGTTGCCCCGCCGGGCGACATGCAAAAACCAACGGTCCTAAATGTCAGCTTCCAGCTGTCGAGAGGCGCTGGAATGGCCATTCTCGGCCCGAGCGGGTCCGGGAAAACGACGCTCGTCAGGGCGCTGGTCGGGGTCTGGCAGCCGCTTCGTGGAACCGTTCGGTTAGATGGAGCATCGCTCGATCAATGGGATTCGGAGCAGCTCGGCATACATATCGGCTACCTGCCACAGGACGTCGAACTGTTCGATGGCACGGTTGCCGACAACATCTCGAGGTTTGGTGGCAGGGATGACCCCAAAGGCGTTCTGGCAGCGGCCCGAGCTGCTGGCATTGACAAAATGATCATGCGTATGCCGAGAGGTTTCCAAACGCGCGTGGGTGAAGGAGGAATGGCTCTGGCGGGCGGGCAGAGGCAGCTTATCGGGCTAGCGAGGGCACTCTATGGCGATCCGTTTCTCGTTGTCCTGGATGAGCCAAACTCAAATCTGGACGTGGACGGCGATGTGGCCCTGGCGGGAGCCATATTGGCGGTACGTCAGCGTGGAGGCATCGTCATCATTGTTGCCCATCGTCCTTCGGCCTTGACCAATATCGACCAGGTGCTGGTCATGTCGAAAGGAGCGCTGCATTCCTTTGGCTCGCGCGAAGACGTTCTCGCCAACGTGGTTCGGCCGTTCCCGCCTGCCGCGGAACGGCCGGCTTCAGTCGTGCCGCTGCAGAAGGCCGTAAGCGCGCGTGAGGTTCATAACTAACGTGATCATGTCCACATATGTGCCTGCCGATAGTGGAGGCAGATTGGCCCGAATGGACCCATTCGAAATGGCGGATGGCATCCACGCCAATCTGGTCCTGGGCATGGCTACCTGCTTCCTGCTTGTCGCTGGTGGGGGGCTCTGGCTCGGATTGACCAAGATCTCGGGCGCGGTGATTGCGCCGGCAACCGTGGTGGTGGAGAGCAACACAAAGAAAATTCAACATCAGACCGGCGGCACAGTAGGAGGCATATTCGTCCAGGACGGGGACCATGTCAGAGCAGGGGATGTTCTTGTCAGGCTTGACGATACTTTGACGCGGGCAAATCTGCGCATCGTCAGCCAGGATCTCGATCGCGCCACCGTTCGGCTGGCGCGACTTGAGGCGGAGCGACAAGGTCTCCCGGAAATGCAGCTCCCACCGAACGTTCGGGCTCGGATAGGGGATTTGCAGGTGACGGCACTTGTCAATGGCGAGCGTGCGGTGTTCAAAAGCCGTGCCGCAGCGCTCGCGGGCCAGAAGGCACAGCTGGAAAGCCGCTCAAAGCAGCTCGAGCGCCAGGTCGAAGGCCTTCAGGCCCAGCAGACGGCCATAGATGAGTCGGTGGTACTGCTCGACCGCGATCTCGATGATGTCGAGAAGCTCTACGCGAAGAGATTGGTCTCCAAGGAACGCCTGAGCGGAGTCCGGTTGGAGGCGACCCGGAACCACGGCGAATCGGGGCGCCTCGCAGCCGCTGTCGCCGAAGCGCAGGCTCGTATCAGCGAAACCGCGCTCCAGATACTCCAGCTTGACGAGCAACAGAGCAGCGAGGTCGCCGGGGACCTTCGCGACACGGAAGCAAAGCAGACCGAACTCAGCGAGCGCATGGTCGTGGCGGAAGACGAGCTTGCAAGGACGGATATCCGCGCGCCGCAGTCGGGCATGATACAGGAATCCTCCGTCCACACAGTCGGTGGCGTCATCGGCCCAGGGGAAGTGCTCATGATGATCATACCAGATACCGACAATCTGGTGGTGGATGCGCTCATTCCCCCATCGCGCATTGACGACGTGCGGCCCGGGCAGCGAGTTTCAATTCGTTTCCCGGCTTTCGACGCAGGCACAACGCCGGTTTGCCAAGGCTCGGTTCAACGGATCTCCGCAGATCTGATCAAAGATCAGCAACGTCAACTCTCCTACTTCTCGGCACGTGTCAAAGTTGAAAACAGTTCGATTTGCCTCACAGACGCCAAGGTCCTCAAACCGGGTATGCCTGCCGAGATTCACATACGCACGGACGAACGGAGCGTCTGGTCCTATCTGCTGAAGCCCCTTACCGATCAGATGTCGAGAGCTTTTCGCTAGCACCGCCATCGGTGACAGAGTGGAGGCTCTCATGTGAAGCGCCGGCAACGCCCAAGAATGTCGTCAGGACTTCTGGAATTTCACGCGGCACGACTGCGCACGTCACTTGTCCGTCGACACATGGACGCTGGTCAATATCCAGCGCAATGCCAACGCCGACGCCGCCAAGCATCACGCAATCCTCTAGCAACACGTTCGAGAAAGAAAACCGGATGGCGTGCAGCCGGTCCCGGACCAATCGCGGCCCGTCTGTCCAGCCCGCGCCAGCCCGGAATTTTTTCAACGTCGGGGACCAATTCACGCGCAAAGTTTCGCAAGGCCGCCACCAGTTCGCGATCCACCTCGACATGGTCATAGAGGCGCTTGGCCACTTCTATCGAATGAGAAGCCAGCGCTCTTGTCGCTGCAGAACGCAGATCGGTTGCTTCCGAAAGTGCGCCCGCTGGTCCAACGAAAAGCGTTTCAAAGGCCGCGCGCCGCTCAAGAAGATCGCGAAAACCATCGACTTCGCGAGCCGACAAGCTTTGGCTATGTTCCCTATGCCAGGCTTGATCGGCACCGTTGACGTAAGCAACATCCGAGAAGGCTGACATACGAAGCCACATTTCCATGTCGTGTGTATGGGCAAGTGGCATTTGCCCTCCGACCTGGTCAACAACGCAGCGCCTCATCAACACCTCAGGCGACGTGATTACATTGAACCCAGTCTTGCAGCGATCCGCCAGCCATTTGCGGCCTGGCCAGACTGTCCATGCTGTCGGTCTGCCGCGATGGGCAGGCAAATCTTCACCACTGAAATGCAAAGGATGCCCATATACCAAACCTACGGAAGGGAATTGCCGCATGACCGCCACCGAACGTTCAAGTGAGGCGGGCGTGAGCAAGTCATCGGCATCGAGGCGCACAAGAAACTCGCCCCGTGCAATTCGAAGGCCGTCATTAAAGGTCTCTACCGGACCGGCGTTTCGCACATGCGACACAATGGTGATCCGCGCGTCACCGGCCGCTAGCTGGCGAGCGGTCTCAAGACTATTGTCTGTCGAAGCGTCGTCAACTATCACTACGTCGACAATCACCCCGGGTTGCGAAAGCGCACTGCCGACAGCATCGGGCAAGTAGCGCGCGTAATTGTAGCAGGGAATGACAACGGTAACCGTGGCGGGGGCGCCGCGATCGATCGTCGGCTTCAACAGGGTTCTGCGGCTAATCGGTTTCATTTGTTGCTTACGGCCAGTCCGGAGATATGTATGGCTTGCGTCCAGGTGATCATTCCTTGCTACAACTACGGAAGGTACCTGCACCTATGTGCCCTTAGCGCACTATCGCAAACAGGCGTGGACGTTAAAGTCCTCATTATTGATGATAAGTCATCCGACAACACGCCCGAAATCTGCGATAAGCTGTCATCTGAGGATGCAAGGGTATCCGTCATACGGCATGAGGTTAACAGGGGTCATATTGCAACTTACAATGAAGGTATAGGCCTGACCACAAGCGATTATCTTGTTCTTCTATCGGCCGACGACCTGCTGATTCCGGGCGCACTCGCGCGAGCAGCCGCGCTTATGAACCATAACCCGTCAGTCGGCCTCGTATATGGGAATCCTATATCTCTCTACGGTTCGCTCCTCCCCCGTCCAAGGCAAGACGACACCGGCTGGACGATTTGGAGCGGCAGGGACTGGGTTGAACGTATGTGCCTGACCGGCAAAAACTTCATTGTCAATCCGGAAGTCATGATGAGAACCAGTGTCCAGCACCGGCTGAAGGGCTACAAATCGTCCTTGCCGCATTCCGCCGACATGGAGCTTTGGCTACGCGCAGCAGCAATATCGGATGTTGGGCATCTGAACGGAGCCGACCAGGCCTATTACCGTATCCATGAAGCGAGCATGCAGCGAACCGTACATGCCGGCTATCTTTATGATCTCAAGGCCAGGCGTGACGCATTCCGATCTGCCCTCGAAGATCCAGTCTGTGAATTGAGCAATATCGAGACGCTTCTTGAAAATGCAAATCGCGCGCTCGCGCTAACCGCGCTTCGCCACGTGTTCAGTATCTTGGATGCTGGCCGCGCCGAGAGCGAACCTGTAGGCGAACTCCTCGACTTCGCTCTGGATCTGTATCCTGAGATTAAAGCCACGCGACTTTGGCATCGCGTTCAGTCCGCATTGCGAGCCAAGTCCGGACCAATTCCTCTGTCTCTCGCAAAGCTCCGCACAGTGATGCGCAAGCTGGACGATCGCAAGCAATGGCGGCATTGGTACCGGACGGGCGTCTACTGACCGACATTCACCGATTGCGCTGTCGACGCGACAACGCGCTCGGGGCTCACGTCCAGTTCACGGCATCTATCAGTTTATTCGGCTGCTTGCCTTGCCGGGAGCACTGAAGCCAGGAATTCACGGTAAAACGTCGCGACGTCATCACGCTCCCTTTGGGGCGAATACGTTTCAAGAATGAAAGCTGAGGCTGCTTGACCTCGGTCACGACACCATCCGACATTGCTCTCGTCGTTATAAATTGCCTCTTCAGCCGCCCGTACCAGCGCCATGATGTCGCCGGGTTCTACGACTGCGCTAAATTCGGGGAGGAAAAACTCCTTGCCACCAAACCCGTGATTGCCGATCACATAGTTTCCGCACGCCATCGCCTCTGCCGCCGGCAGTCCGAAGCCCTCCTGATAAGTGAGGGCCAGAAAGATGCGCGTCGTACGCAATTTGTCCGCCACCTCTGAATGAGCCAGGCCATCCAGTGCGACGACCTCCCAGCCCTCAAGAACGCCGCGTGCGCGGAGCATTTCGACTATTTGTTGGGCGTCGTCACGACCCCGCCTCGGCATATATGCAATGCGCCGGGGCCGTGCGCCCGATCCGGGGTGAAACAACGTCGGATCGATACTTAGATGCACACGCTCTATTGGACTTGCGGGGAATGCGTAACGGAGCATCTCCCGATTGTGGTCGGATACTGTCACCACCCCTGTCAGATCGGGATTGGCGCCATACAGCCTGGCGGCAAGCGCGCCGCCACGTCTCCACGTGAGATGGCTATTCTGATTGAAGATGAGGTACTTGATGCCAGAGGGGATCCGCGACAGAAGGTCGATGTCGAGTTCTGAGACAACCAAGATGTCGCTCCGTGTCACCTTGGCTTTCTGAACATCTGTGACCTCCGTCTGATTGTGGAACCAATTGCACCGGAAACCCGGACGCTGATGGAGGACAAAGGCCTGAACTCCAATAGAATTCAGAATGTCGACATGACGATAGATCACCCGAATGCCACCGGATGCGCCGTGGTGATCCGGTGTCAAAAAATAGATAGTCGGTGTAGCCCCGTGATCGCCGCTGGTTGGAACCATCAACCGCTTGCGCTGCCTCACATGCGAAACATCGGCGAGCTTTTGATAAAGCAGCCGCACAAGATCGCCCACTTTTTGCTCAACGATTGCCATCAACCTTACCTTGCGCCAGCATACACAATTTGAGACACTTTTCTGATCGCGCGACGTGGGTTCGAAAAGACATCGCGGACGAATTTGAGCTTATCGCGCATGTCTCCATATCTATTTATCGGTATTGCAAGAACGTCTGGCCACTTGATTCCGATTTCTTTTAGCAATATCTCCCTTTCTCGCCTCATCCTCGAAGGAACGGAAAGCATATTCACGTAATTTGCCCGCGATATCATCGGGTTGATTTCTTTTTGCTTGGGTTTCACGTAAGAATCGGCGAAACCCCAGGCGCTCATGCGCAATTCTAGATAGGCCAGGTCCAGTATAAAGAGGCTGTCGTAATTCAAAAGCGGGAACAGCCACGCATCAACCGCTTCCAGCACAGCGGGATGCTGGGGAAGTTTAAGGCGAGCTACAATGTTGGCAGCATCGATGGCCGTGTCACTTTCAGCCTTCAACCAGAGAAAGCCACGTCCAATTTCTCCACCGAGCCCGCCAACGAAATACTTGCCTTCCAGAGGCGAAACGCTTGGATGCATTTTCATATTGGCCCCGCCGACGCAGTGCCCAGCCCGAAACTGCCATCGCTCCTGCTCCACAGCGCTCGCCAGCCGAAAGGGCAGCACCTTATGGCGCAATCCAAATCTGGTGGCCAAGTTTCTTGCACATGCGACGTCAAGTTCGGCTCCGGGCGCGTCCACAGTAACGAATGAAACGTCGTTCACGAGATCGCGGCAGCACGCCAGGAGGAATCTGGAATCATTGCCTGCGGTCAGTGCGACGCAGGCATTGCCTGACTTGGCCAGCGCGCGGATGGCGCGAGTCACCTGATCGCTGATTTGTCTGTACGCCATCGACGCATCCGGTCCATCGGCTATCTGTTGCCTTGGCCAGTGGCGAACCGCTACCCACGTTTCCAAATCAAGGTAGTGGTTGCAAAGCAGCCGATGGAGACCGCGATGGGCGGTCAGGCCGGCGGTGAACCAGCCGGCATTGTCGACATCGAGCGCATTGTAAAGATCCGTTCGAAAGCGACCCCGATAGGTTTCGGCATCAAACAATGGGGCCGCGCTCGAGCCGGCGATTTCAGCCTCAGGATCATAGACCAGCGACATGGTCGCGTCGGCATCGAGATAGATGCGACGCATCCCCCTGACATCAAGAACAAAGAGGAAACTGCCCGCAAGCCTGTAGATGTTTTTCTCGAGGAAGGGTTCGACGTCTTGGCTGGTCGAGAGCGTGCCTTCCAGGCGCAGCTGGCCCGTGACGATCGATTCATTGTCGAGGTCGATTGCCGTGCCCAGCAAAGCACCAATGGTGCGACCTCCGCCGTCAATGACGGGGATCAGATCAACACCCGGAAATATATCGACCGCCAACGATGCCAGCTTATGGCGGTGCGAACCCCCTGCAGGGCTCACCCCGCCCAGGCTAACAACAAACTGGCCTTCAAGGTCGTCCGAATTCATCGACATGGTGGCAGTCACGCTTCCCCCAGCTCTACAACGGCATAGTTCAAGCCTGACCTGGAATCATCACATTGCGTGCCGGTATGAAAAGCCCACAATTCGGATAGTGGCTACCTACCAAAAATCTTATGTCGTGCCTGCCTTTCCGCGGGCCCGCCAATCCCGGGAATTCAAGCTGCAACGCTCCACCCTACCAAGCTAAAAGGTGTACGTGACTTCTCCCATCGATTTATGACGCCTGGGGTCTTTGCCGTGTATGGTTTCGAGGGCGCCGAAAGCATGCGATCTCCCGCGAAAGCTTACTCTGTGCCGAAGACGAATTGCGAAGAGCGGTGAATGACTTCGAGCGTCAATTCTGATGCATTGACGACCGCGCAACGATACTCCCCACGTCGTGCGCGCGCATCGGCGAACAGAGGAACCGATTTTCGTGAGGCAAACGCGAAGTTGCCTTTGCCGGTATCTTTGTTCCTTGTCAGCCTCATCATCCCATGGATGATCCCCCTGGGGCCGGTCATCATGCCTATTTATCGGTTGGTCCTGTCGATCGTGCTGCTGCCTTGCGCGTTTATGTGGCTTAACGGCAAAGCGGGTCGGATCAGGGCTCCTGACATGGGTCTGGGCCTGTTTTGCCTTTGGGCTGCCCTCAGCCTCGTCTCCGCCCATGGTGTGGCGGGGGCGATACAGCCGGCCGGCGTTCTCCTCGTCGAAACTCTCGGCGCCTATCTGCTGGCACGTTGCTATATTCGCGACGCGGCCAGCTTTCAAAGCCTGATCCGGCTCATGGCCAAACTTGTCGTCTTGATGGCGCCATTTGCGGTCTACGAATGGATGACAGGCAGCAAGCCTATCCTGGCCGCGTTCAGCATGGTTTTCCCCACGGTGGACGTCACGCGGATGGTTCCACGTCTGGGGTTTTGGCGCGTGCAAGGCCCGTTCAGCCATTCGATCCTGTTTGGTGTGTTTTGCGGCAGTATCGTTGCGATGACGCACCTTGTGCTGGGCTATGGCAAAAGCTCGTTCTCGCGCTGGCTGTTGACGACTACGATCGCCGGCATTGCATTTCTGTCCATGTCATCAGCACCTATCGCCGGCATCATGGTCCAGATCGCTCTGACCGGTTGGGCGTTGGTGCTCAAGGCCTATCCACGCAAATGGGCCGTTCTGGCTAGCTTGGCCGTCGCTGCGTTTCTTGTCGTCGAATTCGGGTCGAACCAGACGCCGATCCAGTTCTACATCTCCCACTTCACCTTCGATCAACAGACAGGGTGGTATCGAATCTGGATCTGGAATTATGGGTCGGCCTCGGTGCTAAATCATCCGTGGTTGGGAATCGGGTTCGCAGACTGGGTTCGCCCATCCTGGATGGGCTCCGATAGCATCGACAATTTCTGGCTGATCACCGCCATGCGGCACGGCTTGCCTGCCTTCATACTCACCTTGGCGTCATGTCTGTGGATAGTCGCGACCATCGGCTTGAAAAAGGGTCTAAGCCAGGTGGTGTCCATTTACCGCACGGCCTATCTCATCAGCGTGGTCGCGTATTTCATAGTGGGCACGACGGTTCACTTCTGGGGGCCGACATATGCCTGGTTCACTTTCCTCCTGGGCAGCGGCACCTGGATCCTGGACATCAAGTCCGATGAACAAGAGACGGCCACGCAGCCCAACGCGACCGATCGAGCAACTAGGCGCCACTCGCCGCAGCCATCAGGCTCCAATGGCAATAGACGAGTTCGCACAAACCGAAAAACAGTGATCTGACCATCGACGATCACGCACTGAGGCCGATGCTGCCGTGCGTTGGCAGATCACCGAACGGGCACACGCCCTACCGTCGAGCCGGTCACATCAAATCCATCGCTTCACCGCCATAGCGGCATTGCGGCGCAACAGTTGCGTGGGCTGCAATTGGCCCGAAAGGATGTTATCCAACGCTGTGTCCGACATATCCTGTCGAATTGAGGTTCGCGGCCTCGGGTAGGAGAGCGTATCCACACAACCCCCGTCGCTGGAGTAGACGGCATCGTAACCAGCCCGGCGCAGTGCCCTGAGAACGGCACTATTGTAGCGTCCGAAAGGAATAGCGGCCGAGTGGATGGGGACACCGCATATCTCCTCAAGCCGGGCCTTTGACGCGACCAGTTCGGCGTCCAACTGCTTCGACGTCAATTTAGTCCAGTCGCTGTGGGCATAGCCATGATTGCCGATCCTCATTCCCAGCCGAAGCAAGTGGGCGATGTCGTCAACCGATAATGATCCGCGTTGGCCGAGCCGGCCGGTGAGGACGAATATTTCGGCATCGAGACCGCGACCCACGAGCTCGGGCGCAGCAGTTGCGAGGTCAGATATATTGCCATCGTCGAAGGTGATCGACACCAGTGCGCGGTCAGGATGGCACACGATGCGATCAAGTATATCGCGAAAGCGATGCAAGCTGACCCAGTAACTGGCCTCGCCTGGCTCGAGTTCCCGTGCGGGAACGCCAATTCCGTGAAAATTGACGATCCGCGGATTTCGCCTAGCGAATGTCAGCATCGCCGCGGTTGTTCCACTCGAAAATCAAAAGCCGGCCGCACCGGCGTGAGAACACTGCAAAGGGCGGCCCTGTGTGTGGCGCCGCGCCAAAACCGGAGCGCCTCTCCAATGGCAATACCCAACCTGAACATGCAGGTGGCAACAGTGCCGTGGTAGCGGCGGTAGTAGCGTACTCGATTCATAGTCAAAAGAGCGAACAGCCTGGTGTTGGAACGGTAGTCGCCGCCGGCATGGACAGCCAGCGATTGAGGCACATAGGAGACGCACAGCCCGGCGGCCCGGACCCGCCTCTGGTAGTCTACCTCTTCGCTGTAGAGAAAGTACGACTCATCCCAAATGCCGACAATACGTCGTGCTCGCGCTGCGACCAGCAGCACCGAGCCCGTTGCCCATTCCACTGGCCCATCGCGATCATAGCGTGCTATTTGGCAGACAATTTCGCCGAGCCCCAGCCGGCCGGCAAGCTTCCCGCCGAGAAGCGAGTCGGCCCATGCGGTCGTGATCGACGGCTCGTGACGCAGCGTCGGGTCAGTCGTGCCGTCTTCCCTCAAGTTGCGTGGCACAGCGATCCCGACGGACGCGTCTTTGGCACGCTCGACAAGCCGCCGCACCGCACCGGGGCAAAGTCGCAGATCGGGATTGAGAATCAAAAGGTCCGCGTCCGGGTGCACGGTCGCCGCTGCCTTGTTGATGGCGGCGGCATAGCCGGCATTGCTTCCGGTTTTTACCACCCGGGCTCCGATAGGATGGGCGAGCGCGACTTCGACCGAATCATCACGAGAATCGTTGTCGACAACGATGACTTCGAAACTCTCGACGCCCTCAAGGCCGGGAGCCAGAGAGTCGAGCAGGCCAGGCAGGGGAACCGCACTGTTGTAGGTGACGACAATGACCGCCAGGGCCGGCGATTCATGATTTGTGTTGTTCCTCATTAGCATGCTTAAGCCCCTTGTCCGTGCTGACGACGCTTGACATACCTTGGCCGCAGAACCGGCCGAGGGCCTATGACACGGCCTCGATCTGCCGGTGCGAGCATTTTTGATCGACGAAATCAGCAAGTGAGCCGAGCGTTTCAAAAACATCGGCCGAAAACTCACTGTCATCGATCTGGAATGCAAAACGGGTCTCCAATGCCATTGCCAATGTCAGCACCCCGTAGGAGTCGAGTTCCGGCAAGCTACCGAACAAAGCAGTCTGCGCATCGAGAAGCCGCCGCTTGTCCTGAATGCCCAGTGTATCAACGACGACGTCCCTGACGGCTTCCAGCGTTTCCAAATTCGTGCTCATAGTGTCCCATCCAAGGTTCGTTGTAGATTTACACCAACATTTCCACTGGCATCGGATGCCCGAGAAACGCCGTCGGGCTGGCTGTCAGCCCATAAGCTCCCGCGTGAAAGAAAACGATTGTGTCTCCGACATCGGCGCGGGGAAGGCTGACATTGTCTGCGAGCGTATCTAGCGGTGTGCAGAGGCAACCGACGACCGTTACAGGCTCAAGGTCCGTGTCAGTCATCTTGTTGGCGACAGCCACAGGATAGTTGCGGCGAATGACCTGGCCAAAATTACCTGAGGCTGCCAATTGATGGTGCAGCCCACCATCCACCACGAGGTAGGTTCGTCCGCGAGAGACCTTGCGGTCAACAACCCGTGTGGCATAGATTCCGGCTTCTCCGACGAGATATCGGCCAAACTCCATAACCACGCGACTGTGCGGCAAACGGGGGCGGATCACCGTGTCGATCAGCCTGGCAATGTTCTCGCCCAACGGCGCGAGATCGAGGGAGCGATCCTTGTCGAAATACGGAATTCCGAACCCGCCTCCGAGATTGAGATAGCTTACCGGCAATGGCGAGCGCTCCGCCAGCTCAAGCATGAGTTCGACAGTCTTGTTTTGGGCCTCGCACAAAATATCGGCGTGCAGGTTTTGCGAGCCCGCGAAAATATGGAAACCCTGGAAGTCCAAGTCAGCCGCCACGAGCTGCTTCAGAACAGCTGGTACCTCTTCGGCGTCGACACCGAATTGCTGAGAACCGCCGCCCATGCGCATCCCGGAGCCCTTGACCTGAAAATCGGGATTGACGCGCAAGGCCACCCGCGGCCGCAGGCCGAGCCTGTTGCCGATCTCGGCAACGCGTCGGGCTTCGCTTCCCGATTCCATCTCGATCGTCACGCCAGCGGCGATCGCTTGCGCTAGCTCACCGCGGGTTTTTCCAGGGCCTGCGAAACTTACCCGCTCGGCAGGTGTCGGAGTATCGAGCACGACCTTCATTTCTATCGCCGACGCCACGTCACAGCCGTCCACAAGGCGTGCCATGTGGTCGACTACGGCCGGCATGGGATTGGCCTTGATCGCGTAATGCAAATGGACTTCGGTGGGCAGGGCGGAACGAAGATAGCCGACACGATCGGTCATCAACTGTCTGTCATAGGCAAAGAAGGGTGTCGAGCCCGCCCTCTCAGCGAGCCGATCGATCGGCACCCCGCCCACGACGAGGCTGTTTCTTTCCGTTGCGAAGGCCGCAATGGTCGGATGAACGCTCATGAGGACAATCTCGCCCGCAATGAAACGCGGTCGAATTTGCCGTTAGGCGTCGTTGGGATGGCTGACATCTCAAAGACCGACGCCGGCACCATATATTGCGGCAATTGCTGCCTGATCGCAGACAAAAGGCCTGTCTGATCGAGCGGAAGGTCTCCAGCTGGGCTGGCGATCAGGACTATTCGTTGCCCAAGGGTTGGATCCTCGACGCCGAGAGCGACGGCATCGCGGACCAGTCCGGTGCCATAGGCTACCTCTTCGACCTCGGTGGGACTGACCCGGTAGCCGGATGTCTTGATCATCTCGTCTCTGCGCCCGACGAAGAAAAGGAACCCCTCTTCGTCCGCCACGACCGTATCGCCGGAAAACACGGCGAGTTCGGGCGCTCGCCAGCCCGCTTCCTGTGCGAACACGGGCCGGAAGCGTTCCGCGGTGCGCTTCGGATCGTTCCAGTAGCCCAACGCGACCAGCGGGCCGCGATGGACGAGTTCACCCTCTTCGCCCGGCGCGCAGCGCGAACCGTCCGGACGCAAGACCAGGATTTCGGCGTTGGGGATGGCCTTGCCGATCGAATCGGGGCGACGATCGATTTGAGCGGGATCAAGATAGGTCGAGCGAAATGCTTCGGTCAGGCCGTACATCAGATAGGGCAGGGCCTTGGGGAAGCGCTGGCGTAATTTGTCGAGCGTCGCCTTCGGCATGCGCCCCCCGGTGTTGGCGAAGTAACGCAGCCTGGCCGCCGTTTCGGCGGGCCAAGTCTGGTCCGCCAACTGGATCCAGAGCGGCGGCACGCCCGTTATGCCGGTTATCGAGTGCCTAGTGCACAATCGCACGACGTCAGCCGGAAGGAGATAGTTCACCAAAACGACGTGGGCGCCAACATTAAATGCGGTCGTCAGCTGGCTGAGCCCAGCGTCAAAACTCAAGGGCAGCACGGACAGGATAGTGTCACTTGAGGTATTTTCCAGATATTGGCTCACGCTTTCGCCACCGACGATGAGATTACGGTGACTTAACACGACGCCCTTAGGCTTGCCGGTGCTTCCCGATGTATAAAGGATTGCCGCCATGTCCATGTCGATAGTGGCCGGCAGCGGTGCGACGTCGGACGCTGGCAACGACGCCCAGTCGTGTGTGGCAAAGCTGTTGGCGACAGCTTCATTGGCCTCGGCTGGTTCGGCGCCGACCAGGATGACGTGAGCAACGCCGGCGCAGGCATCCGGGTGCTTGGCCAGTTCAGCCAACCGTTCAGGCGTCGTCACCAGGACGCTGACGTTGCAATCGGCCAGAATATAGGCGACCTGCTGGGGCCTGAGCAGCGTGTTGATGGGCACGAAAACGCCACCCGCAGCCGCGGTGCCGAAGATCGCCACGACGGTCTCGATACGTTTTTCCAGCAGTATTGCCACCCGCTCGTCACGCGCCAGACCGATGGCCGCCAAGCCAGATGCGAAACTGCAAACGCGAAGGAAAAGCTCGTCATAGCCGCAGGTCGTGTTCTTGTATGTCAGCGCTGCCGCGCTGCCGCGCATGTGCGCAGCCTGTTCGAGCAGGTGGCACAGGTTTGATCTCATCAATCGTTTCATGTCCGTCCTGCTTCCATCACCACGGCACACAAACAAGCTCGCTATACAGGTAGTCAATTTCCTCTGGCCGCAATCGATCGCTCCGATACATTTTTGGACGCGGCGAACGAAGCATGAAGGACAGGCTTGGGTGGTGTCGAACGATACGGGTCTCGGCGAGCGTAGCCAGGATCCCGAAACGGGTGAGGAGATGGCTGTAGACATTGCGGGCGGCAACCCGAAACAGATCGTGGTTGCTGACGTGGAGGATCGAGGCGAAGAACGGGAGGCCCTTTCGCCGGTCCCGTCGAAACATCACGTAGCAAAGCTGATCGCCTCTGACGACGACGAGGTGACCTGCAGCCGCCACTTGGGCATGATCCCTGTAGATTTCGAGGTCGCGCCCTTGAAGGACGGCCTCGATCGACGCTCGAGCCGATACAATTCGAATGCCCGACCATCTCGGCCACGGCAGGTTCGCAATCAGCGCCGTGCCTGTATCCAAAAACTGAAACTTCAAGCGCGCATTCAGTTGAACCACGTTCCCACTCGGTGAGAGGTCGGTGAAGGTGTAGCCTTCCTGCCCCAGCATGGCTCTTACCAATCGCAGGGCATGCGACCTGAACTCTTCAAGAACGCACCAAGCGGCCATGTTGCATATTTTTTCGATCCGCCCCGCGATGCACGACTGGGAATAGAACGCCAGGTACACGCCAACGATCTGCCCATCACCCACGAGCATGAACCCGTGATTTGGAGAAGCCGTCTGCCAAGTGGGAATTATGGCTGACGCCCATGCCGCTGGCGTAATCCGGTTGTTCAAGTTCTCATGGAGGAATTTCGCGACGGGTCCGACGTCGACGCGCGCGATGGGACGCAGATCGACACCCTTGTCAGTCTTTATGACACCTGCCTGAGACACTCACAGCCTTGCTGCACAAGAATTCACTCGCCCACACAATTGGCCAAGGTTCTACGGCAAAGATACCTGAACAAAAGGCGCAAGCGCCTTACCCCGTTTGCTGACTGGCTGCCCGGCTGACTAAAAGTATCTACTACCGCCTGTCGCAACGTCTGAGCAGACAATCTCAAGCGACCACGTGACGGAGTGAGTGGATCTGGCCGGGACCGACCTGCCTCACCCCAAATCTTCGGAAGTGACCGGAAATAATGCGGGAGTTTGCCATGTCAAACGGCCATCACATTCTCATCCTCGTTGAAAATCTTCCTGTGCCCTTCGATCGCAGGGTCTGGCAAGAAGCGCTGGCCCTTAAGGAAGCCGGATACGCGGTTTCGATCATTTGTCCCAAGGGTAAGGGCTACGACAAGTCATACGAGGTCATTGCCGACGTCAACATCTACCGTCACCCCTTGCGCGAAGCACGTTCGACCAAAGGCTTTCTGAGGGAATATTGCGTTGCACTGTCCTACCAGCTTTATCTTTCATTCCGCATCCGGCGCCAGCGCCGCATACATGTCATCCAGGCCTGCAATCCCCCTGACCTGATGTTCCTCGTGGCGCTTGTCCACAAATGGCTGTTCAGCACCCGGTTTGTGTTCGATCACCACGATCTAAGTCCCGAACTCTACGTGGCGAAATTCGGCCGAAAAGACCTCTTCTACAAAGCGTTGAGCCTGTGCGAGCGGCTTACCTTTCGGGCCGCCGATGCCAGCATTGCCACCAATGAGGTATTCCGCGACATCGCGGTGGCGCGTGGCGGAATGCACCCCGAAAATGTGACAGTCGTCAAAAGCTACCCGGAACGAACCAAGTTCCAGCGAACAAGCGCCGATCCGACGCTGATGTCCCTCAAGAAGAATCTCATTGGATATATCGGCATCATGGGGGCGCAAGACGGAGTAGAGACCCTGGTCAGGGCCATGGCTGAAATTCGACACGTTCAAAAGCGCCACGATGTTGCCTGTGTCATTATCGGCGACGGTCCTGAGCTCTCTCGGTTGAAGGACTTGGCCGTGGCGCTCGATGTTGACCAGTCAGTGCATTTTACGGGCTATTTGACCGGTCCATCGCTCATGGCTCATCTGTCGGCAATCGAGGTCGGTGTAATCCCGGACCCGCCGAACGATTTCAACGACAAACTGTCGATGAACAAAGTGTTCGAGTACATGATGTTGGGTTTACCCTTCGTTCAGTTCAACCTTGGGCAGGCGGCACGGGAAGCAGGAGAAGCAGCGTTGGTGCTGCCCGAACACTCGCCAGAAGCGCTTGCGGAAGGTGTACTGGCATTGGTGGATGACCCTGAGCGGCGCAGACGAATGGGACAGGCCGGGCGCGCGATTGCCGATCGTGAATTTCATTGGCAGGTCGAAGCACGTCAGTATCTCGCCGTTTACCGAAATCTCCTGAGCGAAGGACGAGACTTCAATGATCAGCGTGATTATTCCGCACCTCGACCAGCCGCAAGCCCTGAGCAGGTGCCTGGAATCGCTTTGTACCCAAGAAAGACCAGCTCAGCAAAACCTCGCCGAGCCGGTTGAATTCATCGTTGTCGACAACGGTTCAAAAGTCATGCCGGTCGATGTCTGCGCTGGCTTTTCCGGCGTTACCCTGTTGCGTCAACACACGCCTGGGCCGGGGCCTGCGCGCAACCTCGGGGTCCTGCACGCGACCGGCGATATCCTGGCTTTCATAGATGCCGATTGCATTGCCGACCAAGGTTGGCTTTCGCACATCGAGCAGCTTTTTCGACGCCGCGCCGACGTTGCCATACTCGGTGGTGATGTGCGCATCGCGTGCGACGTTCCCGCCCGGCCGACCCTGCTGGAGGCCTATGAGAGCGTATTTGCCTATCGAATGAAAGAATACATTGCCAAGCAAGGGTTTACGGGCACCGGCAACCTTGCGGTCAGAGCCCAAACCTTTGCCTTAATCGGGCCTTTTGGCGGCATTGAAATCGCCGAAGACCGCGATTGGGGACAGCGCGCGCTGCGCAAGGGCTACACCACGCACTACAGCCCTGACATGATCGTCTATCATCCGGCACGTAGAAATTTTGACGAGCTTGCACGGAAATGGGAGCGGCATGTCGCGCATGATTTTGCGCAGGCGCGAACAAAGCCAGGCTGGTGGCCGCGCTGGATGCTGCGCAGTGTGGCAGTCGCTCTTTCGCCCGTCGCAGAGGTTGTGCGAATTGGTTCATCCAGCCGGATCCAGGGATGGCGTGCCCGATGGCTTGCCCTGATGGGGGTCATCATGATCCGCCTCTGCAGATCGGCGATCATGCTAAGGGTCGGGTTCGGCGCCAACGCCTCCCTGCTGTCCGGGCGCTGGAATCGCGCCTGATTAAAAAGCCTCTGCTGCGTCAGCGGCCGCGCGTGTGCCGATCAGGTGACAGATGTAAGCGCCGCATTCACGGGCTGGATTTTCTGATCGGTGACGACTATGCGAACCAACTCATCGTCGACTGTCGTGCGCTGCTCGGCGAAGGCGTAGACCAGTGCGTAGTCGCAGATCTGGTTGATGATGCGTGGCAGGCCGCGGCTTGCGATGAAGATCTGATCGCAGGCCGATGGAGTGAAAATTTGCCGATCGGTACCAGCCACCATCAGTCGGTGGGTAATGTATTTCGCGATTGCATCCGCCGGCATCCCACCCAGATGAAAATGGGCGGACACACGCTGGGCGAACTGCAGCATCTCTGGACGCCCGATAATGCCCCTGAGCTCCGGCTGTCCGACCAGGATTATCTGCAGCAGCTCTTCCACCTCGCAATTCAAGTTGGAAAAACACCTGAGCTCCTCAAGCATTTTCGCGGACAGATTTTGCGCCTCGTCGAGAATAACGACGGTGTGACGTCCTGCGGCGTGCTCCTGGCGCAGGAACGCTTCGAACTGAGCGAAGCGTTTCACGTAAGAAACACGCTCTTCGATGTCCTGTCCAAGCGATGACAGAACCCAGTGCAACAGCTGCCCGCGCGAACCATGGGCATTGGAGATAAGGCCAATGCGCAGATTAGGCGCCGCTCCACGCAACAGATGGCGGATAAGCGTCGTCTTGCCTGCGCCTACCTCGCCTGTAATGACGGTGATAGGGGCAAAAGTCGCAAGCCCGTACTCGAGCATCGCGTAGGCGCGGCTGTGGTTATCGGACCAAAACAGAAAATTCGGATCTGGGATGAGGCTGAAGGGCCGTTCGCGCAGTCCGAAGGTCTGCGAGTAAATCAGGAATCTGCTCGATGGCAGGCGAACGCCACCATCTTCAGTTTTCGCGCAGCCAAATGCCTCCGTCTGTTCGAGGGCCGCGCTGGTCAGATTGGACAACTTCCGCCTCCGTCAGTAGCCGTATTTTTCAGGGCTGTAGCGGCACTTGTTCAAAACCACGCCGAGCACCTTTGATTTTTGAGAGAGCTCCAGTTCGCACAAGTCGATTTCGGAGCGCGTGGTCGCTTCAGCCGCGGCAACCAGGATCACGCAATCCACACTCGGCAAGACAGCCATGACGTCGTCGGTTGACAACATGGGCGGCAGATCGAGAATGATAATGTCGGGCTCGAGCTTCTGCTTCAGCCCCTTCAGGGCCTTGGCGGCTTCCGCACTCTGCAGGAGCTCGGCCGCCAGGCGAACGCTCAAACTGTTTGGCGCGATGGCGACATTTTCACCATGGCGCAGGAAAACGTCCTCAATCTCGCTCTGGCCCTTGAGGAAATTCTCCAGTCGCGGCGGATTGTGAATGCCCAGCGTCTTGGCTATCTGAGGTTTTCGCAAATCGAGATCGACGAGCAGCGTGCGACAGTCTCGTTGATTGGCCAGACTGAAGGTCAAGTTCAACGAAACCGTGGTTTTCCCGCATCCGGCGGTTGGCGACGTAATTGCCACCGTCGTCCAGTTGTTGGCGCGCATCAGTTGTAGGACCCTCGTGCGCATCATGTCGAATGCAACATGGGAATTGTCCGAACGACTGAGCGATACCAGCCTGCCTCTTTCGAGGGCATCGGCGTTGGAACGCAGCAACGACAGCCTGTCCCAAAGTGCGGGTTTCACCACCTCGAGGCGCGGCTTTGGCTGCTCCACCACCGGCGCCAAGCCTTGTTGCTGTTTTGCCATCTGCAAGGCAATCTGAATGTGTTCCATAGTCTTTCTCTGCCGCTTCAGCCAATTCGAGTTTTTCGAAGCCCGCCAACGTCAGCCCAGCAGCCTTCCAGGATTAAGCAAAGCGAGCGTCTTGCCGGCGGCCGCAAGCAGTCCGTGAGCGGGCATCCACATTGCGCACAACGCCGCTGCCGATTGAGCAAATCCAACGCGCCTCGACCGCTTTTCTGAGGCCAGTGCAATGTAGGGAATGGTCGCGAGCGGCTGAATGTCCAAGATCTCAACCAGCTCCGACGGCCGACGTATGGTCTTGTTCATCAACTCAAGCAGTACGACGAAACCAATACCGAGACCGATTCCGGCCACGAGGCCCAGGGCAGCGATGCGCAGCCGATTGGGGCTGACGGGTTTTTCGGGCGCTACGGCGGGCTCAACGAGCGAGAACCGTCCACCACCTTTCGACGCCGATTCGATCTGCTCGCCGGTCGAGGCCTGGGCCAGCATTGCGGTTGCATTGTTATACTGGGCTTGAATGTTGGTCCGGTTTCGCTCCAGTGAGTTCAATGCACTTTCGTTGGCGGGCGTGGCATCTATCGATTTTGCCAGATCCACCAGATTCTTGGCGATCGACTGCCGTTCTTGCGTGATGAAGGACAGCCGCTCGTCGATGTCCGACATTTGCAACTCGTATTCCGAAGGGGCCGCTTTGCCACTGCTGTCGGTTGGCTTATTGTCCTGTATTCTGCGCTGGACCGAAGAAATTTGCGCCCGCAGTGCCAGAACAGTTGGACTTGTCTCGGAAAAGGTTGCGAGTTGCTCAACCAAGGCGCGGTTGAGGTCCTGGAGCATCTGCTGATCAGGTGTCAGCGGCCCGGTATTCGCGGCCTGACCCGTCGTCGAATAGATTTGGACAAGATTGTTGCGCCGGCTGCGCAGCCCGGCTTCTTCCCGCTCGATTTGCGCCAGTCGCTCCTGCTGAGCGTTTTGCTGGTTGCGCCTGAAGTCGAGGCTGTCGGGAAGCGCCTCCTGGTTGTTGTTCTTGAACTTTAGAATTTCTGCATCCAGCGTGGTCAGCTCCGAGCCCAGTCGCGCAACCTCCTTTTCAAAGAATTGCAGCGTGTCGCCGGCTCGGTCCGTACGCAATCGCCGGTTCTTGCCGAGGATGTAGGTAACCAGATCGTTGACGACGTCGGCGGCCAGCTGCGGCTTTCTCGCATCGAAG
Source organism: Mesorhizobium sp. BH1-1-4 (assembly GCF_020165665.1). Taxonomy (NCBI): domain Bacteria; kingdom Pseudomonadati; phylum Pseudomonadota; class Alphaproteobacteria; order Hyphomicrobiales; family Phyllobacteriaceae; genus Mesorhizobium; species Mesorhizobium sp. BH1-1-4. The sequence continues at coordinate 231,655 of NZ_JAIUIN010000002.1, forward strand.
GAGACGCGAAAAACCGTGGCTCCCGAACCTGGAGATGCTCCATCCAGCTCCACTTGCTCGAGACGAATGCGCGAACGCATGTCATCGGCGATTTCAGCGCTTGATAGCCGTACTTCGCTGTCTGCATACACGTTCAGCCGCGCGGCAAGCTGCGTGAGATAGTCCTGCGTCGTAACCTCTTGCCCGATGATCTGGAATTGCGCGAATGCGATCGTAGGAACGGTCGAGCGGGCCATCTCAGTTGGAATCTGTGGATCCTCGACGAGAATCTTTGCATCCGCGCGATAGAGCGGGGGCAAGATGTAGGCCAGCGCGATGCCGGCCAGGGTCGCTGTGATGGAAATGGCCAGAATGTATGGCAATCGCCGCAGCAGAAGCGAAAGGTAAAAGCGGATGTCAATGTCGTTCATCAGATCGGCGCCAACCCCATATGTCTCCGGCAATACGCCAGGTTCGTCATTTTCGGGCTTCGCGGCTCCTGATGATAGTCCGCACATTGAAGTGTCGTGCCTGTCGGGGCCGTCGCCTCGGTCATCACAAGAGGTATGGCTATTCACCCTCCGACTTAGGTCGTTTGATGTAGGTTACTGCCGGACAAGCGCTTGCGGCCACGTTAAAACACGGAGCAAATCGTGGCTTTCGTAAACGTCGAGTTCCTTTTCCTTGGGCTCTCGATGAAGATCGGTTGATGCTTCGACATCGCACTCCGCTACGCATCGCCTGGCCCCGAAAACGTCCGCCCATTTTTCGCTGCTCCTCCAAGGCCATTTTACCTGCCTCGTGCGTTGGTGAAGTCGTTTTGAACTCGCGCTACAGCCACGCTAGCGCCCCGGCGATGCGCAACCGGCACCGGGTCAGCGCAGTATTTGATCATCGACGGTTCGAGCGTTCGAGGAAAGGACTTCTTGCCCGATCCCTTCCGCTTTGGGATGCGGCCAGCGTCCGAAACGAGGAGGCATATGCTTCTGCGCCTTCGAACTAATCCCTTCGTACCGCCACCCATCTCCCAATGACGTAGCATATTGTCTCCGGACCCCGGGCGGGCGCATTTCATTGCGCTATCGCCGGGTATCTCAGTCGGGTTGAATGCATCCGAAAGGACGCATTGGGTGACCACCTTCTCTTACAACCAGGGGGGTGGCATCCAATTAACACCGCCTCCGGCCCGGAGCGCAAAAGTCTACATCATTTAAGCTAGATCAAATCGGGTATTTTCAGACGATCGCGACTAAGGATAACTGAGACTAGTTCACGGCAAATTGGGCCGTAATTCTCTTTCCTGATGAGGGGGAAAGTCTCTCGGCAATCGCGATATCTTCGCGATTGTTCCCGATCAAAAAAATAATATTTCACAGTTTCAAATTTGTGGAGAGTCGCATGCTGGACGTCGCTTCCGGAGTGCTGGGCAATGACCTACTCTTGCCTCATCAGTCGAAAGAAGATCTCAAGAAGGCGGCGCGGGCGTACCCCCGCTTCAAGCGCTGCTTCGACATCCTCGCGACGCTGGCGTTGGCGCCCATGGCAATGGCCATCGTTGGCGTCCTGGTCATTCTTGTGCGGCGCGACGGCGGGCCTGCGTTCTACTGTCAGCCACGCGTCGGGAGGAACGGAAAAGTCTTCAGGCTGTGGAAGCTGAGGACGATGGTCATAGATGCCGATAAAGTCTTGCGGTTGCATCTGGACCAAGACCCCTGTGCGCGCGCCGAATGGGACATATCCCAGAAGCTGCGCATCGATCCACGCATCACGTCGATGGGTCGTTACCTGCGCAAATATTCCGCCGACGAGCTGCCGCAGCTCTGGAATGTCTTTGCCGGCCAGATGAGTTTGGTTGGTCCACGTCCAATGTGCCCCGAACAGCAGGCACAGTACCCGGGGATCGCCTATTTTCAGATGAGGCCCGGCCTCACGGGACTATGGCAAGTCAGCGCGCGTAATGCGTGTTCGTTCGCCGAGCGCGCCAGCTACGATACCGAGTACGCCGATGTCATGTCGTTCAGCAAGGACTTCCGTATCTTGTTGCAGACACCTTTCGTGGTCCTTCGCGGCACGGGCTTGTGAGTAGAGGTCAGCTCAAACTGTTGCTGTGCTAGGGTCGAACGCCAGCGCGCGCCCGCTTGCGGACGGAATTACCGCAAGGGAAGCGCGCGCCTCGTCAGAGCCTATGGTTGTCAGCAGGTCACCGTCCGGCGCCAGCCCCGTATTCTGGCTTACCGCGGCCGGCGGGGAACAGATCGTTTATCTTGAACGCCACTTCTGTCCTGTTGGTCGCCTTGAGCTTCTTCATGATGTTTCGAATGTGCACCTTGACCGTGCTTTCGCGGAGGCGAAGCTCGAACGCGATTATCTTGTTCGCCTTGCCACGTCGAAGGGCCTCGACCACTTCGGCCTGCCGCGCAGTGAACATTCCATCCATGGGCCGGGCCACCGCGGCTCCTGACTCAAGCATTTGGTGCATGGCAAATACGCTGCTGGCTGGCACAAATACACCACCTGCGAGCGCCAGGCCGATTGCTTCGATGCAGACCTCGATGCCTACCGACGAAGGAATGTACCCCTTGGCGCCGCATTCCAGCGCTGCCAATATCTCATTGAGGTCATCCGAATCTGCCAGCACGATCACAGGTGCGTCGAACTCTCCCGATAACTGCCGGATATTGTCCGCCACGGCTGTATCCGCAATCGTCTTGCCCCCGACGTTGAGCAAGATCGCCGAAAGCGGCGCATATTTGTCCTGCTTCTTCTTCCATTCCTCGACCGATCCGAGAGCCAGAATGTCCATTCCGATCTCACGAGCCTTCATGCTCTGCGCAAAACACTCCCTGTCGAGCGCCCTTGTGTCGACGATCAACAGCAAACGGCCGTGGCCGTCGTATTTCTCCGTGTTGTCCAAGCCATTCAAGTTCTGTGGAGGAACCAGGCTTATTGGCACATAGCTCCCGTTTGTACTAGCGATTGAACCCATAACGAAATCCCCAACGTTGAACTAACCCTGCCTATAGGGAGAAGCCGGTGTGTCCCGAAACCAGCCTCGCCCCAACACTCGTGATGAATGCTAGTTTGTGCTTCCAACCCGGATGGCACGACGCCATCTCCGCGCCTCAACCACCTGTTGCACAGCAACCAAAATACACGAGATTTTTGCCGAAAAGATGATCTAGGTTAAGAACCTGTTACGTGTTGCTTAAAAAAGCGATCTCGTCTAAAGTAAATTTTGTTTAATCGAAGTTGAGTATTATTAGAACGGCGTCAAATATATTTAAATAAATGACGATGTTTTTGATCATTTCAATCAAATTAGCTGTGTCTAATGTAATATAGGCGAAAATTAGTACTTTAGCGAAATTGCATGAAGGGTCCTTGGGCTAGGCGAAGATTGCAAGGCGAGTGCCAAAAATTGCACAGATAAGTCAGTCATGCCAGTTGCTTAGGCGAAGTTGCTTTCCGCGACGCCCGACGCTTTCGACCTGGCGAATGGAGGATTTAATCAAAGATTTTGCAACCACATCGTTTGGGCTAGCCGGGAGGTGCAAGACCAATGTCCCGTGAGGCGCAAGACCAACGTCCCGTGAGACGCAAGGCCAACGTCGTCACCATTGCGCATTGGCTAAAGCTGCATACGACACGGTCCGTTACAGTGTAGGCCAAGACGGACCCATCCTCCTAGCCCTTGCCGCGGTGCTGCTAATCTCCCGATCTCGATCAGCCTTTATGCGCATTATGGCTGCATCTAACGGTATTCCCCAGGACGTCGACCTTCCCCGAGGCCTGCCCACTGGGAAGTGCGTCAGGTCAAATTCTTGCATTCAGTCCACTCTCTTTCGGCCCGCGCCAGTAATCGATGAAACCGTTCGGCCTACTCGCGCGTTTGTCATCTTAACTTTGCCGTTTCGTTGTCACGTTTTTGGGATTGGTCAGCCAAATATTCATTCTTGGATGGCATGCTCCGTGAAAGCCGGAGCTCATCCGGCTGGGCGAAAGTAATGCATGACTTCAGATAGCGATGCCCTTGCCCGCAGACTCTCTGGTTTTTTTGCCCTGAGTGCGGAGGAGTCAATGGTGCTGCAGCGGCTGCAAGGGCCCCGCATTTTTGTCGAAAGTGGCAAGGAATTGGTGCATGAGGGCCAGCATCAACATTCGGCATATGTCCTGTGCAGCGGATGGGCTTATTCGTACAAAGGATTGCGCGACGGCCAGCGCCAGATCATCGATATTCAGATGGCTGGGGATCTGCTTGGAATTCGCAGCCTCCTCCTAACAACCTCGGATCAAAGCATCGTCCCCCTAACGGACGTGGAAGTAAGGAAAATCAATACCGAGCGCTTGTCTGAGGTCTTTCGATCAGCCCCGCGTGTTGCACTGGCGCTTCTATGGGCGATATCAAGGGACGAAGCGATGATGGTCGAGCATCTGGTCAGTCTCGGCAAACGTGACGCTGCAACGGGCACCGTTCATATGCTGCTTGAGCTCGGCGCACGAGCAGAACTTGTTGGCTTGGGAACGCAAGAAGGTTTTGGTTGCCCGATTTCTCAAAATATCCTCGCAGATTCACTGGGTATAACGCCAATCCATTTGAACCGCGTCCTGAGGCAACTGCGCGAGTCGAAACTCCTTGTGTTTAAAGACGGTCTTGTAACGTTCTTAGATCGGAAGAGATTGATCGAATTCTTCGAGATGGATTTTGCCTATCTCAATCAGGATATAGCCGTAAAGCGCCGTTGACTGCAGAAGCACGCACCCGAGCCTAACGGGAGGCGCCAGCATTGCGCTCGGCGGCCGTATCAAAGATCGTAATGGCGCAATCGATTTTTGCTTCCATCACCGGTTGATGGTTCTCGTCACTAATCTGCACCGCCAAGTGATTTGCCCCGCCGTCAGGCCATTCATCACGGGCAATCGCCACCAGCATTCGAATGGCGTCGACCTGCGCTTCATGGACACCGGTGTACTCCGTGCCCTCGGTGTCCGAGGAGTGAGAGCGACCATCCTTGATATTGAAATAATACAGCGGCATCGAGACATCCAAGGGCCGGAAATGCCGGTGCGATGAGGGCAGTCATCAGCAGCGCAATTCGTTACACAGACTCAGCACCCGGCGGAGGGACAATACCGACGCCGGCTCGAACCACAAGCAAGCGAGAGGACGGACCTGTGCACAACTCGGTCCTCCCGGTCACAACGTGTAAATTAATGTTAATGGCCCGTTACTCAGCAAGCCTCACGCGGTCTCCTGGCTGCAGTCCGTCAAATATCCCAGCCTTTCGCCGGCATAGCGCTGTTCGCGGATCGGCCCCCACCACCATTTGTTGTCGAGGAACCAGTCGACGGTCCTGGCAAGGCCGCTGTCGAAATTCTCCCGGGGCGTCCAGCCGAGTTCGCGGCCTATCTTGGAAGCATCGATAGCGTAGCGGCGGTCGTGGCCGGGACGGTCGGTGACGAAGGAGATCAGCTCGCGATAGCGCCTGCCGCCGGCGCGCGGACGCCTGGTGTCGAGCAGGTCGCAGATCGTCTCGACGACGGCAAGGTTGGTGCGTTCCGAATTGCCGCCGACATTATAACTCTCACCCGGATGCCCCTTGGTGGCGACCAGTTCCAGGGCGCGCGCGTGATCCTCCACGAACAGCCAGTCGCGCACATTGGCGCCGGCGCCATAGACCGGCAGCGGCTTTTCGTCGAGCGCGTTGAGGATGACGAGCGGGATCAGCTTTTCGGGGAAATGATAGGGGCCGTAATTGTTCGAACAGTTGGAGAGCACGACCGGCAGGCCGTAGGTTTCGTGCCAGGCGCGCACCAGATGGTCCGAGGCCGCCTTCGAGGCGGAATAGGGCGAGGACGGCGCGTAGGGTGTCTCCTCGACGAACATGCCGCCGTCGAAAGGCAGGTCCCCGAACACCTCGTCGGTGGAGACGTGATGGAAGCGGAAGCGGCTCTTCCTGTCATCGGACAGGCCGCGCCAGTATTCCAGCGCGGCATTGAGCATCTTGTAGGTGCCGACGATGTTGGTCTCGATGAAGGCGCCCGGTCCATCGATCGAACGGTCGACATGGCTCTCGGCGGCAAGGTTCATGACGATGTCGATGTCGTGGCGGCGCAGGATATCGAGCACCGCCCTGTCGTCGCAGATATCGGCCTGGGCGAAGCTGTAATTATGGGCATTCTCGATCGGCCGCAGCGAGGCCAGGTTGCCCGCATAGGTCAGCTTGTCCAGATTGGTCACCCGGTAGGCCGGATTGGCGCACAGATGCCGGCACACCGCCGAGCCGATGAAGCCGGCACCGCCTGTCACCAGAAAATTCATGCCCCTGCCCCCATCAGGCAAACACCTCGGCGTCGGCAAGCATCGGCGCCTTGAGGCCCCTTGTCCGAAAGCTGGAATCCGCCAGCGATGGCGACTTAACATCCGACCATAGCTATTGTCCCGGGCACTCTTCGTCGTGGCGGATCATACCTATGGTTTAAGGCAGGGCAGGGGTGTCGAACCTCCGGCAGCTCCGCCCATGCGAACGAGGTACGCGCTAGCTGAAATTGGCCACCGTTTCTATCCATAAAAATTTCGACAAATGGCAAAGCCATTTGCCTGGCCGGTCGCTGTCGCTTCACACAGGAGAGCTGCGACAAAGGCATCAGCGGGGTGATGGCTGCCTGAACCGACGTATTGGCATTGCCAGACCTGAAATTTTTGAGTGTGCAACAAACAGCTACCGAAAGTGACCACGACGACGCTGAAAAAATTCCGCCCGCCTCGATCGTGAGGGTAAGCTGAAATGGCTCTGCCGATCAGCTTTGCTGTCGCGGTTACGGGAAACTAAACGGCTTGCCTGTTTATGCAGATGTCGTCGCGAGCACCGATGCTAATCTTGATCGTTCTTGCCTGCCCGCCCCGATTGCAAGAGACCAAACACGATAGGTACAATCAGGCGGCTGGTTGCGATCTGCCAGAAACCGCCCCCAACATGCTCCTTGACAAAGGCCATCTGCGTGAGACGTTTTGGCAAGAGGTGGCCGGCACCAGAAGTGGGGTAATGGGCGGGTTGGCGCCGGCCGGGCGGGTTGGGGGCCGCCAGGCACCAAAATAAGGGGCATTGTTGACGGTGCGTATGGTGTGATCGCGCAGTTGCTAAAGTTCTCGATGTCTAAATTAAGGCTCCTCTCATATTTCTAAAGCGCATATTTGTGCGGCTTACTTCTAGAGTGTCCTCTCAAGTCTTACCCACCTTGCCAGCTTTGTCGCCGGCCACCTTCGCGTGTCTGAATTGTGGCATTTTCCTCGGTCGCAAGCTTCGGCGACCACACTTTCATCGCGCGCAAGGCTCAGCCGAGAAACTCGAAGGGAATCTCAGCGAGCCGGTTGCCCGGCATGAGGGACAAACAAAGCGGCTGCTTCTATACGATCCCGATACCCACAAAGTTGCCTTTGACTGCAATTCAGGTGGGATCGTAATTCCGCCTTCGAATGCGGCGTCCCCCGTGCGGCTGAGGAAAGGCATCTTAGGTGCAGCTATTAAGCGAGCGGCCGCCAGCCCCTAAGCATATTCGCTGAGGCTTAAAGCAAAACGTATGCGACGCTGCCGATTGCATCCAAATGAGCGCGCGCTCATTCTCACGTCAGCCAGCCATGACCAAACCCAACTGGTCAGGCCCAGCGGCGGCCGCTGCTAGTCCCAACGACCCAAGCCGCTGGGCCGCCGATGGCGACGGCGGCGGTTCGCGCAGAAAGATCTGACCCTGCCAGGGCGGCCTCCATTGATCCACCATAGTACCCGCTGGCCGCCAGTTACTTTATTCATCAGCGGCGCGCTGGTTTCTAATTCGTCCGGCCAGATGCAGGCGCGCCACGATCGATGGAGCCATACGAACCTACTCCAGAACCTACGCCGAACAGTATGCAGGAGACCCTTTTGGCGAAGTGTTTTTATGCAGTCCCCGGTGATTATCATTCACACACCCGGACGGGTTCCCCAGCCTCAGCCGGTCAGGCCCGACAGTGCCCCCCCAGTACTGTCGGGCCGCCCTGCCTATAATGCTGCGCTTGATGATACAGAAAATGATCTGCGTCCGCTTTGGTGCACTCGGCAAAAGCCGGACCTGCATCTGCACGAGACCTTGTCTGTGACTCTATCCGAGTTGAGCGATGAGTGAGAGTATACGAAACCTGAAGGCGGCAGCATCATTGGTTAACTCGAAGATTGATTTATTCGGCACCCACAATGGAAGTAAGTCAACGTCAAAATTCACCATGCCGGCTGGCTGACCTTCCGCCTAAGATTGTGATGTTTCAACGACATGTTTAAAGACGTCAATTTATCGACCATTGCTGCATGCGTCGGCGATCAATGGTCACCTCAGATTGGTGACCCGACTGTCGCTGGCTGGGTGACGGTCGTGGCATATGGCGTTTGCGTGGTGCTAAGTTTTTTGACCTTGATGCGCGTACAGGACAGCCGCGAACGGATTTTCTGGGGATTGGTGGTGCTCGCAATGCTGTTCCTTGGGGTGAACAAGCAGCTCGATCTGCAATCCATGCTGACCGCAGCCGGACGCTGCTTGTCCCAAATTCAGGGCTGGTATGAAAAACGCCGGGTGTTCCAACTGGATTTCATCATCGGATTGCTGGTCTTGGCTGTCTTGCTCTTCACGCTGGCTGTCTGGCTGATGCGTGGGAGCCTGCGGCGGAACGGTGTGGCGGTGCTCGGTCTGGCATTCGTCGCCGCCTTTGTATCCGTTAGGGCTGTTGGATTTCATCATGTCGATATCCTAATCGGCAGTCGATTTCTCGACATCCGCTACAATGTTCTGTTTGAGCTTTCCGGCCTTGTTCTCATCGGCGCCAACGCAATCACGTTGGTTGCGGTTGCTTGATCTCTCGAAAGAGAGTCCTCTCTCATTTGAAGACGGGTCACCTTGCGAGAGTGCAGCGATCTTGCCTCCACCAAGCGTTAGGTGTGCAAGGCTACCTACGCCGCGCGGCCATGACGCCCAAGGCAGGCATTCGGATCCCGGGCTTCGATGATCCAGCCCAGGCCCGAGGAACGTTCGGGGTGTGAGGCCCGGCCGCTTGTGCTCCAGCGTGGAAAACAGGACGATCGCCTGCGTCTGAAGGCGTGCCCCGCGTTGATCATAGGCCGCTTCAAGGTTGGATCTGCGCGCCCGATCGTTGACCAGGGGTTTGAGGCTCCGCAAGCAGCGCAATTACGCAACTGCATTGCCGTGCTGGAGGAGAACCGGGACAAAAGTTGCAAGTTCAGCCAACATACCCATGGCGTTGCAAATGGCCAAGGAATTGAGGTGGCCCGTTTCAACTAACCCTCCTCGAGGGAATGCGTCGCCGATCCTTCGACCGATCGGTGACCTCCTCCCTCCCAGGCGTTCCAGGCGAGAATCGCCATCGACCGACGATAAGGAACGCTATCGTCCTTCCCACGGTCATCAATACAGGTCGGTCTAACGCGGACGAAGCCCCAAGACTTCGCGCAGGTGAAGCGGGAGGTGCTTTGAGACCTGCAACTCAGCGCAGCTCTGCGTCCATCGTTGAAAGTATTCACCAAGCGGGATTCCGCTGCGGCCAGGCCAGCGGTTCAGCGCGCCAAGCGCCTCAACACAATCTGGAACCCGATCGTATTCCGCGAGTATTGTCAGGCTCATTGCCCGCGCGTAGGGATTGAGGCCGGGACATTCGATCTCGCTGCGGTGGTCAGCGAACCAAGCACTTGGGTCGCGGGTGAGGCCCTGGCTATCTGCCAGGGCCGAATAGCCGCCAACAATGTTCTGGCAATATTGGGCGATGGCGTCACCGAAGGCGTTATCGCCGACGAACGGCGGATTGTCTTTCCAGTCAGTGGCCAGGCGTCCAAGTCCGCGCAGCGAGAATGCTTCGACCATCGCTTCTTCAAGCCATTGGCAAGGTACTGCAGGCTTGGCGTCGGCTTTCCAGCTGTTGGCAAACACATGGCCGAGTTCGTGGCCGAACTGATAGGCGAGCTTTGACCAGTCCCGCTCGCCTATGTCCACAATGATCCATGCCATGCTGCTTCCGTCCGGGTGCAGCCAGATGGCGGGCTGCCCCGTGCTATGCTCGTCGACGCGTAGGCGCGTTGGCTGGCGGTCGGAGACAAGACGGACGCCGTGGAGGCTGGCAACCCGCATGCGCTCGACTACAAGCTCGACCGACCGGGGAAGCATGTGGCCCCAGTCGCCGGCGAGTTCGACCGGAGCAGAGAGGAGGTTAATCGGTAACGCGCGATTTGTTGATGGTTTTGGCATGATGGTCTGACTCCCGTCGAGACCAACCCAACGCGCAGGACCGGCAAAGGTTGGGGCTGCGGCAGTCAGGAACAAAAGATTCGCTATAAACTCTCGTCGCTCCACGTCGATCCCTGCTGCCAAGGCCACAAGCTCGCGATGGTGTCGTCTACATCAGAAACCACGAATCCGGCGGCCGGGCGATTTCAGTCATCTGCTCGTTGCCTCCATCGCATTCCGCAAATCCCGCAGTATCGGCACCCTCTTCTGCACACGACTCTTTTGGAACGGCGTCAGCACGGGTGATCAAGCAGGATCTGTTCGTCGCGTGGAGCGCCCCCAGCCACACTGTCGGTCAAACTTTCGATGAGCCGTGTCCACTCCTTGGCGCGCACATTCCAGTCGAAAAACAGGTCGCAGTAGTTCTGCTGTTTTGAAGACATTTCCGGAGTGCCTAGCCATGGACTCTCGACCTCACTGGCGATGGCTGAGGCAAACAATGCGGCGTGCTCGAGGGTATCGTCGCTCCACGGATAGACGTGAGCGAATCCGGAAGTCGTCTCAGGCAAGGCCCCGAGGGCAGGCACTATCACACGACATCCCGCAGCCATTGCGTCAACGACCGCAAGACAGGACGTTTCTTCGAACGTACTGGGATAGGCGAGGAAATGGATGTCACGAAGTGCGGATTTCAGTTCCGAGTTGGGAGCAATTCCATGATAGATGACACCCTTCAGTGCTTGAGCACGAGCGTACAGTGGTTGATATTTCATATCGTCTTGATGGTAGAGCCTCATCGACGACCAGATATGGAGCTCAGCGTCGCGTAGGTTCAGTTGCTCCCACGCGTCAAGCAGGACGGAAAGTCCTCGAAACGGCGTACTGGTATATGCAAACCGCAAGGGATCCGTTTTCGTCCAGATCCGCTGCTGCTTCGTGACTGCCGTTGCGTTGCGCAGAACCACGCATTTACTGGGTAAAATGCCAAACTCGGACTGGTACCGCTCACGCTGCCAGTGTGACACAAACACGAAACATCGTACGCGGTCGACAAGCTCGCGGTTTCTGCACCATTGGACCGCGTTCTGATTTACATCGTGATGCATCCACATCACCAGCGGCTGGATCCTGGATGGGTTGTCAGGGAACATGTTAACCTGAAGCTGAATTCGTGCGAGCGAATCCGGGACGCGATCCTCCAGACCCTGGATCATCAACTCGGTGCCCGCTGCGGCGCCGGAAGGTGTCCATGAGGACAATGGCTGCACAGCTGTTGCCTTCGACACGCTATCGTGCTCGTTCCGGCCGCCCGTTGCAACGTCCTGGGCCGCCACCCTGAATTGCTCGAGCGGTTTCTGGGAGCCAGGTTCTGCCAATGTCGTTGGCTGTTGGGCGTGCAGCTTGTCTGCCGCGAAACGCGCGTTGGTTTGCACTCGCTTCAGTATGTCTTCGGGCAATTTGGTGGCGAGCAATTTGGTGCAGGCGTCGAGGGACTCCTGGTATGCGCCTGTCCAATAGGCGTTGACCGAAAACTCGTCGAGCAGTCCGTAGTCATAGACCCAGGGCTGAATGAAAAGCCCCGTAGGCTTGTCGATGCCCAGACTGCGAAGCGCATACTCCTGCCCTTTCTGGAAGCGGCCGCGCTCGCGGCAATACCGGCTCGCCGCATGTAGGGCCTCCGCGCGCGCGGGCACTGATCGGGTGGCGCGTTCCCAGACGGCTAGGACCTCCTCGAAAGGACGCTCCAGCGCGGCCATCAGGTTCCCGGCCTGAAATAGTGCTACATAAACCTCTTCGATCCAGTACCCCTGTTCGGCACGCTTCAGATAGTGGTGCAGCGCTTTTTCACGCTCGCCGCAGTCCTTGTAGCTCTGGGCGAGATAGAACGTGTAACGCGATACCAGGAACGGATCGGTTTCGGTCGCCAGCGCATTCTCCAGCACTGCTGCATCGTTGTGGTACTTTCGCGGATTTTGACTGCGCGCTCCTTCGCGTCCTGATGCTATATGGAAACCCCGCGCAGTCTGGCGTGCGATGGAGGCGGAAGGGAACTCAAGGTATTCATGCAGGATACCTTTGTAGCGGAAAGGCAGTGAGTTCCGGCAAAGTTGCGGGCAGTAATAGGAAATGCCACCGTTTGTGAGCTCAATGTCATATAGATCTTGATCTATCTGCAGCTTGAACGCGGCTGTATCGAACTCATGGTTTTGGATCAGGACGTCGTCGGCGTCGATCATCATCGCATAGTCGACCCACCCCCTCTCGCGCAGCCGCTCCAGCGCAAAGGTGCGGTTATATGCAAAATTCAGCCATGGCTCGTCGATGACCTCACCCTTGAGGTTGTGATCGGCAAGGAAGCCACGAATGAGATCCTGCGTGCCGTCGTCAGAACCGGTGTCGACGACAAGCACATAATCGGCAAGGGAAGATGCGCTAGCCAGGCATCTCAGGATGACCTTCGCCTCGTTCTTAACGATCATGCACAGGCCGATTGTGCTCATACTGATCCCTTGTCGCAGCGGCGTTCATTGTGAGCATGTCCAGGCTTGCGGTAGGCCCGCCGGTGCGGCTCGTGCAGTACTGCGCGCACTCCGGGACAGGATCGGGCAAAGTTCCGGCCGCCGTCGATCGAGTCGGCATCGCCAGTGACCTGGCTCTTGAATTGAGTAGCCACCGAACCGTGACATCCTTCGAGATCGGCCATCTCATTCCTGACGATCATATCGAGGCAGTCCCCTTCCACGAAGTGTCCGTTATCCCCCAGCTGGACCAAGGACTGCAGCTGTCGAATGCGCACAGCGATCGGTCCAAGGATACGGACGGACTTGGCATTATGCACCAAACAAGACCGGGCGCCTCACCATCATTGCATGCACGGCCCACCGGGTGTTCAGGGGTGGGATACTCCCTTTGGAGGAACCTGCCATCACCTGCTGGCGCGCGGCTTCTGACATGACGTCGCTTGCGAGGTCAGAACGCGAGTTGTCTAAACCACAGATATCCATTGGCTTTTTCTGAGGGATGCACCCCTTCAGCAACTGGTCGAGGGGCCAATCATCAGCCGCAATTTACAATCTCGCACTTCATAAATCGGAAGGACTAATCCATTTACAGTTTGATTGCTTTCCAATTTACATAATTGCGGAGGGTATATCTGGGTTTTGCGAAGTTCGCCGAATCTGGAGATCTGCAAGAGCGGAGAGTACTGGGAGCAAAAATGGTCGCTCTGTGCTTCGAAAGCGCGGACGGTCAATAGTATTTTGTTTGCCTGATATTTCCTAGAAAGCAGTCAAAGCCCTCGCTAAAGCGTCGTCGAAATGATCGAGGGACGTGTGACGGGGGTTGTCAGGGTGATAGCACACAGGAAACAAAGCGGCAGCGATATCGGCCTGCGCTTCGGCGCCATCGAGCATCATGCGCACCGGTTCGACAGGACGGATTGCCGGCCGGTTGATTTGCAAGGGTCCATCGCCACGTTCCGCGGACGACCGGGTGTTTCCTGGCGCATCGAGAATTCATGTCGCGACGACGACCACGGCAGCGCTCGGCAGGGCAGCCGCAGAGTAATGCTGTCTGGCCTCACTTTACGGTTTCGTCGTGTTCCGCGTAACCGACCGGCCCGCCACAAATGTCCACCCAGTGCCGCCGCCCCGCACCTTCAGTTTGAACCCAACTAGAACCAACAGGATCTCGCCATGAACAGCCCATCCGGACTGCACTTTGCCCCTTCATCAGCATCCAACGCGGGCTTGTTGGCCTGCAACCACATCATCGTTTCATGGCTGCCATACGCCAGACCTAACAAGTATCAGATTGTCGCCAACGTCGGCGGCACCCAGAAAACGATCGGCGAGTTTGTTGTTCCCAATAGTCCGTATGCAGGCCGGCTCCCTGTTGTGGTCACGGCGTCGGGACCATTCACCGTCGCTGGCAGCAGTGCGGCGATGACGAGACCCGGAAGTATTTCACTTTTCTCCACCCGCGCGGGCGCGGCTGCGGCTTACGACGCCGAGACCATGGAAATGTTGGGCGCCGCCGGCACCACCGTGTCGGTCGAGGCAGAGTTCGGCGCGGGAGCATGATCATGGCCGCGAAGCACACGACGTCAGTTCCATCCATCCATGTCCTGGAGGACACTCTCATGGCAGCGACAAGGGAAATCGTCTTCATCGATCCCGCGGTCTCCGATATTCCCGTGCTCGTCGCCGGCCTGCGGCCTGGTGTACAGCCAGTTCTCCTCGTCGGCACCATGCCCGCTGCGCAAGAGATCGCGCACGCCTTGCTCGGCCGCGAGGGCCTTGATGCGATCCATATCGTCGTTCACGGTTGCCCGGGCGAACTCGGCTTCAGCGCCGGCTCGCTGTCGCTGGCAAATCTCGACAAGCACGAGGGCGATCTCGCGGCGATCGGAAATTCACTGGTACCTGGCGGCGATCTCCTGCTGTGGAGCTGCCAGACGGGTGAAGGCGCCCGTGGGCGCGCCTTTGTGGAGGGGCTGTCGCGCACGACGGGCGCGCCGGTCGCAGCGGCAACGGGCCTGGTCGGTGCCGCGGCGAAAGGCGGACGCTGGGAGTTGGAGAACGTCTCCGGCTCGCGCGGCACGCATGCACCGCTGACGCCGGTTGGAGTCGCCGGCTATCCGGCGACATTGCCTTATATCAACGTTGATTGGTCTGTAGCCGAAAATCCGACTGACGACCGCACTTATTATATCGTCCAGAATACGGGAACGACTGCCGCGCCTGTCCTGGTGATTGTCGGTTCTTTTCAGATTCCTGACGGAGGAGCGTCCAATAATTTCGCGGGCTCGCTGCAGGTCCTGGTCAGCATTTCTGGAACGTTCACCGTTGATGGGGACGGGAATGGAATTCTAAACGGCGGGCAAATCCTGCTCTTCAGCGCGGACGATAGCAATGGGAGCATAACACTCGCTTCGTCTACCAATTCATCGATACTGCTTGGTAGTTCCATCACCACAAATAGTAGTGTTGGTGCCACGGGTGCGACCGGTGCAACCGGCGCCACGGGAGCGACTGGTGCGACAGGAGCAACTGGCTCTGCTGGCGCAACGGGTGCGACCGGCGCAAGTGGTGCGGCGGGTGCAACTGGCGCCACGGGTGCGACTGGGTCAACGGGTGCGACTGGCGCCACGGGAGCCACCGGGGCAAGTGGTGCGACGGGTGCAGCTGGCGGCACGGGTGCGACTGGGTCAACGGGTGCGACTGGCGCCACGGGTGCGACCGGCGCCACGGGGGCAAGTGGGGCCACGGGCGCCATGGGTGAAACTGGAGCGACCGGCGCCACTGGCGAAACCGGCGCAACGGGTGCGACTGGCGAGACCGGTGCCACCGGCGAAACCGGCGCAACCGGAGCGACGGGTGACACCGGTGCAACTGGCGAAACGGGCGCAACAGGTGCGACTGGTGACACCGGAGCGACCGGCGCCACTGGCGAAACCGGAGCGACCGGCGCCACTGGCGAAACCGGGGCGACCGGCGCCACTGGCGAAACCGGCGCAACCGGAGCGACGGGTGACACCGGTGCTACGGGTGCCACTGGCGAACCCGGCGCAACCGGAGCGACGGGTGACACCGGAGCGACCGGAGCCACTGGCGAAACCGGAGCGACCGGCGCCACTGGCGAGACCGGAGCAACGGGTGCGACTGGCGAGACCGGCGCCACTGGCGAAACCGGCGCAACCGGGGCGACTGGTGACACCGGAGCGACCGGCGCCACTGGCGAGACCGGCGCAACAGGTGCGACTGGTGAAACCGGAGCGACCGGCGCCACTGGCGAGACCGGCGCAACCGGAGCGACCGGCGCCACTGGCGAGACCGGCGCAACCGGAGCGACGGGTGACACCGGAGCTACCGGCGCCACTGGCGAAACCGGCGCAACAGGGGCCACTGGTGACACCGGAGCGACCGGCGCCACTGGCGAAACCGGCGCAACAGGTGCGACTGGTGAAACCGGGGCGAGCGGTGCAACGGGAGCGACGGGTGACACAGGTGCGACTGGAGCGACAGGTACGACTGGAGCCACAGGTGCAACTGGCGCCACGGGTGCCACAGGTGCAACTGGCCAAACGGGTGCAACCGGAGCGACTGGTGCAACCGGGCACACAGGCGCCACCGGGCCTACCGGAGCTACCGGGCACACTGGTCCGACTGGGGCTACTGGCGATGGTAACCATGACCATGACCACAACGGCAACCACCATCACGACGATCACCATGGTCACAATGGCAATCACAACCACGATCGCCACGATGGCAATGGGAACCACAATGACCGTGACCGCGGCGGCGACAATGGCCGCGGCAACCATGGCAATGATCGTGGCGGGCATGGCAACAATGACAACGCGTCGACCAGCAGCCAGGCCGGCAGCATCTCGACCGATACGCTTGGACTGAAAGACATCAAGCAGTTCATTCAGTCAGGCGGCCTCACTGACAGCCCAGACTTGTTCAGGCAGCTCATCAGCCTCGTTGTTGTTTCGATTGCGGCTGACCTCCTGCACATGCTCGCTTCGGTAACAGGCTTTGGCCAAGCTCAGAACAACCCGTCCGGTTCGACCATTGAACTCACGTCTGACAAGCAGAGCACTGGGTATGCTCAGACCGACGACTCGTTGAAGAAGGCTCTCAACAATATCCTGAAGCCGCATGACTGAGCGTCGGTTTAAAACAACGCGCGCGGACCTGGCTGAAAAGCCGGGCCCGCGCGCACGGGTTTCTCGCAGCGGCAGCGGGCTCCCGCCGCAGTCCTCTTCGGTCCGTGGCCGGCATTGCCGGAAATCCCGGTTGCAACAACGTGCAGGGGTCTACCTCGGACGCCCGCCCATGGTTCGCAGGAGCTATGCCAGGTGACCGCACATTCCAGCTCAGGGCCAAAGCCGGACCCAAACCATACCGATACTCCCGGCAAGCCTGCGACTGAGGATAAAGTGCGACAGGTTCCGGCGGATCCCGACGAAACGGGTCGGGTCGTCGCTACGCGACTCCGTGCTATGATCAAGGTCGCCCGTTATCACGGTGTCGAACTCGACCCCAACGAATTCAGGGCCGCGAACCCAGGTAGCATCCCAACTGCGGCCGATCTCTCTCAATGGGCAAAAAACAGCGGGATGTGGTCGCGCGCGGTTCGCGTCCGGTGGTCGCACCTGCTGCGCCTGGAGCAAAACGGACCCGTGGTATTGCTGTTCAGCGACGGTCGCGCTGGCCTGCTAACCGGCGCCAGCGCCGAACGCAATCTCGTGTTGCTGAAGAGCGTCGATGCGCCCGATGACGCCGCGGCGATTGCGATCGACGAATTGAGGCTGTCGCGGGTCTGGTCGGGTGAGGTGGTGTTGCTGCGTCCTGAGCGATCCTTCATCGCCGCCGACGCGCCTTTCACATTCCGCTGGCTCGTAGATCTTGTGCGGCTCGAGAGCAGGCCGCTACGCGATATTGGCATTGCTTCGTTCACTCTCAGCATCCTGACCATTCTGCCACCTCTCATCGTCATGACGGTGGTCAACAAGGTGCTGCAGTACAACAGCATCTCGACGTTGGCTTTGCTGAGTGCAGTGATTGTCGTGGTATTCGCGTATGAAACGCTGCTGGGTCACGCGCGACGGCTGATCATCAATGTGGTCGGCACCCGCCTCGACACCAAGCTGAACCTGCACGTCTTCAGCCGGCTCCTGCGTCTGCCTCTTGACTACTTCGAGCGTCATCCAGCTGGCGAGACATTGTACCACCTGGCACAGGTCTATCGTATCCGCGAGTTTCTCACCGGTAAGCTTCTCAGCACATTTCTGGATCTGATCACGCTTTGCGTGCTGGTTCCCGTAATGTTCTACATAAATCCGACGCTCGCCTGGATGGTGCTTGGTTGCGCGGTTATGATCATGTTGATCATCTTTGCATTCCTTGCGCCGCTAAGGCGCAGATACCAGCACGTGGTTGACGCCGAGACCTGGAAGTCGGCGGCGCTTGGCGAAACCGTCGTCGGCATAAAGACGGTAAAGGCGCTTGGTCTGGAACCACAACGCAAGGCGCTGTGGGACGAGCGAGTGGCGGACGCAGGCAAGGCACGCCTCGCATTCGGACAACTCGCGAACTGGCCACAGACTCTCGTCACGCCTGTCGAGCGGACGATGGTGCTCGGCACAATGCTGATCGGGGCTTATCTCGCCATGAACGACACCACCGGCTACATGGTCGGCAGCCTGTTCGCCTTCATGATGATCGCCCAGCGCGTGGCGCAACCGCTTGTAGGCCTCGCAAAGCTGGTCGAGGATTACGAAGAGGTCGGCGCCGCCATAGGCGAGGCGGCTTCAGTGCTCAACCGCCCATTGGAGAGCAGTTCCAACTCCACCGGCCTGAGACCAAAACTTGTCGGCGAAATCAAGTTCAGCGAGTTGACCTTCAGTTACATCGGCACAAAGACGCCGGCGCTTGACCGGGTCAGCTTCGATATCGCCGCTGGCAGCATGTTCGGCATAGTCGGGCGCAGCGGCTCGGGAAAATCGACCATTGCACGGCTGTTGCAGGGCATTAACCGGGACTACAGCGGATTTCTCAAGCTCGATGGGGTCGACCTCAAGGAAATCAACTTGCGTCACCTTCGTCAGGGCCTGGGCGTCGTGCTTCAAGACAACTTCCTTTTCCGCGGCTCCATAAGGGACAATATCATTGCTGGACGCCAGGGATTGACGCTGTCCGATGCCATGCGCGCTGCCCACCTTGCCGGTGCCGCCGAGTTCATCGAACGCATGCCGAATGGCTACGATACATATATCGAGGAAGGCTCGCCTAACCTGTCGGGCGGACAGAAGCAGCGTCTGGCGATTGCCCGCGCGCTCATTCACGACCCGACCATCCTTATACTGGATGAAGCGACGAGCGCCCTCGATCCGGAAAGTGAAGCGGTGGTCAGCGCTAACCTCATGCGCATCGCAAGCGGTCGCACGATGATCATTGTTTCGCACCGGCTGGCATCACTTACAGAATGCGACCAGATTCTCGTTGTGGATCAGGGCAAGGTTCTCGATGTCGCGCCACATTCGGTCCTGCTGGAACGATGCGGGGTTTATCGCCAGCTTTGGTCGCAGCAGAATCGCCATCTTGAGGGCCGATATGGCCGGCTGGCGGCTGTGCCGCCCGGACTTACGTGAGCTGCCGACCATGAGCGTCACCGCCCATTCCCCCATGGTTACCCGTCGGCGCCGAGAGGAGCGCAGTGATCCGACCGCGCCTGCCATTCTCGAGTTCCAGTTGCCGTCGACGACGGTCGCCAACGCACCCATTCCGCGAGTGGCGCGTAGCATCATCTGGATCATATCAAGCCTGGTCGTTGCGTTGATAACACTGGCTGCGGTCATTCCGGTTGACCAGGTCGTCATAACCAGAGGCATGGTGGTCTCGCAATCACCCAACATCGTTGTTCAGCCGCTGGAGACAGCCATTGTTCGTTCGATCGAGGTGCGAGAAGGACAGCTTGTAAAAGCCGGCCAGTTGCTGGCTCGTCTCGACTCTACCTTCGCGTCTGCCGATCAGACCGCGTTGACCGCTCAAGTCTCGACCCTCGAGGCCCAGATGGCCCGACTACAGGCGGAGGCCGATGGAAAGCCATTCAATTATAACGGGCTTGACCCGAGCTGGACTTTGCAGGGCTCGATCTATGATCGTCGCAAAGCCGTCTACGATGCCAAGATGAACAGCTTCGATCAACAGAATGACGAACTCAGCTCCGTCATCTTGCGCTCCCAGTCCGACGCCGCCGGCTATAGTCAACGTTTGGCTGTTGCTGCATCCGTCGAGAAAATGCGCAAGCAGCTCGAAGCAAGACAAGTCGGGAGCCGCCTCAACACGCTACTTGCTGAGGACAACACGGCGGAGATGCAGCGCGCTCTCGCCAATGCCGAACAGACATCCGAAGCTGCCAAGCGCCAGCAGGCGGGCGTTGCGGCAGAGCGTGACGGTTACATTCAGACCTGGCATGCGGATATCTCGCAGAGCTTGTCGGACACCAGCTCGCGCATATCCGACGCCCGTGAGCTCCTGAACAAGGCTATGCTGCGCAAAAAGTTGGTGGAACTCAGAAGCGAGGCCGACGCTACCGTTCAATCCATCGCCAAAGTCTCCGTGGGCTCGGTCCTGCAGTCTGGAGAGCGGCTGTTCACGCTCGTCCCTGCCGATGCGGTGCTCGAAGTCGAGACAAATATTGTCGGCCGCAGCAGCGGCTTCGTCCACACGGGCGACCCCGTGGCCATCAAATTCGATACCTTTCCCTATTCGCAATACGGCCTAGCTCATGGCACCGTTCGGCGGGTGAGTCCGGACTCGTTTTCGGCCAGGGACCAAGCGCGCGATCCAAACAGCTCTTTGGCAATCCTGCCCTCGGACGCGGACCTGTTCTACCGTACGCAGATTTCAATCGACGACGTCGCTCTCCACGGCGTGCCCGCCGGCTTCTCGATAGTACCTGGCATGCCGGTCACTGCGGACGTCAAAGTCGGCCGTCGTACGGTTCTCAAATACATTCTCGGCACGGTGTTGCCGATCGGCCAAGAAGCGATGCGGGAGCCGTGAAATGGCGATGATGGACCGGTTGGCCGGGCGCATCCACCCGCCGTTGGCGCTGCGTAGAGCAATTCGACTGGCTGAAGCTGGAAAGCCTGCCGAAGCCTTTCGTCTGATGGCGACCGCCGCGCGTGCCGGCATTCCAGAGGCACAGTACCGCGTCGCGCGATGTTATCTCGAGGGCTCGGGTGTGCCCCCCAGCAGATTGGAAGGTGCACGTTGGCTGCGCCGCGCTGCGGACGGCGGGAACGCCGATGCGCAGGCGCTCCTTGCGGCGCTTTACACGACCGGCCTGGCTGAAAACGAGGACACCGCGGCCCCCGTCAGCTCGGAAAGCATGTTCAATTCGCAACCGTCACAAAAGCCCGATTTCGAGACCGCGCTTCCGCTCGCTCAAAAGGCCGCGGAGGCAGGGTCGGCAACTGGTCAGGCCATACTCGGCTACATTCTGAGCAAAGGCCCAAAGACCATACGCGACCTCGATACCGCGCATTTCTGGTATGAGAAATCCGCAGCCGCCGGCTGTCCGGAAGGGTGCCTTGGTCTGGCTGTCTCACTTATCCGCCGCAAGCAGCCTGAACACAGGACAAGAATTGCCGAGGCGCTTCGGCGCGCGGCCGACGCCGGGCTACCGACGGCGATCTATCTTCTTGCCGCCCTGACCGAACGCGGAATGGGCGTACCCGTCGATCTTGAGTCAGCTGCCGAACTGTATCAGCTTGCCGCTGAAAAGGGTCTTGCCTCCGCCCAATTCAGGCTGGGCCTTTCCCTTATTGAGGGGACCTTGTCTCGCCAGGATCCCGCAGCTGGCGAAGCGTGGTTGCGCCGCGCCGCGTTGGCCGGAAATCGCGACGCCTGCTATCAGCTAGCCGAATTGTACATGAAGCGTCCCCAGCCGGACTATGTGGAATCCGCAGCCTGGTATCGACGTGCCGCGGAAGCGGGCCATCAGGTCGCTGCACGTTCGCTGGCTTCTCTTTATCTTTCCGGCAATGGCGTGGCCCTGGACGTCGATGAGGGCAAGCGCTGGCTGCGCGTTGCCGCAAATGGCGGCAATCGCGAATCCCAGGTTGACCTTGCAAATCTTGTCCTGGAAGGCGGCGGCGATCGCACAGATGATGTGGATGCCGCAGAGTGGTTCGGTGCAAATGCATCGTCAGGAGACGCCATCGCAGCCTTCAATCTTGGACTGTGCTTTTCTGAGGGGATTGGCGTTCGCAAGGACCAGGAACAGGCGGCGATGTGGATGAGGCGCGCAGCCGAAGGCATGGCTCAGGCGCAGTATATGTATGCGCGCATGCTTCAGGATGGGCGCGGCATGGTCGCTGATCAGAAGCAGGCCCGGGTCTGGTTTGAGCGCGCGGCCAAAACTGGCATGGCGGACGCGCAGGTGGCTCTTGGCGAGATGCTCTACAACGGGCGTGGCGGAGAATGCTCGCCCGTTGCCGCGGCTCGCCTGTTCAAGCAGGCCGCCGCGGCAGGACATGTTGGCGCGATGTATGCAATCGGAGCGCTATACGAGAGCGGGCAGGGCCTGTCTCTCGATCGCAAGGCCGCACAGAAATGGTTCGCAGCCGCCGCCGAACGAGGGCATGGACACGCCCAACTCATGCTTGGTCGCTATCTCTGCAAAGGTATTGCCGGCGAGCACGATCCAGTTGCCGGCCGTATGTGGCTCAAGCGAGCCGCTGCTCAGGGTCTTGATGAAGCCGCCAATGAAGTTGGAGATTTCGAGCGAGGTTGAAAAAGGGAATACGGTCTCCATCCTCCGATCGCGGCGCGGCGCGACGCGTTTCGCATTTGCAGAAGCACCGAGCGTCGAGAGGTGCGGTTGCGGCAACGATCCATTGAATATCGCCCTCAGGCTCCGCTATCGGGCTTTCTTTCGCCTGGTATCGGCGATCTGTTAGGGAAGCGTTTGGGACAGTTCGCGCTTCAAGTCATCGGCGCTGAGGGCGCCAGTCTCAAACAGATGCATTACCCTTCGGCCGAGCTGTTCTCTGCCGGGGTCGCCGTTCGCCGGGCCCAACTCACGTCATCGATCGTCAAGACCTCTGGCTAGCGCGGCTAGATATTCAGGAGACTGCATCTCCCCAAAGCAAGCGAAAGTATCTCGGCGCCTTTCGTTGATCAACATATCTAGTGCCCCTGTTTTCCGTGGCCAACGTTCGAAACGTACCAAGAAAGCAAGTCATGAACGCATCGAGATTTCTGCGAGACTCATGCTCTCGGCTCAGAGCATGATGAGGGGAAGGAGAAGCTTGATGCGCAAACTGCCCAAGAGCATTGATGCAGACGTAGTCATCGAAATCAGCAGGTACCTTGAGGATCTGCGGCCTAGCATGAGCTTGCATATTTAAGGGATCTCTAATACGTTTTTCCCGAATGGGGGAACGATGACCAACGAAGTCGAACTTCGCGCAACGGCGCTTGCAGAACTAACCGCTGATGTTGTCGCTGCGTATGTCAGCAACAATCCCGTGCCAGTCGGCGAGTTACCTGGCTTGATTGCGTCAATTCATCAGTCAATGTCGGGTCTCAGCCAGCCCATGGCCGCGCCAGCAGCGGAGCTTGTGCCTGCGGTAAATCCGAAGCGGTCCGTACAGCCTGACTTCATTGTCTGCCTCGAAGACGGCAAGAAGTTCAAATCGCTGAAACGACACCTCGCTCAGCTCGGAATGACGCCAGATCAGTATCGCATCAAGTGGAATCTGGCTGGCGACTACCCAATGGTGGCGCCAAACTATGCCGCCCGGCGCTCTGCTTTGGCTAAGTCGATCGGGCTAGGGCGGAGAGCTGCGCCAGTCGCCCCAGCCGAGAAGGAGCCCGCTAAGCGCAAGGCCAAAGCATAGTCCTTGACCGCATGACGTGAAAGCAAGACTCAGCTATGTTCGGAGAGCGGCGGACCTAATGGACCGTCTGGCCGGCGTCATTAGGCAATCTCCCAGCGAGGGCGCCGGCCTTTCTACCAATGCGTCTTCAGCTTCCACGTGAACTTCTCTACCCGCACCTTAGCTCCATCCTGCCACCATCGCCTGCTCGAGCGCCAAGGCGTCGCTCTTGTCCTCCTGTCGTCACAATGGTGCGCCAGTGGTGCATAAGTTGTCGAGCTCACCGAGCCGTTTCTCACAAAACGATCCCGATCCTAACTAGGGCGCCGGGCCGTCGCAGAGTTAGTCAACTCGCCAGGCGAAGACCCCAACCACCTCAAACCCGGCGCGCCTACTACCTGATCAGCTACGCGATCAGGGCCGGAACTTACCCGGTACCCATCCGATGCAAGAGCGATGCCAGCACCCCCTTCCCGAAATGGCATAATACGGGGGAAAACGGGACCGGCTGGGTGTTGTTGCAGGTTTTCTAATATTACGATCACGCTAGCCGTCTTGCCCGAGTCGGCTAGGCCCGGCGGTCAGCCAGACCCCAACGACGGACTGTCGGGCCGCTTCGTCAATTCCCTGTGACCTGAGAACCTGAAGCTCCTCCATTTGACCTGAGACCCTTTGTTCCCATTGAGGTGCACCCCGATTTTGGACCGCCCGGCTGGAGGATTTTCCGGGCTTAGGCTCGCGGCGGATGGGATGCGCCGGAGCCGTCCACGAGCGATATCGGCACCTTGTTGCCGATGGCGCTGTGAGGACGAACCTCGTTGTAGTCTCGACGCCAATGCTCCATCTTCCGACGGGCGTCGTCAAGCGTCAGGAACCAGTGGGCGTTCAGGCATTCCGCCCGGAACTTGCCGTTGAACGACTCGATGAACGAGTTGTCGGTCGGCTTGCCTGGCCGGGAGAAGTCGAGCACGGCCTCCTTCTGGTAAGCCCACAGGTCGAGGTCGCGGGAGACGAACTCCGAGCCCTGGTCCACGCGGATCGATTGCGGGTATCCATGCTCGCGGCATACCCGTTCGAGCGTGGCGAGGGCGTTCACATCGATGCCCTTGGCGGTCATTTGTTAATCAGGAGGCGCCCCAGCCCCATCACTGGAACCAAATCCGCACCTCAATGGCTTGACTAGGCGTTGGCCCCGAAAGGCTGCGACAACACGTCTTTGATTCAAAGTCGATAAATTCTTCGGCGTCTTAACAACTGAATATTCGCTGTTCTGATGTATCGCCCATCGGCATGCATGGCGGAGAATGTGATGGTGAACTGGCTTAGATCCGATCCCTTTTTGAAGGGGGCGCTGCTGATGATAGCGCTGGCGCTTTGGTCTATGTGGATGGCCATCGCCTCGCTTGATCCGAACTGGCACGTTTACTCATGGCCAGCGCGTCTGGTGGCGCTAATGCCGCCAACGGAAAGATTTGCTCTTCACGCAACGCTGGCCTTTTTCTGTGGACTTGTTGGAATTGGGCTCGGCCGGATTAGGCTTAATATCGACCACGTCGAAATCAGAATGGACGGGATTCGCGCGAAGAGCGTGCTAGGTTGGCAAGAGGCACGTTGGGCTGACATTGACCAAATCCTCTATCGCGCAACGAACGCGTTTCCGGGAATCGCGGTAGTGCGAAAGAACCCTACGGTGATGGACCGTTTATTGCTGAGGAGCAGATTCGGGGTGTTACTTAGCCCAGATGTTTACGACCACATCGTGCGGCAAGTCCCTCCGCAATATAAGAAGTTGCTGCGCGCATACTGGTGACATAGATGGCTGGGCCCGATGGCCGCTGTTACCGTGGCGCTGCGTAGAGATATGCCTGCCTAATCCGCCATTGAAATCGTGAGCGCGTAGCCCGTGATTTGGCGTCTGGCCCTGATACGACCACTGCCGCGGGCGAGACCATCGGGTGGCAGCGGATGGGTAGTTGTTTAGGCTTTTGCCGCGGTTGAGGTCAGCGTCGACCGCCGCACAACCCCGTTCGAGAGCGGCAAGGTGCGGTTGCGCGCGATCGAGGCAGGCGGCGCTACGCAGCCTTGCAATCAATGGGATCCATGTCGTATCCGTCGTGCTGCCACGGTCCGCGTTGCGAATGACATTGCCAAGCTGCAAGCGATCAAGACATCACCCTTGTTGAGGCGACAGACAGCCGCGTGCAATCTTCTCTCGGCAACACATTCACCAGTTCAGTCAACGGGTCACAGCCGATTTTTCCCGGCCTCTCGGTGGAACTCGCGAGCCTTCTTGGTGGCTAGTTGCCGAAACTGGAGGCGCTGCCCGGCCGCGTAGTTGCTCGCGAGGATCTCGGTGTCGAAATTCCGTGACTTTATTTGCCCGTTTTCCAGAACTTGAACGACCCAGACGTCCTGTACTTTCCGGATTGCAATGGGGTTTGCCGCTGACGTCATCCAGTTGGCTTTCGCTATCCATCAGCAATGCTTATAGAGCTGTTTCTAAAACGTCAGATTGCTCAAATCTGTAAAACTCGACCTTTCAAAGCGCCCTTTGCCCCGGCTTCAGCGCTCACCTTGCTACGCGCTCGAAACGCTTTTGCTCGATCCGGAGAGGAACCCAGGGGTAAGGCCGCGACTTTGGACCGGGGGAAGTAAAGCGCTGATTCATTCGCTCGCCCACTCGGTACGCCACTTCAGGTCGACACCTTGGACTAAAACTTCGGCATCGAAGCCATTGGACGCTGCACCGCTTGCGGCCTTAACCGCAGCCGTCACAGCATCGACTTTGGATTCATAAGGGTATTCTTTCCCGTCATATCGGACTTTCCATCGATCGATCTCGTTGAAGACGTAGTATTTCGCAGTCGCCATATTTGGCGGCCCTCCCCAGTGCCTAACCCAAATGGAGAATGAGCAATGTCTACAAGATGCGCAACCTTCATCCCAAATGATGACGGCCAGGAGGTCGACACGAACATTGCCCAGATCGAGCGCGTTGCGAGGGCGGCTCCGGGTGTTCAACACCCATCTCGACCGGTTCGAGGGATTCTCCGCCTGTAGCCTCGCGTGCAGCACTCAAGAGATGGCAGAGCAGCCCGCTGCCGCACGAGCGGTGGCTGCTGTGCTGGCATCAACCAGAATTAGCAATCCGACATCGAGATCCGGATAAACACCGAAAAGCGACGATGACCGCTTCCTCCTCGACCGACAGCACTGTCGACCTCGGTTCTCTGGGGCCGGTCGGAAGATCGGCGGACGACGTCCGGTTCCTCCACTTCCTGATCGTCTTCTGATTGATGCTGAAGCGCTTCGCCAGCGCCCTCAGGCTCTCTTGACTATGCTGTATCGCTCGACGGACCGCCTCTGTCGTCGTGGCGCTCCCATGAAGAATCTGGCCCATAGCGCATCCTTTGATTCGGACGACATAATGTGCCATCAAAGCCTGGGATCAAACCGCTAGTCCCTTTGCGCCGGCCAAAAGGGCGGGCCAATCCGGAAGCAAACAACTCCGACGAAGCCCAGTACGAAAGTGTGGGTCCTGATGCTTTCGAGCAATTTTAGTGTGGCCCGTATTGGATCACATTTCGCTGGCACGGAAATTGCGTCCTCAGCGACGTTGAGGGGGGTGAGATCCGCCACTTGATAGCGAAGCAACTGTGGTGGAGTAGAAAATGCGAATGCAGGTTGGCCCAGCCAGGCGTGAAGGAAGTTCTCGAACAATATTTCATCGGCCGTTGATCCCTGGAGATATTGAATCCAGAGCAAGCGGTACGGCGACTTTGTCGATCGATGCAGAAGGTATCTATGCCGATGGTTCGACATATCGATACTCAATCGAGTTCACGCTTGACGAACTGGAGGCACTGATCGCTTTTCATGCCGATGATCGACCTTCGCGGTCGGACTAACCGTCAGCCAAAACATCGGACCGCATATTATAGGCTGTCATCCACTCGTCTGCCGCGCGTGCAATCGCGAGCTCGATTGCGTCCGGCGCGAGAATTCCGTGGGCCAGGGCAAAGGCTTCAAAGGCAATGCGAGCCGCCTCAACGTCTTCCTTGCGCGCAAGTGCGGACTTGCAAAGCGCAACTGTCGCCATGTATTTCGAGCTGTGCCGACCCGTCCATTCATCAAGGACTTGACGGGCTTCCTGCACAGACGACACCGCATGGGGAAAGCCAAGTCCCACGAACACGTGAACAGGGCTGCTGAAGCGGTGAGCGGACATGGTTAGCGGCTCCGTTGGGTGGCCCGACTGCCAAGTCTAGCCGTTTCCAGCGCGCATCTTGGCAGTCGGACCGGGACCATTGCTGGCACTCGAATAGTCTCGTGCTCTCACCAACAAGGCAAGTAAGTCTTACGGGCAACACCCACCCTCCGAATGTAGAATAGCCGCGACGATCGGCGCGCCAGGCGCTGTTCGTAAGCTCACCAACGTTGCGGCGGGTTCGGCGGACACCGACGGTGTCAACGTCTCGCAGCTTCGCGGCCTGGAGCAAAACGTCGTCAGCCAGATTGAGGGAACCTCGGTGGTCAATGCTGACGGTTCGATCACCGGTCCGACGTACAATATCCAGGGCAGCAACTACACGACCATCTATGACAGCTTCGAGGCGGTGGACAACGCGCTGACCAACATCAACAACGGCGGCGGCATCAAATATTTCCATGCCAATTCGACCCTCGCCGACTCCGTCGCAGGCGGGACCAACAGCGTCGCGATGGGCCCAGAAAGTGTGGCCAGCGGAACCGACAGCGTGGCTGCCGGCCACGGTGCCATGGCTGGTGCTCAAGGCGCGGTTGCGCTCGGGCAGGGTGCCCAGGCAAACAACGCCAATGACGTGGCGCTCGGTTCCGGCTCGGTGACGCAGGCTGCCGTCGGCACGTCCAGCACTACGATAAATGGCAACACCTATAATTTCGCAGGCACCGCCCCGGTCGGTACTGTCAGCGTGGGCGATGCCGGCGCCGAAAGGACGTTGACCAACGTAGCGGCCGGACGCGTCTCTGCCGATAGCACTGATGCGGTGAACGGATCGCAGCTCCACGCCACCAACACGGCGATCGAGGATCTGACAGATCAGATCGGCGACATCGGGGATATTGCCGATAACGCGGTGCAGTACGACACCGTCACCAACCCTGACGGAACCAAGACCAGGCTCAACAAGATTACCTTGACGGGCGGCGACATGTACTCTCCTGTCGTGATCTCCCATGTAGGCGCCGGTATTGCCGATGATGATGCGGCCAACGTGGGCCAACTCCATCAGACGCTGACTGAGAGCAAATCCTATACGGATAACAGGGTGTCCTACGCGATCGACACATCCAAGTCATATACGGACAGCGTGGCGACGACGACATTGCAGCAAGCCAACAACTACACCGACCAGAAACTTGGCCAGCTCAACCAGGACGTCGCCGGAATTAGGGACGAAGCGAGGCAAGCGGCGGCCATTGGACTTGCCGCAGGCTCTCTTCGATATGACGACCGGCCTGGCAAGCTGAGCGTCGCTGCCGGTGGCGGCTTCTGGCGCGATGCAGGCGCCTTCGCGTTCGGCGCCGGTTACACTAGCGAAGACGGTAACATCCGCGCGAATGTGTCCGGCACGGCCGCCGGTGGAAGTGTCGGCGTTGGTGCCGGCCTGAGCTTCACGTTGAACTGATGTCGAGGATGCGCGGTCTTGCCACCACAGCACTGGCTTGCCTGCTCCTGCCCGGATCCCTCTTGGCGGCAGTCGGGCAGGAGCAGGCTCATTCGTCTCGGATCAGGCCGCCGGAAATCCCTTTGCCTCCCGATGCAACCCTGGGTGACTTCCAGCGCATCATCCGCCCCTTCGAGAACTGGACCTTGATCTGCGACCAGACCATCAGGGCCCACAAGAAAGTCTGCAACGTCCTCCAGATCGTCGATGATGCGTCGGGCAAAATGGCCTTCAGCTGGTCGCTCGCGGGCACCGAGGACGGCAAGCCCTACATGATTTTGCGCACGGCTCCGAACGCAAAGGCCGACGGTCTAATATCGTTCAAGTTTCAAGGGCGGGACCAGCCGGTCGACGTTCACCTCGACGGCTGCAACGAAGCCGTCTGTGTCGGGATGATGCCTGTCGGGCCGCTCATGCGCCGGCAAATATCGCAGAGCGCCAGCCTCACGGTTTCTTATCCAACCAGGGATGGGAAAACAACCGCAGTCACCGCAACGCTCAAAGGGTTGTCAGCAGCCTTTTCGTCAATCAATTGATCGGGATAAGAAATGAGCCAGCAAGACCAGTTTGTATCGGCGCCTCGCCGCGGTCCGAGCATCGAGGCACAACCGCCACGGTTCGTCGCGCCGAGGCGCAGGTGGCGGCGCGTCCTCGAGGTCGCATTCGTTGCGGTTGTTATGATGAGCGTTGGGTACGCGGCAGCGAACTACGCCGCGATTACCGGTATGTTCGCCGGCCCCACGGCGGCTCAGGCTGAGACGGCGGCGGTGCCGGCGCTTCCGGACTCGCCGTTTGTCCAGCATGTCAAGCAAGCAGGCGCGCAAGCCTGTTCCACCGTCTTTCCGGTGCTCGGGCAGGTTTTGACCACCGGCACGAAATACGCCGTCAAATCTTCGTGGAGCGACAAGGATGCGGACAAGCATACACTCGAAGCCTTGGTCGGCATGGATTATGCAACGCAGGAGTATAGTGGCCCGGCCGCCGGTGTGGTCCTTGCATCGCCTACCGGTTCTGGCTGTGAGGGGGCAATGGTCCGTGTAGCACCGTTCGCGAGCTCCTGCGCAAATATGCCGTCCATTCTTCCGAAAGGCAGCAAAATCACGGACCATCTCGGGCAGGTCGAGGTTTACGAATTACCTGGAAATGGCGGCCAGGCTCTTCTGCTGCCGGCGGGCAATAGCTGCGTGGTGATCTCCGTTGCATCGGCCGCCAAAGGAACATGAGCTGCTGAGATCGCCGGGAGGATTGCGGATGATGAGAGCTAGAACTGCGGCTGCGGCTTTAGGCATTCTGTTGCTCTTGGGAAGACAGGTCAGCTCGGCCGACCTATCGGCCGGGCCGTCCGAGTCGCCAGCACCACCGCCGAAGGATGAAAAAGGCATCTGGGCGGCGATCGCCTATTCCAGCGCCGACGCCAAACACGGCTTCTTCTGGGGGGCCGACGAGCGGCAAGAGGCTATGGATATCGCGGTCAAGCATTGTCAGAATGCTGGCGGCCACGCCTGCACCGTCGTAACCGTATCCCGCAATCATCGCCATCGGGATGACGACGACCAGACCGGCTTCCCCTACAACCACTGTGGGGCCCTTGCGGTAGCCAAGAGGGCGCATGACCGGCTCACCCGGTGGGGTGCAAAATCGGCCGAAACCCGGAGCGAGGCGGAAGACCTTGCCCTCCAGGCCTGCGAAGCGGCCGGCGAAAAATGCACGATCCGTGAATGGGTCTGTACGTAGCCGACTTGGCTAGAGCCTAGAACGTATTGCGAGCACCGTGCGGCGAAACTCGAATACCATTAGCTCGTCTCGGTTATTCGGGTGACGAAATTCGATCACCTTCGCCTGGGCCTCTGGCTCCAGCGGCTCGTGACCAGACACTTCGTGCCAGAACGTTTGACGAAAATAGCGTTGATCGACCGGCTGGCAGTATTCGGGACAACTGTGGAAATGGTCCTGCTGATTTGCAACTTCAGGTCCATGCACCTTGCCAGGGATCGGCGGACCGAAATCAGTGAGTTCATTCCAGTCCAAGATGTCTTGGCGCTCGTCAAGTCCGATCAGGCTATCGTGGCTTCTGCGACGCCGAACGCCTGCGCAAGCTCTACCGGAAGAACAGCTAACGTTCCTTCCAGACTTCACGGATGACGTGCCCGAAATGCGGGCGATTGATGTCCTCAACAGCGATGACGATGAGGACGTGGCCTAGTCGGAATTTTTCCATCGCGCGGACGCGAGGCGAGCGGTGAAAATATCAGAGGATGAGGAGGCGGCCGACGCAGGGCCTGAGTCTCCCGCGCCGGCCAGTGCGGCACGCAGGTCCGCGCGCCGATAAGACAGAACGGCGGTTACACGGTCAACATGCGCGGAACCTAACATCCCCAAGCAACTTGTGTCGGCACCAAACGCTCCGCCGTTGCAGCCAACGGCACTGATCGCAACGACCGCCTCCTATTTCTGGACCCGCAATCCAAACGCAGGTGATTACCCGCGAGGAGCACTATTTCGAAGCGAAGTTCGACGACGACTACCATCGCTACAAGGCCGAGGTTTCTACGCTGGCTTAGATTTAGGGGTAGCTTTTGAATTGGCCTACCGCGCTTTGGTCAATGTGGGAGGAAAAACACCGCTTACTTATAAGTCACGCACGCGCGAGTACGTCATGCTTCGTCCTCATTCACGGCGTGGCGTCTACGACACGCCGTTGCTCAGGAAGTGGTTTGATCTACAGCCCAGCCCGTTGGCTTGTGCTCGCCTGTATCTGGCACGGCCTGTTCTTCTGTTGCCTTCAGTTGGGCCGAATTGTCCAACTCGTCGGGCACTCCAGTCCAAGCCGCTCCTACGGCAATCGGCTAAGTGAGATCATATTGAAGTTCACCGCCAGCATGACTGCGAACGATGGACTGGCTGGAGCTTGGCTCATAACAACGGAGAATCAACATGTCTTTCAAGCAACAGATCGCTCTTGCAGCGGCCGCTTGGCTTGCCGCAACAAGTCTTCCGGCGAACGCCGCTCTGACCTCGAATGCGCTGACGTCGAACGCGTTGACCTCAAATTCCCTCACATCCAATGCGTTGACCTCCAACGCACTGACTTCGAACGGCCAGCAGGGGAATTCGCTGACCTCCGCCAAGAACCCAGGGGCCGACAAGTCCGCAATCGGCACCCTAAATGGCGTGTTGATCGAGGGCGTGAAACTCCATTGAACACATCGCACCTGAAGTCACAGTTTTCCGTAGCAAAAGGATTATTGCTCGTCGTTGCGCTCCTCGCCACCACCCTGACTGCATATTCTCAACCATCGATCCGCAGTGTCAGTGTCGATGGAACGCAGTTTCGAGTGATGACGAGTGACAGCAAAATCCTGCCGCAGGGTACCTTGCCCGGAACGGTCATATCGTTCGGCGATGGGCAGGGCCATCGGCGCAGCCTCCGGATCGATGCGGTCGAGCGCGACGCTCGCGATCGGTCCGGAGAAACTATTCTCTACACCTTCTCCGAACAGGACGCGGCTGGCGCGGGATGGCACAACATCTGCGATGCCGATCCCGATGGTCGGCGCCTGGGTTTCCCCTTGGGCGGCAGTTTTTCTTCCGATATGCGCTATACGGCGTCTGCGGATCGTGTCGCGATCGTCTGCACCGCCGGCGCCGAGGGCAAGTGCATCCGGTTCGGCTACAAGCCATGGGCGCGCGCGCCAGACGGTTCTTCACTCGCACCCTACTATCAGACCTGCTTGCGCCTTGTTCGCGCCGACTATCTGGGAAATGGGGTTGGCCACACGCAAAACGGCGTGCCCATCGATATCTTCGATCGGATTGGCGTGCAGAAGGATGAAGTCGCTCCCGGCATGACACTTGAGGCGGCTTGGGGGCCGGATGGCGCCCTTTGCGTCAGGCATACGCGCCTAGCGAACGATCCTCCGCTCGAAGATCTGGCGCGCCAATCCTCTCATCTTTTCGATCTGGTCGGTCGGGCATGCGACGACGCACACGCAGGACTGCTCTTCGACCGCTCATTCGAACCATGAGCGGCCTTGGGGCATTCGGCCATTGGCTTGTTCAATACGGACCAGACGGCACTGCCGATTGGCCCCTGCGGTATAGAGCGCCCAATGGCTCTGATCTACAGTCACGGACGACGTTGGGATTCCGCCAAGCGGGGAAAGGGCTTCTGTGAACTTGTCGGCGGATGAATTCACGCCTGTGCGATTCTCCACTGAGGGAATTGCCGGGCCCAGAACATTGGCCTCATGGCGCGAGATTTTCGGGCACGAGGTGATGAAACTGGACATGGAACCTTTGGGCGATATGCCATTTCATTGCTCCGCCAGCTTGCGCACGCTTCCCGGCCTTATCATTGCCTCGATCGCAGGCTCACCCAATCGCCTGATGCCGGCTCGAACAAAGGAAGACAGCGAAAATTTTCTAGTCGTGGTCCCGACTAGCGGTACCACCACGGTCTCGGCGCACGGCCGCGACGTGAGCCTGGGGCCCGGCGACGCAACCGTCATCTCGACCGCCGATCTGGATTTGATTGTCACGCCGTCACCGGCAAGTTTCCTGGCGCTGGCCATCCCGGCAATGATACTCGGCCCGGTGATCGCCAATCTGGGTGAGGTGCTGACCACCCTCATCCCCTCTTCAACGGATGCTCTTCAACTTCTTCTGGGCTACGTCGCTGCACTGCACGACGACATGACACTCGCGGCACCGGGCACCCGCCATCAAGTCGTCACCCACATCCATGATCTGGTGGCGATGGCTCTTGGCGCCGGGAGCGCTGTTACCGCCATGGCGCAGGGGCACGGGTTGCGGGCAGCGAGGCTGCGGGCGATCAAGTCGGATATCATGGGGAGACTGGACCAGCATGATCTCTCGGTCGAGGTGCTGGCGGCGCGGCACCGCGTCTCCGCGAGGTACATCAGCAGGCTGTTTAAAAGCGAAGGGAGGACATTCACCGATTTCGTGCTGACCCAACGCCTGAAGCGCGCGCATGACATGCTGCAAGATGGGCGTTTTGCCGATCGCTCTGTCGGCACCATCGCGTTCGATACCGGCTTTAGCGACCTGTCGTATTTCAATCGGACTTTCCGGCGCGCCCACGGCACCACGCCGTCGGATGTTCGCAAGGCCCAAGAACAGTCCGTCGACCGGATCGAGCGAGCGTAACAGCAAGGTGAGTGACGACAATCATTCCCGAGCGGCGAAGACACAAGACAGTCGCACTACCAGCGGATTCTTCGCTCGTTTCAGGACCGAAGACCTTCCTGAACAAGAACGCGTTGCGGCCGTGCGCAATGTCTTGCTGCACAAGCCTGTTGCATTCGACGTCGGCGCCTTGCGGGATGGCTCCTTCCGTGCCGACATGCAAGTCCGCGAGCTTCCGGGACTGGAAATTACGGTTGGACACATCACGTCGCACACGACGCGGACCAAACCGATCATGGGCGATGGCAGCGATGATCTCCTGTTGTCGATCTGCGTCGAAGGCCGGCTCGAGATCGAACATCGCGGCAAGCTGATAAATGTTCCACCGGGCAACGCGCATCTGGGATCGTGCGCCGATCCGATCGCGTATCACACCGACGTCCAGCGCGGCATCTCTCTGCGGGTTCCGCGACATGCGGTTTCCGCCTTCGTGCCCGATATCGACGGCCGGATCGGGATGCCCGTTCCGCACGTCGCCGAGAGCTTGCGGCTGATAGACGTCTATGTGCGTGCGCTGGAGCGCGACACGTTTTACGCAACCCCCGGCATGAGCCGCATGGCGGTGAACCATGTCCAGGATCTTGTCGCGCTGGCGCTTGAAAGCACCGGCGATGCCGGCGTCTACCTGGCCGATCGCGGACTTCGGGCGGCCCGGTTGATAGCCGTCAAGAAGGATATCGTTGACACGCTCGGGCAAGACGATGTTAGCGCCGAAAGCCTCGCTATGCGCCACGGCATCTCATCCCGCTACATCCGCAAGCTGTTCGAGTTCGAAGGCGCGACATTGTCGGCTTTCGTGCTGGAGGAAAGACTTCGCAGAGCCGACAGGCTGTTGTCCTCGCCGCTGCATCACCACCGCCAGATCGGCAGCATTGCCTATGACGTGGGTTTTCGTGACCTGTCCTATTTCAACCGGACGTTCCGTCGCAGGTTCGGCATGAGCCCATCAGAGGCTCGCCACAGGGACCGATAGCTGCGCAAAAGCTCAAGCCTGAGGTCCTTAAGGCGTGCTGGTTCCATCCAGGCATGGTCATGGGTCCGCTTTCTCCAAGCCAGGCCCCCGCCACGGCTGATAACGTCTTGTCGGGCGCGCTTGCGCGGGAGCGCTATGCGGTGACGATCCCGATGATCGAACCGCGAGAGCAGTGGACAACGCAGGATTGGCGAGCGAGACTTCCTGCCGTCCGGAATTTGTCATAGCACTTGCGCCGCCCGTCCAACTCGCCCTGATGGGAGTGATGCCCCTTGAACCCGACGCCGCCGCGCGGCTCACCCATTCGATTCTCGACGGATGATTTTCCGCAGCGAGATCGTGTCGAGGCATGGCGCGAAACCTATGGCCGCGCAGTGCTTAGGGTTGATGTCCAGCCGCGTTCGGGCGAGCCATACCGCAGTGAAATGAATATGCGAGGGCTGCCTAACCTCGGCGTTGGCCTGGGCTTCAGCACCGCCGCGACCTATAGGCGAACGCATGCCTTCACCGATGGCGACGAATGCCTGTTTCTCGTGCATCTGAACGGCAACGGGGCGGCCGGGCAACGCAACCGCGAAGTGTTGCTCGCGGATGGCGATGCGACCCTGCTTTCCGGTGCGGAAACCGGCGCGACGGTGTTTCCTGTGCCTACGCGTTGGCTGTCCATTGTCATGCCGTACGAGCTTGTGGCTCCCGTGGTTCCAGATCTCAGCGCTGTGCTGGCCCGGCGCATCCCAGCCGACACGGAGGCGTTGCGCCTGCTAGTAGGATATCTCAAGACGGTCCTGCTGGCCGATACGGCGCTCTCGCCGCAAGTCGGCGAACTGGTTTCCACCCATGTCTATGACCTGGTGGCCATGGCTCTCGGCGCCACGCACGACGCCCATGAGACAGCGAGGCGTCGCGGTGTGCGGGCGGCCCGGCTCCGCTCCATCAAGGACGACATCGCTGCCAACCTCGCTTCTCGCGACCTCAGCGTCGACATGCTTGCCGTGCGTCATCAGATATCGCAGCGCTACATCCGCGCCTTGTTCGAAAGCGAAGGCACCAACTTCACCGACTTTGTCCTGGCGGCGCGTCTGGCGCGTGCGCATCGCCTGCTGGTGGCGGATCGTTTCGCCTTGCGCGCGATCGGCGCCATCGCCTTCGAGGCCGGCTTCGCCGACCTGTCGCATTTCAACCACAGTTTTCGCCGCCGCTATGGCGCGACGCCGTCCGACGTCAGGGCAATGCAGCTTGGGCGAAAACGAACAGGCTGACTGACCGGGTTTCAAAGCGAAGCCAAGCTGGACCGATGACCAATCTGGCCGCATGCGTAAGAGCAAGGATCAAGGGCGCTTAGGTGGCTGCCTCAGGCGCGAAGCGAACTTTTTTATCACACCTCCAGAGAAAATCGGCCTGTTCCGTTTCAGCCAAGCCGTTGTCCGCAGAGGCCAAGTTTCCGCGAAAGCCATCCGCTAGCGTGAATCCAAGCCGCCAGTCGCGGCGCCGGTTGATTCCGAGGGGCATGTCGATGGCAAACAATCCTAGCACTGAGCAATCAGTGGATCCGGCGTCAGCCTGACCTCACGCTCCTGACCGAACGCGTCTCATAGTGGCTCCTTGCCCCGGCGCGCCACCTCATCATAATCACTGAAAGCGCTCCTGATGTTCGCTACGACACCTGACGCCAACGCGTCCAAGAAGATATACTCCGCGTCACGCTTTCTCGTTGTGATGCTCGGTTCAACGGCGCTGGTCGGCGTTGGCCTGTCCGCTCCCGCCGTGGCAGGATCGCCGGCATGGACCGGGTCGGCTTCCACCGATTGGTTCAACGACGGCAACTGGACGCCGGGCAGCGCGCCGACGACCGGCGACATGGTGACGATCGACGCCGTTTCTCCAAACCCCACGGTCGTGGATGGCGGCTCGACCGCCGATCTTGGCGGATTGGATGTGGGCGGCGCGGCAACAGGCGCGCTGCGCGTACAACTGGGTGGTGTGGTCAACGTTTCGGGCAACGCGCGCGTCGGTGTTGCAGTGGGCAGCAACGGAAACATGACGATCAACGGCATCACCGCGCGCATGACGGTCGGGGACTTCACGTTGGGCGTCAGCGGTGTGGGAACACTGAACATATTCAATGGTGGCCTGTTGACCTCCAGCGATGCCATGCTGGGCGCGTTCGACGGGGGAGCGGCGAACGTCGCCACGGTCTTCGGTGCCGGTTCGAAGTGGAATCTCGGCGCACACAATCTGGTTGTGGGCAACGATGGCGTTGCCGAGGTGGATGCATTGCAGGGCGGCGCCGTGGTAGTCGGCAGCGTCTCCATCGGCGAAGCCGCGGCCGGTTCCGGCACCGCCAAGGTCGATGGCGGCGCCTCGGCGATATCCAGCAGCGGCACGCTGTCAATCGGGGATTACGGCAAAGGCTTGCTCGTCCTCTCGAATGACGGCTCCGCGACGGCGGCGCAAGGGACGTATATCGCCGCATTCGCCGGCTCTACTGGCACGCTCAATATTGGTGGAGATGCCGCCAGCGCGGCTGCCGCGCCGGGCGCCCTGGAAACGCCAACCGTCACATTCGGCGCGGGAACCGGCACCATCAACTTCAATCATACGAGTTCCGACTATACATTCGCCGCCGGCATGACGGGCTACGGCAAGCTCAATCAATATGCCGGCACAACACATTTGATGGGCGATTCCAGCGGCTTCACCGGTCCGACCAACATCTATGGCGGCACACTGCTGATCGACGGCACGTTCGGAAGCAACGTCAGCACGTTACCAAATGGCGGGCTTGGCGGCAAAGGTGTGATCGCGGGCGCAGTGACGATCGCCAATGCCGGAGCATTGATCGGTGTTCAGGGCCAGACCTTGACGATGGACTCCCTGTCTCTGAGCGGAAACTCGATCATCAGCGCCACGCTGGGGGCTCCAGACAGCGACCCTTTGTTTTCCGTTGCCCATGACCTTACGCTCGATGGCAGGCTCTTCATCGAAGCGGCCCCAGGGTTCGGGAATGGCGTCTACCGGCTTGCCAATTATGGCGGCATGCTGACCGATAACGGCGTCACGATCGTCGCCACCCCGTCCGGCACCACGGCCGCGGATTTCGCGATACAGACGGCTGTATCGGGCCAGGTCAATCTGATCAACGACAATGTTCCAGCCGGCTCGTTCAGTTTCTGGGATGGCGCGGGCCACGCCAACAACAGCGCCATTGACGGCGGCGACGGGATATGGAGCGCGACGGTACCCAACTGGACCGATGCAACGGGCGCCACCGACAGCGCCATGCTGCCACAGCCGGGTCTTGCCATTTTCGAAGCCGCGCCGGGGACCGTCACCGTTGACGATGGCGCCGGCAACGTCACCGTCACCGGTATGCAATTCGCGAGCGACGGCTATCATGTCGTCGGCGGCGCAATCACACTTGCAGATCCCGACACGGCAGTTCGTGTTGGCGACGGGACGCTGGCCGGAGCCGCCTATGTCGCGACGATCGATGCGCCGCTGGCCGGTACCGGCGGCCTCGAAAAGACTGACCTCGGTAAGGCAGTTCTGGGTGGCATCAACACCTATACGGGCGCAACGACGATCACCAACGGCACGCTGGCCCTCTCGGGCGATGGCAGCATAGCGGCCTCGAGCGGGGTGAAGGACAACGCCACATTCGACATTTCGGCGACCAGTGCCGGCACCTCAATCAGGTCGTTGTCGGGAGACGGCTCGGTCCAGCTCGGCTCGAGGACTCTGACACTGACCGCCGCCCAAGACAATTTCGGTGGCGTCATTTCCGGCATTGGTGGTTTGGCGGTCACCGGAGGTTTCGAAATCCTGAACGGCGCAAATATCTACACCGGCGGCACGACGATCAGCACCAATGCCGGCGTGATCATCGGCAATACCTCCACCACCCAAGGCTCGATCAAAGGCGACGTGGCGGATAATGGGGTGTTGGGCTTTGACCAATCGGACGCTTTGACTTTCGGCGGCGTCATTTCCGGCTCGGGTGCGGTGGAGGAGAATGGCAGCGGGTCCGTCACACTGAGCGCGGTGAACACCTATATCGGAGGCACGTATATAGGTTCCGGCACGATGATCGGCTCGGCGTCGAGTTTCGGCTCCGGCGCAATCACCGCCAATGGCGCGCTGGTTATTGATCAGACCTCAAGTGCCATACTCGCCAACGTCATCAACGGGACTGGAACCTTCGCCAAACGCGGCACGGGTTCGCTCGATTTGAGCGGCACCGGTAGCTTCAGCGGCATTACCACGATCGAAGCCGGTGAACTGGCCGTCAACGGCTCGTTCGTCAACTCCGCGGTCGTGGCGGAAAGTGGCACGAGGCTGAGCGGCACCGGCACGGTCGGCGCCTTGGTCGCTCAGACGGGATCGATCGTTGCGCCCGGCAACAATTCGATCGGCACGTTGAATGACCACGCCTATGCGAGTTTCGATCATGGTTCGGTCTATCAGGTCGAGGTCAATGCCGCGGGCCAGTCCGACAAGATCATTGCCGGCGCCGCGTTCATCGCCGGCGGCACCATCCAGGTGCTGGCCGGAACCGGCAATTATGCGCCCTCGACCCAGTACACAATCCTGACAGCCACCTACAGCGGGGTTTCCGGGGTCTTCGACGACGTCACCAGCAACCTCGCTTTCCTGTCGCCTGAACTGTCCTACGATGCCGACAACGTCTACCTGAAGTTGACCCGCAACGGCATGACGTTCCAGAATGTCGGCCAGACGCGCAACCAGATCGCCGCGGGCGGCGGCGTCGAATCACTTGGCGACGCCAGCCCGATTTACGACGCCGTGCTGCAGCTCGACGCGCCATCCTCGCGCGCGGCCTTCGATGGCTTGTCCGGAGAAATCCACGCTTCAGTCAAGACGCCGATGATCGAGGACAGCCATTTCGTTCGCGATGCCGCCACCAACCGCATCCGCGCAGCGTTTGGCGGGGTCGGCGCCCAAACCAACCTCGACAACCAGTCCATCGTGGCCAGCATCCCGGGCGATACGCGGGCGCGAACCATCAACCCGGACCGCGGCGCATTGTGGAGCCAAGCTTTCGGATCTTGGGGGTTGACCGACAGTGACGGCAACGCCGCCAACCTCAACCGCTCGATCGGTGGCGTCTTCGTCGGCGGCGACGTGCCTGTCTTCGACGATTGGCGCATCGGCGCCATCGCCGGTTACAGCCATTCGAGCTTCGACGCCAAGGGGCGCGGCAGCGCCGGCTCCAGCGATAATTACGATTTCGGCCTTTATGGCGGCACGCAGTGGGGTGCGTTCGGCTTGCGGGTCGGCGCCGCCTATACGTGGCACGCCGTCGACACCGGCCGGTCTGTCGCGTTTCCGGGCTTTGCCGACAGCCTGTCCGGCAAGTACGATGCCGGCACCGCGCAGGTGTTCGGCGATCTCGGCTACCGCATCGACGCCGGCAGCTTTTCCTTCGAGCCCTTCGCCGGACTTGCCTATGTCAATTTGCGGACCGATGACTTCAGCGAAGAGGGTGGTGCCGCCGCGCTTAGCGCCGGAAACCAAAGCACGGCCGTCACCTTTTCCACGCTAGGCCTTCGCGCTTCGGAGAAGATCGATCTCGGTGGCGTGACGCTGACGGCGCGCGGCACGCTTGGCTGGCGCCACGCCGGCCAGGCCACGCCGGTCTCAACCCTGACCATGGCCGGCGGCAACCCCTTCACCGTCGCGGGCGTGCCGATCGCGCGCGACTGCCTGCTCATCGACGCCGGCCTCGACATGGCCTTGTCGCGGACCATCACTCTTGGCCTTTCATACTCCGGCCAGATCGCTTCCCATGCTCGTGATCATGGCTTCAACGCAAACTTGAACTGGAAGTTCTGATGAAATGTGCCGGTGCGGTTTGGTCGGGATCACTACGACGGTCCACGTGGGATATTCTTGGTTTTTTTTTGAGAGTTCGGTTTCCAATCGTCGTGGCCTCTCTCTTCATTGCATCGGCGTCGGTGGCCGCCGATGCTCTTCAACCACTGGCAGACGAGCCGGTTGCACAGCACATTTCGGGCTACGGCGAGATCTACGTCGGTGGCCTTCGGATTGAAGAGGGCGCGCCCGATGGGACAACTGATACCGGCGCCGCCGCTGCTCGCGTAAACATTCCCTTTGCGAACCTCTGGAACCTGCAAGGCGATCTGAGTTACGAACGCATTTGGCAAGACAGCTATAATTTTAACGGCAGAGGCGCAGCTCTGCACGCCTATTATCGTGATGCCACGTTCGCCGCCGGTGCCTTTGCCATCTACAAGAGCACTGCCTACGACGGCGAGAACGAGGGCCACCAGTATCTGATCGGCCCCGAGGCTCAAGTCTATCTTGGCAACCTGACGCTTTATGGTCAGGCTTGGTTCGGGCGGTTTGAAAACGATTTTGCTCACGAAAAGCAATGGGGTGGTCGAGCGGTGGCAAGATACTTTATTCAGAAGAATTTGCGCGTTGATGGTGAATTCAGCTTTGAAGCCACTGATATTGGGGTTCCTTACGATGTCCTCGCGGCCTCGGTTGAAGCAATGTACTGTTTTGAAGACACACCGTGGTCGATATTTGGACGTTACCAGTTCGAACATTACAAGATCGATTCTTTCGATGCCGGAAACGGCAGCAAATTCGTTGTCGGTCTGCACGCAAGTTTTGGCAGCAACTCTCTGTTTGACGAGGATCGTGCCGGCGCGACGATGGATACGCACCAGGCAAATTCGATCCTGAGTTTCACAGCCGTCCAGTAAAACCTCCCGGTCGGTCGGTAATCTGGTGCGAGATGCGAGGGCGACGCTTGTTGCAACGTGTGCGCGTGTGCCGAGACGCCAGTTTTGGCTTCGGTCGCCGCACACTCACCCGGCTTCGACATTCGGGGGCCGGGCTCCTTCATGGGTTTTGGACCCACTGAGCAAGCTTGCCGCGCGGGAGGAGACCATGCTGTGGCAGCGAAAAAGCCGAATGTTCTCGCCGCAAGCCGCAACGACCCGGAATTGCATTCGGCCGCCATAGGCGATCCCGCGCTTCTGCTGATGAGCGATTGGCAAATAGCTCGGTAAATCTCCATGCTGTTATGCCGCGTGCAGCAGCGCTCGGAGAGCCGAATGCTGGTCAATCCGGGAATTCAGGTATAGGCCGCAGATTCACCGAAGCGAGTTCAAATCAAACGGCGCGCAGTCTCGGTGGTGCACAGGAGTATGCGGTTGCGCGGGAGGCCGAGGTCTTTGCGATGACCGAGGCTCTTAAGATTCAAGATTCGATCCCCGAAGTCGCGGCTACATCACTCATCGGCGTCATCTCCAAGTTAGAAATGATCGTCGGCGCTGATCGAGACATTGGTGATCCTACCGACTTCCCGCTGGCCGCAAATTGCGTCTGTACTGCATGACTTAAAGGCGATCGCGGGAGATTTGCCGGTTGATCGCCGGAGCCGGGAAAAGACGCGGAGCGATGTCGCCAGGCATTGGGAGTCCGCAGTCAAGCTGGTCGCGGCGCTGAAAGAGGAAGGCGCGGCCGAATACCGTGGCGATGTAACTGTCTTTGACACGCCCGCTTCACCAATTGTCGCCTGCAGCCGGCATTGACGAGTGAGACGAAACCGCAGGGCGCCAGTCATTGCACGCTGTGGCGCTATGACATGA
Organism: Mesorhizobium sp. BH1-1-4; assembly: GCF_020165665.1. Classification (NCBI taxonomy): domain Bacteria; kingdom Pseudomonadati; phylum Pseudomonadota; class Alphaproteobacteria; order Hyphomicrobiales; family Phyllobacteriaceae; genus Mesorhizobium; species Mesorhizobium sp. BH1-1-4. The sequence goes on from NZ_JAIUIN010000002.1 coordinate 274,825, forward strand.
ACTTCGTACTTCCCTTCGCCGTACGGAACCACTGATGGCGGGTCGATCCACCATTGGGAGACCGCTGGCTCCCGGCCGGCGGGTTTTTTGGTTGGAACCGATGTGCATCGCCGAAGTTCTCAATGTGCTCGGATGTCCCCTCAACCGGGTAGACAAGCAAGCCCGTCACTGCTTCCTCAGCGGCGGGCTTTTTTTTCCAACGTTATGTCAGTACGGCAAGTCGGCGTACTCAAAGGCGAACACTCTCCCGCTAGTCTCGTTTGTCACCTCAAGGAAGTGGTATCCCCACCGGTGAAGTATCACAGGTCGCTTGGTTGCCCGCTCGGCGGCCTGATGGGATGTGGATGCGTCAGCGCGGTATTCAGCGATTACTCGCCCCGCCAAAAACTCCTTGATATGATAAGCCACTGCCGGCCCCCACCGTCTCGAATCATCCGTCAGGCAAACTAACTCCACGACTGTGCCCGCTGCCGAAAGGTGGCGGGCTCTTTTAGCATCTGCTTGACTACTGAAGCCGTCGCAGTGATTCTGCGCGCGGTTTCGGATTCGCCGGTAGAAGCTTGTGACTTACGTTAAGAAACGACTGACGGAAATTCGAGCAAACCCCGCCCTAGGGCGGCGCCCTAAACGAGCCAGCTTCCGAAAACGGGTCTCCCTCGCGGCACAATTTCTCACCGCCTTGGGGAACGATAAACGCCTGTTGACCGTCATGCATGTAATCCACGGCGAGCGAACGGTTTCCGACCTGCTTTCCATAGCGGGCGGAAGTCAGCACTCCCTTTCGCAGCATCTGGCGCTCCTTGTGGAACGCGGGATTTTGGAGTCCCGCGCCGAAGGGACCTGGCGGTACTATTCCTGCAAGTCGGAAGACGCCAGAGCCATCATTCGGCTGCTTGACGAACTGGCGAGAAACCAAATTATTCCTACGCGGATTGATGTGCCACCGAGGCCGTGAGGCCCATCCGGACGGTCGTTGGCTTTTTCATACCTGAAGCACTGAAAAAGCTGGCGACCGACGCAGTTTTAGGGGGCTTGGGTTTTCTGCGTCGGTCGTCAGTGTAGCCGGCATCCGGAGGGGGCGGTTGAGTTCATGGTGGAGACAAATGACCGCCGCCGCGTGCGCGAGTGTAAGGGGCGCCAGTGCGGGTGGCTTTTCCTCGATACCTCGCGTGGCGGGCGGCGGCGCTGGTGTTCGGACGAGACTTGTGGCACGCGAAGCCGTGTGACGCGCTTCAGGGCAAAGTTGGAGACTGCAGGCGGCGGACGTCCGTGAGCTTTGACTCCAAAGACCTACGGGTGCTGTCGAAAACGGTCTTTGAGCGCGGCGAGCCTTGCTTACCGCCGAGGTGAGCTCACCGAATGCACACCCAAGTCTCCGGCAGTGTCGACGATCAACCACCACAGCGCTGAATCTGATTTGCGAGCAATTGGATTACAGCGCGCGAGGTGGGATTTGATCCGCCCGCTCGATCAATTATTCATGAAACTCTCCGGAAGCAGATCCGCCTCCATGGCGGCGGCTATGAAGGCGATGCGCACTTCTGTGTCGCTACAACGTCCGATTCGAGCCTCAACCAACGCGGCCAATGCCGCAAGAAATTCAGGCCCGTCCGACGGCCACGAGCCATTCGTCAGAACGTCCGCCATCTCGGTTTGCGTACGAACTAGCCGGATCCCGTGTCCGCACTTGATCGGCACTTCCAGACGACGCTGGCTCATGCTTATCAACCACTTGAGAAACAGCAGGTTCCACTGCCCTTCAAAAGTATTGGAGCACGAGCAGTGAGTCTGACAAGCAAGGCAGTAAGCAAAGGCTGGCCAAGCTCTTCGATGAGCAGCCATTTCGTGAGAGGGGGCCAATGACCAGGCATCGCGTCTAACGACAGCAGAGCGACTGCAGACAAGCCAAGAGATCGCGATTCCCAAGTTCAGCCTTGCCTGCTAATCACAGCGATGTTCCTCATCTTATTGTCGGTTGCGCTGGTCGGCGTGAGTGCAGGGGGCGAGTTCTACGAACGCCATCTGAATATCATGCTGTTCGTGGCCATTACCGCGATCATCATCTTCGGCATCCCTCTGGCGTGGTCCGTGGCTATTGCCGCTTTGGCGCTCGCCCTTTATCTCGGCTTTCAATTGCGCAACCCCGCCATCGACCTTGGGAGCACGACGGCTGCAACGCTGTTTTTCGCGAGCGGGATCTTCGCAACAGTTGCTGCAGGCGGATCATGACAATTCTCGCTCAGAAGACTTTCCTATTTGAGCTTCGCGACAAGCGCAGAGTCGCCGAATTGGCGAAAGCCAACGACCGGCTTAAACTCTTAGCGAGTACCGATCCGCTCACCGGCATCGCAAACAGGCGCTGGATGACGGAAACCCTCAACAAACTATGGGCACCGACAGCCGCTGCCGAAATGGTGCAGCGATCCTCATGTGCGACATCGACTATTTCAAGAAGATAAACGACCACCTCGGCCATGCAGAGGGCGACCGCTGCCTAGTGGAGGTCGCGAAAATCATCCAAGAAAATATCACGCGCGATTGCGACCACGTGGCCCGATATGGCGGCGAAGAGTTCCTCGTGCTTTTGCCGGGCGTGAACGAGAAGGAGGCCCTCTCTGTAGGGGAGCGTATCCGTAGGAGCGTCGAAGGTGCCGCTTTCACAATCCGGGATCGCGAGTGTCGCGCAGCGTCACGATCAGCGTCGGAGTTGCTGTTCAGACCCCGGACCAAGCCATTTCACAAGAGCAGCTACAGCGTCATGCTGATGACGCACTTTACGTTGCCAAGCAGACTGGGCGCAATCGCGTCCTGCTCCACACACCGCAACCTGAGAAGCGTAGGCCTTTGCTATCAACACGTTGAGGCATGACGAGCGATGTGGGAAGCGCTCACTCGGCGCAATCAAAAATTGCGCACATTGCCGCCGTCCTTGATAACGCTGCGAGTAGGATAGTCTGCGTCAGACTTTGGCTTTCCGATTTGCGGCGGTTTTCTTCGACGATGTCTTCGCGCCCGGTTTACGGCCAAGCCCAATCGTTTTTGCGAGAGCTGACCGCTGCGCCGCATAGCTCGGCGCAACCATCGGATAATCCTTTGGCAGGTCCCATTTTGCCCGGTACTGGTCGGGTGTCATGCCGAGCAGACCGAGATAACGTTTCATGGATTTGAACTTGCGTCCGTCCTCGAGGCTGATGATGTAGTCGGGGAACACAGACTTCTTGGGATTTACAGCTGGCGTCAGCGGAGCCAAGGGTGCCTCAACCGGCTGCAGAAGGTTCGACAGCGCGGAATTCACGCTGGCTATGAGGTCAGGTAGACCGGCCACGGGCGTTGCGTTGTTCTGTACATAGGCAGCGACGATGTCGGCCGTCAGACCCAACAGGTCGGATTTCGTCTGCTCGCTTACATCGTCCATATCTTTATCTCCGGTTTCGCTCTGTCCCCTATGCGGAAAGACTGACGAGCGCAATTACTTTGCCGGATTAACGGCGCGGACCTACCTAATTCGAAGAGCTGCATACGCGTTGCTTAAGCACCTTCGTACGTGCCGGCGAGCGTCGGCGAGTCGTGGTACACATCGGGTCCGAAGGCAAAGAACATCCGGTTAGGGCGCACGCCGAGGGGGCTCGCGGCGGAACGCAGCTAGGCCAACCTTGTCTAGATCGACGTGACATGCGCTCCGAGAAGCTCTCTGGTTGTCATTTGCTGCTGCTGGAGGACGTCCTGTCAACGCATTCCGATGATGCTTTATCAGCGGAGAACTTAGTCGTTAAGTTGCAGGGCAGTGCACTTTCCCGCGATCTCCTGGAACACGTTCGGCAGCTTGCTCGGATCACTCACTGCGTAATAGTTGCTCGGATCAGTTGCGCATTTGCCGTAAAGGACCCGGTTGGCCGCCGTGTCAGATTGCAGGGTAATCGTATAGATCTGGACCTGCTGAGCCTTCAACTTCTGACACACGTCGAGAGTCCAACGATCGACCTGGCGCGCTGCATCGGTCTGGTTGCTTGTTCCAAAGCGTCCCGACGACAGAAAGCCGTAGGAAGTGTAATCTGACTTCTCCGGTTCCCCGCTGGCTCCAAAGACAACATTCTCGCCGTCCGTCAACAGCACGACAATCTTGCTCGTGTTGGGGGCTCTCCACGAGGCTCCACCGGTGTAGGGAGGATCAGGCGAGAGAACCCGCATACCCCAGGAAAGCCCCTCGGAGACATTCGTGCCAGAGCCATTCCACTCTTGCATTTGCGCGGCGGCGGTTCGCAATTTGTCGACGTCTGTGGTCAAAGGGACCACCGGAGTTGGGCAGGCACGATTAGGACCCACTGTCAGCGGCCCTTTTTTGTCATTTATCTTTTTAGCCTTGGGGGTTTTGTATTTGGCAACCTTCTTGTCTTTCCCTTTTTTGTCGGTGCCGTCCGCCACGTCATCGGACAGATAGGAGTTGTTATAGATCTTGGTATCGTTGCCGTAGCTTGCGGATGGATCTGTGGCGTCTTCCGGATCATCTGGCGCGAAATATGGCACGAACAAACTGTCGGCATTAGCCTGGCCCGGCGCCACATCGGAAATGCCGGCACTTCCTGGGCGAGCCTCGACACAGCCCTTCCAGCCTGTGCCCTTCCATCCGGTCCCCTCTGCCAGATCCTTGAACAGATCCATGTGGTTGACGCGCTTGCCATCGGGCAGAAGGGGGAAGTTGACCCCGTTGTTGGGCGACTTGCCGTCCATGTCGATCCAGGCTGGATCAAACTCGTCGCCATTAACGTTGACGGCGGTGACGAAGGGGACAAGCGCGGCGGTGATCTTGCGGTTCGGCGACTTGGCGCCATCCAAATTGTTGAGCAACGCTTTCGTCGCCTCTCGAAGGGCTTGGATTTTGGCGCCGGCCATTGAACCGGTGTTGTCCAAGACCATAACGACTTCAAGATTGTTCGTGGCCTCTACCGCGCCCGCATCAACCACTATGTGCTGATTTTCACCAAAGAGGAAGGCGAAGTTGAGGGCTGCGTCCGCAGAAGCAACGGCTTTAGTTTTAATGTAGTTCAAGCCCTCGTCGATGGATAAGGTTACGTTTGCGTTCGAGAGTTCGCTATGATTGGCGACGTTGACCTGGAAAAAGCGCTCAAAGGCCTGCCTGCGGTCCGCTTCATTGTCCGACAGGTGCGATGAGGCGAGCGTTGCGGCGTCCAGCGAGGCTTGAAGGTTGACCTTTGCTCGCATAATGGTGGTGACATCCGTTGCGAAGCCCACGGCCGCCAGGATGGCAGGTATGCCAACCCCAACATCAGCGCGAAATTGCCGCTCTTCGAACGGCAGAAATCTCTGGGCAGCACGACAACCTCCCTGTCGTTGGACATCCTTCTTTGAACAGAGCATGGTTGATAGGTTGTTGAGATAAGCTGGTCATGCGGGCAAGGCCGACCGGTTGGTTAAAAGGCTCTTACGGCCTGATCCATTAGACCCCGCAGGGCGAGCAGCACCCCAACAGGGTGATGGCCCATTTGTCAAAACGGCTTCCAAAACTGACCCCGAATTGGAGGGCGGATTCAACCGGTCGTCGCATCACGTCGATCATCTTCTGTTTGAGGATGCGGTCGAGTGCCTCCGCAGGTGTTCGCCAGCCGAGCGTCTTGCGTGGTCTCGTATTCAGGGCATGGGCAGCGGCGTCAGCTCCTCGGCGCCATGTTGGCTGAGATCGGTGCCTTTCGGAAAGTACTGTCGCAGCAGGCCACTTGTGTTTTCGTTGCTGCCGCGCTGCCAGGGCTCTGAGGGTCGCAGAAGTAGACCTCACGACCAATGTCGATCCGAAGCTGGGTGTGCTGCGCCATCTCGGCGCGGGATCGTCCCAGATGTGTCGGCAGGGTCATGATGTTCCCTGATATGGCATCGCGGACGGCTTGGTACCATGACCGGCAAGACCCGGACCGTTCTTGATCGACTGATCCTTTCCATGGCCTTCGATGCGCGGCAAATACGGGAGCATTGTGAAGCGCGTGGTGCGCTCGACCAAAGTGCCGATCGCCGAGCTTCTCAGTCCGAGAATTAGGTCGCCCTCCCGTGGCCCGGCACCGCCTTGTCGTCGATCTGGGCGGTCGCTGATCAGCAGTGCGTCCGCGATAAAGGACTTACCTCGGTTCCGCGCACGTTCCCAGGATAAAACGCAATGCTCGGCCAGAGCGCAGGCAGGCCGAGAGCTCCCGCCTCAGAGCGCCCCTGGATGTAGAGTGCCTGGTAGATTGTTTCTTGGCTGATGCGCAGGGTCAGATCCTGGGGGAAGTCGACCATCAGGCGTTGCGCGATCTGCTCTGGGCTCCAGGCCAAAGACCAGCGTCGGCTCTGCCGATGAACGGCTCGCCGCTTGTTCCATACCACAATAGGTCTATCGAAAGCGGCGCCCTCCGGTGTGGCGACCAGGCCGGCGAGCCTGTTCTGCACGTAGTCGCAGGGGAGGATTGCCTGCCAGCTTGCTGGCTTTCGGGCGCAGTGCCGCACAGTGTGCATGCCACTGCGCGGTGAGCCCGGTAATCTGAGCACGGCAATAGTCCGCATGATGAGGTTCGGTTCGGGGCCCGAGAAGGCATGTCGACAAGGCGACCAGATGCCTGCCCACCGGCCGTCTGTACGCCGCTGCAGCCAGGCGGTGGACCGATCCCAGATAAGCTGCCCGCAAATGAACGCTCGCCGCCACTCGCATTCTTGATGTGGGACAAGAATGTACGCAATTTACCAAGGGGGCCGGCCCAGGAGAGGAACCTTTTTGCAGAAATTAACTGGATGATCCCTGGCGCGCCTCTCACTCGGATCTCCCGTCGCCCTCCCGTGGCGGCCTACGAGGATCCTCTTAGCTCTGCCCGGAATAATGTTCTGGCAGGGTCGGGCGGCCCGTGTCGACGCGCGCCTCGATCCCTCGGCGCGGCTGGGGGCGAGGCGGAGGCGGCGTTCGGCTGACACGGCCTATTCGTACCTGCCGCCGAACAGGTCGCCGACCGCGCGGCGCTTCTTGTAGGTGAGGTCGCGCTGGCGGAGGTGCTCCGGCTTGCCGTGCAGCATGTGGCAGCGCTGGCAGATCGCCCGCAGGTTATTCGACGCGTTCGCTGCAAGTCCAGGTTCTGGTCGAGGGTTGAAACGCGCGCGTAGCCGATGAGCATGTCCGGATAGGTCTCGCGGCGACGTTATCCGCACAGTAGAATCCTTACATAGTTTCCGTACACAATGGCGATGGAAAACCGTAGTCGACGACGTCGCTCGCATGTGTCCGGAAAACGGTCGTATTCCGTACATCAACGTTGCGTTCATTTTTTGTTCACTGGTCAACAGGTACGTGTTAGCCTACATACGCACTACGGAAATGAATCGGAGGAACTCCGAATGAAAGACATCATCATCATTTAACTCTGCGCTAAAGCGCGGTAAAACGCCCCAGGGAAACTTGGGGCGTTTTGCTATGGGCGAATTGCTTGGGCACTTAATTGGTTTGGCGCCGGGTAAATCAATCGTTGACATACCCGAGGGCTATGCCGTCCTTATCACGGGCATCCTTGTCATATTTGGATGGTACATCTCGGCACGCCAGTCGACCAATGCGTTTAGACGCGAGAAGGCCAACAAATATCTTCTCGCCGACAGTCACCCGGTCTACCCGATCCTGAAGAAGCTCACGAACCCGTACTTCATGAGCCGGGTCCAGTTTCCGAGGTATGGGGACCTCGCCAATGACCCCCAGCTCAACAAAGATATCCGAGAGGCTTTAGTCTACTTCGAGTTCGCGGCCGTCGACATCCGGCACGGGCTGGTCTCCGAGCATTACATATATGTGTCACAACGCAGCCTGACCATGAATGTGTTCCAGCAGTCACGGAGGTATATTCTGAGCGTCCGGGAATTGCATAATCAGCCTTCCGCGTTCCGGTCATTCGAAACGCATTATATTCGCTTGGCTCATAGACACTTGAGCCTGCTGCTGGACCTAATCGAGTTCGTCCTGCACCGCCCATGGTTTGCAGCTACACGTTTCATATTCCGGTGTCAGTACAGGATGGGTTCACTCGGCCGCCAGTTTGATCGAGAACCTCTTGCTGCGACCCCGGCTGAGGTCGCTGAGGCTATGAGGCGCGCTACCCAGCTCATCAACCTGATGCGGATTCTGATTGTTGCGGTCTTGGCTTGGGCATTGTGGCCCTGAGACGGCCGGTTAATTGGTATGCTTTTCGACTTCCACAGCTATTTCGCATCGTAGGCCGTATAGTCCATCGTGACCGTCGAACCACGCTCCTCAGTCACTGACCCCAGTCGGTCTCCAGCGGCTGCCAACACAGCGTCGCCGGGGTGCTTTTTACTGGCCGTGCGGACATGCGCGGCGAGGATGGAGAACTGACATTGGCGCCGAATCTCACCGATCTAAACGCGTTTCTGGCCGTCACACAATCCCGCAGTTTTCGAGACGCCGCGCGCAAGCTTGGCGTCAGCCCCACCACGCTCAGCACAACCGTGCAACGGCTCGAAACGAGCCTCGGCGTCCGGCTGCTTCACGGCGCACGCAGCGACGCTCTGACACGCGCACCCAGGAAATCACCCAGTAAGGCCCACATACGAATTCTGTCGGTGTGGAATTAACGGGGTTTGGCTGGGTCGACGCCGCGCCAACGGGAAGCGGCAGCCTCAGGACTGGCGTTGCGAATGCATTAAATCTCGCTGAGGCTTTGATCTTCTTGTCGCCGATTGGGGGAATGCAGCGCTGAGATGCAGCGCTCCAGGCGCTCCAACCGGGACTTGTGAGACCGCAGTTGAATGCCGATCTCATGGAGCTTTGCGCGTTTATCGGCGCGTGTCGCAATCAGCTCTTGCTCAAGCCGCGCAATGTTTTTCCTGACAGCTTCTGCGTCGGCAACCCGCTGTTGCCTGATCCAGCCACGCCCTTTCATGAATGCCGTCCGTGAACTCAATTATTCAAAGGATCGGACGCATTGGCGTGGCATATAAAACTGGCAGAATGGTCGCAAAACTCAGCATTCCTGTACACAGCCGCGCTGCCATGCCATTCGGACGATGCGGCAAGCCAAACCCGTACCGCAGTATGGCACCCGAGGTTGTCGAAGCAACCCTAATTCGGCATTTCTGATCGTCCCACGGCGCCAAGCCAACCTTCATTTATATTAGCGAGTTGAAATATTACGGGCGAAACATTTCGTTTGAAGGCGTCGCCGCCAGCCGGCCACCGGAGCTTTAGTTGGTCCTGCAGTCAGAGCCTGAATTAGCTAAAGCGATACTGTGGCGTTATGGATACGCTTACTAAACACGTCGCCTGCCAGCATTTTTTTCATTGATATTTAGTTCCCTTACGGTAACCCTGTCTTCAGGGTTGAATCGGGGGGCACATGCGACAGGGCGAATCCGCCGTTGCAAGTGGGACAAGCGTCCCGCAGCACCTCCTGTTCTATCATCCATCGCTCAACCCTTGCCTCACTCGGACAGAATGCCGTCCCGGTGGTGGCGAGGCAGCAAACGTCATTCTCGAATGGAGCCCGTTCGGACCGTGAGGCCGTCGGAGCGATTGACCATGCAGCAGACGACCCGGCACGAGGCAAGCGGAACCCAGCGCCAGTCGAAGGAAAGTGTAGGTGAAGGCAAGGCGTCACGCTGTCGGCCGGCGGCCGCTTTCTCGCATTTCCTGCGCGGCGGCCGCATGACCAAATGGAAGGGCCAAACGGCGAGCTTCGCGCCAAATCTGGTGCACCTGGTCTCTGCCGCAATGCTCTCGTCTACGGTGTTTCTGGGGGTGGCTCCAGGTCAAGCGTCGGCCGCCGACCTCTATTGGGACTTCAACAATACCGGCGTCGGCCTCGGCGGGCCCGGAACGTGGGACACGACCTCGTCCTCGTGGAACACGACCGGCAATGACGTGGCCGGGCCATTCACGATCTGGAACAACGCGGCACTAGACGATGCCATCTTCCAGGGAACAGTTGGCACGGTGACACTCGGTGCGCCGATCACCGTGCACAACCTCACCTTTAATACCGCCACCTACACCATTGCTGGAACAGGCGGTAACACGCTCACCCTGGCCGGTGCGTCTCCCACCATCACCGGCGCTGCCACGATCAGCGCGGTCATCGCCGGCACGGCGGGCCTCACCAAGGCTGGTGGAGGCGCATTGACCCTGTCCGGGAGCAACACCTTCACTGGCAACGTTAATATCAATTCTGGATCGCTGTCCGTCAACGCGAATGCGGCGCTGGGCAACACGAGCAACATCGTCAATCTGGCCAACGGAGCCTCTCTGAGTTCTAGCGGATCGCTGGCCGGACGCACGGTCAATCTCACTGGCGGTCAAGGAACTGTGAGCGTTGCCGGCACGGGCTCCGCCCACTTCACGGGAAGCGGCGGCCTCATCGTTGGCGCCGTGGGCAGCACGGGCTCGATCAATCTGAGCGACAACACCAATAACTTTACCGGTGCTGTAAGCTTTGCGGTAAACAATGCAGCGGCGGCCTCATTCACGTCGATCGGCAACATCGGAGTAGCCAGCGCGCTGGGTGCCGGGGATACGATCGGTCTCCAGGCCAATACGGGTGTATCGGCCCTCAATTACACCGGAACCGGCGATACATCCAACCGGAACTGGCAGATCACCACAGGTGTCGGATCGCCGACTGCCTTGCTCCAGAACCTCGGTAGCGGGACTTTGACGCTGACCGGCAATATGGCCGCGACGGGTGGTGCTTCTGTCGCATTGTCGGCCGTCAGCGCTGATTTGCAGGCGCTGGGTGTCCTCAGCAGTTCGACGGCCAACACGTTCAGGTTCATCGCCAGCAGCAACGGCACGATAACGCTCGGTAATGCTAACAGCTTCACCGGTGCTGCTTCGATCGAAGGCGGCACCGTCAAGGTCGGCACTTTGGCCGCTGGAGGGGTAAACAGTTCCCTTGGCGCAGGTACCAGCATTGCGTTCTCGAACGGAACCCTCAGCTATACCGGTACGGGCGCAACCAGCAATCGCACTTTGTCGATCAGCGGCACGACAAGCGCGATCCGCAACGACGGCTCCGGAGCACTGACGTTCAGCGGGGCTGCGTCCCTCGCGGGCACCCTGACGCTCGGTGGCAGCTATACCGGTGCAGACAACACGATCTCCGGAATTGTATCCGGCAGCGGCACCTTGGTCAGCAGCGGTAATGCTACGTGGGTGCTGACCGGCGCGAACACGCGCAGCGGCGCCATCACCGTGAATGGCGGCACGCTGCGCGCTGGCAGTGCTTCGGCTTTCGGCACAGTGACTAACGTCACGGTCAACGGCGGCACTTTGGATCTCAACGGGAACAACCTGGCGCCCGTCTCACTCAGCGGCACCGGCGGCACGGTGGCGATGGGGAACGCCAATCTCACCCTCAATCTGGGCTCGGGAGTCAACAACAGCTACGGCGGCAGCATCGCTGGCACCGGCGGCAGCCTGACCAAACTGGGCGCCGGCACGCTAACCCTGACCGGATCCAGCACCTATACGGGCGCGACGACAGTCGGCGGTGGCACGCTGGCTCTCGACTTCTCACCGGCGGCAGGGCCGACCAGCAACATCATCTCGGCTTCTTCAGCCCTGGTCATGAACGGCGGAACTGTCAAGATCACAGGCGCTGCGGGCGAAAACAACGTCCAGAGTTTCAATGGCCTCACGGTTACGACGGGCAACAACACGGTGAGCGCCACTTCCGGAATCGGCGGCAGCATGACCGTCAATCTCGGCCCCATCACCCGCACGGGCGGCCTTGCCAATTTCGTGCTGCCCACCGCCGGTGCGATCACCGCGGCCGGACCGGATCGGGCGCTCGGCGGCTGGGCGACCGTCAACGGGTCGGATTACGCCAAGGTGGTCGGCGGCAACATCGTCGCGTTCACGGCCGGCGACTATGTCAATCAGGATGATGCGAGCCAATGGCAGGCCAATCAGATCCTGAGCGACGCCGGCGGCGGTGTAAACACGCCCTTCTTCAACACCGTAGGGTCCAGCATCCAAATCGGCGGCCTGCAGTATACGGCAGCCGCCAATTCCACGGTCACCGTAGCGGCCGGCCAGACCCTTGGGGTAGACGGCACGATCATTGTCGCCCCTTCTGTAACCGGGGGAAGCCAGACGATCACCGGCGGATCGATGACAGGTACGCTCGGCGGCGGCGTGCTGGGTATCCAGCAGAACGGTGGCGGCACCTTCACCATCGCCTCGACCATTGTCGACAACACGGGTGCTGTCGGCTTCAGCAAGGCTGGCACCGGCAAAGTGGTGCTCAGCGGCAGCAACACCTATACCGGCGCCACCACCGTTAGTCAGGGCATTCTCTCGATTAATTCTGTTGCCAATGCCGGATCCGCCAGCGCGATCGGCGCTGCCTCGGCCAATTCGTCCAACCTGGTAATCCAGGGCGCGACGCTGGAATATACCGGCGGGACGGCCTCCACCGACCGCGGCTTCACTATCGCCCGATCGGGCGCTGCTACCTCGGGCACGATCTCGGTCACCAACGCTGCCAGCAACTTGACCTTCTCCGGACAGGTGGTGAGCCCCGACGGCGCCAACTTCGTCAAGGACGGCGCGGGCACACTGACGCTTGCTGGAACTAACAGCAGCTATACCGGCACCACTACGGTCAACGGTGGCACACTTGGCGTCACCTCGCTCGCCAACGGCGGCGTCAACAGCTCCATCGGCGCCTCCACCAGTGCCTCCGCGAACCTTGTCCTGCAGAACGGCGGCAAGCTGGATTACCTCGGTGCGACAGCGACAAGCAATCGAGGCTTCACGCTGGCTTCTGCGGGGGGGATCGGGGTAAGCAATGCCTCCACCGCGCTGACGCTGGGGGGCGCGGCTACAGGTCCCGGCCGTCTCACGAAGACGGGTGCAGGCACGCTGATCCTTGCAGGCACCAACGACTACACCGGCGGCAACTCCGTTACCGCTGGCATCCTGCGGGCGGGCTCGACCAGTGCTTTCGGCTCCGGCCCTGTGGACGTGGCCACCGGCGCAACGCTCGACCTCAATAACTTCGGCAACACCGTCGGCGCGCTCGGTGGTACGGGCAATGTGACGTTGGGCACGGCGCGGCTTACGATCATCGGCAACGGCGCCACGTTTAGCGGTATAATCAGCGGCGCCTCTGCAGGCGGCGTGACGTTGACCGCGGGGACGCAGACGTTCAGCGGATGCAACAACACCTACAGTGGATCCACAGTCCTGCAAGGCAGCAGCGTATTGAACGTCGGTTGCCTGGCCAATGGCGGGCAGCCAAGCGACATCGGCACCTCAAACAACGCCTCCACCAACCTTGTCTTTAACACCGGCGCACTGAACTATACTGGCGGCACAGTGACGACCGATCGCGGATTCCAGCTTTTGGGCGGTACCGGGGCCGTCGGCGTGGCGAATGCGGCGACGACGTTGACGTTTGGCGGCCAGGTCGTCGGGGGCGGCGTCCTGCGCAAGGATGGTGCGGGAACGTTGATTCTGTCCGGCAACAATATCTATACCGGTGGAACAATCGTGACCGCGGGCGCCCTGCGCGCCGGCTCGACCAGCGCATTTGGCTCGGGCGGCATGACTGTTAACGCCGGCGCAACTCTGGATCTTAATGACCAGAGCAATACCGTTGGCGGCCTCGCGGGTGCCGGCAGCGTGGCTCTTGGGTCTGGCACGCTCACCCTTAGCAATGGCTTGAGCTTCAGCGGCTCGATCGCTGGCGGTGGCGGCCTGGTCAAGAGCGGGCTTGGCACGCAGACGTTGTCGGGCTGTAGCAGCAGCTATGACGGCAGTACAACGATCACCGGCGGCGTGCTTGCGGTCACCTGCCTGAACAATGGCGGCGTCGCGAGCTCAATCGGTGATTCAAGCGCTGCCGCAACCAACTTGGTGCTCGACGGCGGCACCCTGCAATATATCGGGGCGGTCGGCAGCACGAACCGGCAGTTCACGCTGGGCAGCGGCGGTGGCAGCCTTGACGCTTCGGGCAGCGGCGCGATCAATTTCACCAGCACGGCGGCCGTCACCCTCTCGGGCGCTGGCAATCGCACGCTGACGCTGACCGGCACCAATACGGCCAACAATACGCTTGCGGCCCGCATCGACAACCCGGCCGGCGCAGCCACTGCGCTGACCAAGAGCGGCACCGGCACCTGGGTCCTGCAGAACGCGGGGAGCACTTATACCGGCGTTACGACGATCAGTGGCGGCGTGCTCGCCGTCGACAAGCTCGCCGATGGCACCCATGCGAGTTCGATCGGCCAATCGACGAACTTGGCCTCCAACCTCGTGATCGGCAGCGGCTCGACGCTGCGCTATACCGGCGCCGGCGACACGACCGACCGTCTCTTCACCTTGCAGACCGGCGTCAGCTTCATCGAATCGTCCGGCACCGGCGCGGTCGTTTTCAGCAATACGGGGTCGGCCGCCTACACCGGAGTTGGCAGCCGAACGCTCGCGCTGGGCGGCACCAACACCGGCCTCAATACGATGGGCGGTGCCATCATCGATGGTCCCGGCGGTACGACTACGCTCGCCAAGAATGACACCGGGACCTGGGTGCTGACCGGCAACAACAGCTTCACCGGCAACACCGTCGTCAACGACGGCAACCTGATCATCGGCAATGGCGGCACGTCGGGCAATGCCGGCGCCGGCAATGTCATTATCGCCAACGCGACCTCGACATTGTCGTTCAACCGCAGCGACACGTTCGCTTTTGCGGGCAATCTGAGCGGCGCGGGCAACATTGCCCAGATCGGCACCGGCACGACAAGGCTGACCTCGGCGATCGACAGCACCATCGGCGGCACGACCCGGGTCGATGCCGGTATGCTAGAGCTTGCCAGCAATCTCACGAGCGGGGCGACGACCGTGAACGCCGGCACGCTGCAGGTCGACGCTGGCAAGACGCTGACGACGCCGGCGATGGCGATGAACGCCGGCTCGACATTGACCGTCAGCGGCACCGTGCAGAAGAGCGGGGCCACGCAGGCGGCGATCACCGGGGACGCGGGCGCGAGCACAATCAACGTCAACAGCGGCGGAACACTTCTGGCCAACGGCGACCTCGGCGGCGGCAGCGACGTCGTCAATCTGACCGGGACGTTGAACACAGGCGCCGGCGCGCTCAACCTGGGTGCCGGCAACGACACGCTGACGCTCAATGACGGCGGTGCGATCTCCGGAATGGTCAACGCTGGCACCGGCGGTGAGACAGGGGCCGGCGATACGCTGCAGGTGGTCAACAATCTGCCCCGTACACTGGATGGGGCGAACGTCACTGGCTTCGAGAGCCTCAACAAACAGGGCACCAACACATTATTCCTGACCGGCAATCACAGCTACAGCGCCGGCGTGACGACCGGCACGGGCACGCTGGAGGTCGGCAACGGCGCTACGGATGGCACTCTGACGACGCCGACGGTGGTGGACGATGGCGCGCTAGCGTTCAACCTGAACAGCGACTACACATTCGGCGCGACAATCTCTGGTGCCGGCCGACTGATCAAGCTTGGCACCGACGTCGTGACGCTCACCGGCGCCAACAGCTACGCCGGACCCACCAGCATCCTTGGTGGCACCTTGCTCATCAATGGTGACCAGTCGGGGGCCACCGGACAGACCACCGCTGGCAATGGCACGACGCTCGGCGGCACCGGCACCATCGGCGGCAACGTTACCGTGGCTAACGGCGGTACCTTGAGCCCCGGCGGCGCTGGCAACGCGCCGGGGACGCTCACCATCAACGGCAATCTTGCTCTCGGCGCCACTTCGGCGATCAACGTCAATTTCGGCGAGGCGAACGTGCCGGGCGGCGCGTTCAACGACCTCATCAATGTCGGCGGCAACCTGACGCTCGACGGCACGCTGAATATCACGCAGACGGCGACTGGCACCTTTGGCCCGGGCGTCTACCGCGTCATGAACTATAATGGCGCGCTGACTGACAACGGGCTCAATGTCACCGACCCGAACTACTTCGTGCAGACCTCGGTCGCCCACCAAGTCAATCTGGTCAATTCGGCAGGCCTGACCCTGAGCTACTGGGACGGTAATGCCGGCCCGCATTCCAACGGCATTGTGAACGGCGGCAACGGCACCTGGCGCGCCGCCGGCGACCAGAACTGGACGGACGCAACCGGTCTCTTCGCGGCACCCTTCGCCAATGCCAGCTTCGCCATCTTCCAGGGTGCCGCGGGCACCGTGACTGTGGACAACACCAATGGCGCGGTGCAGGCCGCGGGCATGCAGTTCGCCACCGATGGCTACCTGGTCCAGGGTGCGGATATCGCGCTGGTCGGCCCGCAGTCAATCATCCGCGTCGGGGACGGCACGCTGGCCGGCGCTGCCTATGTCGCGACCATTGCGTCCAACCTGACGGGCGCCAGCCAGTTGCTGAAGACCGATGCCGGCACCCTGGTGCTGTCGGGGACCAACAGCTACAGCGGTGGGACCGCGATCAACGGCGGCACGGTTCAGATTTCGGCGGACGGCAATCTCGGCAACGCTTCCGGCGGCGTGTCGCTCGATGGCGGCACGCTCCATACCACGGCTGATATTGTTTCGGCGCGTGCCGTGGCGCTCAATGCCGGTGGCGGCACTTTCGACACGGACGCCGCGACCAGCCTTTCGCTGAACGGCATCGTTTCAGGGGCAGGGGCTCTTACCAAGGAAGGCGGCGGCACGCTCATTCTTGCCGGTGCCAACGCTTACCAGGGCGGCACTGTCATCAACGACGGCACGATCGAGGTCAGCAGCGATGCCAATCTCGGCAATGCAGCCGGCAAGGTCACGTTCGACAACGGCACGCTGCATGTCTCCGGGTTCGGATTCACTTCCGGACGAGACGCAACGCTCGACGCCGGTGGCGGTGCCATCAACGTCGACAATTTTGTGGAATTGGCCGGCACGATTGACGGGACCGGCGGGCTCACCGCGGGCGGCCCCGGATTTCTGGCTCTCAGCGGCGACAGCACCTACACCGGCGGCACGACCATCGCGAGCGGGGTTCTGCAGCTTGGCTCCGGGGGCACTACGGGCTCGATCCTGGGCGATGTTGTCGACAACGGCAATCTCGGCTTCGATCGCTCTGACATCTATAGCTTTGATGGCCTGATCTCCGGCAGCGGCCAGATCACACAGGTTGGCTCCGGCACCACCGTGCTTACCGCCGACAACAGCTATACCGGCTCGACGTCGGTATTGGGCGGTTCTCTGTACATCAACGGCGACCAGAGCGCCGCAACCGGCCCGACCTCCGTCAACGCCGGCACGCTGGGCGGCAATGGTATAATAGGCGGCGACGTCGCCTTGGCGCCAGACACTACGCTGGCCCCCGGCGGCCTCGGCGCGACACCCGGGACGCTGACCATCAATGGCAGTCTTCAACTGGCTGGTGGCTCCAACCTTGATTACTCCTTCGGTCAGGCCGGCGTGGTCGGCGGCGCCTATAACGACCTGACCGTGGTCCATGGCAATCTGGTGCTCAACGGCGCCATCAATGTCACCCAGTCCCCCGGCGGCAATTTTGGCCCCGGCATCTATCGTGTGATCAGCTACGACGGGACGCTGACCGACAACGGACTGGACAGCAACTCGCCCACTCACGTCGTTCAGACCTCGATAGCCGGCCAGGTCAACCTCGTCGATATCAGCGCCATGACGCTCAACTTCTGGGACGGCGACGCCGGCCCGAAGAGCAACAACGCTGTCAATGGTGGCAACGGCACCTGGCGGGCGGCTGGCGACGACAACTGGACTGGGCCGGCCGGCGACCTCAACGCCGCGTTCACCAACGGCAGTTTCGCAATCTTCGCCGGCTCTGCCGGTACGGTCAGCGTCGACAACACCAATGGCCAGGTCCAGGCCGCCGGCATGCAGTTCGCTACCGACGGCTATGTCATCCAGGGCCAGAACATCGAACTGCTCGGGCCGCAATCGACGATCCGGGTCGGCGACGGAACCCTCCCTGGAGCCGACTACACGGCGACTATCGCCTCCGTGCTTCAGGGCAGCTCGCAGCTCGTCAAGACCGACCTAGGAACCCTCGTGCTTGCCGGCACCAACACCTACACCGGTGGCACCGCAATCGAAGGCGGCACACTGCAGGTTTCGGGCGACGCCAATCTCGGCGATGCGGCGGGCGCGTTGTCTCTCGACAATGGCGCCACACTGCAAAACACCGCAGCCTTCAGCTCGGCCCGTGACGTCACGCTCAATGCGGGTAACGGCACGTTCCAGACCGATGCCGATCTCACGCTTTCTGGTCTGATCGCCGGCGCCGGCGGCTTTGATAAAACAGGCATCGCGGTGCTGACGCTGACCGGGACTAACAGCTATGCCGGACCCACCACGGTTGCGGCAGGCGGCCTCTATGTCGACGGCGACCAGAGCACGGCGACGGGACTGACCTCGGTGCAGCTCGGCGCCACGCTCGGCGGCAAAGGAACGATCGGCGGCAACGTCACGGTCGCCGATGGTGCCACGCTGTCGCCGGGATCCGCCGACGGGACGCCAGGAACGCTGGCGATTGCCGGCGATCTGTCGCTCTCCGGCGGCTCGATCCTCAACTACTCCTTCGGCGAGGCCAATGTCGCCGGCGGCGCCTACAACGACCTGACCACGGTCGGTGGCAATCTCGTTCTCGACGGCACGCTCAATGTGTCCGTGTCGGCCGGCGGCAGCTTTGGCCCTGGCATCTACCGCGTCTTCGACTACAGCGGCACGTTGACCAACAACGGGCTTTCGGTCGGATCCATCCCGTCATCGGATTACTTCGTCCAGACCTCCGTCGACCACCAGGTCAACCTGGTCAACACGGCTGGGCTCAACCTGAACTATTGGGATGGTGACGCCGGTCCGAAGTTCGATGGCACCATTAATGGCGGCAACGGCACTTGGCAGAGTTCCTCTGGCAACGACAACTGGACCGAGCAGACGGGCCTGATCAACGCCGCTTATTCGGACGGCGCCTTGGCCATCTTCGCAGGCAGCGCCGGCACGGTGACCGTGGACAACGGGCTCGGCCAGGTGACGGCCGCCGGCATGCAGTTCGCCACCGATGGCTATGTCATCGAGGGCGGCGACATCGGGCTCATCGGGCCACAGTCGACGATCCGGGTGGGCGACGGCACCAGTGCCGGCGCCGGCTACACGGCCACCATCGCCTCGGCGCTGACCGGCGACACCCAGCTCGTGAAGACGGATGCCGGAACGCTGGTGCTGACCGGCACCAACAGCTACACGGGCGGCACGGCGGTCAATGGCGGCACGCTGCGGGTCTCGGCCGATGCCAATCTCGGCGATGCGGCGGGCGGGCTCTCCTTCAACGGCGGCACGCTCAACACCACGGCAAGCTTTTCCAGCGGCCGGGACGTTAACATCCTCGGCCAGGGCACGCTTGCGACCGATGCCGGCGCCACGCTGACCCTCGACGGGGTGCTCTCCGGCGCCGGTGCATTGACCAAGAGCGGCGGCGGCACACTGGCGCTGACGGCCGACTCGTCCGGCTTCACCGGCACCACCGCGATCGGCGGCGGCACCGTCAACGTCTCGGGCAGCCTGTGCGGCGACGTCAATGTGCTTTCCGGCGGGCGCCTCGAAGGCACCGGCACCGTGTGCAACACGACCACTGCCGCAGGCGGCGTCATCGCCGCCGGCAATCCGGGTGTGCCGGGCACGCTCACCATTGCCGGCAACTATACCGGCAATGGCGGAACGCTGGAGATCGAGACCGTGCTCGGCGACGATACCTCCGCCACCGACCGGTTGGTGGTCACCGGCAACACCGCTGGCACAACCACGCTCAAAGTCGCCAATCTCGGCGGCGGCGGCGGGCAGACGGTGGAAGGCATCAAGATCATCGATGTCGGCGGCACGTCGGCCGGCACCTTCTCCCTTGCCGGAGACTATGTCTTCCAGGGCGACCAGGCGGTGGTCGGCGGCGCCTATGCCTACCGGCTCTACAAGAATGGCGTGAGCAGCCCCGATGACGGTGACTGGTATCTTCGCTCGGCACTGATCAACGGATCGCCGCAGCCACTCTACTCGCCGGCCGTGCCCATTTACGAGGCCTATCCCGGCGTGCTGCAGAGCCTGAACGAGCTCGGTACTCTGCAGCAACGCGTTGGCAACCGTTCCTGGACCGGCGCAAGCCAGGGCGCCGACGAGATCGGTAGCGTGCCCACCCAGAGTGCGATCTGGGCCCGCATCGAGGGGGCGCACACCAAGCAGAGCCCGGAGAGCGCGACCACGGTCTCGGACTATGACGTGACCACCTGGAAGCTGCAGTCTGGCTTCGACGGCCTTCTCTATGAAGATGCCACAGGCATTCTTCTGGGCGGCCTCACCTTCCACTATGGCACCGCTTCGTCCGACATCTCCTCGATCTACGGTGTCGGCTCGATCCAGGCCACCGGCTACGGCTTTGGCGGCACGTTGACCTGGTACGGCGACAATGGCTTTTATACCGACGCCCAGGGCGAGGTGACCTGGTATGACAGCGACCTCAAGTCTGCCACGCTCGGGAACGATCTCGCCAAGGGCAACAACGGGTTCGGCTATGCGCTGAGCATCGAGGCCGGACAGAAGGTCGCGCTGCAGGGCAAGTGGACGCTGACGCCGCAGGCCCAACTCGCCTATTCCTCGGTGCGCTTCAGCAGCTTCACCGATCCGTTCGACGCTGCGGTGTCGCTGAGCGGCAGCGATATGCTGACCGGCCGCGCCGGCCTGTCGCTGGATTACGAGGATGCCTGGACCGGCACGCAAGGCAAGGTCAGCCGCTCGCATCTCTACGGCATCGCCAACCTCTATTACGATTTCCTCGACGGCAATGATGTCGACGTATCGGGAGTTGGCTTCCACGAGCACGACCAGCCGTTATGGGGTGGAGTGGGTATCGGCGGTTCGCTCTCCTGGGCCGACGACCGCTACTCGGTCTTCGGCGAAGCCTTCGCCAAGTCGAGCCTGAAGGATTTCGGCGACAGCCGGTCGATCGGCGCGAAGCTCGGCTTCAACGTGAAATGGTAGACGCGAGCCGCGCTGCAGAGCGGAGATATCGACCATCCGGGAGCAATGCGCGCTTCCGGATGGATGCATGAGAGAACGGACAAAATCATGAAGCGGAAGAATTGGGGCAGAAGCGTCCTGCTGGTGGCCACCGCGCTGCTGGTCTTGGGCTTTGCCATCTCGGCCTTTGCGCAGGAGGCCGGCCTGCCGGGAGGCGCAACCTCGCTGAGGGAAGGGCACGGCGACTGGACGGTGTCCTGCAACATCACGACGCAGAACGGCGCCCCCAGCAAAGCGTGCGCACTTTCCCAGGAGCAGTCCGACGCGCAGTCGCGCCAGCGGGTGCTGGCCATTGAACTGCGCCCCAGTGGCCAGGCCGTCCAGGGAACACTGGTGCTGCCATTCGGCTTGGCGCTGGACCAAGGCGTGACGCTTCAGATCGACGACGGTGTCGTGCTTCCGGCGCTACGCTTCCGCACCTGTCTTCCTGGCGGTTGCCTGGTCAATCTAAGCTTCGAGGACGACACCTTGTCGGCCTTGCGCAATGGATCCAGCCTTAAGGTGAAGGTCGTCGCCGACGGTGGCAAGGAGACGAATCTGGCTCTTTCGCTGAAGGGTTTTGCGGGAGCGCTCGACAGGACAGCCGCGCTGCTGCAGGAGCCATGACTGGCGAGTGAACCATCTTGAAATGTCAGGGCGGCAGCGGGTAGCTGTCGGGCTAAACGAAAGCTTGCCCTCCGGATCTACCGCAAGGACCATCGCGAAATGTACAAGCGAGACCGCACCAGCAACGCGCGGGAGATAGTACGGGAGTTTATCGCCTGTTTTTGGCCGAGCATAGTCCTCACCCTCCTGTTGATCCCGCTTGCGTGGTGGTTTTCATGAACGAAGATTGGCGCCGCCCGACAACGGCACAGGCAGAGACGGCCGTCAGGCATGCGTTTAGGTGCCTCAATGATGCCCGCAAGGTGATGACGCGTGCGGAGTTCACAACCTACGTGCGAGAGCACGTCAATCAGCTTGGCGGTCGAGGCTTCGCGCTCGACATTGGCGATCTTATCGTTGAGGCGGCTACCGTTGACTAGATCTGCCGCCGATCGGCACCCGGATGAGGGGCCCTATCTTTCGGCCCTCGATCACAACGCCTGCCAGCACTTCATACGGCGAATTTCCGCGATCCCTGGTGTCTTTGGTGTGGCGACCCGCAAAGGAGCCGACGCCGTGGCAGGCAGATCCTGGAATTCAAACAAGGAGACCCGCCGCAACAGCAGCGGGCCTTCTTTTATCAGAGGCTAACCCTCACCACGACATGCGGAAGCCCACAGTGCCGTAAAGCACATGGCTATTGCCGAAGTTCTCCAGGCCGGTCTTGGCCAGCGCCTCCCCATAGAGCGAATACTTGTCGTCCGCCCAGCTGTAGGTGCCGCCGATGCCGACACCACCCCATAGAGCCTGGTTCTGGCTGACCAGCTTCACACCTGAGACATCGACATCGGTACCGTCGAGGAAGTCGTTGTAAAGGTTGGCGATGCCATAGAGGTGCGTCCGGCTGACCTGGCCCGCGGCATCCGCCCACTGGTCCTCGTAGTCCGCCGACAGGCCGAGCCGCCCGACCAAGCTGTCACCGCTGCCGGGTGACACCCTGGTGCCGAACTTGTCGGTGAATGTGTCGAAGCGGACATCCGAGTAAGCAAGCTGTGCCTGCGGGGTCAGCGACCACTTGCTGGACAGCGCGATCTTCTGGCCGCTCTCGATGCTCAGCGCATAGCCGAAGCCGTTGTTGCCATCGGCAAGCGTGGTGCCGAGCGTGGCCGAGCGGATGTCGCTGTCGTACCATGTCGCCTGAGCCTG
Organism: Mesorhizobium sp. BH1-1-4; assembly: GCF_020165665.1. Classification (NCBI taxonomy): domain Bacteria; kingdom Pseudomonadati; phylum Pseudomonadota; class Alphaproteobacteria; order Hyphomicrobiales; family Phyllobacteriaceae; genus Mesorhizobium; species Mesorhizobium sp. BH1-1-4. Next base: position 297,689 of record NZ_JAIUIN010000002.1, read on the forward strand.
GGTGTCGACATAGAAGCCGCTGTTGCCGTACCAGGTCAGCGTGCCACCGACGCCGTAGCCGGTGGCTGCGATCGAGCCCACCCCATAGATCGACGAGATGTCCGCCGAAGCCGTGCCGTAGTGGGCCGTGATCCCGCCGATCAGCACGCCGGCCTCGTTTTCATGCAGCAGGCCGTCAACACCGGCCTGGAGCCTCCAGGTCGTCACGTCGTAGTCGGTGCCGGTGGTCGAGGTCTTCGGATCGAGCTTGGCATGTGCCGCCTCGATCCGCGCCCAGATCGCCCCACCGTCGACCGGACCCTGGCCGGGGACATCAGCCCCTTCCGGCGTCGCACCTTCGCCCCATGAGCGGTTGCCGACGCGCTGCTGCAAGGTGCCCAGTTCGTTGAAGGTCTGCAGCACGCCTTCATAGGCCTCGTAAAGGGGCGCACTCGGCGCGTAGAGCGGGCCTGGCGGGTTGCCGGGCGTGGTAAGCGCGGAACGAAGGTACCAATCACCGTCATTTGGCGTGCTCACGCCATTCTGGTAAAGCCGGTAGGCATAGGCGCCGCCGATCACGGCCTGGTCGCCTTGGAAGACGTAGTCGCCGAGCAGATGGAAGCTGCCCGAGGAGTCCGCGCCATCGACATTGACGATCTTGATGCCTTCCTGAGTTTGCGCACCGATGCCGCCGAGGTTGGTCACCATTACCGAAGTGTTGCCGGTGCTGTTGCCGTCGATCTGCAGGAGATCGGTGTCGGAGCCATCACCGCCCAGCACTGTCTGTAGGTGCAGCACACCATTGGAGCCCACGTAATTGCCCCCGATCGTAAAGGTGTCGCCGGCGCCAGTTCCGCCATTGGTAAGGTCGACTAGGCCGGCATTGCTGAATGTACCGTGCTGGCCCTGGGTGAATGGCACCACGCCAAAGTTACCGCCTCCGGCCAAAAGGGCCGAGCTGGAGTCGATGGTGAAGTCGCCGGTGCCCGTTCCTGTGTCGCCCAGGACGAAATTACCGTTCAGCGTGAGTTCTGAGCCATTGATGAGCTGGGCCGTCTCCCAATTCTGGTACTGTGCCCCCCCTACTGCCTTTGTGGCATCAAAAGTGAGGGCATCGGTGCCCAGTCCGCCATTCATAACGGTGGTCCCGATCGTGGCTTGTGTGAGACCGCGCAGGATCGCGCTGTCGTCGTCAGCCCCGAAGTCGGTGGCGAATATCGTGCCACCGGTCCACAGCATCCCATCGGCGCCGGCACCGAATCTGGTCGTCCCGGTCATCGTGCCGCCACTGAGGTTCAATTGATCATCGCTCGAGACGCCATTCGAAAGCGAATTATCACCAACAATCGATCCAGCCCTTTGATTGATAGTGGTATCTTTATCGGAGATAATTCCCCAATTGCCACTGATAAGCCCATCATTTGTGATGGTGTGTGCAACGGCACTAGCGCCCGCTAGAATGATGCCCTGGTCGCTCACAATTCGTCCGGAGGCTTCGTTAATTATGCCACCGCTAACATCGGCATTGAGGAAATATACGCCTGTTGCGCCCGCCGTGATGTTACCACTGTTGACGATTGCTCCGGAAACTGTCGTGCCAGCGGCAAAAATACCGCTGTTTCCCTCAATAGTGCCGCTATTAGTGATGTTGCCGGAGAACGCGGTCATGCTTTGAATTTCAATCGCGTAGACGGCGCCGCCGGTTATAGTTCCGGTATTGGTTATGCCACCGGCAAGGGTTGAAGCGCCCATTGCGATGCCGGATCCGGTGGAGGTAATGATTCCCGCATTGCGAATGCCGCCGTTCGCTGTCGCTCCAGTATCTAATGAAATTCCCGCGAAGCTACCGTTCAGACTCCCTTCGTTGGCGATCTCACCATTCACGACAGAGCCGGCTCCGGTAATATGGGCGCCGATGTAGCCGACGACCGAGGCTCCCTCGGTGTTGGTGATGCCGTTCTGCACCGTCGCGCCCGAATAAACGCCCATCCCGACACCGGCGACAGTTATCGTCCCCCCATTGGAGAGGCTTCCGACAGTCGCGCCCTCGATGGCACGCATTCCGTGCGCGTTCGACGTGATGGTGCCGCTGTTGTCGACCGCCCCCGTCACCGTTCCGCCCTGCACGAGAATGCCTTCCCCGGTAACGTTGAGCGTTCCCGCGTTCGAGATGCCGGCTCCTACAGTGCTGCCGGCGCCTGAAACGTGTACGCCGATGGCATCGGCTATGGTGCCGCCTTGCGCGTTGGTGATGGCGCCAAGCACGTCCGCACCGGAGTAGACGCCGATGCCCGCGCCGCCAACGCCGGTAATGGTGCCGCTATTGGTGAAGCTTCCCACAGTCGCGTCCTCGATGGCGCGCATTCCGTGAAACGTTGTAGTGATGGTACCGCTGTTAGTGACCGCGCCAGCCACCGTCGAACCCTGGACGAGCACGCCTTCGCTGCTAACATTGAGTGCGCCGGCGTTGGCAATGCTACCAGCCGAGGCGCCATTAACCAGGCGGATGCCGTTGGCACCGGCAGTAACGGTTGCGCCTGCTTCGTTGTTGATGGCGCCGATGACAGTCGAGCCGTCGATGAGGATGCCTTCGACATTGCCACTGAGGCTGCTGGCATTCGTTATGCTGCCGGCTAAGGCTCCGTTGAACAGGCGGATGCCGTAAAAGCCACCACTAAGCGTGCCGCTATTGCTGATGGCACCCTGAACAGTGGCGCCACCAATAAAAATGCCCTCGACGCCGGTTGCTGTCCCTTGGTTCTGGACATTGCCCGAAATGATGGTGGTCAGCACCGGATCGTTGTCCACGATGCTGATGGCCTGCCCGGGCGAGGTCAGCACACCCGTTGGCGTATTCGTGACATCGCCGCTGACGTCACTGTTCTCGACATTGATGCAGTCGGCCGCTCCGGAATTGCTCACCGGGCCTGTATCGGTATTGACCACATTCGGGCCCGTGGCGCACGCGGCCAGGGCCTCTCCATGACCAATGATAAGCGCGCCTGCCGCTGCCGCCGTCAGAAGCCCGAGCTTGCGCCGCCGGATCACACGATGGGAATCCGGAGTGTCCTCGTTAAATGCGTTCATTCTCTTTTGCCCTGATCAGTGCGCCCGACCACGCGAATCAACATCGGGCGTGCCCCATTTAAGTGCAGCCTCAGCCTTTGCTGTGAAACCGCACGCCACAATCCATGATCGTATAGTCGATCTCCTAAACAGCAATAAACCGGCCCGACAAACCGCTGATATACTTAATCATTTATGGACTGTTGCCATGGGCAACTTATATTAGCCAGACGACATGAAGCCAAGATGCTCGGATTTCTTTCCTGGTTCTGGCCAAACATCGAGTTCACACCTACACCTGCCCAGGTGGAGAAGGCCGTCGGGCATGCGTTTAGGTATCTGTGTGACGCCCGCACGGTGATGACGCGTGCGGAGTTCACAGCCTACGTGCGGAGAACGTGGAGCAGCTTGGCGGTCGAGCCTTCACCCTCGACATTGGAATCTTATCGTTGAGGCGGCTACCGTTGACTAGATCCGCCCCCGATCGGCACGCCCCAAGAGTCGCCGCTTGGCGGCCCCACAACGCCCAGGTAGAGACGCGCTGGAGTGGCGGCGGGCCTTTTCGGCACTGGCAATCACCGCCCGCATTTAACATAATGGATATTATGAGAAGCTAAGTAATTGAGATGAATATATAAATTGGTTCCATAACTAAAATTCTGCCGCTTTTGGCGTGTCGACTGGGGTTAGCTTTTCGAACTTTCTGCGTTGAGCCTGCAGCTGAGTTTTGCGCGCGGATAAAAAATGGGCGGTTTGGATCCGCAGTGTTGCGACTTTGATCGAAGCTCATATCTGGGCGTTCGAGGCGGAATGCCGCTACATCGCAATACCCACTATTGAACGGGCATTCTTTTCCTATCGCCGGCATGCCGTGTGATGGCAATTGAGACCGAGCCCCACAAGGTGAAAATCTCAATTGGTGGAATAATTGGCGGGGTAGATCGAAGCAATTACGGGGTGCCGTGCGCAAACAAGCACAAGACGGTATTATTGTTGCGGCGTCGAACGCCAGAAAAGTTCATATGCGTCAGCCCGCAAGGCATCATCCACAATGCCTTTCTTGTCCATGAACGCAATGACGAGATCGACCTGCTCCTTTGAGTTTCGGGGCAGTTTGTACACTTCATCAAGCTGCGGTTGCGTCAGGTATTTCGGCAAGTGGTCATGGGGATCTGGCGGCACTTTCCAGTTGCGCAGCCAGTTGCCGGTCATCGCTTTCCAAAACATGCGCTGGTCCGCAACAACCTTCCGCTCGTTAAGGGCATCGTAGTCGCGCAAGGCAATCAGTGTGTCGGCTTCAAGTTCCCTCTTCATCCATCCATTGAACGCTGCCATGCGAGCTCTGTAGTCGAGGAACACCTCGCGCAGATCGATATGTTCGGATGCAGCCTCGATATAGCTTTTGATGGCGGGAAGGTTGGCGCTGAAGCCATCGGCGTAGGCTTCTACGATGCGTTCCACTTCGTCCTTATTTAAGGTGAAAGTCGCATTGATATTGCCCTCAATAAGCCATCCGGGTGCTAGCGCGTGGAGGTGGTAAAGGATCACGCGAAGGCCAATCACGAACTCATGCAAGCCGTCCGATCCAAAAGACTCCGCACGTTTGGAATTGTAGTCCGGAAGCGGGTGTAGCTTATGAACCCGGCGCCCATGATCGACCAGTGAAGCCGCCGCGTTTGCGGTCGCAAACAATTCCTTCTGAATCCGGCGCTCGGTCCTGCCCGATTCATCCTCCCCGCCGGGCCGGAAATAACTCGACTCCTTCGACAGGGCGGCATTTTCGAAAACGTCGATGGCGACCAATAAATCCTGGAGAGATTGTTCCATGATGGCGAGGCTTACAAGGTAAGAGTTTCGCCGCTCTGCAAGCGGATACCCGGCATGGTCCCGCAGAATGACACTCATATGCCGGCTGTTCATTTCGATAAGGGCTTGTGCCAGTTCTTCCGGCAGCGGCACGTCGCTCGCAGCCACAGCTTGCCGAATACGCTCGCGGTGCTGCGCTTCACGCTCTTCCTGCTTTTGCAGAAGTGCAAACACTTGCTCGCGCGAGAGCTGCAGTCGACCTGTTGTTGTCATTTGATCTAACTCCCGAAGAGGGACCGCAGTGACGAGAATGTCTTCCCAGGGCAAGGCGCCAAACCCGCCTCTGCCTAACTTTTCCCGGCAGTTGCCGATTTCTGACGGTTCCCTGAAAGCCGGATTCCAAGCGCATTTAGGCGAATTTCGCGCCTTTGCATTATGCTGACAAAATCTGTCACTGCCTTGATCTATATACTGGTCATCAACACCCGAAGTGTCCGATTGTGATTTTGCCCGGTATATGCGCGCTGTCACGCGCTTTTGGGAGTTTGCCGACAAGGAGCCAGGCGCTGTGGTCGACGTGCCGTATTGAAGGCGGCGTTAGAGGTTAGCTGGCTGCCGCTTGGGCAAAATAGGCTGTGAGCTGGCCGGGTATCGCGTCATAGCTTCCGGTCTTTTCGATATGACGGTCGAGGGCGGCAAATGGCTCCGATTTCTGCCGGGCAATCCTGAAAGCTTCATGGGTTCGCTTGTCGACGTAAGTCACATCGGCATAGGCTGCGAGGCCGGCTAGATAGCGGTCAGTCAGTTCGCCGCCATCCCATTCGCGTGTGTCGGGATGAAAGCGCCGCATGGCATTATAGATAATGCCCGAGGGCAATCGGTCCTCCCTTACTCCCGCAACCAGTTCCGGCCATGGCAGGTTTAATTGCGCGTTCAGCACTTCCAGTTTCTTCCGAAAAACCGCCATATCGCCAAGGTCGGCGAGAGTTGTGTCAGGGCCGATATCCGATAGCCCAAATCCCCAGGCTTGCAGAATCCGAAGTCCCGGGTTGTCGGGGCGGACAATTTCCGCGCCGATGCGTATGACGTCTTCCATGAAAGCGCGCGTTGTAAGGTCTGCGTCGGGAATGCGCTTGTCGCCGCGTTGCCTGATATCTGCGGCGAGGCCGCGATGCAGGCGCTGAAGCTGCCGCAGCATATCGTCCGGTGCGTGCATCCGATCGTTGAGGAGGTCAACGTCTTTGCACTGGCGTTGCCGGCGAAGTCGGATTTCGAAATTGCCACCACCTCACCGGTGCGCTTTTCGCTGTGCATAAAGCTCTCGCGCAGGAGCGTCCAGCTTTCGAGAAACGGCCTGACAAGCTCCGCGCCGCTGGTGAGGCGAAACATGTTTTTCGCCGCTTCTTCGCGCACGGCGGCCGCGTTTGCCGCCGGGTTTTGGAATGCGGCCGCAATTTCGAAGGATTGCACGCTGGCGGCCGAGCCGACAACATCTTCATTCTCAAACGAGGCGATGGAGGCGACCAAGGGTATTGATCGAAGACACGAGACACGTTGCGCGGCCATGGGCTCGTCACTCGAACCGACTGCTTTCCGCCCGGTCTTCTTGCAACTCCCTGCGTCGCTCGGTTTCTGCCGCGGCGGCCAGTTTCGTGCGCGCTTCTTGGTGGGCGGCGAGGAGGGTCGGCTGGGTGCCGATGTCCAGGCGGTCAAGCAGGTGAAACCGCATCTCGTATTCGGTAGCCAATGATCCTTCGAAGCTTGTGGGCCAAAGGTTCTCAATGATTGTTTTGAGGACCGCAACCGGATCGGGTGCGCGTTCCAGCAGCGCTTTGGCGATCGGCCGCCACGCAAGCGACGATTTATCGCCGGGCTGTTCAAAAAGGAGCGCTACGGCAGCTGCAAACGGATAGCGCAAGTCAGGATCGGCAGCACACCACGCCAGAATCACATCATCCGGAACAGCGCTGACAGGGTTAGGATGGTGGTGCATGGTATCGTGAATAACGCCGATGCTCTTGTTGCGGTCCCGTTCGGTGCCTGCGACCATCTCATCCAATGTTGTTGTCGGTTGTGTCATAAAGAGGGCTTGAAGAAGGTCGTCCTGCTCCCAGGAATAAACCTCGTATTTCTCGATAGCTGTCTTTAGATCGCGCCAGATTTTCCGGGCGATGGGCACGCCCTCTGGTCCCCTCAAAGAATTTCTGGCGACGACCCCTAGCGTGTAATCCTTGCGGTCCGCCTGTTCGGAGCGTCGCTCAAAAATGTGCCGGCCAAGAAGTACGCGCCCGGCTTCGAGTGTTTCGGGCAATGGCGCCCGTCTCTCGTTGCCGTCCGAATGCAGCCGCATCAAAAGGATTTCGAGGGCAATAGCATCACCCCCAGGTCTGGCGCCAATGGCGAGCAGCAGGTCGCGGAATGCCGGGCCGGGTATGGGATCACATACGCGCCCGCCAACCAACCCGAAGAAATCGTGGACGGTGGCCTTGCCAAGCTCCAGCGCGCGGCGAAGGCGACCGGCGCCGGCCTCGTCTATCGGGACGCTGGTCTGAAGATCCACCAACCATCTGCCGAGCGTTGCATCGTCGACAGCCTCATCAAGAAGATCCTGTATTTCTTTGGGGTTCTTCGTCTGAAGTCCATTCAGGAAGCCGCGAAGAAGTTGCAGGTTCGGCTTTTCGGTTGCTGCTACCTGCGCTGCCAAAGCCTTCCACATGACCAGCGGTTCATCCGCACCCAGGGCGAGTCCTCGGCCAAACTCAAAAAGCCGCCCATGCCCCGCAATGAGTTCGGGGAGGAGGACCTTAAATGTGTTCTGTTCGGCGGCGACCTCTTTTCCAAATTCGACAATAGCAACGTCGACACGCCTCAACCGCTCGACAATGTCTACTTCCTCATCATCGTCCAGGTCCTCAAGGGTGCCACCCCTGTCACCGAGGACGATCCCCCGCACATTATCCATCACGTTCTTCGGCTTAAGAAATTCCTCCAGCTCAACAAGGCGGCGCAGGGACTCAGGCGGCAGTGCTTTTCCTGCATATTGCCGTGTATGCCGGACCGCGATCCATCCGTCGCGCCAGAAACCACTGCCGGCTATTGCTTTGAAAATGCGCTCCAACGCATCGAGCCGGCCGCCACGCACCCAGAGTCCCCGGAACCGCTGGGCGATGGCCTCTCGAATGCGCGCCGTAACCGGAGTGTTTCCTGTAGCCCAAGGTTCCGCGGCGTTCAGCACGTCCTCAAACCAGGCGCCAACGCTCGCTCCGTTTTTAGGGTGGTAGCCATAGTCCCGCGAGCGCGCGCCAAACTCAAAGGTGGAATAGGGGCTAAGGTGCTCCGCCGCCATCATCGCTTTGAGTGCCTTGATGCCAATATGCTGCTCGGCAGGCTTACCCGACTTCAGGAGGCCATCCACCACTTTGAGCCGCATTGCCAGAGGCGCGTGCGTTCCGGAATAGGCGACATAGAAGAGCGGCGCGGTGGCTTTGGCAGCCTCTCCGTCTTTCTCTTCATCGATGCTTGCGAACCTGTACAGCAGCGCAACGGCGCGCTCGAACAACGCGGCATCGTAGGCGAGCGCGTTCAGCACGCGTATAAAATGCGTGGCTCCCAGCAATGTATCATCGTCAGCCTCTAAGAATGCGTTCTCAAGTGCGGCGAGAGTCACCTCGGGCTGGATCGGCGCGATATTGTCAAATAGCGCCCGGCCGGATGGGCTCAGCTTCGACACGTCTGAAAGAAACCCTCCTGGCCCCAACCAACCGCGCGCGATGGCTTGCGCTTCCTTGCTGCCGTTGAGATAGCCAAGACGCCGGGAAAAGGACCGCAACAGGCGTTCCGATGGCCCATGCACGATATCGGTTTCGATCATGGAATAGGGGATATTCTGGAGCGCGAGGGCCGCCAGCCGATTGGCGATAGCATGCGGCAAGATTGCTCGCCACTCCGCACGCGCTTGTAGAAGGTCGCGCCGTTTCAATTCGGCAGCGGCGTGAAATACATCCCGCGCGGTTTTTCCCACGAGCGCGCCGAGTACCGGCAATTCTGCGTTGTCGCCTGTCAGGGCTTCACCCTCGAACGAATAAACCAGCGCGCAGGCTTCGGCGATCTGTTGCAGCCCCGCGTCATGCCCGTGGCGTTGCTGGAAAAGCCGCTTGAACAGGTCCGTATCCGTAAGGCCGGCAAGCGTTTCGCTTTTCCCTACGGTGCCGGCCAGCGCCAATGCTATTCGCGCGTTGCCACCGGAAAACTCGGCAATCCTGCGTGCATCGATTTGCGATAGCCCTGGCACCCGCCGCAATACCAAATTTTCAATCAAGGGCAGTGAAGACGTTTCCAGCGCGAAGACATCGGTGCCTTCCGGCTGATCGTCCCGGATGTCGTATTCAATGGTAATGGCGCTGACCGTTGACCCCGAAGCACGCACCACATCCGACAAATGCTTGTGCGTTTCCGGCGGGCAATTATCGATTATCAGGATTGCCGGCGTTCCGGCCGCGATGAGGTCGGAAGCAAGGCCCCTGGGCTGGGGGGCAGGCCCATCCGCTATATCCGCGTAAACGGCGAGCGAAGGGTCCAGTGCACCCGTGCCTACTGTGTTGTCAAACAAGGCTTCGACCAGCCGCGTTTTGCCAACGCCCGAAAGGCCAACGAGGCGCACCACCTGCCCGGGGTTCCGAAGGGCATCGCGGATGCGGTTGATGCCGTCAACGGCGGACAACCCGTCACCATCTTCGCTCTGGCCCGTCTTGATGCGTGCCTTGTCGTCAAGAAGATAGCTGTTCTCGGCATCGGGAGGTGCGAAAGACCAGTCGCCGTAAGATCTCCAACCAGCAATGGATTTTCCGATCCGATGGCGAACCCAAGGGATCAAACCGGGGTGGTCGCGCACCCAGGTTGCTATACGGTTGCGGTCGTAGAAGTCGAGATGCAGTTTTGAAGCGTTTTTAATGTCCTTGACGGTCTCGGCCATCGCCTTTCGGCGATTGGTCAAGGCAAAATCGGCCGTCGAACCACTTGAACTGATGATGATGTAGGATCCGTCTTCGGCGGCCAAATCCTCTATGACCGGCCGCAGGACGCCTTTGGGCTTCATCTCTTTCGGAATTTCCCCGGCAGGCATATCCGGCTTTTTTACCTGAAAGCCGGTTGCTGCCCTCGGAATAAAGCCCTCTATTTTGGTTCCCGCAGGCAGCGCGACACGCACATCAAGCCCGCCATCCTTGGCGGTTTGATCACCGCCCCAGGTTGCGGCGGAAACAGGAAGACCTGCGCGCCGCAAAGTTGCCTCGCAAAGAAGCCCAATCAGGCTCCGCAAGTCCCTATCGTTTAATGCCGCTATGTCGTCACTGGTGATTTCAAACATCAAATGAAGTTAGAGCTGGACTTGTTTCCACGTCAAATGACGGCGGCAAATCCAATAGAACTGTCCACAACTGGCTGTGCCAACGCTGAACTACGCCCCCAATTCTCCATTGTGGATGTATTGCGGATCAAAGTCTGCCAGGGCGGCAAGCGGGTCGATTGGATTACCCCAGATTTTTTGTCGTTCATCCGGTGGCAGGCCCCAGAAAGTGGTCAAGCCGGCGCGATTTGCGAAATGGGGCCAAAGGGCTTCGTTCGACAGGATGCGATTCAACGCCATTCGCGCGATGTACTCAATGATCGCTTCCTTTCGAAGCAACTCAAGCCGCTTTTCCCGCTCGAACGGCTCGAGAAGCCGGTCCTCGTGGAGGTGTTCAACCTCGCTGCGGGTTTCGTAGATTTCTCCCATCAGAGTGTGATGGCGAGGCCCGATGAACAGTTCAGTCCGGCTCTTGAATTGCTTTGCGCCGTTTCCGGGGCTCGACAAAATCAATCCGTCGACACACCGGGCATACTGATGAAGGCGGTGAAGCAAATCCTGTTCGGGCCGGGTGGAAACATAGAGATGTGAGACCCGAAAGAGGCGCCAGTGGCTGGCACCACTGGCGATCCCGCCAAGCTTGTCGAGCTGTATTGCAAGGCTTGCGGCATGGCGAAGTTCGGTTTGCGAGACCTCCGGGTAACCCCGAAAATTGCAGGCCGTGGGTGACTCCAAATCCTGCGCTTGCCGCACGTCAATTTCATTGTCCTCACGTGATCCCGTGAGGATTACCGGTTTGTGCGCCGTTGCAAACCGACTAGTGAGCAGAAGGCTGTTATAAAAACGGCCGACTTTCGCCTGAAGCGCCTGGTTCTCTCCATCAAGCACGCCAGGCTGCTTTGATTTGAGCTTGCTGAGAATAAAGAGGTCGCAATCTTCGACTTCCTCCGCACGGATGCTGCCCAGCCATTCGCGCCAATGCACCGGCATCTTGAAGGCGGTTCGCGTGACGACAGCAAGCCCTGGTGAAATTTGCTCATCGGCAAACCCTGCTTCGTCGCCTTTGATGTTGAGGCCAAGCAGAGCGTATTTTTCGTCGGCGTCGATCCAGTTCGGGGTGTTCTTTTCGGTCATGGATAAGGTCGGTCATGGATGAGGAATGTGTTTTGATCCCTCGAAGGAATAGCACAAAGAGTGAACAAATCCAGCCTTCTTAGCGTAGCGCAACATACCCAGCTTATGGCGTTGGCTGTACCGTGAGGTCGTCATGAAGCTCCATTGAGAAGTTGCGTCGGTTGCAGTGGCCAGGTCGTCATGGCCGCGTGCGCGGCGGCCGCGTGGGCGAAGAGCCGAGGGTTCGCGATGAATTGCGTCACGCCAGCAAATTCGCCCGGCGTGTAGTTGCGTTCACGCACGAAGCCGAGAAGATGCACCCGCTCGCGCATCTCGGCAGCGCCACGCAGATTTGTAGCTGTGTTGAATACACCCGAGATAGGCCGGTTCTCCCAGAACATACGGTAAGGTGCCGTCACAGATTCAGCTCCCAGACCGATATGGAGCCGGTCGGCCGCGTCGCCGCCATTCATGAACGTCCGGAAATCGACCAGCAGAACATTATAGGTGCCATCTGGAATAGGAAATTTATGCGGACGGCCATCCGCGTCAGCCTTTTGACAAATCCGCTCGACAGCCTTGAGTGTCTCACCTTCGACGGATTGTTTGGGGTCGTCAGCGTCACTGTGCAGAATGCGACTGCTCGAAGGTACGCCATCAGTCCCAACACGTGATCCTGTCGCCTCCTTGACGGCTTTTGTCTCCCCGAGCCGCAACAGTTCCACACGCCAGCCTTGCCCGCCTGAATGGAAGCCGAAGTCGACGGTGGACCGTGCCTCGCCCGGAACCTCGTATCTCGGCGCTATACCCGCCTGATGCAAGGCATAGGCAAACCGCAGTTCGAAGAGCCGATCCTTGTTGGCGTGCACAATACCGCCATTCTCGCGGATGCCCGCGATCAAGGGCGCGGCCCAGGCTATTCCGTTCAGCTCACCAATGACGCGCTGCGCAGATTCCGCCTCGTCTTGCGATAGAATGTCCCAGAAGTTGTCCGTTGCAGTTTGCATGCTCAACTATACCATGAAGGGAAAGCAGATACGCAAAGACCAAATGGGCAGTAGCTTTTGAACGCATGATGTTGAGACGGCTATGTCGTATGGGCCAACCAGGATTCCCACGAAGGGAGCATGCATCTATTGCGGCAAAACGGGAGAAGCGCTCACCGATGAGCACTTCCTTCCATTGGCCTTGGGCGGCCAACATATCCTTGAGGATGCAAGCTGCCTTGCTTGCGCGGACATAACGAAGAAATTCGAGCAGGACGTTGCCCGTGACATGTGGGGCGACGCCCGTATCAGCTACGACGCCCCAAGCCGAAGAAAGAAGGCGCGCCCCACGCATATCAGGCTGCGCGATCCCGACAATCCGAACCGGCAGGTGAGGGTCGCGTATCGGGACTATCCGGCGCCGCTCATTTTTTACAAGATGAACAGGGCCGGATTTTTAGAAGGCCTACCTGAGACCACCGACATTTCCGGTGCGTGGCAGTTCTCCGCAGTGATGGACGATAAGAAAGCGGATGACTTTGAACGGAAGTTTGACATCAAGCTCACCGCGAAGTTCAGGCACGTTCCTGACAGCTTCGGGCGACTGCTGGCGAAGATCGGCTATGGGCAGATTTTATGCAACCTGAACCCTGATGATTTTCGCCCCATCTGTCTGCCGTACATTTTGGGCCTCAAGAAGAACCTCTCTTATATCGTCGGTGGAAGTTTCGACATTCCTCCACCAAACGAGGGGCAGGGATACATTCTTCGTACACTCGCTTTCGGTGACCTGAACAGGACGATTTTGCTGGCAGAGATACGCTTGTACGCGAATAATCACACGCCAATTTATCACGTCATGGTTGGAGATGCGGTTGGTGAGGCCGCGACTTCCGCAATTTGGGAGAAGCTCGGTGATGTCCCAGCATCTCCAATGTCGTTGCTCCATTCAACACCTGACGACAGATCCAAGCCGCCCCACTGGATACCTCACGCCTGGCCGCTGCCGGGTCAGACCATAGGGCGATATTTTTAGTTAGAGCGGTCATCCTGCTGCGCAGGACCGGGCACTAGACGCAAGCGCTTGAAGCCGCTTCGCGTCTCCGCCCTTCGGTGACGATCCCTTGTCCAAGGCGGGGGTGACAGGGCTCCGCCCTCGCACCCCATTCTGACCTCCCTCGGCTTCGGCTCGCTCGCTGCGAACGGGGCGGTTCCCCCTGACGATTTTCTTGTTGCTCCCCCTAAGAGGCCGCGGCGTAGCGCAACCGCCGCTAAGTTCGCTGATCCTTTCCCTCTTCATGCCGTTCCGCATCGAAAGCCTGCTTTCCCTTCGCGGCCCATAGATCCCTCGCATGCTGGCCTTCATGGCTCTGGAGCTTGGCGGCCATCCAGAGCAGTGCGCCGTAGATGATGGCGCGATCGTCATTGGTCAGTTCAACGATACTCGCCTTGACGACGAGACCGCCGAGTTCGATCAGATGTCGGGTGCGCTTGCGGCGCTCGACCTGCCACGTGCGCATGTCATTGCGAGCCAGAGCCGCTCGCCGGCGATTGTGTGCTGCCTGGTTGCGTTGGAGCGCCGCGAAGGTTGCCGTGAGATGCCGGAGCAGTTCGCCGGGGCCGGCTCGCGAAAAACGTCACCCCACGCTTGGCCCATGCCTCACGCTTTGCGCTGTCTTTCGTTTCAGCGATGGCGACCAGCGCCCCGGCCAGTTCGTCGGTGCTGAGTTGATCGGCGCCGGTAGCGATCACCAGTTCACCGAGTTGCTGTACCTTTCGTGTTTTGAGCTCTCGCGTCTTTTCTTCCAGCGCGCTGAGTTCGGCATCAAAGTCACGTGGTTTGCGCATGACTGTCTCCATCGATTGTCGATGCGCCGATGATAGGCGAGCGTCCGCCGGACGGCTTCAGGGTTGCCGAGACAGCCCGGGACGGGCTGGTCCATCCCGAGATTTTTTCGAGGGAGGGCGCGCTTATACGTCGTGCCGACGTGGGCTTTGACGTGCAAATGATCCTGTCGCGATGGCGATCTATCATCTTCACGTCAAGGTCATTGGCCGCAAGGCAGGCTCAAGCGCTGTCGCGTCCGCCGCCTACCGCTCGGCTTCGCGGTTGCGCGACGAGCGCATTGATCGTGTGCAGGACTTTTCTAGCAAACGCGGCGTCGTCCATTCCGAGGTGATGCTGCCGGAGGATGCACCGGAGGCTTGGCGCGACCGCGAAAGGCTGTGGAACGATGTCGAGGCGTTCGAGGTGCGCAAGGATGCGCAACTGGCCCGCGAGGTCGAGTTTGCACTCCCGCGTGAACTCAGCCAGGCGCAAGGCATCGAGTTGTCGCGCGACTTCGTGCAAGCCGAGTTTGTCAGCAAGGGCATGGTCGCCGACCTCAATGTGCATTGGGACAGGGCAGAGGATGGCAGTCCAAAGCCTCATGCCCATGTCATGCTCACCATGCGGTCAGTGGACGAGCACGGTTTCGGGGCGAAGGTTCGCGACTGGAACCAAACCGAGCTGGTCGAGCGCTGGCGCGAGCGCTGGGCGGAGCTCGCCAATGAGCGGCTTGCCGAACTCGACATCGACGCGCGCATCGATCATCGCAGTCTGGAAGCGCAGGGCATTTCACTGGAGCCGCAGACCCAGATTGGCGCGCCGGCAAAACGCATTGAGGACGGTGGCCTCGACGCTGCCGGCATCGAAGCCGATCGCACCGAGCTGCACCGCGAGATCGCGCGCAACAATGGAGCGCGTATCATTGCCGATCCATCCGTGGCGCTGGATGCCATGACGCATCAGCAATCGACCTTCACCAGAAAAGACCTTGCGAAGTTCTCGCATCGGCACAGCGACGGAATCGAGCAGTTCAATAAGGTCATAGGTGCGATCGGCAACGCACCCGATCTGGTCGAACTCGGCAAGGACGGACGCGGCGAAGACCGGTTCACCACGCGGCAGATGATCGAGACCGAACAGCGCCTGCATCGCGCGGCGGAACGCATGGGTGGGACGGAGCGTCATGCGGTGAGTGACGTGGTTCGCGTGGCAGCTCTGGCGCGGGCTGCGCAACGCGGGCTTGTCCTGTCAGGCGAGCAGACCGATGCGCTCGCGCATATTACCGATGGTCGCGGTCTTGGTGTCGTTGTCGGGTTTGCCGGCACTGGCAAGAGCGCCATGCTGGGTGTTGCGCGCCAGGCATGGGCAGCCGCGGGCTACGAGGTTCGAGGCGCCGCACTCTCCGGTATTGCGGCCGAGAATCTTGAAAGCGGATCAGGAATTGTCACACGCACCATTGCCAGCTTGGAACATGGTTGGGGGCAGGGCCGCGATCTTCTCACCGCGCGTGATGTCCTGGTGATCGATGAAGCCGGCATGATCGGCACGCGCCAGTTGGAGCGCGTGCTCTCCCATGCGGTGGACGTCGGCGCAAAGGTTGTGCTGGTCGGCGATCCGCAGCAGCTGCAGGCGATTGAAGCCGGCGCTGCATTCCGCTCGATTCACGAGCGTAATGGTGGCGTCGAGATCGGCCAGGTACGCCGCCAGCGCGAGGACTGGCAACGCGATGCCACGCGCGATCTGGCAACCGGCAAGATCGGCGCCGCGATCAGCGCCTACGACGCGCAAGGCATGGTGCATCCGGCCGCGACACGCGACGAAGCGCGAGCTGAACTCGTCCAGCGCTGGGATCGCGACAGGCAGGCGCATCCACAGGCAAGCCAGATCATCCTCACCCACACGAACGACGAGGTGCGCGCGCTCAACCAGGTCGCGCGCGAGCGCATGCGCGTAGCCGGCGATCTCGGCCAAGATGTTCAGGTGGATGTGGAACGCGGTGCGAGAAACTTCGCCAGCGGCGACCGTGTCATGTTCCTGCGCAACGAGCGCGGCCTTGGCGTCAAAAACGGCACGCTCGGTGTGATCGAAGAGGTCAGCTCACAAAGTATGGCCGTTCGCACCGATGACGGCCGATCGGTGCGCTTCGATCTGAAAGACTATGCCCACATCGACCACGGCTATGCGGCGACCATTCACAAGGCGCAGGGTATGACGGTTGACCGGACCCATGTCCTGGCGACGCCCGGCATGGACGCACATGGCAGCTACGTTGCCCTGTCGCGACATCGAGACGGGATGGACCTGCATTACGGCGGCGACGACTTTGCGACACGAGATCGGCTCGTTCGCACGCTGTCGCGCGACCGCGCGAAAGATATGGCGTCGGACTACGAGCAGATCGACCCGGCGCAGAGCTATGCCGAGCGGCGCGGCATCAGCTTCCGCGAGCGTGTGGTCGAGATCGTGCGCCGGATCGTTCCGGAGAAGCTTCGCGACAGGATCGGCGGGCTACTCGACGGATTGCGCTTGCCCGCCGACGCCGAGCCCGGTCAGGAGCGTGGGCGCCGTCCGGGAAGGGAGAATGTTGGCGCGCAGATCGGAGATGGCGGTCCCTCGCCTGGAAGAGATGCTTCGGTCAGGGGAGCGCAGCGCGAAACGAATGTGCAGGTTGACCCGGAAGCGGCGTTGCGACGCGCTCGCACGCAGGCGCTTGTGCGTCACGCCCGTGCGATCGATGCGATCCACAGCGCTGGACATCGTGACGGCCAGGGCAGTCCCGAGCAGATGCGCGAATTGAGGGATGCCCGCAGCGCGTTCGAGAAGGTTCGGCCGCATGGCTGGCGCGATGCCGAAGCAGCCTACTTCAAGAACCCCGAGCTTGTCCGTGAAGCGGGTGCGGGCCGCGTCAACCGCGTCGTGCTTGCTCTCCAGCTTGAAACCGAAATCCGCACGGGACTAGACAACGATCCGGTCCGCCGGGCAGATCGTTTCGTGGAACGCTGGCAAAAACTCGATCGAACGAGCCAGGGCCAATACCAAGCCGGCGACATGTCCGGCTACAGGTCAACACGCTCGGCTATGTCCGACATGGCTAAGAGCCTCGAGCGCGACCCGCAGCTGGAATCGCTACTCGCCAATCACAAGAAGGCGCTTGGCATCCAGGTCGAGTCCGGCCGTCGCCTCGCTGCGGAACTCGCATTCAGCCATGGCATCGGCAGAGGGCGGGGAATCGGTATCTGAACCCTCCGATTTGCCGCCGTTTCCACGCCACAGTCGGGTCGAGTGAAAAGTCTGGTTGCGTCCAGCATTGGTGAGCCCTGTTGTCCCAGCAGATACCGGCAACGACCAGTGAGAAGCAGGCGAGCTATGTCCGAGCCAGATCGTATCATACGCCTCAGAACCGTCCTTGACCGGACCGGCTTGTCCCGCTCAACCCTCTATCGCAAGATCGCCGAAGGCACGTTCCCGGCTCAGCTGAAAATCAGCGTCAACGGGGCTGGCTGGCGTGAAACCGATATCAATCGATGGATCGCCGATCCTGTGTCTTGGCACGCCGGAGCGGCACGAAAAAACGGCGACTAATGGTGGGCGAATGGCACGTTGCTGCCACCTATGGGGCAAGGTTAATGACTCCTCAAGGTTTGCGTCAACAAGATCCACGCGCCCAAGCTCGGCAAAAAAAGCAAATAGAGGAACCGCGGGGCGCAAGCGCCAAGAACCCTCCGACGAGTAGCTATTTCGCCTTACGTCTGTCGGCCCGCGTTACCTCGATTGCTACGGGTCGGATTGAGCGGTTTCCCTTAACCTTCCCTTTGTCTTCGGCCCTTTGCTTCCCTTCGATAGGGAAAAGCATCTCCGTCTGACCTTCTATACGCTTTCGCCCACGCTTGCCCGGCCCCGGCGCTGGCATTGAGATAGCCTCAGGCGGGTCAAGCATACCGGGAAGATGCACCGGAACCGGCCGGAAGAGTTCTTCGACAGTGACAATTTGGATTTTCGGCACGCGCTTGGTCGGCGGCCCAAATTCGCCCTCCGAAGCGGCTTCGCGAAGCATAGGGCCGGTTGGCGGGTTGACGCAAACGAGGATGCCGATTTCCGCCTCTTCCCGCTTCACTACCGATTTGAGTTTGTGGATTGCATCGACGCCAACATTCAGTCCGCCTTTGACCGAGACTATGGCGCGACTGGCCCTCTCCATACCTATCCGATGATATCGGATAACGCCGTCAATGCCGCCATCAGCGCCGGGCCGGTCTTTGGGCAATCCGCCTAGTGTAAACACGGCCCACTTCTGGAATTCGAGCCAGTCGCGCGCGGCGAGCGCCTTCGCGTCTTCGGCGTCTTCGGGGCGGCCATACAGGGTATAGGCTTCCTTGATCTTGGGCCCGAAGGTCTTTTGGAGCCGTTCCTCGATGACGTGAATAGCGAGGTATGTGATGTCGATACCTATCCATCTGCGGCCAAGCTTTTCTGACGCTTCGATAGCCGTCCCACATCCGCAGAAAGGGTCAAGCACAATGTCACCGGGATTGGATGAAGCCGCTATTATCCTCTCAAGGAGAGCCAGCGGCTTTTGCGTAGGGTAGCCTAGGCGTTCCTTTGCGACATTGTTAAGCGGCGCGATATCCGTAATTACATCCAAAGCTGGTATGCCGGGGCTTTCATCAAGATGACCGCTTGAACATCGGGATTCCGTTGGCTTTTTTTGGCCAATACAGCCGACCTTGCTGGTCGAGTATTTCAAGCGCCTCTTGCGCAGGGATGGCGGCTAAGCCGACATACCCTGGAATCGCCCAATGTCGGCCCTTAGAAGTTGGGTCTATTCCACGCCATGGCAAGCCCGAAGACCCATTCCTCTGGCCAGCGGCGGTAAGGTCGGCGCGGTTGAATCGCCTCCCGGTCCCGGGTTCAATATTGTTATACCATGCGTCAATAGTTTCCTGAGGAATGGGCTGGAACGCTGGATTCCACGTAAATTTCTCGGACTTTGAGTAGAAATGAATCGTATCGTGCACAGGCGAATATCGCTTGGACGAACTGTGAGCGCTCGAACGTTTCCAGATTACTTCACTCCTGAAATTATTAGTACCGAATATGGCATCAAGAAATATCGTGAGGTAATGACTGGCAGTTGGGTCACAATGCAGATAGAGCGCTCCAGTTGATTTCAAAATGCGCTGCATCTCGATTAATCGTACCGTCATCATGGACAAGTAAGCCATCATGGTGCTGCCGGCGAACACCTTCTGGAACGCATCGAGCAGCGCGCCAGCTTCGAGATGCCGTTCGGCGGTCTCGTTCAAAGCGCGCTGTGCATCCAGTCCCCAGGTCCATGTATCCTCAAAAGCGTGAGATTGAGCTTTAGACGCGCCACCGCCCTTCGTGCCATACAGCACGTTATAATTGGCGTTCGAATTGAATGGGGGGTCGAGGTAGATTAGGTCAACAGATTGCGAGGGCATCGCCCGCAATACGTCAAGGTTATCGCCAAAATGAAGTTCATTCATAGCCTGACTCCCCGGCAACAGAGTTGCAGGCTGTGGTTAAATATTGGTGGAAGTTGAATTTATTAACGGAATCCTACTTCGGCAGGCATTGGATCGCACCGAAGGGCGTGACAGAAATGTAGCGTGATTCACGCTTCGTCTACTATATGAACGCTGCCCAACATATAAGGTCGTGGATAGAACGCTTTCTGCTGCTCGGGCGAGGCGTGAACCCTTCTTCGGCACTCATGGCGACTACCTAGGAATGGACGACCATATTGGCATTCTCGAAATACCCGCTGTAGTATTGGCGTGGGGGAAATGCGACTCTTGACGCCGCCGTCGCGGCTCTGCCCTCAAATTTATCGTTGAGGGCGTAAATATGGATGACAAGAAAAACCGACGCGGCTCGATCTGGCATCGCTGGGACCCCCATATCCACACGCCAGGCACCATTCTTGCCAACAATTTCGGCCACAATGCTTGGGAGCCATATCTGCAAGCGATCGAGCAGTCAGCGCCACGCATTCGTGCCCTCGGTGTCACGGACTACTACAGCTTCACGCTCTACGAGCGGGTGGTCGCTCACAAGAAGGCTGGGCGTCTGCAGGGTGTTGAGCTGATTTTTCCCAATGTCGAGATGCGCTTCGAGATGGGCACATCCTCTGACGGCGTCATCAACTTTCATCTCCTGGTTTGCCCCGACGAACCCGACCATCTAGAGAAACTGCAGAGCTTTATGCGGAAGATGACTTTCGAGGCGCACGGCGAAACCTACGCCTGCGACCGCGATGAACTAATCCGATTGGGCCGCGCCCATAAGCGAGATCCGAACCTAGCCCCGGAGGCCGCGCTGAGGGAGGGCGCCAATCAGTTCAAAGTCAGCCGTTCGAAACTCCGGGACGCGTTCGATAAGTCGGAGTGGGCTCAACGCAACATCTTAGTTGCGGTGGCGGCTGGCGAAGGCGACGGGACTGCGGGCTTGCAGGGCGACGCGTCGCTGGTGACGATGCGGAAGGAGATCGAGAAAGCGGCTCACTTCATTTTCGGTTCATCGCAAAAACTACGCGACTTCTGGCTCGGGCTTGGTGCTGCGACCCTTGAGCAGCTGATTCTGGGCTGGGGTGGCCGCAAACCGTGCTTGCACGGAAGCGATGCTCACGACTTGGGCAAGGTGGGTAAGCCGGACAACGACCTTTATACCTGGATTAAGGGCGATGTGACCTTTGAGAGCCTCCGGCAGGTCGTCCTCGAGCCCAACGCGCGTGTCTTTATCGGTCCGACGCATCCCATCGGGGCGCTATCGTCCGAAGTGATCGAGCGCGTCACCGTGACTAATGCGTCATGGTTTTCGAATGGGGCGATAGACCTCAACGCCGGGCTGGTTGCGATCATCGGCGCACGCGGATCGGGTAAGACAGCGCTCGCTGAGATCATCGCCGCGGGAGCCTATGCCGCCCGCCAATCCAAGGATGACGAGGCAAAGAAGTCATTCCTATACCGAGCCGCCAAGCTCCTCGGGTCCGAACGCGCCACGCTGAAATGGGCCCTTGGCGACGAGACCTACAACGACCTTCGGACCGTTGAGATGGAGGACGTTCTCGATGATTCCCGAGTACGCTATCTCTCCCAGCAATTCGTGGACCGGCTTTGCTCCGCTGAGGGTGTCACTGACGAACTGCTTACTGAGATCGAACGAGTCGTTTTCCATGCTCATCCCGAGGAAGACCGCATGGAGGCAGCCAACTTTGGCGAGCTGCTTTCGCTACGAGCCGAACGCTGGCGCGCCGAACGTCAACGCCAAGAATTAGTGATTGTCCAGACGTCCAACGAGATGAATGTTGAGCGTCAGCGCAAAGACGCGCTCGAAGGCTTGAAGAAGCAGCGCGACACAGGCCAAGCAACGTTGGAGAAGGACAAGAAGGACCGTCAAGCACTCGTAAGCAGTGGAAATGCGAGCACTAAGGCCGCATCCGAAACCCTCGCTGGGGTCGATGAGGCGGCGGTCGCCCGCAGGAACTTGATTCAAGCACAGCAGCGTCGCCGCCAGACCTTGCTTGCACTGCTTGATGCCGTCCGTTCCTGGAAGGAAAGCATCCTCCCCGGCATGTTACGCGACCTCAGGGATACCCACATTGAAGCTGGCTTGCCGGAAGCGGATTGGAAAACCTTCGAAGTCGACTTCAAGGGCGATCCCGCTGGTACGGTCAACGCAGCAATCAAGAAGCTCGAGACGACTACGGCTCAACTTCGCGGTCAGGCTCTTCCGCCACTTAACCCGGGTGCTGATCTGACGATGTCCCGGCTGGCCGAGGGTGTTGCCCTTGACCAGCAAACGCTCGGCCACCTCGACGCGGAGGTTGCCCGGCTGACTCAAGTCGTTGGTATCGCGACGGAGAACGCCCGAACCTACAGCAGGCTTACGGAGAAGATTACCCAAGGCGAAGCCAACCTCAACAAGCTCCGCCGTTCGATAGAACTGGCCGAGGCGGCTGATGACAGGATCAAGATCCTCGCGACGCAGCGCACGGAAAACTACAAGAAGGCAGTCGCAGCGATCATTGGTGAGGCCAACGAACTCGCAAGCCTATACGAACCGCTTGGTCAACAGATCGCTGGCCAACCCGGCGCCCTTGGCAAGCTGACTTTCAATGTTCGCCGTACCGTAGACGTGGAGGGGTGGGCGGCGCGCGGCGAGAAGCTGCTCGACGCCCGCAAGACCGGCCCATTTCAAGGCAAGGGTTCCCTGTTAAAGGCCGTCCAGACCAAGTTGCTGGCGATTTGGGAATCTGGCAGCGCCAACGACATCGCATCGGCGCTCGCAAAGTTCAGAACCGACCATGACCGTGATTTCGTTGCCGAAGCTTTGGAGGACCGCTCCAATCTGGAGCGATACCGCGCATGGGCGTCAGAGCTCTCCGCTTGGCTCTACAGCCTCGACCACATCCGCATTCGCTATAGCGTTCAATACGACGGCGTGGAGATCGAACAGCTTTCACCTGGTACTCGCGGCATTGTCCTGCTTCTGCTGTATCTGTCCATTGATCGGAACGATGATCGACCGCTCGTGATCGATCAGCCGGAGGAGAATCTTGATCCGAAGTCGGTGTACGACGAACTCGTCGAGCGCTTCCGCGAGACGAAGCTTCGCCGCCAGATTATAGTGGTGACGCACAATGCAAATCTCGTCGTGAACACCGACGCGGATCAGGTGATTGTTGCAAAGGCCGGGTACCACCAGCCGGGTGCCTTACCGGCGATGACCTACGTCGCGGGCGGTCTCGAAAACCCTGAAATTCGGAAAGAAGTATGCGAAATCCTCGAGGGTGGAGAACTCGCTTTCCTTGACCGGGCCAAACGGCTTCGTCTCCGCCTATAGAGGACTTAACTTCGTTTGACCCAAACTTACCTTCCCCCGCCTCGTTCCCGCCGATCGTCCGCTTTCAGGCGAGGGTGATGGTTGCCTGAATGTCTTCGGTGAGGCGCGTTGCTGACATTGTTGGCAAACAGATAATCCCTAACGGCGCCCGCAAGTGCCGTCGTCAGCTAAGTGTTCGCGGTACCGCGTGACAAGCGCACGCCATGGCCACCACCATTCTCTGGAATGAATTCGATTCCGGCTGCTTCGAGAGATAGCTTCAGAGCTTGCAGGATCGATTCAGATGCAGGTTTCGAACCACGTTCGAACTGCACGATTGTCCTCAAACTTACCTTGGAAAGATCCGCCAGTTCCTGTTGAGAAATGTCGAGAAGCCCACGGGCCGCGCGAACTTGGGCCGCACTTACCTTCATTGTTCAAATGCCCTGTTGCACAAAAAGTGCAAATATGCTTGTTTTACGAAACGACCGTTGGAAGTGGTTCCCCGCTTCCGGCAAGTCTAACCACGCCCACGCTTTGCGGAGCTCGGATCATGGCTGATTCCGACCATAGCACGACTATGCCTCTCGTCACGATCGGCGGAAGAGGCGAGGGGGCTATAAAAAGACCTGCTCGTTCCGACGAAGAAGACGCTGCGGTTGCGCTGCTACGAGAATGGTTGCGGGCGCAGCGTGTCTCGCTGGTTCTCTGCCGACTTCAACAACGGCTGGAAACGCGTGTTCTCAGCGCCACCTGTCCGGCGTCGATCGATGCGAAGGTTGGCTATTCGATCGCCTACCAGGCGGAAGTCGAGGCCGCGACGGCGGCTTTGAAGATTCAGGATAGACTCCCGCGTACGCCCGCACAGTCACTTCCCGGCGTCGTCGCCAAGCTCGAAATAATCGTCGGCTCAGATCGCGAAATCGACGACCCGACAGATTTTCCTTGGCCACATATCGAATCGATCCTGCGTGACTTGAAGGAAATCGTCGGGGGCGTGCCGCTGGAGCGGCCTAACCGATCCGTCGTTCAGGCGGATTGTAAGCGATATCAAGCAAGGGCCGCCGATCTGGTCGGTCTCGAAAAGCAAGCCGCTAATCGCCCGCTTGGTCAGTAAGCGGTCATCGGTGTCGATACGGAGTAGAAAAGGATACGTAGGCGCAGATAACGGCCATTCGGCGCTGAGGCGATTTCGGCCATCCTTGTCCCGATGCAGATATGCTCGGGTCAGAAGCGGTGAAGGCGCGACGGCGCGGCACAGAACGCGGCGTTAGACGCGATGCCGAGGCCGATCTGTTTTCGCGCCGGCGCGTCGTTGACGAGGCGTTCCTGGAACGGACGTCTCGCTTGTTTGAGGCTCGTACCGGGCGGCCCCTGTCAACCGAAGATGCCCGGCAAATCGTCGATAATCTCGGTGGCTTCTTTTGCATTCTCGCCGAATGGGACCGAATTGACCGGGGCGAGTAGCCAGTGCTTCATGTTCGCCAGATTGCAGGCTCAGTCCGTCGCAAAAGCGACTAAGGAGGGAAGGACGCATCCAGGATGAATCAGCGAATTGCGAAGGTCGCAAGGCCCACAGGCCTTGTGAAGGCGCTGCTATACGCGCGCGTCTCCTCCAAGGAGCAGGATAAAGAAGGCTTCTCCATCCCAGCGCAATGCAAGCTGCTGCGTGACTACGCCCTGCAACAGCGGTTCGACATCGTTCAGGAGTTCATCGACGTCGAGACAGCCAAGACAACCGGCCGGACCAACTTCACCGAAATGGTCAAGTACCTGCGAAAGCATCCCGGCATTCGAAGCGTCCTGGTCGAGAAGACCGACCGACTCTATCGCAACCTGAAGGACTGGGTGACGCTCGATGAACTGGATGTGGAAATCCACCTTGCGAAGGAAGGTGTGACGCTGTCGCGGGACTCGCGCTCATCTGAAAAGTTCATGCACGGCATCAAGGTCTTGATGGCCAAGAATTATATCGACAACCTGTCGGAAGAAGCCCGCAAGGGACAGATGGAGAAGGCGGAGCAGGGCATCTGGCCGACAAAGGCTCCACTGGGCTATGTCAACACCACGGGGAAGGATGGCAGAAAGGTTATCGAGCCGCATCCTGAATTGGCTCCAGTCGTCACACAACTGTTCGAGCGCTACGCAACCGGCCAGTATTCGCTCAAGGCCTTGGCTAAGGCAGCTCATGGCGATGGACTGATCTATCCTAAGAGCGGCAATCCGGTTCCGGTCAGCACCGTGCATATGATCCTGCGCAACCGCCTCTATACGGGGCTGTTCCAGTGGAGTGGCAAACTGCATCAGGGAAAGCACGAACCCCTCGTATCGATGGAACTGTGGGAGCGGGTCCAGGGCGTCCTGACGGGGCGCAATGCAGTGCCGACTCACCCGATAGGAAACGAGTTTGCCTTCACCGGCCTGATGACCTGCACCGAATGCGGCTGCGCCGTTGTCGCTGAGATCAAGAAGGGCAAATACGTCTACTATCACTGCACGGGGCATACCAACAAAGGCCGGGGTGGGTACGGTGATTGCCGCCGCAAATATGTCCGCGAGGAAGTGCTCGATCAGGCATTCGCCAACCTGCTCGACCGGTTGCATTTCGACGAAGAGATACTGGAATGGGTCAAGGCAGCCCTCATGGCCAGCCATGCCGACGAGCGCCGCGAGCATGAACAGGCGATCCATCGATGCCAAGTCGAATACAAGCGGCTCGAGGACCGGCTGCACGCCATGTACCTCGATAAGCTCGATGGCCGCATCGACAACGCCTTCTACGACCGGATGTCGGCACAGTGGCGAACCGAGCAGACGCGGCTGCTGCGCGAGATTGAGCGCCATGGTAGCGCTGAAGAATCATACATGGAGGATGGTATTCGGCTGTTGGAACTAGCACGCAACGCCAGTCGACTGTTTGCGAAACAGCCGGTGCACGAGAAAAAGCGGCTCTTGAATCTCGTGCTGTCGAACTGTCATTGGGACCAAGGCAAGGTGCACGCCATCTTTAGACAACCCTTTGATCTACTTGCGGAAACGGTCGCATCGGGAACAGCGACGGGCACACAACGGACCGCTTTATCGACAGGGAGTCCAGTTTGGCTGGGGAACCTGGATTCGAACCAGGACTAACGGAGTCAGAGTCCGTGGGTCTACCGTTAACCTATTCCCCAGCAGGCGTGATTTTCACGATAAACGTGAAACCGCGCGGGCCGAGCGGGCTAGCCGCTGTGAGCGCTGCCTTGTAGCCGCCAGCGGAAAATAGTCAAGCCTGCTCTGCGCTTCAATTGCCAGCTTTTGTCGCTGGCTCCGAAAGCCGGCGTTTTCCACTGGCGTGCGATCCGCGTCTCAGCTCTCCCTGCGGCTGAATTGCGAGCGTTCGAAGAACAGCACGATGCCCAGGCCCAGAATCAGCGGGATGATGAGATAAAACAGCCGGAACACCAGCAGCGCGGCCAGCACGCCGACAGGGTCCATGTCGGAAAGCCCGGCGAGAAACACCACCTCGAACACACCGAGGCCGCCCGGCGCGTGCGAGATCTGGGCCACCGAGAAGGAGACGAGGAAGACGCCGAGCACGACGAAATAGCCGGGATTGTGCACCCCCGGCAGGGCGAAGAAGATGATCGCGGCTGCCGCCAGGAGTTCGATCGGGCCGATCAGCAGCTGCCTGATGACAATCGGCAGCGCCGGATAGTGAAGCTGGAAGCTGGCGATTTTCAGCGGACGCAGATGCAGCCAGCTGCCGAATATATAGGCGGCGATGAGGATCAGCATGGCGATGCCAGCCGCCTTCGACAGTCCGTGATGGGCGATGCCGGAAAAGCGGTCGATAATCTGCGGCTCGAACACCAGCACGAGGCCGGCGGCGAGAATCGTCGACAACACGAAGGTTATCCAGCAGATCGCCACCAGCACGCCGACTTCCTGGCCCGTCAGGCCCCTGGTGCCGTAGGCGCGGTAGCGGATGACGGCGCCGGAAAACACCGAGCCGCCTATGTTGTGCGACAGCGCATAGGTGGTGAAGGAGCAGAGCGTCACGAACAGCCACGACACCTTCTTGCCAATATGCAGCAGCGCAATGTGATCATAGCCGGCGAGCGCGGCATAGGCGACGACCGAACTCAAGCCAGCCAGCATCCAGCCGCGGGCCGGAATGGCCGCCAGCCCGTCCCAGACGTCGTCGAGCGAGACGCCGCGCAATTCATGCCAGAGCAGCAGCAGCGAGAAGATCACCGCGCCGATGCCGACGACCGGCCAGAAATAGCGTTTCCAGTTCATTGCCCGACTGCCATGCGTTTCCTGTCCGCGTCCTTTTCTGTCGAGAGGCCAGCGCCCCGAATTCCCCATTAATTTCAGAAATGCCTCATTGAAGCCGGCTATTCAACCGCGAACACTTATCGCGGCTGATGCTGTCCCGATTTGCCGCGCCCCGCGACGGTGTTGCGCTACCAGCCACGCCTTGCCGGTACATTGCGCCAGCGCGAAAAGCAGGCCCGCGCAGCCAGCCGGCAAAATTCGGCAGGCGGCTCTTGGTGATCGGGCGCGGCACTGTTAGTCTGACGGCAACTTGAAACATGCCAAAGCGCCTGCTGCGTCCGTCACCGGTTCGCGCGGCGCCGGAAGGAACGACAGTGGAAGACCGCGACACCGGCGCAGGCGCGCCGGAGGTGGGCGCGTCCAGCGCTTCCCCGGGGTCATCAGGCCCGGGGACAGCCGGTTGGCAGCAACGCCGCCCGACGGAGCCTCGCTCCGTGAATGGGCAGGCGGGCGACGCGACCCAGAAAGGCAAGCCCAAGAAGCGGCGCAAGCGAAGGCGTGGGCGCAAGGTTTTCGCGCGCGACGAGGCACGCCCCGACGAGAATCGGTTGCCGGTGCAAGGCAAGGCCGCCGTCGCCGCATTGGACTTGAAACCGGTGGCGGTCCAGGCGATCGCGCCCGCCGTTCCGTTGCCACGCCCCGAGCAAGGCAACCGCCGGCCGCCGCTGCACGAGCTTCCCGTTTTCGCGGCACTCGACCTCGGTACCAACAATTGCCGGCTCCTGGTCGCCGTTCCCACCCGCCATGGCCAGTTCCGCGTCATCGATGCCTTTTCGCGCATCGTCAGGCTGGGCGAGGGGCTCACCGCCAATGGCCGGCTCGGCCAGCCGGCGATGGACCGCGCCGTCGAGGCGCTCAAGGTCTGCGGCGACAAATTGCGCGGCCGCAAGATCAGGAAGGCAAGGCTGATCGCCACGGAAGCCTGCCGCTCGGCCGAGAATGGCGTCGAATTCCTCGAACGCGTCGAACGCGAGGCCGGCTTGAAGCTCGAGATCATCGACCGCCAGACCGAAGCCCGCCTTGCGGTTTCCGGCTGCGGCTCGCTGGTCGAGCGCGACACGCAGGGCGTCGTGCTGTTCGACATCGGCGGCGGCTCTTCCGAGATCGCGCTGATCGATCTCACCGGCCGCCGTTCGCCGCGGCTGGCCAACCACATCGTGTCGTGGACATCGCTGCCGGTCGGCGTCGTCTCCTTGGCCGAACGCTTTGGCGGCCGCACCGTGACGCGTGAGATCTTCACCGCCATGGTCGACGACGTCGCAGGCCGGCTTGCCGCCTTCGACGGCCGCGACCGGCTGAGCCACCTCAAGGCCAGCCCGAATTTCCACCTGCTCGGCACTTCTGGCACGGTGACGACACTGGCCGGCGTTCATCTCGATCTCGAACGCTACGACCGCCGCCGGGTCGACGGCCTGTGGATGGATCGCGACAGCGTCGACCGCATGGTCGAAAGGCTGGTTGGCTGGGATTTTCAGCAGCGTTGCGCCAACCCTTGCATCGGCG
Organism: Mesorhizobium sp. BH1-1-4; assembly: GCF_020165665.1. Lineage (NCBI taxonomy): Bacteria > Pseudomonadati > Pseudomonadota > Alphaproteobacteria > Hyphomicrobiales > Phyllobacteriaceae > Mesorhizobium > Mesorhizobium sp. BH1-1-4. Next base: position 326,478 of record NZ_JAIUIN010000002.1, read on the forward strand.
CCGACCGCGCCGATCTTGTACTGGCCGGCTGTGCTATCCTCGAAGCGATCCGCGCCGTCTGGCCGTCGGAACGGCTGCGCGTCGCCGATCGGGGCCTGCGCGAAGGCATATTGAGCGAGCTGATGGCCGATGACGGCGTCTGGCGCAATGATGGGCGTGGCCGTTAAATGACCAAGAAACCGGAAAAACCAGGTTCGGCCAGCATCCGCGTGCTGAAGACGCGGATCAAGAAGAAAAGCGGCCTGAAGGAATCGTCGCGCCGCTGGCTGCAGCGTCACATCAACGATCCCTATGTACAGCGCTCCAAGGCCGACGGTTATCGCTCGCGGGCGGCCTACAAGCTGATCGAGATCGACGACAAGCACCATCTCTTGAAACCCGGCATGAAGGTCATCGATCTGGGTGCCGCCCCCGGCGGCTGGTGTCAGGTCGCGGCCGCGCGCACGAAATCGACGGCCGAAAACCCGCATGTCATCGGCATCGATTATCTGGAAATGGACGCCGTGCCCGGTGCGCCGGTGCTGCTGATGGATTTTCTCGATCCGCAGGCTCCGCAAAAACTGGCCGAAGCGCTGGGCGGAGACCCGGACGTCGTCCTGTCCGACATGGCGGCGCCGACCACCGGCCACAAGCGGACCGACCATATCCGCACCATGCATCTGTGCGAGGTGGCGGCCGATTTCGCTCTGTCGGTCCTGAAGCCCGGCGGCCATTTCCTGGCCAAGACCTTCCAGGGCGGCGCCGAGAACGAACTTCTCTCGATGCTCAAGAAGAATTTCCGCTCCGTCCACCACGTCAAGCCGCCGGCATCGCGCGACGAGTCGGTCGAGCTTTATCTCTTGGCGAAAGACTTCAAAGGGCGAGAGACCGCTCCGCCGTCAGGCGGATCGGAACATCCAGTGGACGTTCCGAAGGACTCGAGCGCCCGGAGCCATAGCGAAGGGCCGGGGGACGCTGAGGCCTGACTGGCCCACCAACTACCGCTCCGCCGTCAGGCGGATCGGAACATCCAGTGGACGTTCCGAAGGACTCGAGCGCCCGCAGCCATAGCGAAGGCCGGGGGACATCGAAGGCTGAATTGGCCACCTCACTCTCCCGGCGATCTCACCGGTTCCAGCGTCTTCGGCGTCGTCAGCCGGCCATGGCCTGACACGGCATTGCCGGCGTCGGGCGCCAGCCGCATGAACGACAGCGATGCCGCCGCCGATACCGCCGCCACGATGAAGAAGGCGATGTGGAAATCGCCCAGCGTCAGCGGGCCGCCATGGATCGAGGTCGAGACTTCCAGAACACCGCCTGCAAGCGCCACGCCGAGCGCGATCGAGAGCTGCTGGAACACCGCCGTGATCGGCGTCGCCTTGCTGGTGTCCTCGGCCGACACCTCGGCATAGGAGAGCGCGTTGACGCCGGTGAAGAACATCGAGCGGATGAAGCCGCCGACCAGCAATATGGCCAGCATCAGCGCGTAAGGCGTTTCGGGGGTGAAGAGGCCGTATATGGCGATCGATGCGGCGGCGACCAGCGAGCCGACGATCAGCACGCGCCGGAAGCCGGCAACGCGGAAGATCAGCGCGGTGACGAATTTCATGCCTATGGCGCCGATCGCCGAGACGAAGGTGATCATGCCGGACTGGAACGGTGTCAGCCCGAAACCGATCTGGAACATCAGCGGCAACAGAAATGGCACGGCACCGATGCCGATCCGGAACAGGCTGCCGCCGAGCACCGAGGAGCGGAACACCTGGTTGCGGAACAGCTCGAGCGCCAGCAGCGGATTTTTGGCGCGGCGCGCATGCATCAGGTAGAGCGCGCCCGACACCAGTCCGACGGCCACGGTGATGAAGCCGGTCGCCGGCGGCAGATAGGGCAGGCTGACCACCGACAGGCCGAACACGACACCGGATGCCGCCAGCCCGCTCAGCACGAAGCCGATGAAATCGAGCGGCGGCGTCTCGGTGGCTTCGGTTTCCGGCAGGAAGCGTGTCGCCAGCCAGATGCCGATCAGGCCGATCGGAACATTGATCAGGAAAATCCAGTGCCAGGTAAAATAGGTGGTGATGAAGCCGCCGATCGGCGGACCGACCAGCGGGCCGACCAGTGCTGGAACGGTCAGCCAGGACATGGCGGCGACCAAATCGCTCTTGGGCGTGGCGCGCACCAGAACCAGGCGCCCGACCGGCGTCATCATGGCGCCGCCAATGCCTTGCAGGAAACGCGCAACCACGAAGGCCGGCAGCGAACCCGACAGCGCGCAGGCGACCGAACCGGCAATGAACACGGCGATCGCGGCACGAAAGATGTTCTTGGCGCCGAAGCGGTCGGCCATCCAGCCGCTGATTGGAATGAAGATCGCCAGGGACACAAGATAGGCCGTCAGCGCAAGCTTGAGCGCGATCGGGCTGGTATGGATGTCGATGGCGATCGCCGGCAGCGATGTCGCGATGACGGTCGAATCCATGTTCTCCATGAAAAGAGCGACCGCCAGGATGAGCGGGATTGTGCGGTTCAAGGAACGCGTCCGAATTGGCCAAAACTGCGTTGCCGACTGGGGCAAGCCGATACGAAAGGGCGGTTATCACGCCTTTGGCCTGATGTCGCATTAATTTGCTGTCACGTTTGTGCGACCGCAAGGAGGTTGGCAGTCTCTTGGACGACCCTTATCTCGGATGCCGCAGGATCGGCCAGCTACGGAACGGCTTGCGAAAGGTGACGGCTCTCATTATTGTAGTGAATATAACTACCATGGAGGCTTTATCGTGGAAGAAGCCGTCTCGGCAGCCGATGCCAACCGCAGGTTTTCTCTTATCCTGCGTGGCGTGCGCGAGGGCCAGAGCTATGTCGTGACCAGTCACGGCCGCCCCGTCGCGCGGATCGTGCCCGCGGATCAGCAGCAGGGTGTGGCTTCCCGCTCACGCACGGCGCTGTTGTCCCGACTCGAACGGCAACCTGTCGTGAATACCGAACGTTGGACCCGTGACGAACTCTATGAGGACGAGCGGTGAAGTTTGCGCTTGACACCAACATCCTTGCCTACGCGGAAGGGATCAACGGTGCCGAGAAGCGTGATATCGCTCTCGATCTGCTGCGCAACCTCCCGCAGGAGTCTGCAGTTGTTCCCGCTCAGGTCCTTGGTGAATTGTACAATGTTCTGGTCCACGAGGCTGGACGAACGCCCGGGGCTGCCCGTGACGCCCTTCTGAGCTGGCGTGACGCGTTTCCAGTTGCCGCGACCACTCAAGACATAATGATGATGGCCGCTGATCTGGCCAATGATCATCGTCTGGGCATTTGGGACGCGGTCATTCTCTCCGTTGCCTCGCAGGCCGGCTGCAGGCTGCTGCTGTCGGAAGACATGCAAGATGGCTTCACATGGGGTGGGGTCACCGTCGTCAGTCCTTTCGCCTCGCCGCGCCATGCCTTGCTGGATGCTTTCCTCGGCAAGCCATCCGAATAGAAGGCGCAATCATCGTCTTTCCAACGTCATCGCGACGTGTTACCAGCCAGCGCCAATCCTGAAAGGGAATAACGAGTCGGCGCTGTCCATTCCGGTCCAGCGCTTTTTCGCATTCAAAGGGCTGGCCATGGCAAAAATCATCGAAACGTCCACCGGCGCACTGGCGCTGACTTTTGACGACGTGCTTTTGCAGCCCGGTCATTCCGAAGTCATGCCCGGCCAGACCGATATCCGCACCCGCATCGCTGGCGACATCGACCTCAACGTGCCTATCCTGTCGGCGGCGATGGATACGGTCACCGAGGCAAGGCTTGCCATCGCCATGGCGCAGGCAGGCGGCATCGGCGTCATCCATCGCAATTTCTCGCCGGCCGAACAGGCCGAGCAGGTACGACAGGTGAAGAAATTCGAATCCGGCATGGTGGTCAATCCGGTCACCATCGGACCCGACGCCACGCTCGCCGACGCGCTGTCGCTGATGCGCACCTATTCGATCTCGGGCATTCCGGTGGTCGAGAATGGCGGCGCCGGCGGCCACAAGACCGGCCGGTTGGTCGGCATCCTGACCAATCGCGACGTGCGCTTCGCTTCCGATCCGGCGCAGAAGGTCTATGAATTGATGACCCGTGAGAACCTGATCACGGTCAAGGAGAATGTCGACCAGGACGAGGCCAAGCGGCTGCTGCACCAGCACCGCATCGAGAAGCTGGTCGTCGTCGACAAAAAGGGCAATTGCGTCGGGCTGATCACCGTCAAGGACATCGAGAAGTCGCAGCTCAACCCGCACGCCACCAAGGACGCGCAGGGACGCCTGCGCGCCGCGGCCGCCACCAGCGTCGGCGATGACGGCTTCGAACGCGCCGAGCGTCTCATCGAGGCCGGCGTCGACCTTTTGGTGATCGACACCGCGCATGGCCACTCGCAGCGCGTGCTGGACGCGGTGACGCGGGCGAAGAAGCTTTCCAACTCCGTGCGCATCCTGGCCGGCAATGTCGCCACCGCGGAAGGCACGCGGGCGCTGATCGATGCCGGCGCCGACGCAGTCAAGGTCGGCATCGGTCCGGGCTCCATCTGCACCACCCGCATCGTGGCCGGGGTCGGCGTTCCCCAGCTTTCGGCCATCATGTCGGCGGTCGAGACGGCGCACAAATCCGGCGCCTCGGTGATCGCCGATGGCGGCATCAAATATTCCGGCGATCTGGCCAAGGCACTCGCCGCCGGCGCCAGTGCCGCCATGATCGGCTCGTTGCTTGCCGGGACCGACGAGAGCCCGGGCGAGGTCTATCTGCACCAGGGCCGCTCCTTCAAGGCCTATCGCGGCATGGGCTCGGTCGGCGCCATGGCGCGGGGCTCCGCCGATCGCTACTTCCAGGCCGAGGTGCGCGACACGCTGAAACTGGTGCCGGAAGGCATTGAAGGACAGGTTCCCTACAAAGGACCTGTGTCTGGCGTGCTGCATCAGCTTGCAGGCGGGCTGAAAGCCGCTATGGGTTATGTCGGTGGCCGCGACCTTGCCGATTTCCGCGAACGCGCCACCTTTGTGCGCATATCCAACGCCGGACTTCGTGAAAGCCACGCCCATGACGTCACGATTACCCGCGAAAGCCCCAACTATCCCGGCGGAGCCTGATTCTTCCGGGCTTTGGCGCAACTTGACCGCCATGGTGCTGCGCCTGTCGCGCCATGTCGGCGCGCTCTGCTTTCTCTCGGCGGCGGTTTTCATCGCCATGACGGGGATGGAGTTCTTCTATTTCCGTCAATTGAGCGGGGGCCTGTCCTCGCTCGACATGCGTTATTTCGGATTCACACCCGATGAGGGCATGGCCTGGCTGACGGCGCTTGGCCGACGCGGCAGCGAGATCATCCTGGTCTGGCATTACCTGACCTTCGCTCTTTTGTTTCCGGCGCTGTTGTCGCTGACGCTGGTCAGCCTGATCCTGGCGACAGCCCGGCGCCTGAAGAATTTCCGCGTGCTGCCGGGGCAGGTGCAGTCGATCTTCGCGCTGGTCCTGGTGCTGCCGTATACGCTCGCCGACTATGCCCAGAATATCGCCGTGGCGCGCCTTCTGTCCGATTTCCTCTATGCCAACCCGGACTCGCTGTCTTTTGCCTCGGCGCTGATCGTCACCAAATTCGCGCTTCTTGCCGTCCCGCTCATCGTCATTGCCGCTTTCTGGCTGGCGGGCCAAAGACGTCAGGATTGATGCCGTAAAGGGCAGGAGCCATTCAATGAACCAGACGACGATCTTCTGGCCGGTGCTGGCTCACGTGCTGCTGATCTACATCGTCTATGTCGTCATCGGCCGGCGCCGCTATATCGCTGTCAAGTCGGGTGAAGCCAAGGTCGGCCAGTACAAGGTTCGTTCGACCGAGCCGGCCTCTACTGTCACCGTCGCGAACAATTTGATCAACCAGTTCGAACTGCCGGTGCTTTTCTACGTGCTGTGCCTGACACTGCACATGACCAACGGCGTCAACTACACGACCCTCGCACTGATGTGGATTTTTGTCGCGTCACGCTATTTTCACGCCTGGTTTCACCTGACCAGCAACAACCTGCTGCTGCGCAACCGCTCCTTCGTGCTGGGCGCGGTGGTGCTGGCGCTGGGCTGGATTTGGTTGGCCCTGCACTTGCTCGCAATCGTATGAACTGCGCCAAATCCCCTTCTCCAAAAGGAAGAGGGAAAAGGCCGGCCCTTACAGATCGAACACCGCGATCTTGCGCTTGTCGAACTTGATGCCGATCTCGCCGCGCACAAGCTTCAGCGCCTGTTCGCCGAAGACGGCCCGGCGCCAGCCTTGCAGCGCCGGCACATCGGCATCCTCGCCCTCGGCGGCGATGCGGTCGATGTCGTCGCTGGAGGCGAGCACCTTCGAGGCGACGCCCTGCTTTTCGGCGACGATCCTGAGCAGCACTTTCAAGAGTTCCGAAGCGGCATTCGAGCCCTCGGGGGGCTGGAAGTTTTTCGGCAGTTTCGGCATCTGCTCCTTTGGCAGGGCAAGCGCGGTGTTGACCGCGCCGAGCAGCGCCGTCGCCGTCGAGGAGCGTTCCCAGCCCTTGGGCGTCGTGCGCAGCTTGGCAAGGCCTGCCGCATCGCGCGGCCCTTGCTGCGCGATCTCGTAGATCGCGTCGTCCTTGAGCACGCGGCCACGCGGCACGTCGCGCTCGCGCGCCTCACGTTCGCGCCATGCGGCCACGGCCTGCACGATCGCCAGCTCCTGCGGTTTGCGAAGCCGCATCTTGAGCCGCTTCCAGGCGTCCTCGGGGTGCGGATCGTAGGTCTCGCGCGAGGTCAGGACATCCATTTCCTCATTCAGCCAATGGGCGCGGTTTTCCCGCGCCAGCTCGGCGTTGAGGTGCTGATAGACCTCGATCAGATGGGTGACGTCGGCCAGCGCGTAGTCGAGCTGCTTGTCGGATAGCGGCCGATGGCGCCAATCGGTGAAGCGCGACGACTTGTCGAGTCGGGCGCCGGTGATGCGCTGCACGAGCTGGTCGTAGGAAACACTGTCGCCGAAGCCGCAGACCATCGCCGCAACCTGGGTGTCGAATACCGGGTGCGGAACGAGATCGCCGAGATGGACGATGATTTCGATGTCTTGCCTGGCGGCATGGAAGACTTTGACCACCGCCTCGTTGGCCATCAGCCTGAAGAAGGGAGCGAGGTCGATGTCGGGTGACAAAGGATCGATCAGCGCCGTCACGCCGGGCGCCGCCATCTGGATCAGGCACAGGATTGGCCAGAAGGTCGTCTCGCGGATGAATTCGGTGTCGACGGTGACGAATTCCGACTTTTCGAAAGCGGCGAGAACGGTCTCGAGTTCTTTCTGGGTGGTGATGACGTGCATCAAATCGCTTTTGGCAGGAGTAGGGTCTTCCTAGATTTCAGCCGGAAAGGCTTTCGTCAAGCTGTGGTGCCAGCGTCATGGCCCTTCCGGACTGTCTGGATCACTATTTCTCCTGGCCAGCCGCGCGAAAATGGTCGAGGTGCGCAACAGGGCGGTGAAGCGGCTGCGCTTGCCGGCCGGCACGCCGGACCGGGCGCGCATGCGGTAGAGGATGACGGCGATGAACACCGCGTAGACCACGGCGCTGAAGGCAAACAGCGCGCTTGGCCCGAAATACTGCATCGCTGTCGAGGCCGCGAAAGGGCCGCCAATGGCGCCGAAGGAATAGAACAGCATCAGGGCGGCGTTGATCAGCACGAACTCGCCGGCATCCGCGCGGTCGTTGGAATGCGCGGCCGACAGCGAATAGAGCGGCATGGCGAAACAGCCGAAGAGGAAGATGATGATGAAGTTGAGCAGCGGATTGCTGCCGGCCACGAACACCAGCGCCAGGGCCGAAAGCATTGCGCAGCAGGTCGTCAGCAACAGCACCCGGCGCCGGTCCCAGCGGTCGGAGAGGTAGCCGAGCGGATATTGGATGATGGCGCCGCCGAATATGCCGACGCTGACGAAAGTAACGACATCGGCGACCGACATGCCGATCTGCTCGGCATAGACCGGCGACAAGGTGCGAAAGGCGCTGTTGGTGACGCCGACGGCGATGCAGCCGAAGCAGCCAAGCGGCGAAATCCGCCAGACGCGCGCCAGGTCGAGCTTGACCTCCTCCGGCGGCGTCGGGTTGGAGCGGTCGCCAAGCGAGACCGGCACCAGCGACAGCGTGATCATGATCGACATGATGGCGAAGATGGTGAAGCCGCCGGCGCCGAAGACGGGAATCAGGAACTGAGCGCCGGTCACGGAACCCGTATCGACCATCCGGTAGATCGCCAGCACGCGGGCGCGGTCATGGTTGCTGACGCCGGAATTCAGCCAGCTCTCGACGATGGTGAACAGCCCCGCGAAACAGAAGCCGCCGGCAAAACGCACCGCGCACCACATCACGGGATCGAGCACCAGCACGAGCAGCAAGGTGCCGACCGAGGCGATCGCGGCCAGTGCCGAAAACGCCCTGATATGGCCGACCGCCTTCATGACGCGGGTGATGGCCAGGCAGCCAAGCAGGAAGCCGGCGAAATAGAAAGTGCCCATCAATCCGATATCCGATGCCGAAAACCCTTCCTGCGCGCCGCGTAGCGCGATCAGCGTGCTCTGCAGCCCATTGCCGCCGAGCAGGATGCCTGCGGCGAGAAGGAGCGGGATCAGCGGGCGGATTGAGGACATGAAGAGGCGATCACGTATCGGTGATGCCTTTTTGAACCATTGCTCTGGTCAATGCCAGCGGCAAATCCTTGGCACGACCTTGCCGCCAGCCTCCTTGCCTTGACAAACCCGGCCTCCCATGCGCTTTTCGCGCAAATTTTCAGGCTGGGCCTTAATGCTTCGGCCTGCCACCTAGCACCCCGGACTTTTGACCATGACAATGCATCGTTACCGCAGCCATACCTGTGCCCAGTTGAGAAAGAGCGACGTCGGCAACTCCGTCCGCCTGTCGGGCTGGGTGCATCGCGTGCGCGACCATGGCGGCCTGCTGTTCATAGACTTGCGCGATCACTATGGCCTGACCCAGATCGTCGCCGATCCGGATTCGCCCGCGTTCAAGGTCGCCGAGACCGTGCGCGGCGAATGGGTGATCCGCGTCGACGGCGAGGTCAAGGCGCGCTTGCCCGAGAGCACCAACGCCAATTTGCCGACCGGCGAGATCGAGATTTTCGCCCGCGAGATCGAGGTGCTGTCGGCGGCCAAGGAATTGCCGCTGCCGGTGTTCGGCGAGCCGGACTATCCCGAGGACATCAGGCTGAAGTACCGCTTCCTCGACCTGCGCCGCGAGACGCTGCACAAGAACATCGTGGCGCGTACGAAAATCATCGCGGAGATGCGCAAGCGCATGGGCGAGGTCGGCTTCACCGAATTCTCGACACCGATCCTGACCGCCTCGTCGCCGGAAGGCGCGCGCGACTTCCTGGTGCCGTCGCGCATCCACCCCGGCACTTTCTACGCGCTGCCGCAGGCGCCGCAGCAATACAAGCAGCTGATCATGGTGTCGGGCTTCGACCGCTACTTCCAGATCGCGCCCTGTTTCCGCGACGAGGATCCGCGCGCCGATCGTCTGCCTGGCGAATTCTATCAGCTCGACCTCGAAATGAGCTTCGTCGAGCAGGACGACGTGCTGTCGACCATGGAACCGGTGATGCGCGGCGTCTTCGAGACCTTCGCCAACGGCAAGCCGGTGACGCAGAAATTCCAGCGCATCCCCTATGATGTCGCCATGCGCAAATACGGCTCCGACAAGCCGGACCTGCGCAACCCGATCGAGATGCAGGCCGTCTCTGACCATTTTCGCGATTCCGGCTTCAAGGTATTCGCCAACATCCTGGCCAACGACCCGAAGGCCGAGGTGTGGGCTATCCCTGCCAAGACCGGCGGCAGCCGCGCCTTCTGCGACCGCATGAACAGCTGGGCGCAAGGCGAAGGCCAGCCGGGGCTTGGCTACATCTTCTGGCGCAAGCCGGAAAACCCGCTTGCAATCACAAACGAAGAATTCAACAGCTTCGAAAGTAACGATGAATTTGCTGTGGCTAGGCGGCAGGAAGAACTCGCTGCCAAGAGTTTGCCTCAATTCGAAGGTGCCGGCCCGCTCGCAAAGAATATTGGTCCTGAGAGAACCGAGGCGATCCGCCAGCAGCTCGGCCTTGCCGACGGTGACGCTGCCTTCTTCGTCGCCGGTGACCCGAAGAAATTCGTTTCTTTCGCGGGCGCCGCGCGCACGCGCGCCGGCGAGGAACTGAACCTTGTCGACCGCGAACGCTTCGAACTGTGCTGGATCGTCGACTTCCCGTTCTTCGAATGGAACGAGGAGGAGAAGAAGATCGACTTCGCCCACAATCCCTTCTCGATGCCGCAAGGTGGCATCGATGCGCTGAACGGCGAGGATCTGCTCGGCATCAAGGCGTTCCAGTACGACATGGTCTGCAACGGTTTCGAGATCGCCTCGGGCGGTATCCGCAACCACCTGCCCGAAACCATGGTCAAGGCGTTCGAGACGGTCGGGCTCGACCGCGCCACGGTCGAGGAGCGCTTTGGCGGCCTCTACCGCGCCTTCCAGTATGGCGCGCCGCCGCATGGCGGCATGGCCGCCGGCGTCGACCGCGTCGTCATGCTGCTGGTCGGCGCCAAGAACCTGCGTGAGATCACCATGTTCCCGATGAACCAGCAGGCCTACGATCTGTTGATGAACGCTCCCTCGGAAGCTTCGCCGCAGCAGCTTCGCGAACTGGCGCTGCGGGTCGCGCCGACCAGGAAGGACGCCTGAGCGGAGCTTCGGGCTTCACTTCAGGAACTTGCTCGAACCGGTTCTTTCGATTCGGCGATCCATCAAAAAGCCCGGCATCGCTGCCGGGCTTTTTTCGTGTCCTGAGATCGTTTCGATCAGTCCTCGTTCGCCTTGACGGTTACGCCGAGCGTCTTCGGCAGGTCGAGCGGGTTGGACATGGCGCCGGCCATGATCAGCGCGAAGGGCACCGATGCCGGCGGCTCGGCCGAGATTTCGAGGCTCTTCGGATCGTCGAGATACTTGCTGACCGCCGCGGTCACCTGGGCCGTCAGTTCCGGATTGTTGAGCTGCGCCATGCCGAACGGCACGATCGCCTTGGCCTGGTTGGCGATGTCCTTGGCCGACATGCCCTGCTGCTTGCCGACATAGTCCAGCACCTTGCCGGTCAGCGAATCGTCGTCGAAGCGGATCGACGCGCTGTTGAACGACAGCTGCTGCAGCAGGCCGAGCATGGCCATGCCTTGCGCCGAATTGTCGGCGCCTTCCGGCTGCGCGGCCATCTTCTTCTGCATTTCCTGCAGCGACTTGATGAAGTCGATCGTGTAGCCGCCGAGGTCGAAGGTCATGCCGAGCGTGCCGGCATTCTCAACGGAGATGTCGTATTTCGACAGTTCCATCTTGCCGTCCGATGGCTGCCAGGTGCCCGCCATTTCGAGATTGCCGGAGATGTTCTGGTAGCCGAGCGCGTTGATGACTTCCTTGGACTTGGGATCGTCGACCAGCGAGAGATCGGCCGTGAACTTCTCCGTATTGGCGGTGAAGTCCATCGCCTTGCCGTCGGCCGGCGGCGTGATCTGGATGGCAAGGCCGTCCATGGAGAAGGCGGTCTTGTCGGCGACCTTGACCGTCATGTTCGACAGTTCGGCGGATTTGTACATCATCAGCGAGCCAAGCGGGCTGGTGGAGCCCTCGGCCGGCACCGTCATGTCATGGATGACGAAGGGGCTGAGATCGAGGGTGACGCCGTCCTTGCTGTGTTCGAAGGCCGAGGTCGACACTGTGCCGATATCATAGCCGCCATTGGCTTCGGTGATGTTCTCGAGCTTGACGTCGCCGATCGCCAGCGCTTCCTTTTCCGCGGCCGGTTTCACCGACACACCCTGCAGCACCATGCTGGTGTTGTCGCCTGTCACGCCGGTCCAGGAGATGTCGACGCCCTGTGCGGAGAGCGCCGCCTTGAGCCGGTCGGCGACCGCTGCATCCTGGGCAAGGGCCGCGTTCAGCGGCAGCGTGAGCAAGAAAGTCGAAAAAGCCAGTTTCTGGAGAGTGGAGCGTTTGATTGTCATCGCGAGGTCCCTGAGTGTGTCCTGAAAATTGTTTTTCAATTCTTTGCGCTGTCACCATTCCGTGACGAACTGGACGGGAAAAAGGCGCATCCCGCCACATTGGTCAAAAATCCAGGCGAAAGGCAAACCCGAACCGACGCCATTGTCCATACCGGTAAATTCGCCATGAAGATCGGGCCGTCCCGCACTGTCGCGCTTGGCAATAGAGACGGCATGTAACAGATTGATGTTGGCCGGCAAGCTTCCTCTTCCGCTTGGATGTTGCAGAACCATGGGATCGAAACGATCGCCAGGCACGCGCCTCTTGCCGCGAATCACCCGCTCGGCTAGGTCCAGCCCATGGGAAAAAGGCTTTTGCCGCCTGACGATGGCGGCGGCGATCATATCGAACCGGTCGATCTGAAGAAGGCGCTGGAAGAGCGCTATCTCGCCTATGCGCTGTCGACCATCATGCACCGGGCGCTGCCGGACGTGCGTGACGGGCTGAAGCCGGTCCATCGTCGCATCATGCACGCCATGCGCCTGCTGCGCCTCAATCCCGACCAGGGTTTCGCCAAATGCGCCCGTATCGTCGGCGAGGTGATGGGCAAGTTCCACCCGCATGGCGACCAGTCGATCTATGATGCGCTGGTGCGGCTGGCGCAGGATTTTTCGATGCGCTACCCCCTGGTCGACGGCCAAGGCAATTTCGGCAACATCGACGGCGATAACGCCGCTGCCATGCGCTACACCGAAGCGCGCATGACCGACGTGGCGACCGACTTGCTTGCCGGCATCACCGAGGACGCCGTCGACTATCGGCCGACCTACAATGAAGAGGACGAGGAGCCGGTTGTGCTCCCCGGTGCCTTCCCCAATCTCCTGGCCAACGGCTCGTCCGGCATCGCCGTCGGCATGGCGACATCCATCCCGCCGCACAATGCGGCCGAACTCTGCGACGCCGCGCTTCACCTGATCGAGCATCGCGACGCGCCGGTGGCCAAGCTGATGGATTTCGTCCAGGGCCCGGATTTCCCGACCGGCGGCATCATCGTCGACAGCCGCGCCTCCATCCTGGAAGCCTACGAGACCGGTCGCGGCGGCTTTCGCGTGCGCTCGAAATGGAGCCAGGAAGACCAGGGCAGGGGCACCTGGAGCATCGTCGTCACCGAGATCCCCTATGGGGTGCAGAAGGCGCGGCTGATCGAGAAGATCGCCGAGCTGTTGATGGCCCGCAAGCTGCCGCTGCTCGAGGATATCAGGGACGAAAGCGCCGAGGACATTCGCGTCGTGCTGGTGCCCAAGAGCCGTTCCGTCGACCCGGGCATCCTGATGGAATCGCTGTTCAAGCTCACCGAACTCGAAAGTCGTTTCCCGCTTAACATGAACGTGCTCTCGCGCGGCAAGGTGCCCAACGTGCTCTCGCTGAAAGGCGTGCTGCAGGAATGGCTGGATCACCGCCGCGACGTCCTCATCCGCCGCTCGAAACATCGCCTCGGCGAGATCGAGAGGCGGCTGGAAATCCTCGCCGGCTACCTGATCGCCTATCTCAACATCGACGAGGTGATCAAGATCATCCGCGAGGAGGATGAGCCCAAGCAGGTCATGATGGTCCGCTGGTCGCTCACCGACACGCAGGCCGAAGCCATCCTCAACATGCGCCTGCGCGCTTTGCGCAAGCTGGAGGAATTCGAGATCCGCAAGGAATTCGATGGCCTGACCGCCGAGAAGACGCAGATCGAGGCGCTGCTGGCGTCCGATGCCAAGCAGTGGGCGACGATCCAGTGGGAAGTCACCCAGGTTCGCGACAAGTTCGGCCCTGAGACCGAACTCGGCAAGCGCCGCACCCAGTTCGCCGATGCGCCCGAGCACGACCTGACCGATATCGCGCACGCCATGATCGAGCGCGAGCCGGTGACCGTCGTTGTTTCGGAAAAGGGCTGGCTCAGGGCAATGAAGGGGCATCTGGCCGATCTTTCGACACTGACCTTCAAGGAGGGCGACAGCCTCAAGCTCGCCTTCCATGCCCAGACGACCGACAAGGTGCTGGTCTTTACCACCGGCGGCAAGTTCTACACGATCGGCGCCGACCGGTTGCCGGGCGGCCGCGGCCATGGCGAGCCGATCCGCATCATCGTCGACATGGACAATGACCAGGACATCGTCACCGCCTTCGTCCACGATCCCAAACGCAAGCTGCTGCTCGCCTCGTTCGACGCCAATGGCTTCATCGTTCCGGAGGAAGAGGTGGTCGCCAACACCCGCAAGGGCAAGCAGGTGATGAACGTCAAGGCACCCGACGAAGCCAAGCGCTGCGTGCCGCTCACCGGCGACCATCTGGCCATCGTCGGCGAGAATCGCAAGATGCTGGTGTTCGCGCTCTCCGAGATTCCGGAGATGGGTCGCGGCAAGGGCGTGCGGCTGCAGAAATACAAGGATGGCGGACTGCTCGATCTCAAGCCGTTCACATTGGAGACCGGCCTGTCCTGGCAGGATTCGGCCGACCGCACCTTCACGAGGTCGCGCGAGGAATTGGCCGAATGGATCGGCGCGCGGGCCTCGGCGGGACGCATGGTGCCGAAAGGGTTCCCGAGAACTGGGAAGTTTGGGTAACTTGGCCCTCTTCCTTCTCCCCTTGTGGGAGAAGGTGGCCTCGCGAAGCGAGGTCGGATGAGGGGTGTTCCAGGGAAGGCCAACGTCTCACTCCGCTGGAACACCCCTCAACCGTCTCGGCGCTGCGCGCCAATCCACCGGCTTGGGCGAGCCACGGGCCTCGCCCGCCCTTCGGGCCCCACAAGGGGAGAAGGAAGAGGCGTTGCCATCACCATTTGGACTATCGTCACGATTGCTGCACTATATCAGTGCATAACTGACCGGATGGGCCGGGGAGAACAGGGCGTTTGAAGGAATCACGAATCCAGAAACCGGAACGGCAGCAGCGCCTGTTCGGGCTGTCGACGCCGCTTCGGTCGGCTGTCATTCCGCCGCTGTCGGCGGCGCGCTGGCTGCTGGTGCTGATCGTTGCCGCCGGCGTCTATTTCTTCCACGGTTTCCTGTTCCCGGTGCTGGCCGCCCTCGTCATCGCCTTCGCCAGCTGGCCGCTCTACCAGCGGATGCTTGCAGGCGTTGGCGGCAACCGCACCATCGCCGCCACCTTGGCCATCCTGTTCATCCTCGCCTTCCTGGTGATTCCGATCGCGCTTGCGGGCACCTATGCCATCAACGAGGTGCGCGAATGGGTCGGCTGGGCGATCGAGACCAACCGGCACGGCGCCACGACACCGCACTGGATCGCGACCCTGCCCGTCGTGGGCGATTGGCTGAACGAGCAGTGGACGACCAATCTCGGTCATCCCGGCGGCATCGGCGAGCTGATCCAGCTGATCAGCGGCGCCAATATCGGCAGCATCTATCGCGGCGCGCTTGCCGCCGGCGGCAGTGCCTTTAGCCTTTTTCTGACCCTGCTGTTCATGATGATCGCCCTGTTTTTCGCCTATCGCGACGGCGAGAATTTCGCCGGCCAGATCGACCGTCTCGGCGAACGCATCCTGCCCACCCGTTGGGAGCGGATCTCGCGCGTCGTGCCGGCGACCATTTCCTCGACGGTGACCGGCATGACCGTGATCGCCATCGGCGAGGGGCTGGTGCTGGGCATCGCCTACTGGCTGGCCGGAGTGCCGTCACCGGTGACGCTGGGCGCGCTCACCGGCGTAATGGCGCTCATCCCCGGCGGCGCGCCATTGTCCTTCACGCTGGTCTCGATCTACCTCGCCGCCAGCGGCTCGCCGATACCGGGGCTGGCGCTGTTCATATGGGGCACGGTCGAGCTGTTCATCGTCGACAAGACCTTGCGGCCGAAGCTTGTCGGCGGGCCGATAAAACTGCCCTTCCTGCCGACCTTTTTCGGCTTGATCGGCGGCGTCAAGACAATGGGTTTTCTCGGCCTGTTCATCGGCCCGGTGCTGATGGCGCTGCTGGTCGCGATCTGGCGCGAGTGGCTGCGCGAGGTGGAACTGGCCGACGAGACGGCCGCCACGTCGGCGGCCGAGATCGAAACCGGCCGGCAGATCGATGTCTTGCCGGAACCTGGTGCCGCGAAGAAGGCCAGCGCCTGATACCGACCTCTACGCCGGATGGTGTACCGCGAGGTCGCTGCGGCGCTTGCGTCCATCATGCAGCTGCCAGAGCGAATGGACGACCAGCGTGACGATCAGGATGCCGCCGCCGATCAGGCTGTTGCGGGTCGGCGTCTCGGCGAAGATCATCCACACCCAGATCGGCGCCAGCACCGTTTCGAGCAGGTAGAACATCGCCACTTCCGGTCCTGATATGTACTTCGGCCCGGCGGCGAGGCAGAAGAACGAGATCGGCATGATGACGGCGCCGTTGAAGACGATCCACCATGGCGCGTTCACGTGAAAGCCTTCGCCGGTCACCATGAAGGCGGCCAGCCCAAGCGGCAGAAGGACGCCGATGAGCGAGGTGAAGCCCATATCCTTGCCGCTGGCGCGCGAAAGGGTGATGGCGACCGCGATGAAGAAGGCCGAGCACAGCGCCATGAAGTCGCCGAACAGCTTGCCGGTGCCGAACGAGCCGCCGACGATGACCAGCACGCCGAGGATCATCACCAGCATCGCCACCATGGTCACCAACTGCGGCCTCTCCTTCAGGAATATCCACGACAGCAGCGCCGCGAACACGGTGTTGAAGGCCAGGATGAACACAAGGTCGGCGGTCGAGGTGTGGAAGACCGCGGTGACGAAGGTGATCGAGGTCAGCCCATAGCATATCGCCACGATCAGCCCGTCCCAGCCGGGGATGAGCGGCGGGGCATTGCGGCTCAGCGCGCGCCAGACCGACCAGATGATCATCGCGGCGATGAAAGTGGTTCCGGTGCGCAGCAAAAGGATCGTCCACGCGCCGCCATCCGCAAGGCGGATCAATGGTATGTCGACAGTCAGTATCAGTCCGCCGAGGGCGGTTATCAAAAGGCCCTTTTGGTGATCGTGGTGAGAGGACATGCAGGAACTTTCGCAATTGAATTGCAGGCGGCGGCCGATCGGCGCAAGCGCGCACTCTCTCCAGCCGAGCGGCTGAAAGACCAGCATCCCCTGTCTTGAAACAGTTTAAGCGTGGATCGAGGGAAAACTCGGCGTCAGACCGCTTCGTTCGTGTAGCGCTCCCAGCCTTTTGGGCCGAGATGCTCCTGCGGCATGAAGCGCATCTTATAATTCATCTTGCGCGAACCATTGACCCAGTAGCCGAGGTAGACATGGGGCAGCCCCATCGCCCTGGCGCGCGCGATATGGTCGAGAATCATGAACGTGCCGAGCGAGCGGCTTTCGAAATCGGGATTGAAATAGGAATAGACCATCGACAGGCCGTCGGCCATCTTATCGGTGAGCGCCACCGCGATGAGTTCACCCTGGCCCTTGCCGGTGATGAAGGTGTCGGGCCCGCGCCGCCGGTATTCGATCACCTTGGTGTCGACATGAGTATCCTCGACCATCATGGCGTAGTCGAGCACCGTCATGTCGGACATGCCGCCACGGCGGTGGCGGGCGTCGAGATAGCCGCGAAACAGCGAATATTGCTCGGTCGAGGGCTCGGCATTGTGCATGGCGCCGACCAGGTCGGAATTGTGCTGCAACACGCGCTTCATGTTGCGGCTGGCGGTGAACTCCTGGGCCAGGATGCGCACCGATACACAGGCGCGGCAGGTCTCGCAGGCGGGCCTGTAGGCGATGTTCTGCGAGCGCCGGAAGCCGCCTTGCGTGAGCAGGTCGTTCATCTCCGAGGCCTTTTCGCCGACCAGATGCGTGAACACCTTGCGCTCGAACTGGCCGTCGAGGTAGGGGCACGGCGACGGCGCGGTCAGGAAGAACTGCGGCGACTGGGTCGGATGCTGCGTCATCGAGCCTTGGAAACACTCCTTCGAATCGCTCTACCTTTGGCTCGGGCGGCGAAAAATTCAACAGGATTGTGAGGGTGAGGTCGACTCAACACCTTCACATTTGCGCTCAAGGGGCTGCGACTTCTCTTGAGGGCCGGTTTTAGCGGTCAGTACGGCTGACGACCGTGCCAAGCAAAAGATCGTGCAGTGTGCGCTTGCGGTCGGAAAACAGGGTGACCAGCAGGACCAGCGGCGACAAGATGACGTTGCCCGCCCAGAACAGCACGGAATGGACCACAGCGGTGAGGCCGTCGATCGGTCGGCCGTCGAGACGGTCGAGGCGGATGCCCATCATCTTCATGCCAGTAGTGGCCTGGTCGGTGCTGCCCAGCGTGTTCCAGATGTAGAGGATGGCGACTGCCGGCACCAGGACGCCGAACAGCATCCAGCCGAGGCCGAGCGTCAAAAGCCCGAGGAAGAACACCAGGATGGCAACCGGAATGCTCAACAGGCCTACGATGAGGTAGTCCAGCAGGAAGGCCAGGATGCGCCTCGTGCGCACGCCTTCGAAAGCCCTGACATCGTCGAGCCGGGTGTTGATGATTTCGCCGTCGAGAACGCGAGCGTTCATGTCATTTCCTCGTAACAGGGTCCGACATAGGGTGCGGACCGCTCGATGATGAAATGGTGAAGGCTCGCGGCGGAATCAAGATCGGGCCTTCGCCGGCTCGCACGGCGGGGCCAGACGGCCGACAGCCCAAGCCTGTTGAATTCGCGGCGCGGATGGCGTTAGCTTGCTGCGGCGCAACAAAATGGGCGCCTAGGGGCAGGGACGGGGACATATGGATTACGACATGCTGGTCATCGGCAGCGGCCCTTCGGGCCGCCGCGCGGCGGTGCAATCGGCCAAACTCGGCAAATCGGTGCTGGTGGTCGACCGGGGCCGGCGTCTTGGCGGCGTCTCGGTACACACCGGCACCATTCCCTCGAAAACGCTGCGCGAAACGGTGCTCAACCTTTCGGGCTGGCGCGAGCGCGGCTTTTATGGACGCGGCTATCGGGTCAAGCAGGATATTTCCGTCGGCGACCTGATCGAGCGCCTGCACAAGACGCTCGATCACGAGGTCGAGGTGCTGCAGCACCAGTTCATGCGCAACACGGTCAAGAGCGCGCGTGCGGCGGTCAAATTTCTCGGCCCCAACAAGGTCAGCCTGACATCGGATAATGGCGACTACAGCGAAGTCGGCTTCGCCAATGCGCTGATCGCCGTCGGCACCCGGCCGCATCGGCCGCGCGACGTGCCCTTCGACAAGGCCCGTGTCTTCGACAGCGACGAGATGCTTGAACTCGACCGCCTGCCGCGCACGCTGACGGTGATCGGCGCCGGCGTCATCGGCGTCGAATACGCCACGATCTTTTCCGCGCTCGACGTACCGGTGACGCTGGTCGAGCCGCGCAACTCGATCCTCGATTTCGTCGACCGCGAGATCGTCGACGATTTCATCCACCAGATGCGGGATCGCGGCATGACGATCAGGCTGGGCAGCGCGGTCAAGGAAATCCGCTCCAAGCCGGAGGCCGCCGAGGTGGAACTGGCCGATGGCCGCACCATCCGCTCCGAAGTCGTGCTCTACGCCGCCGGCCGCACCGGCAATGTCGGCAGCCTCGGCTTAGACGTGGTCGGCATCGAGGCCGACTCCAGGGGCCGCATCAAGGTAGATCCGCAGACCTTTCAGACCAGCGTGCCCAACATTTATGCCGCCGGCGACGTCATCGGCTTTCCGAGCCTCGCCTCCACCTCGATGGAGCAGGGCAGGGTGGCCGCCTGCCATGCCTTTGGCGTGACCTTGCCACCGCCGCCGGAAACATTCCCCTATGGCATCTATGCCGTGCCGGAGATCTCGACGGTCGGCCAGTCCGAGGAGCAGGTGCGCCAAAGCGGCGGCGCCTACGAGGTCGGCGTGGCGCGTTTCCGCGAGACATCGCGCGGCCACATCATGGGCGTCGACACCGGCTTCCTGAAGCTGTTGTTCTCGATCGACACGCGGCGCCTGCTCGGCGCGCACATCGTCGGCGAGGGCGCCACCGAACTCATTCACATCGGCCAGGCGGTCATCAATCTCGGCGGCACTGTCGACTTCTTCGTCAACAACACCTTCAACTATCCGACCCTGGCGGAGGCCTACAAGATCGCCGGGCTGGACGCCTGGAACCGGATGGGGCGGGGGTAAGGTTACCCCTCCATCTGGGCGAGCAACGCCAGCATGACATCGGCCGACGGCATCGGCAGCACCGCCTCGATTTCCGCCGGCCGCACGCCGGCGATGGCGTCGGCATCACCTGCCACGGTGCCGAGCGGCCCGCGGAACCCGTGTTTCGACCAGGCCAGTTCCTGCAGCTTCGGGCTTGTCAGCGCCTCCAGCAACCTGTCGACCGCCGGATCGATGACGATCAGCGGATGCGCCGAGTAGACAGTCGGCCTGGGGTAGAGGATTTCGGGCTTGGCGCCGGCGCCGGCCTGCACCCTTTGCCAGCGTGCGGGATCGGCGAGCGCCCACTCGACCAACTGGTTTTCGTAGCCCACCACCATCGGCTCGGCGCCAAGACCGCCGGCGATATACTGGTCGAACAGCTTTCCCGAGGATGACGACTTCAGGCCCATGCCGCGGAAGATCGCCTTGGCCTGGTCGCCATGCTGGGCAAGCAGTTCTTGGGTCGCCACGTCGCCGCTCATCAGGCTCAGCACCAGTCCCGCGAACATGAAGCCGGAGTTGGAGCGATTGGGATCGGTCGAGACGATGCGGGCACGGCCATAAAGCTCGTCGATGCCGAGATCGGACCAGTTCTTGCCGGCCAGTATGGCGTCGAGCAGAGCCTTGAGATCGAGCTGGTTGTAGCCGCCCTTGGCGGCGACCGTGACCAGGCCGCTCTTCTTCAACCCTTCTACCACCGGCCCCCAGGTGTAGACGACGATCGGCGAGTTGAGCACCACCTGGTCGTTGCGAATAGAGACGCCGTTCTTGCGCGCAAGGTCGACCATGATCGATGAGGAGGGCCACAGGAATTGCGGCTTTTGACCAAGCAGGGCCGGCTCGCGCACCATCTCCACCGAACCGGCGACACGTGCGTCAAGCTCCAGCCCGTAGCCTCCAAGCGCATGAACGACATCGGGATCGGCCAGAAATGCCTGCTTCTCGCCACCGATGAAACCGAACAGATGCGCCTTGTTGCCGAGATAGCCGCGGAACTCGGGACGATCCTTCAGCGTCAGATAGCCGCCGGTGCCGGCAGCGGCGGCACCCAGCAGACCCAGTCCGAAAGCGCGGCGCGAAATGGCCATCAGCGTCCGATATCCTCTTTCAGCGACTCCTGAATGAGTCGCAGGTCGACGTCGAGCGTGCCGAGTTCGCTATCGGCCAGGCTGTCGGCGTAATGCACGAAAGCATCCTGCAGTTTGGTGATCACCGCGCCGACATTGGCAAGCCTGGCCTGGCTCGGTGCGCGCCGGTTGGCCAGCGTCGCGTATCCTTCCGCCACTTCCGCCGCCTGGGGCACGTAGTAGGTAAGGAAACGCCGCACCGAGGGCGCGGTTTCCGGCTTCGTCTCGACCTTGGCAATCACATCGGCGGCGATGTCGGACAGGTTCTTCACCTTGGCCTTCATGTCCTTGTCGCCGATCGACCCGGCCGCTGCCGACAGCCGGTCCGCGGCTGGCTGCGCCTGCGCCAGCAGTTCGCGGGCGAAGGCCACCTTGCTGCCGCTGAGCGTGGTGAGGTCGAGCCCCTCGAAAAGCTGGCGCGGCGCCAGCACGAACACCAGCCCGGCAAAGACGAGCGCTGCGACGACGGCCGACACCAGAAACGGGAAATGGGTGTAGAAGCTCAGCCCCAGGAGAAGTGCGGCCGAGACGGCGCCTGCCACGATCCAGTTCCAGTCATTGCCGAAGCCGCGCATCCCGGCAGGCTCTAATTGTAGCCGCGCGCGGCGCGGAAGGCGCCGGCCAGATCGCCGCTGCCGTCGAAGACGCGCGCCGACGTTGCCTTGGCGAGGCTGTCGAGCTGGCTCTTGTCGGCGTCGCCGAAGGTGACGCCGAAGACCGGCACGCGCACAGGGGCGCTGCGCCAGTGAGTGAGAAACAGGTCCGCACCTCCGTCCGTGCGGCCATCGGTCATGATGACGATGGCCGGCAGGTATTTCGAAAGGTCCGCCGTGGCCACGATCTTCCGCAGCGCCTGGTCGGCGCAGGCGTACATGTCGGTGCCGCCGCCGGCGCGCTGCTGGGCAACGTCCGCCAGCAGTTCGCTCTGGCCCGCCGCGTCGCCGCTCGCCTCGAACGTGTCGCGCACGACGGCGTCGAAAGGCAACACGAAGATGCGGTCGGACGGCGTCCACTGCACCAGAACCTCGCTCGCCTTCTCCGGCGTGAACAGGAATTGCGCGGCCGCCTGCAACTGTTTCTCGCCCTGGTCTTCCATCGAGCCGGAAAAATCGAAGCACAGCGCCGTCAGCGAAGGCTTGCGCAAGGCCTCCTGGTAAAGATCGAGCGCCTTGCGGATCACGGCCGGCTCCGGCATGCGGATCGACGTCACCAGCTTGCCGGGATCGAAGTTCCAATCCGGCTCGGCGGCGGCCTGGGTGGCCGCGCCGCCGAGCGGCAGCCGCCGGCCGGTGTCGGCGATGCGTTTGCGCACTGCGTCCGATTGCAGGTAGGCGAGCAGATCGGTGAAGAATTTCTCGATATCGGCTCCGCGCCCGTGGTCGATGAAACCGAGCGGCGAGTCGCCGACAGCGACGCCGTCGGCCGGATAGATGGCATAGAGCGGCTCCTTGCCCATCTGCTTCAGTTTGTCGTTGGTCTCCTTCAGCGTCGCCTCGTAGTTCCACATCGCATCGTAGACGGTGCCCTTGCCGGCGCTGTCGACATAGAGGTCGGCGAGCCAGCCCGACGAACCGGACGAACGCTCGACGCCCTGCAGCAGGGCACTGACGGTATCGTGCACGGCGGAATTGTCGAGGTCGCCCGGCTCGATCACCTCCTTGCCGCCAAGCGCGCTCGACAGCATTGCGAGGTAGGCGCTGGCGCCGGAATTGGACTGCGTCGCCGACGTCATCAGGAATTTGAGCTTGCCGTCCTTCACGGCGGCCAGGATGTCCTTCATGAACACCGGCTTGCCGACCCAGCCCAGTTCGGCGGCCCTGGATTTGCGCACGCCCAGAATGACCGGCATCTGCGCGATCGAGGTCAGGTTGCGCACCTTGCGGCCGCTGTCGAACAGATCGACCCAGACGCTGGAGGCCGGCCAAACCGCGTCCTGGTCGAGGCCGCCAGGTTTCTGCAGGCCAAGCCCGATATCGAGCGAGCCTTGATAGGAAATGGTGCAGGTCGCCCCTTGCTTGGCGCAGAATTCCTGCACGATCGGCTCCAGCACCGTGTTTTCCGAACCGGAGACGATCGAGAATTTGACATGGCTCGCATTGCAGGCCGCCAGCAGCACCGCGACGGCGAGCAGGAGAACGGACGTCAGCGTCTTCGGCATGGCGGTTCCGATCAGGCCTGGGTCAGCGCTTTCTTCAAGTCGATCGTCATCTGGTCCATCTGCTTTTCGGCGTCGGCCCGCTTCTGGCGGCCCTCCTGCTGGACCTTCAGCACGCCTTGCACCGTGTCGATGAGGTCGCGATTGGCCTGTGCCAGCGTTTCGACGTCGACGATGCCGCGCTGCGCCTGTTCCTCGACCGAGATGGCCTGATCCTTCATCATTTTCGACGTCTGGCGGATCATCTCGTTGGTGGCGTCGGTCACCGTCTTTTGCAATTCGAGCGCCGACTTCTGGTTGGTCAGGCCAAGCAGGATGACCATCTTCTGCTTCCAGGCGGGCACGGTCAGCGCCGATGTCGCCTGCAGGTTCTCGATCAGCGTCTCGTCGCCGGACTGCACGATGCGGATCTGCGGCAATTGCTGGATGCCGAGCTGACGCGCCTGCACCAGGTAGAAGATGCGTTTTTCCAGCCGGTCGAGCGCCTGCACGGCGTCCTGATAGGTTTGTGCCTCCAGCGTGCCTCCGGTGTCGCCGCTAGCCGAATCCGCCGCGGCCTTCAGCTTCGGCAACTCGTTGGCGCGGTAGTCGTCGACGAATTTCTTGCCGGCCTGCACATAGGCGTCGAGCTTGAGGATGGACCCCTTGGTCTGCTCATGCAGGTCGTCGAGCACGGCTATGTCGCGCCGCAGCGTGTCCTTGTGACGGTCGAGTTCGAGGCCGATGCGGTCGATCTGTCCCGCCACGTCCTCGTACTTCTCCTTGAAGCGCTCGAGCCGTGCCTTGAACGAGGAAAACAGGCCGCTGAGAAAACCCTGGTCCTTCAGCGAGGCCGGATCGAGATTCTTGGCCTTCATGATGATGTCGGTCAGGAGATCGCCGGTGTCGCCGAGGTCGCGGTTGCGCAACTGGGACAATATCTTGTCGGCATAGTCGCTGACCGCCTGCTGGGCCCGGTCGCCGAAGACCGAGATGGCGGCGCGGTCGCGCACGTCGATCGTGTCTTCAATTCGGGCGATTTCGGCGGGACTGGCCACGATTGCAGGCAATTGCGACGTATCGTCGAGCAGAGTGACGCTGTTCTTGTCGGTCATGCGGACCTCCCCTCAGTGAACAGCATCTCGATAGCCAGTATGTAACAGAGGTATGTCGCCGCTGTGGACAATGGAAGATGGGGGCCGCCAGGGCGGTAAATAAATGCTATTTTTCAGGCCGTGGGTTCCACGGGCCCTTTCTCGGCCGCGGATCCGCCCAGCCATTGCCCGACGATCGCCGCGTCCGGGTCTCCGATTTCATGGCCCGATGGAACGATGCGGGCGTCGATCTCGCTACCGTGCCGGCTGAGCAGCGTCACCAGCGCCGGCGCGAAAGGCCCATAGGTCTCGTCGGCGGCTCCAGCAATGATGAGCGTCCGTGTTCCCGCAAGGTCCGTCGAAGGCACTTGGTCGAGCACCGGCATGGGCCTCAGCAGCACCGCCCTGCGGACGATGCCGGGATGGAGCAGCATCAGGCTCGAAACCAGATTGGCGCCGTTCGAATAGCCAAGGAATGTCGCGCGATCGAGATCAAGCCCATGGCGCGCGGCGGCATCCCTTGCGAATGCCGCGAAGGCGGCGGTTTCGGCACGGATGCTGTCTTGATCGAAACGCGTCGGCGTGATTCGCTCGAACCAGCGAAAACCCTCCTCCTGGGGTACACGACCACGCACCGCGACCAGCAACGCGTCGCGTGCCATGCGCCTCGCCAGCTCCATCATGCTTGTCTCGTCGACGCCCGATCCATGCAGCACGAACAGGCAATCCCGGCTCTTTTCGCCGGTGCCGAGGACACGATAGGGAAAGGCCAGATCCAGCGTCAGCGCGCCGTTTTCGGCATTGTCGCCAATCATCTCGGATCCCTTTGATTATATGAGGTTTCGCTGAATTTGCCGGCTTCAAAACGCAATATTTTCTTGCTCCGCGAAAGTTGATTGAACCAGGCGCATTCCAGCCCGTTTCTGCGCCGATATACTCCCTGTGGGAGGAATCGAAGCGGTGCGTCGGGGGTCGCATTGCTGGACATGAACAACCAGCTTTGAGGCCTTTTGTCGATGACCACCCCTGTTTTGCCGGATCGCAATTTGCGTGTCCCCGAACGCGACACGCGTATCGATGTACTGCGCGCCTTGGCGCTGCTCACCATCTTCATCGACCATGTGCCGGGCACGGCTTTCGAGACGCTGACCTACAAGAATTTCGGCTTCTCGGACGCGGCCGAGGCCTTCGTGCTGATATCCGGCATCTCGGTCGCGCTCGCCTACGGCACCAAGTTCAGACCGGGTGGCCGGCTTCTGGCGACCCTGAAGATGTGGCGGCGGGCCGGTGTGCTCTACGTTGCCCATATCGTCACGACGATGGTGGTGATGGCGCTGTTCTGCGCCGTGGCGGTGTTTGCCAGGCGGTCGGAACTGCTGACGCTGATCAACATCGAACCGCTGATGAAGAACACGCCGCAGGTGCTGGTCGGCATCGTCACGCTCGGCCACCAGCTCGGCTACAACAACATCCTGCCGGTCTATGCGGCGCTGCTTTTGATGGCGCCGGCCTTCGTCCTGTTCGTCAGCTACAGGCCTGTCGCGGCGCTTGTCGCGTCCGGTGCGTTGTGGCTCGTCGCCGGCATCTGGCAGATCGCGCCGCCCAATTATCCCGAGCCCGGCTTCTGGTTCCTCAACCCGCTGTCCTGGCAGTTCCTGTTCAACATCGGCCTTGCCGCCATGCTGCATGTCAGGCGCGGCGGTGTCATTCCCGTCAACCGCTGGCTGGTCGGCGCGGCCGCGGCCTATGTGCTGGCGGCGCTGGTATGGGTGCATAGCCCGCTCTGGGGCCAGATAACCTGGTTCAACCTGCCGGTGGTGATCGGCGGCTTCGACAAGACTTTCCTGTCGCTGCCGCGGCTGTTGCACATCCTGGCGGTCAGCTATCTCGTCGTCGCCCTGCCGGCGCTCTCCGGCCTGTTCCGCACCAGCCCCGACCATCCGCTGGCGATACTGGGCAAACGATCGCTGCCGGTGTTCATCGCCGGCACGGTGATCGCCATGGTCGCGCAGGTGATGAGGCTGATCAATCCGGGCGGGTTCGTCTATGACAGCCTGCTGATATCGGCCGGCATCGCCATGCAGTTCGCGCTCGCCTTTTATCTCGAATGGCTGTCGACCATCGGCGGCTCGGGCAAGGCCCACACGACGCAAAAGGATCCGGCACCGGTTCGTGCGCCTTTCAGCCTCTCCGCGGTGGCAAGAGCCAATCGATAGCGGTTCGGGGCCGTGCGGTTCAGCGGCGGGGAGGGGCCGACGAGGCCCGCACGATCAGTTCGACCGGCAGTTGGTGCCGACTGACCGGCCCGTCGCTCTCCAGGATCGCCTTGACTGCGAGGCGGCCCATCTCGGCGATCGGCTGGGCGATCGTGGTCAAAGGCGGCTCGGACACCGCTGCTTCGGGAACACCGTCGAACCCGACCACCGAAACATCGTTGGGCACGTTGAGCCCGCGTGCGTTCAGCCATTCGAGCGCCACCAGGGCCATCCTGTCCGACATGGCCAGGATGGCGGTCGGCGGCGCGTCGGCGGCGAAGATGGTTTCGAGCCCAGCCTTCGTGCTGGCGACGTCGTTGGCGGTTTCATAGACGGGCACTTTGGATGCCTCCACGCCTACCCTGGAAAGCTCCTGGAGATAGCCGGTGAGGCGGTCGCGGGTTCCCGCATAGGCCGCGACCCGAATCTGCTCGGCTGACACGAGACCTGTTCTGCCGTCTGCGAAAGGCAGGGCCAGAACAGCGAATCGACGATGTCCTAGATCGGTGAGATGGCGCGCCGCCCTGCCGGCGCCGGCGATGTTGTCGACGCCGATCGCCGCGACCGAGCCGTCCTCGGAGTCGAGGTCGAGCGCGACAAAGGGCAGTCTGCGCTCCCGTGCCAACTCCACCAGGCGCGAGCCGCCTTCGATGCAGAAGACGATGAAGCCGTCGACCAGCGCGCTTTGGATGTTCCAGGCAAGCTGCTCGTTGTTGGCGGCCGAGACCAGGGAGATCCCGGCTCCCGTCGCATCGCAGGCCCGCGAGATGCCCGCCATCATGACGCGCGCGAACGGATCCTCGAAGAAATAGGAGAGGGGCTCGGCGGTGGCAACGCCGATGGCGTTGACCTTGCCGGCCCGCAGCAGCCGGCCCTTTGGATCGGGCCCGCCATAACCCATGGCCTCGGCGGCCGCGCGAACCCGTTCGCGGACTTCCTCGCGCACGATCTCCGGGCGGCTGAAGACATTGGAGGCCGTGCCGTGCGAAACACCGGCGGCCTTGGCGATGTCGGCCAGCCGGACGGGTCGTCGATTGCCTGCGGTGAGTGACGCCATTTGCGCGTGCCTCCTGACATGCATGTAGCACGTTCCCGGGCCGCATCTAGCACTTTCGTTGGATCGATTCAAATTTTGCTTGACCGGCGATGGTACTAGCTTTATGTTTGAATCGATCCAATTCGTGTTTGTGCTGCTGATTGATCAAAAGGAGGAGCCGCCATGCATCCCGTCAACTATCTGTTCGATGACATCTATCGCAACGTCTGGAACATCGGGCCGTTCGCCAACAAAGCGAGAGGGCGTGGTGAGGCGGGTCCATGGATTCGCGACCTCCGCTTTCTGGTGGAGCGCAAGCGGAGCTGATCAGTCGGCTCTTTTCGCGCGTTTTATTGAATCGATTCAAGAGAAGGAGCATGAGTCATGCATCCCATCAACCATCTGTTCGAGGACATCTATCGCAACTATTGGGGCATCGCGCCGGCCACCGAGCGGCCGGAGGCGCGGCGCCGGACAAAACCCGCCGCACGCAGCCGCGTCCTTTGGGTCCGTTCGGAACGCCGCCAGGATTGAGCCTTCCGGGCGTTTAGGCGCGTGGATGCGCAATAGCGGAGATTGCTATCGCCAGCCAGCCTGCGATGAGCAGGGTGCCGCCGATTGGCGCCGACATCGGAAACAGTCGTGATCCCCAGAAATCGCGGGCGAGGAGATCGCCCGCGAAGAGCAGCAGCCCGGCGAGCAGAATCAGGCTTGCGATGCGCAGCCAGCGGTTTGCACCGGCAAGGCCAATGGCGAGAAACACCGGTGCATGCATCAGGAGGAACGACGCGGCCGTGCCGGTGAAAGCGCCGCCGCGATGCGCGGCCGCCGCAGAAAGCGCCACGCCCGCCGCGCCGACGAGACCGCCGGCAAGCACGAGGAGGCGGCTGCCGTTTGTATCAGCGAGGTTCATGATAGGCATGTTCCTTCCTTGGTAGGTCAGTCAAGCCTCAAGGCTTGCCCGCTTCCAGCGCCATATGCCGTGTCCGCCGCGACTGGACAATCCAGTTGTAGACGGCACCGCCCGCCATCAGCACCGACGTGCCGAGAAACACCGCCGGCATGCCGAAATGGCCGCCGACAAAACCGCCGGACAGCGGCCCCGCGACCTGCCCGACATACTGCGCCGAGATCGCCAGGCCAAGCACGTTGCCGCCGGCGCCGTCGGGGATGTTGTGCCTGATGACGCTGGTGATGCAAGGCAGCAGGCCGCCCAAGGCAAGGCCCATCAGGAAACGCAGGCCGATAAGCTGCCAGCTATTGGTCACAAAAGCCTGGGGGATGAGCAGCAGTGCCGAGGCGGCCAAGGCTCCCACGACAACATTCCAGTGCCCGACCCGGTCCGCGAGCTTGCCGAGCCAGGACGCCGACAGGATGGTGCCCAGCGCGGCCGCCGACATCACCACGCCGGCGACGAGCGTCACCCGGCTCTGGTCCTCGATCAGCTGCTGCACATAGACGGTGATGATCGGCTCGATCGACATTGTGGCGAAGGCGAGCAGCATCCCCGTCACCAGCATGGCCACGACAGGGCGCTTGTCGGGAATTTGCGACCAGCCGCTCTTCGGCTTCGCTGTTGAGGCCGTCCTGGCTGCGTGCGGGCGCGGGTTCTCCTTGATGAGGAAGGTCGTCGCCAGGAAGGCGAGGAAGATCACCCCGCCCGACAACAGAAAGGTGGCGCGAATACCGATCACCGGGGGCAGCGCGCCGCCGAGCAGGGGACCGACCAGCGAGCCCGCCGTAATGCCTGCGGACAGGACGCCGAGCGCCCAGCCGGAGCGCTCCTTCGGCGTCTGCATGGCCACCAGTATGGTCGAGCCGGAGGAATAGCCGCCGGCAAAGCCGATCAGCAGCCGCAGCAGCACCAACTGCCAGACGGTCTCGACCATGCCCGTCAGCGACATGCAGATCGCCATGCCGAAGGAAGCGCGCACCAGCATCACCTTGCGCCCGTAGCGGTCGCCCAGGCGTCCCCACAGCGGCGCGACCATTGCGGCGGCGAAGAAGGTAGCGCCATAAGCGATGCCGGACCACTGCACGATGGCCGCATGACCCTGTGCGCCGAGCTGTTCGACATAGAGCGGCAGGAAGGGCAGGAGCAGGGTCATGGCGATGAGCGTGCTGAACGAACCCGCGAAACAGACGGCGAGATTGCGACGCCAATGGATGTTGTAGCCGCCTTGCCCTGTGTCTTCCTGTGCCATGTCCTGCCTGCCCGGTATCGGTGCTTGTTGCGGATACCATTTTGGGATACCAAACTGGTATCCGTCATGAACTTCAAGCCGGCCGCTGTCAATGCGGCTTCGAAAAGGATGTGCGATGTCGCAGATGCAGAATGTCGAACGGCAGCTTCGCGAGATGATCCTGGGGCTCGAGATCGGTCCAGGCGAAAAACTGACCGAACGCTGGATCGAAGGCCAGTTCGGCGCCTCACGCACGCCGGTCAGGGCGGCATTGCTGCGGCTGGAGACCGAGGGGCTTGTCGGCAGGGACGGGCGCGGCTGGACGGTGTCGCCCATCAACCTCGCCGAACTCGAGCAGATCGCCGTCTATCGCGAAGCGGTCGAAGTCGCGGCGCTGCGGCTGACATGCAAGCAAGCCGAGAAGGGTGCCATCGATGTCATCGAGGCGATGCTCGATGCCTGCGACGAAAACACCGCGCGGGAGGAATGGCATCGTGTCGGCATGGATTTTCACATCGAGTTGGCGCGCCTCTCCGGCAATGAATTCCTGTTCCGGGCGGTTCGTGATGCCATGACTCGCCTATCGCGCGCGCGCTGGCTGGAGGTGCGTGACGAAACGGCCCTTGGCCGTGCCTGGCTGGAACATCGCGCCATCCTTGCCGCCACGCGCCTTGGTGAGGGTGATGAAGCCGCGCGGCTGCTGTCGGCCCATATCGTCGGCAACCGCGACCGATTGGTGACGTCGCTCGCCAACGACCGACGTGGCCTTCGCGCCAGGGGATTTGCCGTCGTCGCCGCCTAGCGTGGCGGGGCGCTGGTTGGAAAAACAGGCGGCGTCTGAGGCGAGGCGCACTTTGGGCCTCGCTTCAAGCAAGCCGATGGCGTAAGAGCGGCGATGGAAAACAACCGGTTTGAAACACCCGTGACCGTCAAATCCGTCACGGCGGGAAGCACTCAGCTCTTGCGTACGGCAAGGGAGGCTTCCGACTACCTCCTCAACAACTGGCCCGGCAAGCGCAGCGCCAAGCATCGCGCGGCGCTGCAGGCTTGCCACGACGCGCTTGCCGGCGACAAGCCGGCGATGAATGCCCGACGCGCTTTCATCGCCGCGGCGAGGGAGGTGGATGTTTTCATCAGCGACAAGGCGCCAGCCTGACATAAGCCGGGCAATTTGGGGCTGGCCAATTTGGATTCGCGGTACGGCCCGCATTCGCGGGCCGTATGCCGTTACTCCTCGGTTTCGGTCTCGGTTTCGGCCTCGGGCTTCGTACGTTCGCGCGCGGCAACCTTGGCGGCCAGCTTTTCAGCCTTCTTGGCCGCTTTCTGGCGGTCGCGCTCCTTGCGTTCCTGATCGTAGTTTGGTGCTCGCGCCATATCGGCTCCTTTTGTCACTGCCTTGCGGCCCTGAGACCTGCCTAGGAGCATTAGCCGTCAAACACAACAGCCGAAGCGACAATGCGTGGGTGCCGGCCGTCGAAGAGATGCGGGGCTTGCCAGATGGGCGCCACAATGATGTAGGACAGGCGGGGCGGCAATGAATTGAGATCTGCTTTTTGTTTTTGTTCAAGTGACCGATGGCCACCATTTCGCGGACCGCAGCAAGAGTTTTCTACTATGCGAGAAACGTCGCGCGCGATATCGCCCCGCAAGTTCTGTTTCGCGCCAGGCTGGCTGGCCGTCTCGAAAGCGCCAGGCTTTCCGGCGAGGCGGCGCGTCGCAGGCTGAATTACTACAACAAGCTGCAAGACGGCTTCGCGCCTAGCGCCAATGCCAAGCGCATCAGCAAGCTGCCTTTCACGCCGACCATGTACTATTACGACCTGAAGGAATTCGCCCGCTACTTCGATCCCGGATTGCTCATCGACCTGGAATTCGGCGACGTCGCGAACGTGCCGAAGGTGCCCACGATCGTCAAGGACAGGCCAATCCGCGAGGGCGACCAGAACGCGGTCATCATGAAGCTCGACAAGTTTCGTCACTTCCAGATGCCGGCTGATGCCCTCTCGTTCGCCGACAAGCTGCCGACCGTGGTCTGGCGCGGCGATCTCAACAATCCGATCAGGACAAGATTCCTCGAGGCCGTGCGCGACCTGCCGTTCTGTGACGCAGGCTCGCACAAGCCGAACGCCCCGGCGGAATACGCCAAGCCTTTTCTCAGCATCCGCCAGCACCAGCGCTACCGTTACATCGTCTCGCTCGAGGGCAATGACGTGGCGACCAATCTCAAATGGATCATGAATTCGAAGTCGCTTTGCATGATGCCGCCGCCGACTTACGAGACCTGGTTCGCGGAACGGCAGCTCGAAGCCAATGTCCACTATGTGCCGCTCGAAGCGAATTTCTCGGACATCGCGGACCATGTGGCCTATTTCGAGCGGAATCCAGGGAGTGCGGAGCGCATCATCGCGGCCGCGAACGCCTATTGCCGGACGTTCGACGACGAGCGGACCGAACAGGCGATCTCCCTGCTGGTGCTGTATAAATACTTCGTGCTCTCGGGCCAGATCAAACCTGATCCCGAGGTGTGGCGCTATATAACGGGCTAGGTGCGGGGCGCGCCGTTCGGACACTGCCGGAATGCGTGGCCCAATGGCGCGCAACCATGCCGCGGGAACCATCCCGCTGTTGTCTGTTCAGCGGCGCTTGTTTTGGGCAGGAGAACGATGGCCACCATACAACGAACGACGGCAAGGGTTTTCTACTATGCGCGCAACGTCATGCGCGACATGGCACCCCAGGCGATCTTCCGACGGCGGTTGGCGGGTCGCCTCGAACAGGCCAGGCTCTCGGATGAGGCCGTGCGCCGTCGCCTGAATGACTACAACAAGCTGCGGGACGCTTTTACGCCGGGGCCTGATGCGGTGCGCATCGACAAGATACCGTTTGAACCGACCATGTACTATTACGACCTGAAGGAATTTGCCCGCTACTTCGATCCGTCATTGCTCGTCGACCTGAAGTTCGGCGACGTCAAAGGCGTGCCCAAGCTGCCGACGCTCGTCAAGGATCGGCCGATCCACGCCGACAACGGCAACGCCGTCATCATGAAATTCAACAAGTTCCGCCACTTCCACATGCCGGTCGACGCTGTCGCCTTCGCCGACAAACGCCCGGCGGTGGTCTGGCGCGGCGACCTCAACAATCCCATCAGGACACGGTTCCTGGATGCCACGCGCGACTTGCCGTTCTGCGACGTCGGCTCGCACAAGCGCAGTGCACCGGCCAAGTACAGCAAGCCCTTCCTCAGCATCAGCCAGCATCTGCGCTATCGCTACATCGTCTCGTTGGAGGGCAATGACGTGGCGACCAACCTCAAATGGATCATGAACTCCAACTCGCTCTGTCTGATGCCGCCGCCGACCTACGAGACATGGTTTGGCGAGAGCCAGCTCGAGGCCGGCGTCCACTATGTGGCGCTCGACCCCGATTTTGCCGATCTCGGCGAAAAAGTGCGATATTTCGAAGCGCACCCGGCCGCGGCCGAGCGCATCATCGCGGCGGCCAATGCTTATTGCCGCAAATTCTTCAACGAACGGGACGAGCAGGCGATCTCCCTACTCGTCCTCTACAAATATTTCGTGCTCGGCGGCCAGATCGAACCCGATCTCGAGGTCTGGCGGTTCATCGAGAACTAGCTCTCGCTTCGGCCTGACGCTGGTCAGATATCGCTGCGGTCGAGAACAAGGTCGGCGAGGCCGAAGCGGTCCTTTGCCGTCAGTTGCTGGTGCCAGTAGGGGTAGAGCAGGGGTGGCCGGCTGACGGCGTCGAGACGCTGGCGTTCCTCGGTTCCGAGCTCCAGGGCGGCCGCCGCGAGATTGTCCTTGAGCTGGACGTCGTTGCGAGCGCCGATCACCAGCGAGGAGACGGCGGGCCGGCCGAGCAGCCAGGCAAGCGCCACTTGCGCCGCCGATACGCCTCGGTCCTTGCCGATCTCGACCAGCACATCGACGATCCGCCACAGCCGGTCCTCGTCGCGGATCGGCGGCTCGGACCAGCCGGCAAGCTGGCGGGCGGTTGGACTGTCGCTGCGGTATTTGCCGGAAAGCAGGCCGCCGGCGAGTGGACTCCAGACCAGCACGCCCAGCCCCTGGTCAACCGAGATCGGCAGCAGTTCGTACTCGGCCTCGCGCGCTTCCAGCGTATAATGGATCTGCTGGGTGACGAAGCGTTGCTGGTGGCGGCTGTCGCTGATGGAAAGCGCCTTCATCACCTGCCAGCCGGAATAGTTGGAGCAGCCGATATAGCGCACCTTGCCCTGGCTGACCAAAGTGTCGAGCGCGGCAGCGGTTTCCTCGAGCGGGGTGAGGCCGTCCCACTGGTGGACGAAATAGATGTCGATGACATCGGTCTTCAGCCGCTTCAGGCTTCTCTCGCACTCGCGGATGATATGGTAACGCGACAGGCCCTCGTCGTTCGGACCCTTGCCGATGCGCATCCGCGCCTTGGACGCGATCAGCACATCGTTCTTGCGCTTGCCGCCGAGCGCCTCGCCGATGATCTCCTCGGACAGGCCGTTCGAATAGACGTTCGCGGTGTCGATGAGGTTGATGCCGGCGTCGATGCACATGTCGATCATCCGCTTCGCTTCGGCCAGATCGCTGTTGCCGACCGCGGCGAACGGTCCGGTGCCGCCGAAGGTCATGGTACCAAGCGTCAGTGTCGAAACCTTCAGGCCGGAACGGCCAAGGGTGCGGTATTCCATGTCAGTCCTCGCGATTGTGTTGAGTTGGGGCGCCGCGAAAGGGCGGCCCGCAATGTGACCGTGCATTTGTAGGACAATTCAGTCGGCTTGTCGCCAGGCATCGACGGTGGATCGATCATACATCGCGGAATCAGCAACGGCGGCAATAGCGCGTGGGCTGCAATAAAACCGTCACCGCCGGTCTATATTGAAGTCGGCTCAGGTGTTCCATTCCAGCCGCCGGCGGGCAATTTGGGGACGCCACAGGGAAACGACAGGCTTGCAAGCGGAGCAGTTGATATGACCGAGCTAAGACAGAATTCCCCTGCCAAGGACTGGCTTGAAGCCGAACTCGCCGACACGCTCGACGAAGATTATGAACTCGAAATGTCGGAACCGGCGCTGTCGCTGGAGATCGCCAAGATCTACAAGAACTCGCATCCGCCTTCGATCGATCGCATGCAATATTTTCGTGATCTGATCTCCTTGCAGTCCGAATTGATCAAGCTGCAATCCTGGGTCGCCTATCACAAGAAGAAACTGGTGGTGATTTTCGAGGGCCGCGATTCCGCCGGCAAGGGCGGTGTCATCAAGCGCATCACCCAGCGGCTCAATCCGCGTATCTGCCGCGTCGTCGCGTTGCCGGCACCGACCGAACGTGAGAAGTCGCAATGGTATTTCCAGCGCTACGTTCCGCATCTGCCGGCGGGCGGCGAGATCGTGCTGTTCGATCGCTCCTGGTATAACCGCTCCGGCGTCGAGCGGGTGATGGGCTTTGCCAGCCCCGATCAGGTCGAGGAGTTCTTCCACGACGTGCCGGAGTTCGAGCGCATGCTGGTGCGCTCCGGCGTCACCGTGGTCAAATACTGGTTCTCGATCACCGACGAGGAACAGCAGATGCGCTTCCTGATGCGCATCCACGACCCGATGAAGCAATGGAAACTGTCGCCCATGGACCTGCAGTCGCGCGTGCGTTGGGAACAGTACACCAAGGCCAAGGAAGAGACCTTCGCCCGCACCAACATCCCGGAGGCGCCCTGGTACATCGTCGAAGGCAACGACAAGAAACGGGCGCGGCTGAACTGCATCGATCATCTGCTCAAGCAGATGCCGTATGAAGAGGTGCCGCATGAGGAGATCACGCTGCCCGAGCGCGTCTTCAACCCGGAATATGAGCGCCAGGTCCTGCCCCGCGAACTCTACGTGCCGGAGAAATATTGAGAGGTTCCCTTCTCCCGTCACTATACGGAGAGAAGGTGCCGGCAGGCGGATGAGGGGCAGCGCTGACCTTCTACATTTGAACTCGGCCTGCGTGAAAACGTATTCTGGGCCATTTTTGTTATCGGTGGGGTGGTCGGGAAAGGCAATCTTCGACCGGCAGCGCCGCCCCTCATTGTCCTGCCGGACATTTCTCCCCGTATAGTGACGGGAGAAAGGGCTGTAATTAAGCCCGCTTGATAACCACGTGCGTGGCCAGCGCCGTTGCCACTTGCTCGGTGCACGCGTAGCCAAGCTTCAACATGTCGAGCCCGGCAAAAAGGTTCTCACCTTTGCCAAGCAGCACCGGGGAGATCGCCAGATGCATCTCGTCGATCAGCCTCTCCCGCAGGTACTGGCGGATGGTGTCGACACCGCCGCCCACCCGCACGTCCTTGTCGCCGGCCGCCGACCTTGCCTGCTCGAGCGCCGAATGGATGCCGTCGGTGACGAAATGAAAGGTGGTGCCGCCTTCCATGGTGATCGGCTCCCGCTTGTAGTGCGTCAGCACGAAAACCGGCACATGGTAGGGCGGGTTGTCGCCCCACCAGCCCTTCCACTTGTCGTCAGGCCATTCGCCCCGGATCGGCCCGAACATGTTGCGGCCCAGTATCCAGGCGCCGACATTCTCGAAGCTGCGCGCCGCGAAGTCTTCGTCGACGCCTGTGCCACCGCCATCCTCGCCGAACATCTTGCGGAAGG
This sequence comes from Mesorhizobium sp. BH1-1-4, assembly GCF_020165665.1. Lineage (NCBI taxonomy): Bacteria > Pseudomonadati > Pseudomonadota > Alphaproteobacteria > Hyphomicrobiales > Phyllobacteriaceae > Mesorhizobium > Mesorhizobium sp. BH1-1-4. The sequence goes on from NZ_JAIUIN010000002.1 coordinate 363,090, forward strand.
TGCGGGTGCCGAAAGCCCATTTGTGCAGGGCTTTTCCACCGACGCCGAGCGGATTCTCCAGGTCCTGATCGGGACCGGCGCCATAGCCGTCGAGAGACAGGCTGAAAGCGTTGACGCGAAGTTTGGACATGAGACCTCCTCCTAGAACCAGTTGTATTTTGCAAGTGGTTTCTTCTAGGCAAACTGATTTTGAATTGCAAGCGGTTTTTTGCCGAAAGGGTGTCCGAACCTCGCCGTCCGGTCAGGGCATCGCATGTCCGTTCCTCAGGTCACGGCGAAGTCCGCGTCCTGCATCAGCGGAGGCTTCGCCCGACGGTGAAACGGATCGGGTAATTATCCCACTGGAGGCATTGGCCAACCCTTTTGGGCGGGCGTTGGCTGCTGGCCGCCTTTGACTGCGCTTCAATCCTGCCGCAACAGCCGGTTTTTGTCAGCGGGAATTCGAAGGAGCCGGCGGCCGCTCGAAAGAGTGGTGACATCTCCTGAAAGGCAGTGCCCGGGAAGTCGGGGCTAGCCTTTCAGCATCACAGCCACTTCGGGCGCGAAATAGGTCAGGATGCCGTCGCAGCCGGCGCGCTTGAAGGCGAGCAACGATTCCAGCATCGCCTTCTCGCCATCGATCCAGCCATTGGCGCCGGCCGCCTTGATCATCGAATATTCGCCCGACACCTGGTAGGCGAAGGTCGGCATCTGGAATTCGTCCTTAAGCCGGCGGATGATGTCGAGATAGGGCAGGCCGGGCTTGACCATGAGCATGTCGGCGCCCTCGGCGATGTCCTGTTCGGCCTCGCGCACCGCCTCGTCCGAATTGGCGTGGTCGATATAATAGGTCTTCTTGTCACCCTTGAGCAGACCGGCCGTGCCGACCGCCTCGCGGTAGGGGCCGTAGAAGGCCGAAGCGAATTTGGTGGCGTAGGACATGATCGCCACGTCCTGAAAACCGTTGGCGTCGAGCGCGTCGCGGATGGCACCGATACGGCCGTCCATCATGTCCGAAGGCGCGATGATGTCGGCACCGGCCGCCGCCTGGATGACGGCAGCCGCGGCGACCTGCTCCACGGTTTCGTCATTGACGATGATGCCGTCACGCAGGATGCCGTCATGGCCATGGCTGGTGAACGGATCGAGCGCGGCATCGGTGATGATGCCGATCTCGGGCACCGCGTCCTTGATGGCGCGGGTGGCGCGGTTGATGATGTTTTGCGGGTCGAGGATGTGCGAGCCGGTCTGGTCGCGCAAGCCGAGTTCCACATTGGGAAAGGTGGCAAGGGCCGGAATGCCGAGCTTGGCCGCGCGTTCGGCCTCCTTGACGGCCAGGTCGACCGACAGGCGAAAGACGCCGGGCATTGCGGCGATCGGCTCGCGCACATCCTTGCCCTCGACGACGAAGATCGGCCAGATCAGGTCGTCGACCGAAAGCCTGTTCTCCTGCACCAGCCGGCGCGACCAGTCGGCCTTGCGCATGCGCCTGAGCCGCCGGCTGCCGGTAACGTCGTCGACGCTGCGCGCGCCGGCTGGCTTTGTCGGGGTGAATTTGTTCATGGCCAAAACTCCGGATCGGTGGCTTTTACCACGCGGACGCGTCGCGGACCAATGCGACACGATTGTGCCAGCGTTCGAAGCTGCCCGATCCCAACCGCAAAATCTCGGTCAGGGTTGGCCATTACCCGAAAGAATCCGTGCCGCGCCTGCGATGGCCACACGGAATGCCTCGTCGAAGCTGACACCGCGGACCTGCCAGCGATAGGTGGTTCCACGGTCGGCCAAACGCCAATCGGCGATCCAGCCAAGCTCTTTGTCGCTCCATATGATGCTGCCGGCAATCGCTCGGTCTCCGCCAGCCTGGCTGGCCAGCTGATCGAGTTTTGCCATGTCGGCGGCGCGCAGCGCTTCTTCGTTCAAGCCGGCAAGCTGCGCGATCCCGGGAAACACGAGACGCATCAGCGTTGGACCGGCGGCATTGTCGAAGGATTCGCGCATCGTTTCGCCACGGTTCTCCTCGGCGCTCAATACGAAATGCCGGGTTCCTTGTTCGGCGGTGAGAAAGACGGTGAGCGTCGGCCGCTCGCCAAGCCACGGCTTGCTGCCGAGCGACGCCAGCACCTTGTCGATCACATCAGGCTTGTAGAAACAGGTGAGATCATGCGGCCGGTCATGCGTGCCTTGCTCGTCATGGATCGGAATGCCCTCCAGCCGATCGTGATAGCGGAACGAGTCGACGAAGCTGCCGGCCTTGTCGCGAAGCGCGTCCATATCGCGTCTGGCAAGCAGCCGCTGATCGCCCGAAACACGAACGAGAACCTTGTCGAGGCAAATCCTGAAGCCGAGCTGGCGGTTTTCTTCACCCTGGCCGGTGACGATGGTCTGCGACTGGTAAAGGTCGCCAAGGTCGGTCGCCCCTGCGGGGACACTGGTTGCCCACAACGCAGACAGGCAACACAGAACAAGGACAACGCGCAAAAACTGCGGCATGGGCTCACTATCCGGCTCTTGCCTGTCGTAATGGCCGCCAACGTAGCATCGGCTGCCGCTTGCCGCCAAGACCGCGGCCGACAGGCTGCTGCCATTGACGCACCCTTGCGCCGCCTTTAGCACTTCAGTCCCGCAGGCGCGGGGGAGGGATTCTCTGGCGATGGATTTTGGCGGCGGCGATGAGATCCGCTTCGAGCGGCTGGGCCGGGCCGGCGTCGTCACGCTGACGCGGCCGAAGGCGCTCAATGCCATCACGCACAACATGGTCAAGGCGCTCGGCAAGGCGCTCGATGCCTGGGAGCAGGATGCGAGCATCAACGTCGTCGTCGTCAAGGCCGAGGGCAGGGCGTTTTCCGCTGGCGGCGATATCCTGCAGGTCTACGAGGCCGGCCGTGCCGGCAAGCCGCCGGTCGATTTCTTCGCCGATGAATACAGGCTCAACGCCCGCATCGCCCGCTTCAGGAAACCCTATGTCGCGCTCATCGACGGCATCGTCATGGGCGGCGGCGTCGGCATCTCCTTCCATGGCTCGCACCGCATAATGACCGAGAATGCGCAGTTCGCCATGCCGGAAGTCGGCATCGGCTTCTTTCCCGATGTCGGCGCCAGCCACCTGCTTCCGGATCTCGGCGGCAGCTTCGGCATGTATCTCGGGCTGACGGGAGCGCGTATCCGTTATGGCGATGCGCTGTGGTCCGGCCTTGCCACGCACACGATCAAGGCCGCCGACCAGGCAGGACTGCTCGACGAATTGGCAAGCAGCAATGACCCGAACGCCGAGTTGCGCGATTTCTTCGTCCCGGCCAAACGCGAGACGGAACGGCAGGACCTCGATTCGATCGCCCGCCACTTTTCGCAAGGCACGCTTGCCGCCGTCATTGCCAGTCTTGAAGGCGCCGCCGGCGGCGATGCCTTTGCCGAGAAGACGCTGGCCATGATGAGAAGCCGCTCGCCGACCAGCCTTCACGTTGCCTGGCGCGAGATCGGCGCCGGGCTGACCTTGTCGATGGACGACTGCATGAGGATGGAGTTCCGCATCCTCAACCGCATGCTGGCCGGCCACGATTTCTACGAAGGCATCCGCGCCGCCATCATCGACAAGGGCTCGAAGCCGCAATGGCGGCCGGCAAGTCTCGATGCCATCAGCGAGGCGGATATCGATTCTTATTTCGCCCCGCTCGGCGATCGGGAGCTTGGGCTGTGAGCGAGGTGACGTCGAGACGTGTCGTTCTGCAACCCTCGACGGTCGAGGTGATCTTCGCCTGGTTCCAGCGCGTCATCGCGGGCTACTGCCTGCTGTTCGGCATCCTGTACTGGATCAAGCTGATCGGCTTCTATCCGGGCTCGCTGTGGCGCTTCGACCTCATGCCGGTGCATTGGCAGGTGGCGGCGGTGATGCTCGCCGTGTTCTTTCCCTTCGCCGCGGCCGGGTTGTGGATGCTGGCATCCTGGGGGCCGGTGATCTGGTTCATCTGCGCGGTCACCGAGACGGTCATGTATGCCGGTTTTCCCGAGCTTTTCGGCCATCGTCTGCTGATCATCGTCTCGCATGCCTGCGTGGCGCTGCTTTACATCGTCTTTCGCGTCGTCATCTACCTGCAGAAACGACCGGTACGGCACTAAGCCCTTGCGGACGTTGACCCTCGGCGATCGCCGCTGCCCGGTCCCGCGATCATTGCCTAAATCTTTAGGTTAATCATCCTTGCTCGGGTGACCGTTCGTTAAGCGTCTTGCGAAACCTCTTACCGGTAAGCTCTTGTTAGCCCTAGCGTTTAAGTCGAATTTTATGAGTATTCGATAGTGTCGCGATCAAGGTGAAAAACAAAAAATCACCAGGGCGACAAACGAGAGGCAAAGACAATGATCAATTCGCGTCCGGCGGCAAAGACCGCCAACGTTTCCGACGATCGCCGCGAGGCTATCCGTTCCCTGTACATGGAATCGCTGCAGCTGGTCGAGCGCCTGCACCGCCGTCTGCTCGACGTCATCAAGGACGAATTCGACCGCAATGGCCGTTCCGACATCAACGCCATCCAGGCGCTGCTGCTCTTCAACATCGGCAATTCGGAGCTGACCGCCGGCGAGTTGCGCTCGCGTGGCTACTATCTCGGCTCGAATGTCTCCTACAATCTGAAGAAGCTGGTCGATCTCGGCTTCATCAACCACCAGCGCTCGCGCATCGACCGCCGTTCGGTGCGCGTCTCGCTGACGCCGAAGGGCAACGAGGTGGCTGATGTTGTCGCCGGTCTCTATGAGCGCCATGTCGGCTCGATCGAACAGGTCGGTGGCATCAACACCGACGAGTTCAAGCAGATGAACCGCGCTTTGCAGCGCCTTGACCGCTTCTGGAACGATACCATCGCCTACCGGATGTAAGTCACGGCCGAAATCAGAGCCGCGCCGCAGAAGCGTGGCCAAACACGACCTCCAGTCAGGGCCGGTGCGGAAAAGCATCGGTCTTTTCTTTTCGTGTCTCCGGCCAAAGCAAATTACGGGCCAAGGCCACGTTGCCGCCATATTCCAATGGAACCGAGAGTGGTAGTGATGCTGTGGTGAAGACCATGCGTCCGCCCGCAACCCGTCTCGCTTTCGTGCGTTCTCTCGCCAATGTGACACGGACCATGGTTGGCTAATTGTTAAGATTGCCAATTTTAGAGTGCGGGCGAGATCGTACGATGATCGACGCAGCAAGTGATCGAACCGCTACAAGAATGTCTGGAACGTCCATGAGAACCAGCCGCCGCTTTTTCCTTTCCGGGGCTTCCGCGCTCGCCGCCGCCGTGGTGGCCGGACGCGCGAATGCGCAGGATGTGATCGGGGATATCCTGAAATCCTCCGCCCGCGGCAATTGGGATGACCAGTTCGACGCCCGTGCCAGCGAAGGCGGCAAGGTGGCCTCGACGCTGCCGATCTTCAGCCCGCAGACGGTTGCCTTCACCGAACAGGCGGTGGCGCAGTACCAGAACATCGTCTCGCAGGGTGGCTGGACGGATGTTCCCGCGACCAAGAAGCTTCAGCTCGGCGTCGACGACCCGGACGTGGTGCCGTTGCGCAAGCGCCTGATGGTTGCGGGCGACCTGTCGCAGAGCGCCGGCATTTCGACGGCCTTCGATTCCTATGTCGACTCGGCGGTCAAGCGTTTCCAGTTGCGCCATGGCCTGCCGGCCGACGGCTCGATGGGCAAATACACCTACGCGGCGATGAACGTGTCGGCGCAGATCAGGCTTGGCCAGTTGCAGACCAATCTGCAGCGGCTGAAGGAGAAGGCCGGCACGCTGGGCAGTCGCTATGTGCTGGTCGACATTCCGGCCGCGCAGGTCGAAGCGGTCGAGAATGACCGTGTCGTGCTTCGCCACACCGCGATCGTCGGCAAGATCGACCGCCAGACGCCGATCGTCAATTCCAAGATCAACGAGATCATCGTCAACCCGTACTGGAACGCACCGGTCTCGATCGTGCGCAAGGACATCATTCCGCTCATGCGGAAGGATCCCGATTATCTCAAGAACAGCCATATCCGCCTGTTCGCGCCCGATGGCAGCGAAGTCGATCCGATGAATGTCGACTGGTCGACCGACGATGCCGCCAAGTACCGTTTCCGTCAGGATCCCGGTTCGGAAAACGCCATGGCATCGGTCAAGATCAATTTCCCGAGCCCGGACGGCGTCTACATGCACGACACGCCGCAGCAGAGCCTGTTCGGCAAGATGATGCGCTTCGATTCCTCGGGCTGCGTGCGCGTCCAGAACGTGCGCGATCTCGTCACCTGGATCCTGCGCGACACGCCCGGCTGGGATCGCCAGCATTTCGAGGCCGCCATCAAGACCGGCCAGAACACGCCGATCCAGGTCACCAACCCGGTGCCAGTGCATTTCCTCTATCTGTCGGCCTGGTCGACCGGACCGGGCGTGGTCCAGTTCCGCGACGACGTCTACGCGCTCGACGGCGCCAGCGAGCTGCAGATCACGTCTTCGCTCTAACGCTCTGATATTTTTGAAAAAAAGCCGCTCTCAGGGCGGCTTTTTTGTTGCGGGCCTGCCGCCATTTCCAGCCGTCCGACCCGGCTGGACGTAGCTCCGGCGATTGCGCATGGTCGGTCAAACAGCCGGAATCGCGCCATGGACGTCGCCATCTTCATTCTCGTCGTGCTTGTCTTCGTGGCGTTGTCGGGCGCGCTCGTCCGGCTGGTTCGGGTGCCGCTGCCGGTGCTGCAGATCGCCATTGGCGCGGCCCTTGCCTGGCCCGCTAAGGGCCTGCATGTCGAGATCGATCCGGAACTTTTCCTGCTGGTATTCATCCCGCCGCTTCTGTTCGGTGACGCCTTCGCGGCGCCCAAACGTGAGCTCATCGGTTTGCGCGGGCCGATCCTCGATCTCGCCATCGGGCTCGTCTTCTTCACCATTGTCGGCTTCGGCTATGCCTTGCACTGGCTGGTGCCGAGCATTCCGCTGGTCGTCGCTTTCGCGCTGGCCGCCGTGCTGTCGCCGACCGACGCCGTGGCGGTGTCCTCGATCGTCGACAGGAATGTGGTTCCGTCCCGGCTGATGCACATATTGGAGGGCGAGTCGCTGCTCAACGACGCGTCGGGCCTGGTCATGTTCCGCTTCGCGGTGGCGGCGGCATTGACCGGCAGCTTCTCGCTCGCCGGAGCCTCGCTCGGTTTCCTCTACGCCGTCGCCGCCGGTATCCTGGCCGGTGTCGTGGCCTTGTTCATTGCCGCCAAGGCGTTGCAGCTGCTCAACCGCATCGGCGGCGTGCCGGCCGAGGCGCAGGTCCTGGTCATGATCCTGCTGCCTTTCGTTGCCTATCTCGGCGCCGAGCATGTCGGTGCCTCCGGCATCCTGGCGGCGGTCACCGCCGGCCTGCTGACCGGGGCTTCCGGCATGTACCGCTACCTCGGCGTGTCGGCGCGTATGCAGACCCTGTCATTGTGGGCGACACTCACTTTCGTCTTCAACGGCGCCCTGTTCATTCTGCTCGGCCTCCAGCTTCCCGACATCATCCGCAAGGTCCCGCCGGAACTGTCCAGCCGGCATTGGCTGATCGAGCCGGTGGCGACGGTGCTGATCCTGACGCTCTGCCTGATCGGACTGCGCTTCTTCTGGATCTGGATCGGCGACATCGCCCAGGCGATCGCGGCGCGCCTGGGCAAGCGCGAGGTCGAGCCTTTCGGATTTCGCGTACGGCTCGCCGGCTCCGTGGCCGGCGTGCGCGGCGCCATCACATTGGCGGGCATCCTGTCCTTGCCGCCGGCTTTGCAGGACGGCTCACCCTTTCCGGCACGCGACGTGGTGATCTTCCTCGCCGCCGGCGTCATCATCTGCTCGCTCGTCATCGCCAGCTTTGCCTTGCCCAGGATCGTGCGAGGCCTCGTTCAGCCGGGCGAGGATCCGGCCGCCGCGGAGGAGCGTCGCGCGCGCGTCGGCGCCGCCAATGCGGCGATTGCCAGGATCGAAAGCATCGCCAACGAGGCAGGCGAGGGCGAGGCGGTCGAGGCCCGGCTGGCCGTCGCCGACAGCATCGTGGCCGGCTACCGGCGGCGCATCGCGGCCTCCGACGAAGCCGACGAGGCCCGTGCCGAGGCCCGCGAAGCCGGCAGGCTGGAGCTGGAGCTCAGGGCGGCGGGCATCGAAGCCGAGCGCTCCGCATTGCGCGCGATGTTCCGCAGCCAGGAGATCAACGATCACACGATGCGTGCGCTGTTTTCCGAAATCACCTTGACCGAGGCCTTGCTGAAGCAGCGCCGGGACAGGAAATAGCGATCCGCCGCGATCCGTTGGCGCAAACCGGCCAGCAAATTTCGCGCCGTAAACGTGGCGAGGCCAAAACAACTGTGTTAATGGCGCGCCAGTGCATGTCGCCCCAAAAGTGAGCAGCGCTTTTTGGGGCAGCGATATGTGTGCATAGTGATCCCAAAACCGGAGGATTTTCAGGCCATGGCAACTGCAGCGGCGGCGTCGAACAAATTCGAATCCTTCTTCGAAACAACGCTGGAAGATGCCGATCCGGAGATTTTCGGCGCCATCCGCAACGAGCTCGGTCGCCAGCGGCACGAGATCGAACTGATCGCCTCGGAAAACATCGTCTCGCGCGCCGTGCTCGAGGCGCAGGGCTCGATCATGACCAACAAATATGCCGAGGGTTATCCTGGCAAGCGCTATTATGGCGGCTGCCAGTTCGTCGACGTGGCCGAGGAACTGGCCATCGAGCGTGCCAAGAAGTTGTTCGGCTGCAACTTCGCCAACGTCCAGCCGAATTCGGGCAGCCAGATGAACCAGGCGGTGTTCCTGGCGCTGCTGCAGCCCGGCGACACCTTCATGGGCCTCGACCTCAATTCCGGCGGCCATCTCACTCACGGCTCGCCCGTCAACATGAGCGGCAAGTGGTTCAAGGTCGTCTCCTACGGCGTACGCAAGGAAGACCACCTGCTCGACATGGACGCCATCGAAAAGGCCGCGCACGAGACCAAGCCGAAGCTGATCCTGGCCGGCGGCACCGCCTATTCGCGCATTTGGGACTGGAAGCGTTTTCGCGAGATCGCCGACGCGGTCGGCGCCTACCTGATGGTCGACATGGCCCACATTGCCGGCCTCGTCGCCGGCGGCGTGCATCCCTCGCCGCTGCCGCATGCCCATGTGGTGACGACCACCACGCACAAGTCGCTGCGCGGCCCGCGCGGCGGCATGATCCTGTGCAATGACGAGGATATCGCCAAGAAGATGAATTCGGCGGTGTTCCCCGGTCTGCAGGGCGGCCCGCTGATGCATGTCATCGCGGCCAAGGCAGTGGCCTTGGGCGAAGCGTTGAAGCCGAGCTTCAAGATCTATGCCGAAAGCGTCGCCGCCAATGCCAAGGCGCTTGCCTCCAGCCTCAAGGAGACGGGCCTCGACATCGTCTCGGGCGGCACCGACAACCATCTGATGCTGGTCGACCTCAGGCCCAAGAACGCCACCGGCAAGCGCGCTGAAGCGGCCCTTGGCCGCGCCAACATCACCTGCAACAAGAACGGCATCCCCTTCGACCCGGAAAAGCCCTTCGTCACGTCGGGCGTACGGCTGGGCACGCCCGCTGGCACCACGCGCGGCTTTGGCCAGGCCGAATTCCGTGAGATCGGCAAGCTGATCGCCGAAGTGCTGGATGGTCTCAAGGTCGCCAATTCCGACGAAGGCAATGCCGCTGTCGAGGCCGCGGTCAAGGCCAAGGTCGTTGCATTGACCGACCGCTTCCCGCTCTATCCCTATCTCGGTTGACCATCCTCATCTCGGTTGACCAGGCGCGAAGCGTCATCTTTTATCCACGGCAGTGCGTCACCCCTGATCGGGCGACGCATGGAACTGGAGACTTGATGATGCGCGGTTTTTGTCTTGCTTCACTTGGCGCTATCGGTTGGCTTGCCGTTTGCGGGTGCGCCTTGGCGCAGACCGAGCCCGCTCCGGACATGCCTGCCACCAGCACTTTCGGCCGATGGACAACCATGGTCGATACGCTCGACACCGGCCAGGACGCGCACAAGACCTGCGCGGCTTCCACGGCGTTCTTCGATGCGGGCGGCAATTCGGGCACGCTGACATTGTCGATTTCGACCGGCGATGCGCTGCCGCCCGATGCTTATCCGGCGATCCTGATCACCATCGACAACAAGAGCCTGGTAACCGGCAAAAAGATCGCCGCGACCTTTGGTGATCCCGGCGTCAAGGTTTCGACGACGGTCTATTCCAACGACGCCGTCAACGGCCGTCCGAGCTGGACGATCGACAACCAGGCCAAGACAAGTCTCGCGCTGCTGCGGGCCATGCGCCAGGTTACCTCGCTCGATGTGGCTTTCGGCAAGCAGGCCGTCGCCAGCATACCGATGGACGGTTTCACGAAGGCCTATCGCAACCTCGGCGCATCTTGCGGCTTCCCGACCAAGGACGTTGCGCCTTAACGGCCTGGCCGGAGCAACTGCTTGCCGCGCTGGCAATCTTGCTCGCGCCTCGCTATCTCTGAGGCGCGGCAGGCCCCGGACAATACGGAACTGCTTCAAACCGCACCGGAAAGGCTCTAAGCCTTTTCGCCTCACCAGATTCGCGAACCCAAGGCTTTCCATGCGCTGTCCCTATTGCCAGTCCGAAGATACGCAGGTGAAGGATTCGCGCCCCGCCGAGGACGGCGCGGCCATCCGCCGGCGGCGTGTCTGCCCCGATTGCGGTGGCCGTTTCACGACCTTCGAGCGGGTGCAGTTGCGCGACCTCGTCGTGGTCAAGAAATCGGGACGAAAAGTGCCGTTCGACCGCGACAAGCTGTTGCGCTCGGTCGAGATCGCCGTGCGCAAGCGCAATGTCGATCCCGAGCGCATCGACCGTGCCGTGACCGGCATCGTGCGTCAGCTGGAAAGCTCCGGCGAAACGGAAGTGGCCTCGGGGGAGGTCGGCCGGCTGGTCATGGATGCGTTGAAATCGCTCGACGATGTCGCCTATGTGCGGTTCGCCTCGGTCTATCGCAATTTCCGTGAGGCCAAGGATTTCCACGAGCTGCTCGGCGAGTTGAAGGGCGATGAAGACAAGAGTGAAGAGGACGCCGGCTGAGCATGGCAGCACCGCAACGCAGCGAGGCCGAACAAGCGGCCCTTGATCGCCGTTTCATGGCCGCGGCCCTGCGGCTGTCGCGCAGGAATGCCGGCCGAACCTCGACCAACCCTTCCGTCGGCACGGTCATCGTGCGTGACGACGGCTCGGGGCCGATGATCGTCGGTACGGGCGTGACCGCGATTGGTGGCCGTCCGCATGCCGAGACCGAGGCGCTTGCCGAGGCCGGGCAACGCGCGCGGGGCGCCACCGCTTACGTCACGCTGGAACCCTGCGCGCATCACGGCCGCACGCCGCCTTGCGCCAATGCGCTGGTCAACGCCGGCATCGCCCGTGTCGTGGGTGCGGCCAGCGATCCCGATCCGCGGGTCTCCGGCCGGGGCTATGCCATCCTGCGCGACGCCGGTGTCGAGGTGGTTGAAAAGGTCATGGCCGCCGAAGCCGCCGAGCAGATGGCGGGCTATTTAATTCGCTCTCTGAAAAAACGCCCGGAAGTGATTCTGAAGCTTGCGCTTTCCAGTGACGGCAAGATCGGCCGGGAAGGCGCCGGCCAGGTCGCGATAACAGGCGACATGGCGCGCCGCGAAGTCTACCTGATGCGGGCCGAGGCCGACGCCATTCTGGTCGGTATCGGCACGGCTCTTGAAGATGACCCGGCGCTGACGGTGCGTTTGCCCGGGCTGGAGAACCGTTCGCCTGCCCGCATCGTGCTCGACCGCCAGATCAGGCTGCCGGAGGGCTCGAAGCTGGTGTCGGGCGTCGATCGCGTACCGCTTTATGTCGCGGCTTGCCTGGAGGCCGATCCGCAGCGCCGGGCGGCACTTGAACGCGCCGGCGTGCGCTTCATCGGCACGGAGACGCACGAGGGCGGCGTGGCATTGCCGGAACTGCTCGAGGATCTGGCGGCGCTCGGCATGGCAAGTGTGCTGGTCGAGGGCGGCGCCAAGGTGGCGAGCGCCTTCCTGGCCGACGGCCTGGTCGACCGCATCGTGCTGTTCCAGGGACCGGAAGCGATCGGCGGTGACGGCATTGCATCGCCTGTCGACGCCGACCATATCCCGGCAGGGTTTCGCAAGCTGCGCGAGATGCGGTTTGGCGAAGACGGCTACGCCGAATGGATCAGGGATTTTCAGGGATAGCGATCGATGTTTACCGGGATTGTCACCGATATTGGCACCGTGGCCGCTATCAAGCCGCTGCGGGAAGGGGTGGGACTGCGCATCGACACCGCTTATGACCCGCGGACCATCGCCATTGGCGCCTCGATTTCCTGCGGCGGCGTCTGCCTGACGGTCACTGCTTTGCCCGACAGCGGCTCGAACGCGCGCTGGTTCGAGGTCGAGGCCTGGGAGGAGGCGCTCAGGCTGACGACGGCGGCGGGCTGGAAATCGGGCACCAGGATCAATCTGGAGCGGGCGCTGAAGATCGGCGACGAGCTTGGTGGCCACATCGTTTCGGGCCATGTCGACGGAACCGCCGAGATCGTCGAGCGCAGGGATGAAGGCGATGCCGTGCGCTTCACGCTGGAAGCGCCGCGCGATCTGGCGAAATTCATCGCGCCGAAAGGCTCCGTCGCGCTCGACGGCACCTCGCTCACCGTCAACAGGGTCGCGGGCACCCGCTTCGACGTGCTGTTGATCCATCATTCGCTGACCGTCACCACCTGGGGCGAACGCAAGGCCGGCGACCGCGTCAACCTGGAGATCGACACCATGGCCCGGTACGCGGCGCGGTTGGCTGAGGCGGCGAAAGAGGGGCTGTGAGCCCTTGAAGTTGCCGGCTAATGGCCGTACATTGTCTTCAGGAGTAAAGACAATGACAGCACATGCTCGCCCTAGTCGCAGCCGTATCCGTGGCGAACGTCTGGAGGCACGCATCACCGCCGATCAGAAGAGCCTTATTGAACATGCCGCTGCCCTGCAGGGCCGGACGGTGACCGATTTTGTGCTGAGCAGCGTCCAGGAAGCAGCCCGCCGAGCCATTGAGGAGCATCAGCGCCTCGATCTTTCCGTCCGCGATAGTCGCGCCTTCGTGGATGCTTTGATCAATCCTCAACCCGTGAATGATCGTCTGCGAGAGACAGTACGCCGCTATCGTCAAGCCACCGGTACCTGAAGGTGATCGGTTCGGTCGAGGGTGCTCTTCGGGTCGAGGTGCTTGGTCCGCGGCACGACAGGGCGTCTTTCGAGAGCGGCGCGGAGGCGCTTGATCGATATTTCAGAATGCAGGCCGGACAAGATGCGCGCAAGAACGTCGCGGCACCATTTGTTCTTGTTTTGCCGGACGGAACTGTGGCCGGATATTACACGCTGTCCGCAACCGCCGTGGCTATCGGCGATTGGCCGGCCCAAACCGTTCGCAAGCTTCCCCGCTACCCACTCATTCCGGCCACGTTGCTGGGGCGTCTCGCCGTTGATCGACGGTATCGGGGGCAGGGCTACGGCCGTTACCTACTGGCTGATGCTCTGTCCCGTTGCGTCAGGAGCGAGATTGCTTCGTTCGCCGTTCTGGTTGATGCCAAGGATGAAGATGCGCAGGGCTTCTATCAACGCGAGAGCTTTCTGCCGTTCCCGGACCAGCCGATGAAGCTCTTCAGGCCGATGACCGATATCGCTGAGCTGTTCAAATGAGGAAGCGACCGTGATGGAAAGCAGGAATTCCGACGAGGAAGAGCGGCTCACGCGGGATGCATTGGCCGATGTAGATGCCGGCCATGTGGTGGATCACGAAGCCGTTCTTGCCTGGGCTGAAAGCCTTGGTAAGGACTGCCCGGTCTCGGCGCCTTGCCCAAAGAGGGAATAGGCCCGACTCGCCTCCGGCAATCTTCCGCTTGCGATCAATCCGGCTTCGGCCTAAGTCACCGGCAACCCCCGGAGACTTCTATGGCTGGCACATCCCAACACGGCAAAGCCTTCATTCGCCCGAAGGCGAAAGCGCATTTGCTTATCATCGAGGCGCGCTTTCATGACGACCTTGCCGACGCGCTGCTCGACGGCGCGACAACCGCGCTCGACGAAGCTGGCGCGACTTATGACGTCGTCACCGTTCCCGGGTCGCTCGAAATTCCCGCGGTCATCACCTTCGCGCTCGACGGCATGGCTGAGGGCGGGACGGAGTATGACGGTTTCGTCGCGCTCGGCACCGTCGTGCGCGGCGACACCTATCATTTCGACATCGTCGCCAATGAATCCAGCCGCGCGCTTATGGACCTCTCCGTGCAGGACTCGCTTTGCATCGGCAACGGCATCCTGACCACCGAGAACGATGCGCAGGCATGGACGCGGGCCAAGCGCTCGGAAGGCGACAAGGGCGGCTTTGCCGCGCGTGCGGCGCTGACCATGATCGCGCTGAAGGAGAAACTGGGAGCGCAATCGTGAGCGAACCCGCTTCGCCAGGGCAGCCCGCGGTGCGCCACGCCAACAAGCGCGGCGCCGCTCGTCTGGCCGCCGTGCAGGCGCTCTACCAGATGGATGTCGCCGGCAGCGGCGTGTTCGAGATCACCGCCGAATACGAGGCGTTCCGTCTCGGCAAGGAAGTCGACGGTGCGCTCTATCGCGAAGCGGACGCGCAGTGGTTTCGCGCCATCCTGGCGGGCGTCGTCGACAACCAGAAGACCATTGATCCGATCATCCGCCAGGCACTGACCGACGACTGGCCGCTGTCGCGCCTCGATTCCACGCTGCGTGCCATTCTGCGCGCCGGCGTCTATGAGTTGATGAAGCGCGAGGATGTGCCCGTCGCGGTCATCGTCACCGAATATGTCGATATCGCCAAGGCCTTCTACGGGGAAGACGAGCCGAAGCTGGTCAACGCCGTGCTCGACCGTGTGTCACGCCGGGTGCGTGGCGAGGGCCGGGGCAAGGACGCTTCGTGACGGTCATCGCCGTCGAGGCGGGCAGGGAGGCGCGGCGCACCGCGCTGATCCTCGCCGCCTCGCAGGCGATTATCGGCTCGGCGGCGCCCATCGCCATCTCCATGGGCGCGCTGGCCGGGCAATATCTGCTGGCCGCGGACAAGTCGTTGGCAACCGCGCCGGTCACCGGCTACAACCTTGGCGTGGCGCTGGGCGCCCTGCCGGCGGCGGCCATCATCCGCAAGCTGGGTCAGCGCGGCGGCTTCATGACCGGCACCGTGGTCACCGCTATCGGCGGTTTGGTCGCCACCCTTGCGCTTTTCCATGCAAGTTTCTGGCTGTTCGCGTTCGCACTGCTCGTGCTTGGTGTCGGTGGCGCATTCGTGCAGCAGTTCCGTTTTGCCGCCGCCGACAACGCACCGCCTGAATTCAAGGCGCGCGCCATATCCTTCGTTCTGGCCGGAGGCATCATCACCGCCATTTTGGGGCCGCAGATCGTCATTTTCACCCGCGAGCTGTTCGCGCCGGTGATGTTTGCCGGGTCGTTCGCGTCGATCCTGGTGTTGGCCGCGGCGGGCGCCATCATCTTGTCGTTCCTGCGTTTGCCGGCCAAGGCCATTGGCAAGGTCGACAGTGTCGGCGGCGATACCAGGCCCTTGGCCGAAATCGTCACCAGGCCGCGCTTCGTGGCCGCACTGTTCTGCGCCGTCGGCAGCTATGCCCTGATGAGTTTCGTCATGACCGGCGCGCCGCTTGCCATGGTCGGCTGCGGCCTGTCCGAGGACGATGCGACGCTGGGCATCTCCTGGCACGTCATGGCCATGTTCGGGCCAAGCTTCTTCACCGGCTCGCTGATCCATCGCTTCGGCGCCGAGCGCATTGTCGCCATCGGTCTCCTGCTGCTGATCGGCTGTGCCATCGTTGCCTTGTCGGGCCTGGCGCTGTGGCAATTCTGGACGGCGCTGATCCTGCTCGGCCTTGGATGGAATTTCGCCTTCATCGGCGCCACCGCCATGGTGGCCGCCAGCTACCACCCTTCCGAAAAGGGCAAGGTCCAGGGCTTCCACGATTTCGTGCTGTTCGGCTCCGTCGCCTGCGCATCACTGCTGTCGGGCATCGTCTACAACGCCTGGGGCTGGACGATGCTCAACTGGATGATCTTTCCGGTCGCCGCGCTTTGCTTCGTGGCACTCGGCGCGCTGAAGATGACGAGCTTGCGGCCGGCCTGACGCCTATCCGACAGCTATGCGTCCGGCGGCAGAACCTGAAGCACCCGCGCTATGAACATGTGGAACTCAGACATGTAGTTGCGCAGGAAGTCCTCGGTGGATTCAACCGTCACTTCGCCATTGTCGGTGATCAGCCCCGGCGTGAACTGGATATAGGCTTCGGGCGCATTCATCTGGGGTGAGTTGCAGAAACTCAGCACGCTGCGCAGGCTTTGCTGGGCGACAGCGGTCGCGATGGCGCCGGGCGATGTTCCGATGACCGCCGACGGTTTGCGCGCGAATGAATTCTTGCCATAAGGCCGACTGGCCCAGTCGATTGCATTCTTCAGTCCGCCAGGGATCGAGCGGTTATACTCCGGGGTGACGAACAGCACGGCCTGGACGGAGGCGATCGCCTTTTTGAAAGCCTGGGCGGCCGGTGGGAAATTGGCATCATAGTCGTAACTGTAGAGCGGCAGATCCTTGAACGGGATTTCCGTCATTTCGAGTTCCGGCGGGGCAAGTTGAACCAGCGCCTTCGCCAGCTTGCGGTTGATGGATTCCCGGGCAAGGCTGCCGATGAGATAACCGACTTTGTGTATGGCCATGACACGTTCTCCGTGTTTGCCGCCCGCATCCCCGGCTGCACTATCCGCCGAATGTCGGCGGATCGCCAGCCTGCTGTCGCTGTCGGGCCGAATCCGCGCGTCCGGAACAAAAATATTGCGCTGATCCCCCTTCTTATGAAACCGTGTGCCCCGACTGGCCGTTGAAGCCATGCTCATATGCGGCCACCGCATTCCGGTTCACAGCAAGGGGTTTTCACAATGTTTTCAGTCAAGGTTCTGGCCAGCGCGGCAATGGCGCTCGCCATCACGGCGGCGTCCGCGAGCGCCCAGGTGGTTGTCTCCTCGAAGATCGACACCGAGGGCGGCGTGCTCGGCAACATTATCCAGCTCGTTCTCAACGCCAACAACATCAAGACCACGGATCGCATCCAACTCGGCGGCACGCCGGTGGTGCGCAAGGCGATCACCGCCGGCGAGATCGACATCTATCCCGAATACACCGGCAACGCCGCCTTCTTCTTCGAGAAGGCCGACGATCCCGTGTGGAAGGATGCGGCCAAGGCCTATGAGACGGCCAAGAAGCTCGATTACGACGCCAACAAGATCGTCTGGCTGTCGCCGGCGCCGGCCAACAACACCTGGGCGATCGCCCTGCGCAAGGAAGTGACGGACGAGAACAAACTGGTCACGCTGTCGGACTTCGGCAAATATGTCGCCGGCGGCGGCAAGGTGGTGCTCGCGGCTTCCGCGGAGTTTGTCAATTCGGCGGCGGCCCTGCCGGCCTTCCAGACCACCTATGGCTTCACCTTGAAGCCCGACCAGCTGATCACGCTCTCGGGTGGCGACACCGCCGCGACCATCGCGGCGGCCGCCAACCAGACCAGCGGTGCCAATGCCGCCATGGTCTACGGCACCGATGGCGGCATCGCCCCGTCAGGCCTCGTCGTGCTGACCGACGACAAGGGCGTGCAACCGGTCTATCAGCCGGCGCCGATCATCCGCGAATCCGTGCTGAAGGAGCATCCGGAGATCGAAACGCTGCTGAAGCCGGTCTTCGCCAAGCTCGACCTGGTCACGCTGCAGGAGCTCAACGGCCGCGTCCAGGTCGGCGGCGAGCCGGTCAAGGGCGTCGCCGAGGACTTTTTGAAGAAGAACGGGTTTTTGAAGTAGCTGCGCGTCGAACGTGACGTCGGTGCGAGGCGCCCCCCTCTGTCCTGCCGGACATCTCCCCCTCGAGGGGGGAGATTGGCAGTTTGTGCGCCTCGTTTCTTTTTACAGCGCCGAAGATTGGCGAAGGCCGTCACGACATCCGATCTCTCCCCATGAGGGGGAGATGTCCGGCAGGACAGAGGGGGGCGCCTCGCGCAAACGCGCCTTATGAGCCCTCGATTCGACAAGCTCGGCGTGGTCATCGCCGTGATTGCTGCCTATGCGGCTTTCGCGGCCCCCTTCGCCACTTTCCGCGCCAACCGCATCGTTCCCGGCCAGGCGCGCTCGATTCTTGAAGCTCTGCCGGCGACGACTGGTCCGCTGCTTTTGGCGATCCTCGTTCTGGCCGCCCTTGTCGCCCTGTTCAGGACGCCGCTGATTTTGCGCCTTGCAGCCAGCGTCGTGGCGCTTGTCGCGCTGGCGCTGCTCATCGGCGTCGCCGGCACATTCCTCACTCCGGCCGGCAACACCTTTGCCAGGGTCTCGCCGGCCTCCGGCTTCTGGATTCTCATCTTCGCTTTCACGCTTTTGCTCGCCGACGTGCTGACCCGGCTCAACCTGTCGCCCTCGGCGCGCGTCGGCGTGCTTGTCGTCGCGGCGCTGGCCATCGGCTTGCTGCTGGTTTCAGGGCGCTGGGACAGCCTCTCCATTCTCAAGGAATATTCCAACCGTGCCGACAGCTTCTGGGCCGAAGGCTCCAAGCATGTGACCCTGGCGCTCGGCTCGCTGCTTGCCGCGGTGATCGTCGGCCTGCCGCTCGGCATCCTGTGCCACCGCGTCGAAAGCCTGCGGGCCGGCGTCCTCAACGTCTTGAACATCATCCAGACTATTCCTTCGATCGCGCTGTTCGGCCTGCTGATCGCGCCGCTTGGCTGGGTCGCCATCCATGTGCCTGGGGCCGCCGCGCTCGGTATCAGGGGCATCGGCACGGCACCCGCCTTCGTCGCGCTGTTTCTCTATTCGCTGCTGCCGGTGGTGGCCAACACCGTGGTCGGCCTCGCCGGCGTGCCGCGTGCCGCCAATGACGCGGCGCGCGGCATGGGGATGACAGACCGCCAGCGCCTGTTCGGTGTCGAGTTTCCGCTGGCCTTTCCGGTCATCCTGACCGGCATCCGCATTGTCCTGGTGCAGAACATCGGCCTTGCCACCATCGCCGCGCTGATCGGCGGCGGCGGTTTTGGCGTGTTCGTGTTCCAGGGCGTCGGCCAGACGGCGATGGACCTGGTGCTGCTCGGCGCGGTGCCCACCGTGGCGCTGGCCTTTGCCGCCGCCATCATCCTCGACGCGGTGATCGAAATGACCGCCACCAAGCGCAGGGTAGAAACGGCATGATCGAGATCGAAGGCATCACCAAGCGCTATGACGCGACGACGGTCGTCGACAACGTCTCGATGCTCATCGAACCGCGCACCATCGCCGTCATTGTCGGCACTTCGGGTTCCGGCAAGACGACGCTGTTGCGCATGATCAACCGGCTGGTCGAGCCGACGTCGGGCATTATCAAGCTCGACGGCGCCGACAACAGGTCGGTGCCCGGTTACGAACTGCGCCGCAGCATCGGCTATGCCATCCAGGGCCACGGCCTGTTTCCACATCGCACCGTGGCGCAGAACATCGCCACCGTGCCGGTCCTGCTTGGCTGGGACAAGGCGCGCATCAACGCCCGCGTCGATGAACTGATGACGCTCTACCAGCTAGACCCCCGGGAATTCGGGCCGCGCTATCCGCACGAACTGTCCGGCGGCCAGCAGCAGCGCGTCGGCGTTGCCCGCGCGCTCGCCGCCGAGCCCAACGTGCTTTTGATGGACGAGCCGTTCGGCGCGCTCGACCCGATCATCCGCACCAAGGCGCAGGAAGACCTGCTGGCGATCCAGAAGCGCTTCGGCACCACCATCATCCTCGTCACCCATGACATGGAGGAGGCCGTGCATATGGGCGACAAGATCGCCGTCATGGATGCCGGCAAGCTCGTGCAATATGCAAGGCCCGCCGAGATCCTGGCGAAGCCGGCCAACGCCTTCGTCGAGACGTTGGTCGGCGCCAGCGAAAGGCCATTCAGGCTGCTGTCGCTGGGGCAGGTGCGCGATGCGGTGGAGCAGGGCGGGGCCGAGGGCGAGGCGATATCAGGCGACGCCAGCCAGCGTGACGCGCTTGCGGAGCTTCTCTGGTCCGGCAGGCCGGCGCTGCCGGTGAAGGGCGCCGACGGCAAGCCGATCGGCCGCGTCACGGTGGATGGCCTGGTCAAGCGCGCGGCGAGGCCGGCATGAAGGCCTGGCTGCCTTTGCTGCTCAGGCTTGCGCTGGTGGTGTTGCTCGTTGCCTTCATCACCAGTCCGGGTTTGTTCGAGCCGTTGCTGAAGCCGCTGACCGAAAACAACGCGCCCGCGATCTACAACCAGGGCAGCCTGCTGACACTGACGCTGCTGCATCTGCGCACCGTGCTGATCGCGACTGTCGCCGCCACCATCGTCGCGGTGGCGCTCGCCATCCTCGTCACCCGGCCTGCAGGCGCCGAATTCCTGCCGCTGTCGCGCAGCCTGGTCAATATCGGCCAGACCTTTCCGCCGGTGGCGGTGCTGGCGCTCGCCGTGCCGGCGGTCGGCTTCGGCGAGAAGCCGACACTGATCGCGCTGTTTCTCTATGGCCTGCTGCCGATCTTCGAGAACGCGCTCACGGGGCTGACGACGCTGCCGGCCAATGTCGTCGAGGCGGCGCGCGGCGCCGGCATGACCGGCTGGCAAAGGCTCACCAAGGTCGAACTGCCGCTCAGCGCGCCGATCATCCTTGGCGGCATCAGACTGTCGGTGGTGATCAGTCTGGCCACCGCCACCATCGGCTCGACCGTGGCGGCCAGAACGCTGGGCGAGGTGATCATCGCCGGGCTGCTGTCAAACAATCTGGCCTTCATCCTGCAGGGCGGCCTGATCGTCGCGGCGCTGGCAGTCCTGATCTATGACGGCCTCTCGGCAATCGAGCGCTACGCGGCGCGCCGGATGGGGAGAGAGGCGAACTGACCCGTGCCCAACGGTTGGGATCGATTTCAATCGATCTAAACCGCCGGTGATCGCGGCGCACACTCACCAGTTCGGACCTTTTGGCTGAAAGGCGGGCAAAAACCGAACAATATCTTGACGTTCGCAGCCCTGTTTCGCATACACCGATGCGAAGAGGGGGATTCCATGCGCGGGATTCCGTCTTTGTCTCAACGGCCCAGGGAGGGGTTCTTTTGGGCCAACAATCGAGGAAAATCCGGCAATGACCATTATTTCCGCTGTCATCGCCTGCGGCTTGCTTTCTGTCCTTTACGCCATATGGGCGACACGTTCGGTCCTTGCGGCCGATCAGGGCAACGCACGCATGCAGGAAATTTCCGCCGCCATTCGCGAAGGCGCGCAGGCCTATCTGGCGCGCCAGTACACCACCATCGCCATCGTCGGCGTGGTCGTGCTCCTGCTCGCCTGGTGGCTGCTGTCGATCACCGCCGCCGTCGGCTTCCTGATCGGCGCCGTTCTGTCGGGCGCTGCCGGTTTCATCGGCATGCATGTTTCGGTGCGGGCCAATGTGCGCACCGCGCAAGCGGCCTCCAACAGCCTTGCCGCCGGCCTCGACATAGCCTTCAAATCGGGCGCCATCACCGGCATGCTGGTGGCTGGCCTGGCCCTGCTTGGCGTTTCCATCTACTACCTTATCCTGACCCATTTCCTCGGCCTGCAGCCCAACGACCGCATCGTCATCGACTCGCTGGTCTCGCTCGGCTTCGGCGCCTCGCTGATCTCGATCTTCGCCCGTCTCGGCGGCGGCATCTTCACCAAGGGCGCCGATGTCGGCGGCGATCTGGTGGGCAAGGTCGAAGCCGGTATTCCCGAGGATGATCCGCGCAACCCGGCCACCATCGCCGACAATGTCGGCGACAATGTCGGCGATTGCGCCGGCATGGCCGCCGACCTGTTCGAAACCTATGCCGTGACCGTGGTCGCCACCATGGTGCTGGGCGCCATCTTCTTCGGCGGCACCGCGATCCTCGGTGCCGCGATGCTCTATCCGCTTGCCATTTGCGGCGCCTGCATCCTGACCTCGATCGTCGGCACCTTCTTCGTCAAGCTCGGTTCCAACGGCTCGATCATGGGCGCCCTCTACAAGGGCCTGATCGTGACTGGCCTGCTGTCTATCGTGGGCCTCGGCGTCGCCACCTCCGCCACCCTCGGCTGGGGCGAGGTCGGCACAGTCGCCGGCATGACCATCACCGGCAAGAACCTGTTCATCTGCGGCCTGATCGGCCTGGTGGTGACCGGCCTCATCGTGGTGATCACCGAATACTACACCGGCACCAACAAACGTCCGGTCAACTCGATTGCCCAAGCATCGGTGACCGGCCATGGTACGAACGTCATCCAGGGCCTCGCGGTTTCGTTGGAATCGACGGCGCTGCCGGCCATCGTCATCGTCGGCGGCATCATCGCCACCTACCAGCTCGGCGGCCTCTACGGCACGGCGATCGCCGTCACCACCATGCTCGGCCTCGCCGGCATGATCGTGGCGCTCGATGCCTTCGGTCCGGTCACCGACAATGCCGGCGGCATTGCCGAAATGGCCGGCCTGCCCAAGGAAGTGCGCCACTCCACCGACGCGCTCGACGCTGTCGGCAACACCACCAAGGCGGTGACCAAGGGCTATGCCATCGGTTCGGCCGGCCTCGGCGCGCTGGTGTTGTTCGCGGCCTATTCCAACGACCTGAAGTTCTTTGCCGCCAATGGCGACAAATACCCTTACTTCCAGGGCATGGGCGAAATCTCCTTCGATCTCTCCAACCCTTACGTCGTCGCCGGCCTGATCTTCGGCGGCCTGATCCCCTACCTGTTCGGCGGCATCGCCATGACGGCGGTCGGCCGCGCGGCGGGCGCCATCGTTGAGGAAGTGCGCAAGCAGTTCCGCGAGGATCCGGGCATCATGGCCGGCACCTCGAAGCCGAACTATGCGCGCGCCGTCGATCTTCTGACCAAGGCGGCGATCCGCGAGATGATCATCCCGTCGCTGCTCCCCGTGCTGGCGCCGCTCGTCGTCTATTTCGGCGTGCTGCTGATCTCGGGCTCGAAGGCGTCCGCCTTCGCGGCCCTTGGCGCCTCACTGCTCGGCGTCATCGTCAATGGCCTGTTCGTCGCCATCTCGATGACCTCGGGCGGTGGCGCCTGGGACAATGCCAAGAAATCGTTCGAGGACGGTTTCGTCGACAAGGACGGTGTCAAGCATCTGAAGGGCTCCGAGGCGCACAAGGCATCGGTGACCGGCGATACGGTCGGCGATCCCTACAAGGACACCGCCGGCCCGGCCGTCAACCCGGCGATCAAGATCACCAACATCGTCGCCTTGCTGCTGCTGGCCGTGCTCGCACACGGCTGAGGCAAGACCCAAGGCCTGAAAATCAAGAACCCGCGAGGAGCGATCCTCGCGGGTTCTTGTTGGCTTGGATCAGGCCCCGTGCTTCAGCCGCTGTCCGGCTTGGCTCCATCGCTCTGCGCATGCTTGCGGTAACGGGCCAACATTTCGTGCACCCCCGGCTCGCGCTTGAGTCTGACGCCGTCGATCGACGGGGGGATCGATGGCAAGCCAGTCTGATGTCACGGGCTACTGGTCGGTATCCCCGTGGTCATCCAGCCGTCCGCTACCACACGGTCGTGACGGCTCACGTCCAGGCCCCAAGCTTGACCGGTTGATATTGATTTGCCCTATTCGCTGACAAGCCGACCTCTCATTGATCAAACAAAAACCCGTGAGATCGCTCCCACGGGTTTTCGGTCGCCTGAGACATTTCTGTTCCCCAGGTCGGGGAAGCAGGATTCTAGGTAAGCAGGTATCCAGAGATCAGGGGGTGCCGCCGCCGGGGATGCCGGGCGCCAGCTTGCTGGCGCCGTTGATGATCTGGCTGAGGAAGTTCTGGTCCTTGCCGCCCGTCGGCGTGGTGCGCGAAATGAAGTCGAAGATCTTGCCGTCCTTCAAGCCGTAATTGGCGATCTGGGTGACACGGCTGTCCGGGCCAAAATAGACCGCCAGCACCTTCTGGTCGATCAGCCTCGGCTTGTCGAAGGCGACGTAGCGCTTGCGCGTCTGCGAGATATAGTAAAACGCCTCATTGTCGAAAGTCGCGGTGGTCGACGGCGTGCCGAGCGCCAGGAGCACCTGTTCGCGGCTGGAGCCAACCGGCACCGAATCGATCGCCTGCTGGTCGAGGACATAACCTTGCGTGAAGGTCTCGCTCGGGCTGAGGTCGCCGATCATCTTGTTGGTGTGGCATCCCGACAGCGCGGCTATGACAGCCAGCAACGAGATCGCGCCGGCAGGTCTGGAAGTGAAACTCGACTTGAAATTCAGCGCGCGCAACAACAATTCTCCATTCGATCGCCGCAACTTGCGCTGGGCCGCAAAACCGGTAAACCAGCTTGCTTGCCGATGCAACAAGGCCAATTCAACAAACGGTCCCCGGAGACCATCCCCATGTTCCAGCGCCTTTTTGGCCGCGAACGCCACGCCAACCGCGCCATCACCGAGGCGCTTTACGCACAAATCGTGGCGGCGGCGCGGCAGACTGTTTTTTATTCCCACTGGAATGTGCCGGACACGCCGCTCGGCCGTTTCGAGATGCTTTCGCTGCACATGTTCCTGGTCCAGCACCGCCTGCGCGGTGAGGAAGGCGCGGCGCAGGAAGTTGCGCAGGTGCTGATCGACGAGTTCTTCCTCGATGTCGATCATTCGCTGCGGGAACTGGGTATTGGCGACGTCGGCGTGCCAAAACGCATGAAGAAACTGGCGAAGATGTTTTATGGCCGCACCGCCGCCTATGATGATGCGCTGGAAAGAAGCGATCATGACGGTCTGACCGCGGCTCTTGCCCGCAATGTGCGACCCGACGCCGGCGCCTGGCCGGAAGCGTCGCGCTTGGCCTTCTATGTCGCCGATGTTTGCCGGCAATTGAGTGCCCAGCCGATCGAATCGATTGTCGCCGGCACTGTGGCGTTTCCAGTGGCCAACGGAGGCTGATCGATGAAACACGCGGATATGCAAAGCCCGGTGTCCTTTTTCGCCAACGTGGCGCGTCTGCCGCATAAGGGGCTGCCGGTCGTGATCGAGGCCGACGCCGCACAGCGCGCGGCAATCGCCGAGGCGCACGGGCTGCTCTCAGTAGAGGCCTATCGCGCCGAACTGCTGGTCGCGTCGTGGAAGCGCAACGGCGTGAAGGTCACCGGTCGTGTCGAAGCCGACATCACCCAGGCCTGCATCGTCACGCTCGACCCCGTCCAGGCACATATCGACGAGCCGGTCGAGGCGTTGCTCTTGCCCGAGGACTCCAAGCTCGGACGGCAGGGATTCGACGGCGGCGGCGAGATCCTGCTCGACGCGGATGGGCCAGATAGTCCCGAGACATTTTCCGGCGACACCATCGATGTCGGGGCGCTTGCCGAACAGTTCTTCGGATTGGCGATCGATCCCTATCCGCGCAAGGCCGGCGCGTCGCTCGGTACCGGTGACGACCCCGGATCGGCCGAGAATGAATTTCAGGAAAAACTGCGATCCTTGCTGGGAAAATCCTGAAAACCTCGCCCGCGACGGAAAAGTCGGTTGTGCGACAGCCCAAAACCGCTATTTTCGCCGAACCTTCGCGATCACCAAAGCGACTTGCCGCCTAACCGTGAGATGAATACCGCGTGATCAGGATTTCCATCGATGCCATGGGCGGCGATCACGGACCAGCCGTGGTCATTCCGGCGCTCATGACGGTCGCGACCCGCCGTCCCGACATCCGCTTCGTCATTTACGGGCGTGAGGAACTGGTGCGCCCGGAACTCGCCAAGTTTCCCAAATTGGCCGAGGTCAGCGAGTTCTTTCACTGCGAGATCGCGGTCAGGATGGACGACAAGCCGAGCCAGGCGTTGCGCCATGGCCGCTGGAAGTCGTCGATGTGGAAGGCGGTCGAGGCGGTCAAGTCGGGCGCCGCGGACGCATGCATCTCCGCCGGCAACACCGGCGCGCTGATGGCGATGTCGAAATTCTGCCTGCGCACCATGGCCACCATCGACCGCCCGGCGATCGCGGCCTTGTGGCCGACATTGCGCGGCGAAAGCGTGGTTCTGGACGTTGGCGCCACCATCGGCGCCGACGCGCACCAGCTCATTGATTTTGCCATCCTCGGCACCGGCATGGCGCGTTCGGTATTCGGCATCGCCCGGCCCACGGTCGGTCTGCTCAATGTCGGCGTCGAAGAGATCAAGGGCCAGGAAGAGGTCAAGGAAGCCGGACGCATGTTGCGCGAGGCCAACATGGCATCGATGAACTACCATGGCTTTGTCGAAGGCGACGATATCGGCAAGGGGACCGTCGACGTCGTGGTGACGGAAGGCTTCGCCGGCAACATCGCGCTGAAGACAGCGGAAGGCACCGCGCGCCAGATAGGTGGTTATCTGCGCGCCGCCATGAGTCGCACGCTGATGGCCAAGATCGGCTATGTCTTCGCCAAGGGCGCCTTCGATCGCCTGCGCGAGAAGATGGATGTCGGCCGCTCCAATGGCGGTGTGTTCCTGGGACTGAACGGCATTGTCGTCAAAAGCCATGGCGGCGCCGATTCGGACGGTTTCGCCGCCGCGATCGAACTCGGCTACGACATGGTGCGCAACAATCTGCTTGACCGCATCGAGGCCGACCTCGATCTGTTTCATGCGCGCAACCCGCATGCCCTGACATCCCGGAAATCCGACGTCGCTGCCGACGCAAAGGAATAGGAAAGAATTTTGATCAGATCAGTTGTGCGCGGCACGGGCGCCGCGCTGCCCCGCCGCATCATGAAGAATGCCGACTTTGAAGGCATGGTCGAGACGTCGGATGAATGGATCGCCCAGCGCACCGGCATCCGCCAGCGCCATATAGCGGCTGATGACGAGACGACGGCTTCCCTGGGCGAGGCCGCGGCGCGTGCCGCCCTTGCCAATGCCGGTCTGACCCCGGACGATATCGATCTGATCGTGCTGGCGACCTCGACGCCCAACAACACATTCCCGGCGACCGCGGTCGAGATCCAGAACCGGCTCGGCATGCAGCACGGCTTTGCCTTCGACATGCAGGCGGTGTGCTCGGGCTTCGTCTATGCGGTGACGACAGCCGATCTCTATATCCGCGGCGGTCTGGCAAAGCGCGTGCTGGTGATCGGCTCGGAAACCTTCTCACGCATCCTCGACTGGAGCGATCGCTCGACCTGCGTGCTGTTTGGCGACGGCGCCGGCGCAATCGTTCTGGAAGCAGGCGAGGGGGACGGCACGATCGCCGACCGGGGTGTCCTGGCGGCCAGCCTGCGATCCGACGGCACGCACAAGGAGAAGCTTTTCGTCGACGGCGGGCCTTCGACGACGGGAACGGTCGGCCATCTTCGCATGGAGGGCCGCGAGGTCTTCAAGCACGCGGTCGGCATGATCACCGACGTTATCGAGGCAACCTTCTCGGCCGCTGGCATCACCGCCGACGACCTCGACTGGTTCGTGCCGCACCAGGCCAATAAACGCATTATTGACGCTTCGGCCAAAAAGCTCGGGATAGCGGAGCAAAAGGTGGTGGTGACCGTCGATTTGCACGGTAACACCTCGGCTGCTTCCGTGCCGCTGGCGCTGTCGGTGGCCGTTGCCGACGGCCGCATCAAGAAGGGTGACCTGGTGCTCCTGGAGGCGATGGGCGGCGGCTTCACCTGGGGCGCGGTCCTGGTTCGTTGGTAAGTGCAGAACGGTCCGGTTTCGGTCCTTGACCTTGCCGGATCAATTACTTAGGCTCTGCCGTTGTTGTGCCGATTTTATGTTTGAGCTGATGGGACGGTCGCATGGGGGGAAAGACACTTACGCGCGCCGACCTTGCCGAGGCCGTCTACCGAAAGGTCGGTCTGTCGCGCACTGAATCCGCCGAACTCGTCGAGGCCGTGCTAGACGAAATCTGTGAAGCCATCGTGCGTGGCGAAACGGTGAAGCTGTCGTCCTTCGCGACATTTCATGTCCGCTCCAAGAACGAGCGTATCGGGCGCAATCCCAAGACCGGGGAGGAAGTGCCGATCCTGCCGCGCCGGGTGATGACCTTCAAATCATCCAACGTGTTGAAGAACCGCATCTTGCGTTCTCACCAGAACAGCAAGGCCAAGGGCGGCAGATAGCCTCCATTGTACGGTTGAAAACCGGCCTCGCGATGACGCCGGGCTTGAATATTGCTTCACAAACCGCTGAAATAAGGTCCGATTCGGCAGCATGGCCGGATTGGTGTTCTGGCGTATGATCCATTCCGCGCTAGCGGAACAAGCTCTTCTCCTGGTTGAGCGTGATCTCGTCCGAAGACCGTTCCGGGCCGCGCTCCAGCGTGAGGATTTCGCCCATGGACAAGAGCCCTGACGCCTTCCGCACCATCAGCGAGGTCGCCGAGGATCTCGACCTGCCACAACACGTGCTGCGTTTCTGGGAAACGCGCTTCAACCAGATCAAGCCGATGAAACGTGGCGGCGGCCGCCGCTACTACCGGCCGCAGGATGTCGAACTGATCAAGGGCATCCGACACATGCTCTATGACCAGGGCTACACCATCAAGGGCGTGCAAAAGCTGCTGCGCGAAAACGGCAATCATTTCCTGGTCGCTATCGGCAATGGCGACATGGCCGCCGTCGAGGCGATTTCGCAACGCAAACAGGCCGACCAGGTGCCGCTGACGCCGGCCGCGCAGCCGCGCGGCGGCGATGACGAACTGGTTGGCCAGCCGAGGGTCAAGCCCAGCCGCCGCTTTTTCGGCCTTGGCAAGAGCGACGAGGAAGGCCCGGTCGCGCCGGACGCGTCGAAACTCTCCCGTGACAATCGCGCGCTGCTGCAGGAGGCGCTGTTCGACCTGCTGGAATGCAAGCGCCTGCTTGACCAGGTGCGCTAAACCTCCGGGGTAACTTCGCCCCTAAACCGGAACCGGCGGTCGGGTGAGGCGTTACGTTTCCTTCTGCAAGACAAGGAAACGCATGATGGCATCATTTTCGACCCTTTCGGACATCGACCTCGAAAAGCAGGTCGCGGTTCTCTCGAGGGAACTCGCGGCGTTGCGCAAGGCAGTGTCAAAGCGGGGTGGCGCTTATTATGAAGACGGCCGTGATGCCGCGCTCGATACATATTCGGATCTTGCCGGGCGTCTGCGTGATGCGATGCCGGCGATCCGCAAGCAGGGCAGGGTGATCGAGAAATCGGCACGCGACCATCCGACGGCCGCCGCCGCGGTCGGCCTTGTGGTGCTCGGCCTGGTCGCCAGCCTGCTGTTCAGCCGGCGCTGACTGCCCCAAGGAACGCAGAGAAATGGCGGCTCGCCTTTCCAGGCCTGCCGCCATTTTCATTCATATCAGCGATTTGTCGTGCCGCTCCGGCACCTGGCACGAAGCGCGTCGGCATAGAGGCGTACGGCCCCTTTGTGTTTCCGACGCAAGAATGCCGACTGATCGAGCCGCCACAGCCGTTCGATTTCCATTGCGATCGCCGGGTTCGTCCATGTGCCATAACCGGCGGCCGAATAGACGGTGATCTCGCCGGCATAGAGCCGGTCGTCTTTGACCAGAAAATCGATGCGGATATAATCGAGGTCGCCGGCTATGCCTGGCGCCATCGAGATCGCCTTGCGGACATGGGCGATGAGCTCCGCGGTCGCCGGCAAGGCCTGGTCCTCACCGGGATAGTCGGGGTCGCGCCCGGGCAGCGGAGTGGCATTGCGGTCGAAGAGCAGTGAACGCCTGGCGTGCTTATCCTCGGCCCAGATATGCGAGACCACGCCGCCGCAGACATGGACCTTGATGTCGGTGGCGATCGTCCCGCCGCTGAGCACCAGCCGCTCCTCCACGAAAACGGTCGGCACGACAGGCCAATAGGCCCACTCGCCATGGCGCCGGCCGTAGCGTTTCCCAAGCCAGCGGCTGGCCTTGCGCATGATGGCGGCCCTATCCGGTTCGCCGTTGGAAACGAAGATGTTCATCGCACAGCCATGGTTTGTCTTGACCACGACGTTGCCGGTCAGCAGGCCGGGTGGAATATCGGCAGGGTCGCGCCCGGACCACAGCGTTTCCGGCATGGCGATCTCGGGGCAGGCACTCCCTATATAGGCCTTGGCCGCGAGCTTGTCGGTCAGCACCACGAACAGCGGATTGCGATCGAGGATTTTTCGCCAGAGCAAAAGCTCATTGTAACGCGCGGGCGCGGCCGGATTGGGCAGATAGCCCAGTTTCTTGACGAAGCGCATGACAAGGACCGGGTGGCGCAGCGTCAGCCACACCCGTGCGACCGACAGGACGATGCGGTCCGTCCAGGAAAGATCGGCCTTGGCCGTCATCGGGGATACCTGGCCTTGTCTTCGAAGCCTGATCCGGCCAGCCGTGCCGGTCGGAAATATCCCTTGCCGTATCGCGATTTGGCCTCGCGTTAAAGCTCTCGGTTGTTGTCGTCATGGCTGGATAGGCGCGGCTATCGACAGTTCGATCAGCCCGGGCCATCCGGGTCCGGCATCGCCAGAGAAGACCAGCCTGGCACAAGAAGCCCAGGCCGGTCTTCTCGTTGGCAGTCTGAAATGCTCAGGCCTTGTTGCCCATCTTCTTCATGTGGTGGTGATGATGATGGTGGTGCTTGTGCCAGTGATGGTGGCGATGATGATGGTGGTGACGATGGTGATGATGCTTTGCCATCGGGGCCGCGTCCGCGCTCGTCGCGCCGACCACAGGCACCGTGAAGGCGATTGCAGCTGCAAGCCCGAGTGCCGAGAGGAGTGACTTCTTCATGGGATCGTTTCCTTTTTTTCGCAGGCAGATCTAAATCGGGCCGATATCCCGACCGCCGCGAATGGAATTACGCTCCTGAATTTTTTCGTCAGTATTTCCCGATTGTAGAATTTTGTTTCTGAACTGTTTCCGGCGAACCTGGGGCCTGCGCCTTTGCCAGGGCGCAGGCCGAAGCCGTGTCGCTGCCGCCTGTTTGGCCTACATCGGCGGGATCACACCATTGTTACCCACCACGACGCGGCTCGAGCTCAGCGTGCCGTCGGCCTCGCGCTGAGCGGTCACGAACACCGTCGCGCTTGGCTTGAGGTCGGCCGGCGTGGCCGGCGCGAAGGTCACGACAGGCGTGCCGTCGGGTATCGAGATCTTCTTGGTCTGCCCATTGTCATAGGTCAGCGTCACGGCTCGCCCGCTTATGTCGGTGACGTCGGCGACGGTGCCGTTGGTCATGCGGCTGTTCGGCTCCAGGTCCCAGGGACGGTCCCCCTCGCCAGTGCCTTTCAGGGCCGCCGGAAAGATCACCACTTCCAGCGCGCCGCTGCCGCCGTCCGCCTTGGAGACAGAAGCGATGCCGAGGAAATCGCCCTGCCTGATATCTTTCACCGATGCGTTCGCGACGCCTGAAACCTTCCAGCCGTCTTTCAGTCTGACCGTGGAAGTATCGCCCTGACGGGTTTTCACGGTCAGCAGCGATGGCTCGAAACTGACCACCGTGCCGCGCACGCGCAATGTGTCGGCCGCCTGCGCGCTGGCCATGCCGACGCCGGAAAGCAGGGAAATCGTGCCGAGCACGAGGAGGGATGTCTTGAGGTTCATTGGGGTATCCTTTTGGGAAAGGCTGGCTGGAACGGGATGGTTTCACGCCAGCGACGTCGAGATAACGAACGGGCAGGGCGAAACTGCCGGGCAAAAGGTGCCGGGGCGTTCAAAACAACTTGATCGGCAAAGGGCGGGGCGGCCGCATCGGCAGGGGGTTCACGATGCCGTGACGGCCAGTTTGGCGCTTGGCAAATCGCCGGCGAGAGGGCATCTTCCTGCTCGTCTCAGGCAACACCCCATTTTTGATCAAACGCTTTCAGCCAACGGAGTTGCCAATGCCCAGCAATGCAAAAAGCCACGCCCTCTCCGAACCATTAGCCAATGAGATCGGGCCAGATTACAGCACGCTAAGGGCAATGCGGGAAACGCGCGGATACAGCCTCGAAGCGCTATCCCTGACCTGCGGCCTCTCGGTCGACGAGATCGAGGACATCGAGAACGGCCGGGCGGCCGACCCGGCGCAGCTGCGTCGTATTGCGTCCGCGCTTCGTCTTCCCCAGGACGCCCCCATAGCTTCCGCCGCGCCGACCCTGGCCGCGCATGGCGGCCGACCCCAGGCATAGAATCGGCGACAGGCACGCCCAGGAAACCCGCCAAGGCCCCTTCGCGGGTTTCTTGTTGATGCCATGGCGTTTTCTGGCAGGCCGGGCTTGCCGATCTGCGGATCGCACCTGTTTATACGTGCGGCAGCCAGGGCCAAATCGGTCGCGCCTGCCACACCGAGGTCGAACCGTGGTTTTTTCAACATGAGCCTGGACTCTGTTCGCGCCTTCTTCGTCGCTCACGCGCCTGATATCGACGTCATCGTCACGGATGCGAGTTCGGCGACGGTAGCGCTGGCGGCCGAGGCACATGGGGTGTTGCCGGCGCAGATCGCCAAGACGATCTGCCTGCGCGTCGGCGAGCGCACCATGCTGGTCGTGACCAGCGGCATCGCCAGGCTGGACAACCGCAAGTGCAAGGACCAGTTCGGCGGCAAGCCGCGCATGCTGGACTCGGAAGAGGTGGTCGCCGCCACGAGCCATCCGGTGGGCGGTGTCTGTCCGTTCGGCCTGCCGGCACCGCTACCGGTCTACTGCGACGTCTCGCTGCGCGCATTCGACGAGGTGGTGCCGGCTGCCGGCGCCACCAACGCGGCCGTGCGGATTACGCCGCAGAGGATGGTTGAGCTTACCGGCGCCGTGTGGGTGGATGTGTGCCAAGCCTTGGTGCCTGATCCAATCAGGAACTGAGCTGGGCAAAGCGGGCAATTCGAGAATTAGGTGATGCGGCAGAGGCGGACTTTTGGGGGCAAGTCCTGCATAAAATGGTCGGAGTGGCCGGATTCGAACCGACGACCCCTTGACCCCCAGTCAAGTGCGCTACCGGGCTGCGCTACACTCCGGACCGGTCGCGATGTATCGTGATAACCCCGCTCGGGTCAACCGATTTCCGCGATAATTATCTTGCCGCGATCGCGGGTCTGAATGAGGCCGGCAATGCCGGACGCAGCAGCCACTGGTGGCGGTATTCCAGGGCGATGGCGCCCCAGATCAGGCCGAGCAGCAGATACATATGGCGCCAGTGGTCAATGTCGATGAAGGTGCCGAGCCCGATATTGCCGATGAAGGCGACGTAGGCGCACAACAGGTAGGGCTGCCACGGCCGGTCGCGCAAAAGGATGCGGAACCCGGCCGATATCGTCCAGACGACCAGCGTCAGGAACGAGACGAAGCCGAGCCAGCCATAATCCATCAGCATCTTCAGCCAGATGTCGTGGGTGTCCTCGCCATAGATCGTGCCGAAGACCAGCGGCCCGATGCCGAACGGATGCTCCATGGCCATCTGGAAGCCGATCGCATAACGCGCGAAGCGGCCGAGGCGGGCGGTGTCGTAGCTCTGTTCGAGATGGGCGCGGCTGGAGAACATCTCCGCCACGCCCGGCAACTGCAGTATGACGATGACGGTTATGGCCAGCAGCGACAGGGCGGCGATCGTCATGATCACCACGCGCAGCCGGAACATGCCGCTCGCGCTCTGCAGGAACAGCAATCCGGTAAGCAGGACGGCCGAGACCGCGAACATGCCCCAGGCGCCGCGCGAGAACGAGAAGAAGATGCCGGCGCTGATGATCAGCAGCGGCACGGCCAGCAGCGGCATGCGCGCGACCGAACCGGTCAGCATGAGATAGAGCAGATAGATGCCGGGCAGCACCAGGAACGGACCGAACACGTTCGGATCCTGGAAGGCGCCGGCGGCGCGGTCGTATTTGGTGAAAATTTCGGCGCCGGGGAAGGCGTGGAAATAGCCCGCTATGCCAAGCAGCGACGTCGCCACCGCCGAGACGACATAGGCATTGAAGATCAGCCGGTAGAGGTTCGGCCGCGTTGCGGTGACCGATGCGAAGAACACCGCGCTGAAGGCGAGAAACAGCGACACGGCAAGATAGAGCGGCGTGTTGGCGAGGTCCGCCATCTGCGTCATGGAAATCATGCCGCCGATGTTCATCGTCACCAGCAGCACCAGAAGCGGTAGGGCCGCGCGCGATACCCTCAGGCCGAAGAGAGCCCAGATCGCGATCAGCCCGGCCATGTAGATTTCATAAGGCGCCGGCTCGCTGATGACGAAGCCCGACAAAAGAATGCCGAGCACGACCGCGCCCGAGGAGATCAACGTGATCAGCTTGGCGTTGACCGCCGAGCGCGGCAGATCAGGGCTGATCGCGCTCAATAGGCGTTTTCCGTGTTGAGCAGCCGGATCGGTGTCAGGAACAGGATCCGCAGGTCGAACAGCAGCGACCAGTTTTCGATGTAATAGAGATCGTACTCGGTCCGCATGCGGATCTTTTCATTGGTGTCCATCTCGCCGCGCCAGCCATTGATCTGCGCCCAGCCGGTGACGCCGGGCTTGACCTTGTGGCGCGCGAAATAGCCATCGACCACTTCGTTGTAGAGCAGATTGTGCGATTGCGCGGCTATGGCGTGCGGACGCGGCCCGATCAGCGACAGCGAGCCGAGCAGCGAGTTGAAGAACTGCGGCAGTTCGTCGATGGAGGTCTTGCGGATGATGCGGCCGACACGCGTGACGCGCGGATCGTTCTTGGTCACGGTCTGCTTTGCGGTCGGATCCGACCTGTCGGTGTACATGGAGCGGAATTTGTAGACTTCGATGATCTCGTTGTTGAAGCCGTGCCGCTTCTGCTTGAACAGCACCGGGCCCTTGCTGTCGAGCTTGATGGCGATGGCGGTGGCCAGCATCACCGGCGAGAACACGACGATGCCGAACAGGCTGAAGATGATGTCGAAAGCGCGTTTGGCGACCGAATCCCAGTCGTTGATCGGCTTGTCGAAGATATCGAGCATCGGCACCGAGCCGATGTAGGAATAGGCGCGCGGGCGGAACTGCAGTGCATTGGAATGCGCCGACAGCCGGATGTCGACCGGCAGCACCCACAGTTTCTTTAGCAATTGCAGCACGCGCGATTCCGCGGTCAGCGGCAACGACACGATCAACATGTCGATGCGGGCGATGCGGGCGAATTCGATCAGTTCCGAAATGGTGCCGAGCTTGGGATAGCCGGCGACAAGGGCTGGCGAACGCTTGTCGTTGCGATCATCGAAGATGCCGCAGATACGGATGTCGTTGTAAGGCTGCTTTTCCACCGAGCGGATGAGCACTTCCGCCGCCTTGCCGCCGCCGACGATGACGGCGCGCCGTTCCATGCTGCCATCGCGTGCCCAGCGCCGGATCAGCTTCGACATCACCAGCCTGAGACCGAAGAGACACACGAAAGCAACGACGAACCAGGTGCCGAACAGCAGGCGCGAATAGTCTTGCGACATCTTCATGGCGAACGCGGTCAACGCCATCAGCGCGAAGGTCCCGGCCCAGACCAGCAGGATGCGCCCGAAATTGGCGATCGGCCGCATCAGGGACACGACCTGGTAGCAATCCGTGACATCGAGCAGCACCACGGCGAGGAACGACGCGGCGGCGATCGTCAGCGGATATTGCCAGGCGAGGTAATTGAAGAATCCGACATAATAGAAATAGACGCAGAGTCCCGAGACCAGCAGCACCGCGAATTCGACCATGCGCAGTACGCCGCTGACCATGATCGGCGACATCGTATCGCGCCGGTATTGCGATGCGACCTGTCGGGCAACGTCATTCATGCCGCCGGGCGTGTCGCCATCGGCAGCGCTGTCGAATTTACGCACCGCTTCTGATGAAAAGCGATGCGCGGGGTCGATCTCGTTCATGCAACCGTCCGCAGCTTCCCCTGGGTGATTAGCAAAAGAGAGCTAAGAAACCCTTGAAACAACGTGCGGCTTTGGACGGGCTTGGGCCTACCTTTCGAGCGCGGCGAAGTAGGCCTTCTCGATTTCGGCGGCCATGACGTCGGCGCCGAAGCGCGCCCTGAGAGTGGATTTTTCGGGCATCAATTCGCGATAGGCGGCAAGGTCGCCCAGCGCCCGGCTCATTTTCTCGGCGAGCTCGACCGGATCGGGCCGGATCAGGGCAGGGGAGTCCGGACCGAAAATCTCCGGTATGCCGCCGACGGAGGTCGCGATGACAGGTCTTGCCGCGGCAAGTGCCTCCAGCACGATATAGGGCATGGCTTCGGCGCGCGAGGGAACGACGACGAGCGCCGCCAGCAGGAAGGCTTCCCGGGCCGGCATCGGCGGCAGGAAGCGGACATTGCCTTCAAGCCCGAGGCGCTTCACCTGCGCGTGGTAGCGTGGCAGGTCGTCGCCGTCGCCGACCATCACCGCATTCGGCGCGCGGCCAAGCCGGGGCGCCGCGGCGGCCAGGGCATCGATGAAGATGTCGGGTCCCTTGAGGTCCCGCATCATGCCGATATAGAGCACATCGGCCGCATCGGCCCTGGCCGTTACCGGCTCGAATTCGGCGGCGCGAAGTCCATTATAGGCCAGCGTGTTCGGGATCGGCGGCTCGCCCACCTTCCTGCGATAAGTCCGCCGCTCGTAGTCGGAGACGAACAGCAGGTAGTCGGTGAAGCGCGCCATGAGGTGCTCGAGCGCGAAGAACAGCTTTCCGGTGGCGGTGCTCTCGTCATAGTGGAGAGAGCCGCCATGCGGCGAATAGAGGCGGGCTACGCGAGACCTTGATACCCGCAACAACGAGCCGAACAGACGGGCGTAGGCGCCACCCTTGGCGCCGTGCCCGTGCAGCACGTCCGGCCGCAATTCCTTGATGATCCCATAGGTGCGCCGGGCCGAGGCGAGGTCGCCCGGGCCGACATGGCGCTGCATTGGCGTGCGATGGATGCCAAGCGCCAGCATGCCCTTCATCTGCTCGAACAGACGCTCCTCGAATTCGCCGCCGGTGGTCGAGTCGCAGACGATGCCGACCATGTGGCCGGCGGCGACCTGCGCTTCCGTCAGGTCGCGCACGTGCCGAAAAATTCCTCCCACGGGTGAGCGAAAGCAGTGGACGATCCTGAGCTTGTCCGCCACGAGGTGTCTGTCAGAACAGGCGTTCGCGGACGTAGACGGTATCTCCGGGCAGCAGCGGGTCCGAGGTGACCACACGGCCGGTCATCACCTTGCCGTTGATGTCGCGGGTGATGTCGACGCTTTCCTGGTTGGCGCGCGGCGAGAAGCCGCCGGCGATGGCGATGGCTTTCTGCACGGTCAGGCCGGGGACATAGGAATACTGGCCGGCGGCGCCCACTTCGCCCATGACGAAGATCGGCCGGTAACGATCGATCTCGACCGAGACGTCGGGGTCGCGCAGATAGCCCTGCCGCAATTTGTCGGCGATCTCCTTTTCCATCTGCTGCGCGGTGTGGCCGCGTGCCGGTAGGGCGCCGACGAGCGGGAAGGAGATATAACCGGACTGGTCGACGCTGTAGGTATTGGTCAGGCCGTCCTGCTCGAACACGGTGACGCGGACACGGTCGCCGGCGCCGAGGCGATAGGGCTGGTCGAGCACCTCGTGGAAGGCGGCCGGCGTCGGCCGGTAGCTGGAGCAGCCGGCGAGCATCGAAACGGCAAGCAGTGCGCGAAACAGGGAAGCAGTGCTTTTCATGACCGGATACGTACCTTCGACTGGCCGCCGCGGCGTCGCAGCAGGCATCTGGGATCGGGTCCGTTATCATCCTGTTAGGGTTAATGGCCGGTAAAGGACCCCGGCAATAGCGCTCGCGCAGGCAAGGTTTTACGATTTTATCGATTTTTTTGCTGCCCGCCTGTAAACCCTAATGAAAGCTTACCGTGATCTTAACGGCTGAGTTACCATAGTTGTTTACGGTGCATCCTGACCCAGTTCCGGAGTAGGGATGCATGTCCGTTCAATCCGCGGCCGCAGACGTCGACGTTGATCTCAGGCAGCTCTTCGCCAGCCTTGGCCGGAACTGGCTGCGAATTCTGGTCTTCGTTCTCGTGGTGACGGGGCTTGCCTTCGCTGCGGCGTCGTTCGCGACCCGCCACTACAAGGCCGAGACGCAGGTGGAGATCGCCCCGCGGGAATCGGTCTACACGCGGCCCGCCAGCACCAATCCGGACAGCGACAAGCCGATCCTCGACGAGCAGGGCGTAGCCACCCAGGTCCAGATAATTTCGTCCAACGAGATCCTCAAGCAGGTGGCGCAGAAGCTCGACCTGTCGCGGTTGCACGAATTCGACGAGACAGTTGACATGTCGGCACTGAACCGGCTGTTGGTGCTGGTCGGGTTGAAGAATGATCCGATGGACGTTCCGGTCGAGGAACGCGTGCTTAAGAAGATGCGCGAGAAGCTCAACGTCTTCGGCGTTGAAAAGACCCGCATCATTGCCATCGAGTTCTCTTCAGAGGATCCCAAGCTCGCCGCCGCCATCCCCGATGCCATTGCGGCCGCTTATATTGCAGGCCAAGGCGCGGCCAAGAGCGAATCGAACACCGCCGC
Organism: Mesorhizobium sp. BH1-1-4; assembly: GCF_020165665.1. NCBI lineage: Bacteria > Pseudomonadati > Pseudomonadota > Alphaproteobacteria > Hyphomicrobiales > Phyllobacteriaceae > Mesorhizobium > Mesorhizobium sp. BH1-1-4. Next base: position 401,474 of record NZ_JAIUIN010000002.1, read on the forward strand.
CGCGGACTTCCTGGCGCCCGAGATCGCCGACCTGTCCAAGCAGGTCAGGGACGCCGAAGCCAAGGTCGCGGCTTACCGTGCCCAGTCGGACCTCCTGATGGGCGGTAACAATTCCACCCTGGCCACCCAGCAATTGGCCGAGCTGTCGACCGAGTTGTCGCGGGTGCGCGCCAACCGCGCCGCGGCCGAAGGCACGGCCGAAAGCGTGCGCAAGGCGCTGCAGAATGGCGGGTCGCTGGATTCGCTGCCGGAAGTTCTGTCTTCCGACCTGATCCAGCGTTTGCGCGAGCGGCAGGTCGAATTGCGCGCCAACATCGCCGACCTGTCGACGACGCTGCTCGACAATCATCCGCGTATTCGCGCCGCCAAATCGCAGCTGGCTGACCTCGACGCACAGATCCGCAGCGAAGCCCAGAAGATCATGAAGGGCCTGGCGATGCAGGCCGATGCCGCCAAGGCGCGCGAAAGCCAGCTCGTCGCCGACGTCAACACGCTCAAGGCCGCCTCGGCGCAGGCCGGCGAGCAGCAGGTCGGTCTCGACGCGCTGCAGCGCGATGCCGCCGCCAAGCGCCAGCAGCTCGAACTTTACCTGACCAACTATCGCGAGGCGGCGTCGCGTCAGGATCGCAACTATGTTCCGGTCGACGCGCGCATCGCCTCGCCGGCTTCGGTCCCCTCCGAGCCATACTTCCCCAAGATCGGGCCGATCGTCGGCGCCGCCGCCGCGGCTTCCCTGCTGCTGGCGGCGGTGTTCACGCTGCTACGCGAACTCTTCTCGGGTCGCGCCATGCGCCCGGCCAGGGGAGCAAGGTTTGAGCCGATCGACGAGGTGGCGATGCCGCCGGCCGCTTATCAGGAGCCGTCCACCCGCCTGGAGCCGGCAGTCGCCAACGCGTTCGCCAATCGTAGCGCGGGTACATCATGGCCCGAAACGGTCGCGGATACGGAAACAAGGCCGAGGGCGTGGCCCGAGGCCGATGTCGAGCCTGTCGCCGAACCTGAGCCCTTGGCCAAGTCTGAACCCCTCGCCAAGTCTGAACCCCTCGCCAAGTCTGAACCCCTGGCCAAGCCTGATCCCGACATGGCCGAGCCAGAACCCGTCGTGGAGGTTCGGCGGCCGCCCTCCGTGTTGGGCGAGATCGACGTCGACAAGGCCGCCGAGAAGCTGATCGCCAGCGGCGCCGCGCGTGCCATATTCGTTTCCCCCGAGGGCGACGAGGCGGCGGCATCGGCGATCCTGGTGGCGCGCGAGGTTTCCGACGCCGGCCTGCGCGTCCTGCTGCTCGACCTCACCGCCTCGGGTGCGGCCTCGCGGCCGATGCTGGACAGCGGACTTTTCCCCGGCATCACCAATCTCTTGGCGTCGCAGGCGCAGTTCAGCGACGTGATCCATGCCGATCTCTATTCCGACTGCCACGTCATTCCTGTCGGTACCGCCGATCCGGTTCGTGCCATGCGCGCCGCCGATCGGCTGCCGATCATCATGCAGTCGCTGACAACAGCCTATGACCTTGTGGTGGTGGAATGCGGACCGGCCGATGCCCAAGGCATCAGTCGTCTGGGCGATGAGGCCACCGAGGTGTTCCTGTCCATGTTGGAGGCCGACGACGAGGTGACGCAGGCCGCGGTCAAGCTCATCGAGAGCGGCTACCCCGATTTGACGCTGGTAACCCCGCTTGGCCACGAGCCGCCGGGCAACCCGGTGCCGGGTCGTCGCTCCGCGGCTTGAAAGAGCCATTTCCGAGAAGTGCCTGGCTATCCCAGTTCCAGGGTCGTCACGCCGAATATCCTGTCGGCGTCGAGCTGCGGCGGCGGACCCTTGTACATGCGCGTGGTGGTGAAGGTCGCTGAGAAGCCTGCCGCTTCGAGCGTTGCGATGAACTCGGCCCTGGTGGCGGGAACGTCGATGTTCAGGTCGCCTCCTTCGCAGGCGTACGAATAATAAGCTTCGTGGTGATCACGTCGCGGCGGTGTTGGTCGACGGGGATTTCAGCAGGGATGAGAGATCCTGACCAGTGGCTTGCGCTGACGCGGCTATTTCGAGGCCGCGTTGACGCATTTTAGCTAAGCGTCGTCCTCGCCGGCCGTCGGCTGTGCCTGCCCGGCCGCCTTGCGGCGCAGCATCTTGGTCAGCCTCCAGATCATCGGGCTGTTCTTGACGAAAGCCTTCAGCCGCGCGCCCTGGCGAAGCGCCAGTCCCAGCGCCCGGCCCTTGAGCGTCAGCGGCACCAGAACCTCGAAATGCCGGGTTTCGATATCGCACCATAGCCGCTTGTAGGGCTCGTCTCCGACGGAGAAATCATAAACCGCGAAACCGCTCCGGCACGCCTCCTGGATGTTGTCGAAGAACAGGAAATCGCCCGGGCTGGTGTTGGCAAGGTCGTCCTCGGCAATTGCGCCGAACTCGCAGATCAGGCGCCTGCCCGAGCGGCTCGACCCGGTGACGGCGCGCAGTTTGCCGGCGACCTCCAGCCCATGCAGCACGAAGCAAGGTTTGTCCTCGGCAAGCGCTTGCGTGAACAGCCCCCGGAAGAAGGCGCGTGTCCGGTCGTCACCAAAGACGTTGGCAATGCCCATCTTGCGGAAGCGCTGTTCCTTCATCTCGAAAAACGCATCGAGCAGCCTCTCCACCTCGTCGGCGCTGCTCGCCTCGATGCGCCGGTGGCTGCCGACGGCCTCGAACTTGCGCGTCTGCGAACGATGCTTCTTGCGTTTGCGCTTGCCGCTGGCACGCAGCAGCAGCGCATCGAACCCACCGCTGAGGTCGACGGCCAGCGACAGGTTCGGGCTGGCGAAATGATCGAGCGATGCCAGCGGATTGGCGATGCCGTCGAGATCGGGCAGCAATCTTTCCAGCGCGATGAGGTCGATATCGGGCCGGGACCTGGCGATCGCCGTTAGCATCGAGCGGACGGCCGTGATGTCGGGGTTGATCAGCCATTGCGGGTCGGCGGCGCAGAAATTGCCATTGGCGTGGCGGCCGCCCAAGAACTGGGCGACCCGTAGCGGGCCTCGCTTGACCACCTCCAGCGCCAGTGCGAAGGCCGGCTTGCCCTCCAGCTCGAGCGTGGCGATGAGCAGATCGGGCTTGACCTCGGCGGCCCAGTTCAAGACCCATGCCGCACTTTGCGCCGGCGCACAGAGCGCCGAACGACAGAACGCAGCATACGCGGCCAGCCCTTCGGCGGCGGTAACGGAAACCGACAGCCCCGCGGCATCCCCGCGCAGTGCGCGTGACGAGGCCTGGATCGCCGCGAGCCGCTTGCCATCAAGTGATGCGGTTGCGTCAACCATACCTCAATCCTTAAGGCGTATTGATCCCGATTTGGGGGGCGCTCGGGCGTATTCCGTGCTTGGATAGCCTAGGCGCAAAAGGTGAATGAATGATCGACGGTGGGGAGGCAATCCGGAAACTGGCGCTCAACGTCGCCCGCTATACCGGCCTCGCACCGCTGGCCAGGCCCTTCGTCGGCGGCATCGGAGCCATCCTGATGCTGCACCGCGTGACGGCGACACCCGAAAAGCCCGACAGTGTCAACCGACACCTCAACATCGCGCCCAGTTTCCTCGACGCCGTGATCGCCGACATGAAAGCGGGCGGCTATGCCTTCGTTTCGATGGACGAAGCCGTCGAGCGCATCAAGGCGGGCGGCAAGGGCGGCCGGTTCGCCACCATTACCGCCGACGATGCCTATCGCGACAACATGACCGAGGCCCTGCCGGTGCTGGACAAGCATCGCGCGCCGCTCACCATCTATGTCGCGCCCGGGCTGATCGATGGCTCCGCCCACCTTTGGTGGGATGTGGTGGAGGACATCGTCAGTGCCTGCGACCGCCTGACCCTGGCGACATCGAATGGCCCGCTGGTGATCGATTGCGCGACCCCCGCCAGGAAACATCAGGCCATAGCCCGCCTGCATGCCTATTTCACCACCGAGGTTCGCGAGGAGGACCTGCGGACCGTGCTGCATGATCTGGCCGCTTCGAACGGCGTCGACGCGGACGCCCCGCGCCTGCGCACGCTGATGAACTGGGATGAGATCGGCACCGTCGCCGCGCATCCGCTGGTGACGATAGGCGCCCATACGATCAACCACAGCAATCTGAAGCGACTTTCCGAGGCCGATGCGCGGCGCGAGATCGGCGCCGTCAAGGACAAGCTGCTGACCGAGCTTGGCGCGGAGCCACGCCATTTCGCCTATCCCTACGGCTACGCCAGCGCCGTCGGCTGCCGTGAAGTGGGCTTTGCGCGCGACGCCGGCTATGCCTCCGCGGTAACCACCCGCCACGGCGTCCTACGCGCCGAACATGCCGGTTTCCTGCATGCCTTGCCGCGCATTTCGGTCAATGGCCGCTACCAGAGCCTGCACCATATCCGCACCATGCTGTCGGGCGTGACGACGCCGCTCGCCAACGCCGGCAAGATGGTTGTCACGATCTGACGGATTGCCCGGTTCGATCAGGGCTCAGCGCTTGGCCCGTGGCTCCAGCATCAGCCATTTGATGATGCCCATCGCCGGCAGCACCCAGAGCAGGCCGCTGAAGAGGAAGAACAGGAATTGCACCAGCGCGCCCGATTCCGACAGCCGGGCGACCGCGAAGATCGAGGCGACCAGCGCATAGACGATGACCAGCGCCAACAGCAGGAACATTCCGATCAGCTTTTTCAGGCGAATGGGCATGGTAAGGTCTCGTTGATGGCTACCGCTTAGGCCGAACGCGGGGCGCGTGCAACCCACGACATCGGGCGCGACGGCGTGCCGCGCTGCCCGGTCTTGCCAGCAGGGGTGCGATGGTTCACCAATCCGCGACATTTCAACCTGCCGGGAAATATCCATGGCCGCCATCACTGCCGCCGCGCCTTACCAGGCCCGCGACCGCGACCTGCATAACCGGGCACTGGTGCGCGGCTGGCTCTACGTCGTGATCCTGGTGCTCTTCGCGCTGGTGCTGGTCGGCGGCGCCACGCGTTTGACCGAATCCGGCCTGTCGATCACCGAATGGCAGCCGATCCATGGTGTCATCCCGCCGCTCAACGACGCCGAGTGGCAGGAAGAATTCCTGCGCTATCAGCAGATCCCGCAATACACCGAGCTCAACAAGGGCATGAGCGTCGAGGCGTTCAAATCGATCTTCTGGTGGGAATGGGCGCATCGTCTGCTGGCGCGCAGCGTAGGCCTGGTCTTTGCCTTGCCGCTGCTGGTCTTCTGGGCCACGCGCCGCATCGAGCGCGGGCTGGGGCCGAAACTGGTCGGCATTCTGCTTCTCGGCGGCCTGCAGGGGGCGATCGGCTGGTGGATGGTGGCCTCCGGCCTGGTCGACCGCGTGTCGGTAAGCCAGTACAGGCTGGCGACGCATCTGACGCTGGCGGCGCTGATCTTCACCGCGACCATGGTGGTCGCGCGAGGTCTCGCTCCTCACTCCGAACCCGCCGCCGATCGCTCGACGCAACGCCTCGCCGGTTTCATCGTGCTTCTGGCGCTGATCCAGATCTATCTTGGCGGTCTGGTCGCCGGTCTCAACGCCGGCATGAGCTACAACACCTGGCCGCTGATGGACGGCAAGATTATCCCCGGCGATCTGCTGATCCTCGAGCCGGCATGGCGCAATTTCTTCGAGAGCCCGAAGACGGTGCAGTTCATCCACCGGCTTGGTGCGTATACGGTCTTCGCCGTCGCGCTCTGGCATATGATCGCGACGCGCAGGCGGTTGCCCGGCTCGACGCATGCGCGCCGCGCCACACTGTTGTTCGTTCTGGTGCTGGTGCAGGCCTCGATCGGCATCGGTACGCTGCTGATGCAGGTGCCCCTGCATATGGCGCTGACCCATCAGGGTTTTGCGTTGATCGTGCTGGGCTTTGCAGCGGCGCACTGGCGCGGCACCAAGGGCGCCTATCCCTTGTCCAACGGGGTTGCCGTCGGACGTTGAGTCCGGCCGTTCACATCCAGAATTCGTTCGCTTGCCTCGTCGTCCTGTCGCCGTCGAATTCAGCCTGACGCAACGCTGCCGCCGAAGATGCGGACTGAGTCTGATCCGCCTTGGCCGCTTGATCCTGATTTGCCTTGGCGACCTTGTCGGCAGCCTTGAGCGCATCGAGCCTTGCCTGGGCCGTAGCGATATCCTGCTGCACCTGGGCTGCCTGAACCTGATCCTTGATCGCCTTGGCCTGGTCTTCCAGATCCTGAATTTGCTTTTCGAGAGCGGCCTCCTCGGCTGCATTGCTCGAGGAGTTGGACGAGGAGTACTGGGCCGCGGAGGAGGAGCCCGAGATCGCGCTGACCATGACAAATCCTTGGGTAGGAGCCAGGACTAAGGTCTGTAGCCGATCATGGTGAACAAGCGATTACTTCAGCTCTCCGCCCGGTCAGAAGCGCGCGCGCACCGTCCGGATCGCCTTGGCGATCGACAGTTCGCGGTTCTCCTCGACCGCATTGTCGTCCTCATGGTGCCAGGCGGCGGACAGGCAGCCATAGGCGATGGCATGGTCGAGTATCACCGCCGGTGATTGCCCCAGCGTCCGGGCAAAGATCTCGGCCATATCCGCGATCCGTGGGGGATCGAGGCAAAGGGCATCCCGGTCGAGCGGGTTGTAGAACATGTTAGCGGCATCGAAGCCGGGATCGCCAAGCACGCCCTTTGGGTCGATCACCAGCCAGCCGCGCGGGCCGTGCAGGATGTTTTCGTGGTGGAGGTCGCCGTGCAGCGGCCTGATATCGTGCGGGTCGGACAGCAGTCGCTCGGCGATCGTTGCGGCCTCGACATAGAGGCTGTCATCACCGGCAGCGCGATCGGTCGCGGCTTTCTTGAACAGGCTGGCGTACCGCTCCCTGAGCGGCTGAAGCTCGGGCGGGTAGGGGTGATCGGATGGCGAAAGCAGCTTCTCCATAACCTCGGCCGCGATCGCGGTCGCTGCATTGTCGCCCTGTTCATCTAGAACCCGCGTAAGCAGCGTTTCGCCGGCATATTCGAGCAGCATGCTGTGGCCGTCGCGGCCAAGCAGGCGCACCGCGCCTTCGCCGCGCCGCCAGGCGAGATAATGTTCGCCGCGCAACTCGTCGGCAACGTCGTCGAACGGCTTCAGCGCCTTGACGATAGCCGGTGAGCCGTCCTCGCGCCGCACCTTCCAGATGCGGCTCGAAAAGGTTTCGGCAATGAGTTCGGGTTCGCTGACTCGCCAGCGCGCTGGAAACGCCGACGCGTCCATCACAGGCCGAGCATCAGGTCCATGTTCTGGACGGCGGCGCCCGAGGCGCCCTTGCCGAGATTGTCGTAGACCGCCAGCAGCAAGGCCTGGGCTCTGCTGTCGTTGGCAAAGACATAGACCTTCATGCGGTTGGTGCCGTTGTAGATCTCCGGATCGATGTCCGGCACGCGCTCGAGATGCGCATAGGGCGCCACCTCGACCACACCGCCCTTGATCGCGGCGAAGTGGTCCGAAATGGCGGCGTGAAGCTCGGCACCTGTCGGAACGCGGTCGAGGCCACCGAGCTGCAACGGCACCACCGTGATCATGCCTTGCGCGAAATTGCCCACCGCCGGCTGCATGATCGGATCGTGCGACAGCTTCGCATAGGCCTTCAATTCCGGCACGTGCTTGTGCTGCAGGGTCAGGCCATAGGGCAGGAATTCCGAGGCGTCCTCGCCCTTGGCGACATAGTCCTCGATCATCGGCCGTCCGCCGCCCGAATAACCCGTAATGCCATTGACCGCGATCGGAAAATTGGCCGGCAGCAGGCCCGCGGTGACCAGGGGCCTGAGCGTCGCGATCGGCCCCTGCGGCCAGCAGCCGGGATTGGCGACGCGCTTGGCCGTGGCGATCTTCCTCGCCTGCTCCTTGTCCAGCTCGGCGAAGCCATATTCCCAACCTTCGGCGACGCGATGCGCGGTCGACGCATCGATCACCTTGGTGGTGTCGTTGGCGATCAGCGAGACGCTTTCCTTGGCGGCGTCGTCGGGCAGGCACAGGATCGCGATATCGGCGGCGTTGAGGAATTCGGCGCGCGCGGCCGTTTCCTTGCGGCGCTCGACCGGAATGGAAATGATCTCCAGATCGCCGCGCTCGGCAAGCAGCGCCCGGATCTGAAGACCGGTGGTGCCATGCTCGCCGTCGATGAAGATTTTCGGTTTCATTGCCTGATCAAATTCCCTGATATCTCAGAATTATATGCCGTTGCCGTGATTGACCGCGGCACCATTGTGATTGCCGTTGTTCAACTCTTCCTGTCGCGCCTTGCGCTCCGCCAGGAGGCCGAGATACTGCATGGCGACCATCGAGCCGGCGATCGCCGTTATATCGGCGTGATCATAGGCCGGCGCAACCTCCACGACGTCGGCGCCGACAATATCGACCTGGTTGAGCTGACGCAGCGTCGACAGGATCTTCGCCGAGGACGGCCCGCCGGCAACCGGCGTGCCGGTTCCCGGCGCATAGGCCGGATCCAGGCAGTCGATGTCGAAGGTCAGATAGGTCTTCTTGCCGCCGGTGCGGTCGACGATGGCGTAGGCGATGTCGGAAGCCCGCATCTCCTCGATTTCATGGCCGTGCAAGATCTTGATGCCGAACGTGTCGGGGGCATGGGTGCGGATGCCGATCTGGATCGAACGGTCGGGATCGATCATGCCTTCAGCGACCGCGCGGCCGACGAAGGACCCATGGTCGATGCGCTTGCCGTCATCGGGCCATGTATCCTGGTGGGCGTCGAACTGCACCAGGGCGAGCGGCCCGTGGATGGCGGCGTGCGCCTTGAGCAGCGGCCAGGTGACGAAATGGTCGCCGCCGAGCGTCAGCAGGAAGGCGCCCGATTTCAGGATCTTGGCCGCTTCGCGTTCGATCGTGCCTGGCGTCTTCTGATGATTGCCCGAATCGAGCAGGCAATCGCCGTAGTCGACCACGGCGAGGTGCTCGAACAGGTCGCGCGAAAACGGGTATTGCGGGTCGTTGTCGAGGATCGCCGAGGCGCGGCGAATTGCCTGTGGCCCAAAGCGGGCGCCTGGCCGGTTGGTGACGGCGGCGTCGAAGGGAATGCCCCACACCACCGCATCCGCACCCTTCACGTCCTTGGTGTATTTGCGCCGCATGAAAGACAGCGCGCCGGAATAGGTCGGCTCGTACGCGGCGCCCGTTTTGGAACGGGCGGTGAAGGCGTTGTCGATGTTCTTGGTCGCCATTACTGGTCCTCGGTTTTCATCGGGGTGCAACAACTACAGAACCGGCATGGAAGATGCCAGTCACAGCTTGGCGAGACGAAACCGCGCCGCCCGGGTGCCACGGCAAGACAGGATTTGTATCATCATGACGCAGACCGCGTTTCTTAATCCGTCGGACGCCGTGGTGTCGACCCACACCGGGACGATCGCCGGCGATCGCTTCCAGGTGCTCGATTCGTGGCGCGGCATCTGCGCGCTGCTGGTGGCGCTGTTTCATTTCCCGACCGCCTCGGCGATCTCGCAGAGCAGCTTTATCGGTTCGTCCTATCTTTTCGTCGACTTCTTCTTCGTCCTTTCCGGCTTCGTCATCGCCTCCAGCTATGCCAATCGGCTGAGCCGGTCGGGAGAGGTCGCCCGCTTCGCGCTGATCCGTTTCGGCCGCATCTATCCGCTGCATCTGGTCATGCTTGCCGCCTTTGCCGGCTTCGAACTGTTGCGGCTGGTGCTGCCGCAACTGCATGGAACGGGGGCTGCTCCCTTCACCGGCGGCTTCGACATCAAGAGCCTGGCTGCGAATCTCTTCTTGCTGCAAGGCATCGGCTTCGAGGATCGTTTGACGTGGAACGCGCCAAGCTGGAGCATCTCGGCCGAGTTCTTTGCCTATCTCCTGTTTGCCGGCGTGGTCTTCGTCGCCGGCGCGCGCGCCTGGATATGGTTCGTCGCCGCCGCCGTCACGGCGCCGCTGTTCCTGCTCGCCTTCTCCACGCATCATATGGACGTATCCTACGATTTCGGCTTCATCCGCTGCCTCTACGGCTTCTCGCTTGGCGCCCTGCTCGCCTGGTTTCAGCATGATTCCATTGCAGGGGCGCGACAGATCCTGGCCAGAAGCGGCCCACGGATGAACTGGACCCTTGCCGAAATCGTCATGGTGGCCGTCATCGTTCTCTTCGTCTCGCTGGCGGGCGACAACGACGCCGGCATTGCCGCGCCCCTGGTGTTCGCGCTGGCGCTGTTTCTCTTCGCCCATGAAGGCGGCTGGATCAGCGCGTTGCTCAGGACGCCCTTCATGCTGACCCTCGGCGCGCTGTCATATTCGATCTACATGGTCCACATCTTTGTCCAGGCGCGCCTGATCAATGTCGCCGGGCTCGTCGAGCGCAAGCTCGGCCTCGGCTTGATTGGCGACATCGTGCTGCGTGGCGAGTTCGCGACAGGCTTTGGCGCCGGCTGGACGGGAACTGTGGCGATCGTCGTCATGCTCGCCGCCACCATCGCCGCGTCGTGGATCACCTGGCGCCTGGTCGAAATGCCCGCAATGGCCTGGTTCCGTCGGCTGTCGAAGCGCATCTGACCCGGCATGGCCGACCAACCGCTAGCCGGCTTCGTTCACCTGGATGTCACTGAGGTCGCCTATCCCCGGCTCGATCCGGCAAGGAGCGATTCTCGATGCGGACGATCTGTCTGAGCCTTCTGCTTTCCACCACGCTGGCGGCCGCCTCCGGTCAGGCCCTGGCTGCCGAAACCCGCGCCAGGCAGATACTCGACCGCTTCGAACATGCCAACCAGTGGCGCGACCATGTCATGGTCGCCGCGCATAGGGCCGGCAGCATGCAGGCCGGCAAGACGCTCTATGCGGAAAATTCACTTGCCGCCGTCGAAGGCTCGATAGCGATCGGCGCTGAAATCGTCGAGGTCGACATCAGGCGCTCGAAGGACGGCGAGCTGATTGTCATGCATGACAGCTGGCTTGATCGGACGACGACCTGCAAGGGCGAAGTCATCAACTACACTCTCGCCGAATTGAAGAGATGCCGGCTGGTGATCGAGGGCACCCATGCCGTCACCAACGAGACCGTCTCGACGTTGCGCGAAATGCTGATGGCGACCAGGGACAGGATTCTCATCAATCTCGACAACAAGCTCGAAGTGGGCGATCTCCCGGGCATGATCGCGGTGGCACGCGATCTCGGCATGGCCGACCAGGTCATCGTCAAGGAAAACTTGTGGAACCAGACCAGGATCACCACGGTGAAATCAGCCATGGCTGCCATTGGCGGCGGTGTCCAGTTCATGCCCATCCTCGCCGATGATGCCGTGCATGATGCCGGTTTCGCCGAGACGGTGGACCATGCTTTCGCGCCGCGCGCGATCGAGCTGATCAACTGGCGGGCTGGCGCCGAGACGCTGACCCAGACCGGCGGGCCGCTGTTCAGCACCCGCATGCGCGCCGAGGCGGTGAGGGGCGACTGGCATATCTGGGCCGACACCTATGCCATCGTCAACAAGCCGGGCGGCTTCCTCGCCGGCGGCCGTGGCGACGAACTGGCGGTCCAGGCAAGCCTGCCGCGCGAAGCCTGGGGCTTCTGGGCCGATCGCGGCGCCACCATCATCCAGACCGACGAGCCGAAGGCGGCGATCACCTGGCTGGCCGCGAATGGCTATCGCGTGCCTTACGCGGTATCGGGCGAGCGCATCGAAGCCGCCAACACCGCCAGCATCAATTGATCTCCTGCATCTAATGCTGTCACCCGGAAGTGACCTCGGTTCCGGGACAACGACATGCATATTGTCAGAAGCTTGCGGTAGGTCGGGCGCATCCGGTTCGCCGCGACAGGCTGTAAAGCAAAAAGGCCGCCCGGAGGCGGCCTTTTCGATATGGACAGATCGAAACGCTTAGCGCTTCGAGAACTGGAAGGAGCGACGGGCCTTGGCCTTGCCGTACTTCTTGCGCTCGACGACGCGGCTGTCGCGGGTCAGGAAGCCACCCTTCTTAAGCACGGCGCGCAGCGCCGGCTCGTAGTAGGTCAGCGCCTTGGAGATGCCGTGACGCACCGCGCCGGCCTGGCCGGAGAGGCCGCCGCCGACGACGGTGGCGACGATGTCGTACTGGCCCGAACGGTTCGAGGCGATGATCGGCTGGTTGAGGATCATCTGCAGGACCGGACGCGCGAAATAGGTCGCGAATTCCTTGTCGTTGACGACGATCTTGCCGGAACCCGGCTTCACCCAGACGCGCGCAATGGCGTTCTTGCGCTTGCCGGTGGCATAGGCGCGGCCCGACTTGTCGAGCTTCTGGACGTGGACGGGGGCCGCGGCCTGCGTGTTGGTGTTGCCGGTAGCGGCGCCCAGTTCTGCGAGCGAGGAAAGCTCAGCCATCTTATGCGACCTTCTTGTTCTTGGAATTCAGCTTGGCCACGTCGAGAGTCTCGGGCTGCTGGGCGACATGCGGATGCTCCGCGCCTGCATAGACGCGCAGGTTCTTCATCTGGCGACGGCCGAGCGGGCCACGCGGGACCATGCGCTCAACGGCCTTTTCGACGACACGCTCGGGGAAACGGCCCTCGAGCAGCTGGCGCGCGGTGCGCTCCTTGATGCCGCCGGGGTGGCCGGTATGCCAGTAATAGACCTTGTCGGTGAACTTCTTGCCGGTGAACACCACCTTGTCGGCATTGATGACGATGACGTTGTCGCCGTCGTCGACATGCGGGGTGAAGGTCGGCTTGTGCTTGCCGCGAAGATGGTTGGCGATGACAGTGGCCAGACGACCGACGACGAGACCTTCGGCGTCGATCAGGATCCACTTCTTCACCACATCCGCAGGCTTCTGCGAAAAGGTTGTCATGTTTTCTGCTCTCGGTTTGGACCTTCCCCAATCCACAAATGGTAAGGAAGGCGTTTCTTGTTGCTTGGATTGGTGACAAGGCACGTGCCCCGCCGCCAATAACAAAACGGCGGCCTTTGCGGGCCGCTGCTTCGTGAGGGCTTATAGGCGAGGGGGAACTGCACGTCAAGCAGATCAAAAAGCTCTACGGCGAAGAAATAATAGCAAAAACAACGACCTAGTTAAAAGGTATTATTTTACCACACGTGCCTAGTTGCCGCGTCGCGGCAAATTCAGTGTTTTGCCTCGATCTCCTTGCGAGCCGCACTGGAAAGGAATGCCGATCGGGTGATCCCGCGTTGGCGCGCGGCGGCGTCAATGGCCCGTAAAACGCCACGCTCGAACGTCACGTTGGCTCTAACGACCGCACTGTCATTGTCGATAAGGGGAACGGAAATCAGGTAGCCGCCCTCGGCTAGAGCATCACGTATATCGGGGAGGGCGACAATCTCTTCGTGGTGTGATGGTTCCGGGACTGGCATATCCTCGGCCCACAATTGCAAAGCCTCAACCGCTTTGGGCACGATATCTTCGGCAGCGTCCGCGGCTGAAAAACAGCCGGGAATGTCCGGAAAGCGAATGCCGAAGGCGCTGTCGGGTTCCTTTTCGACCAAAGCGAAATAGCTCTTCATCGTGGGTTTCCAGTGCAAGGCGGGTTATCTGATCCAGCCAGCTTGGCGATTGCGCGGGCAGTGCCGGTTGGCAGGTCCTTTTCGGGATGTGGGACAATCAGCACGATCTCGCCCTTCCGGAGTTTGTGGTGTGAGCCCCGTATCGAAATCAGCTCAAATCCATCCTCCTTGAGGCGCTTCAATATCTTACGGCTGTCACGCTCAAGCAAAAGTCACCTATGCGCATATATATACACATCATGTAGCAGATTCAACCATTACGACCGCTTCGGCGGGATCGAATAGGTGCCCGTGGCATGCGCGATCGTGTGTCCATCCGGGCCGGCGACGATGTCGATGTCGAATACCATCAGGCTCTTGCCGAGCTTCAGGATGCGGCAGTGGCCGTCGATCGGGCCGGCCTCGGCCTTGCGCACGAAGTTGATGTTGAGATTGGTGGTGACCGAGAGCGCGTCCGGCCCGGCATGGCTGAGCACGCAGACATAACCGCCAATGTCGGCCAGCGTGAACAAGGCAGGGCCGGACACCGTGCCGCCGGGGCGCAGATGTCGTTCCCCGGCGTTGAGCCGGACAATGCAGCCACCGGGAAAGACCTCGATCGCTTCGTAGGCGGCGGAATTCTCATTGAGTTGAGGAAAGACGCTTTCCATCAACACGTTGATCTGCGCTGCGGTCAGCACCGGCTCGAGGTTGGTCTGGGCGGGCATGTCGGTCTCTCGTTCTGTGTCATGCCTGTATGGGCGCGGCCGGGCGTTTCTGGCAACATGTACATCGTCCTGGCGCAAGCGATGGTGTTGGACGAAACCCGATCCGTCATTAGATACTGTGCCAGCCCGACCGGAATCGCGGAGACCTTTAGCCATGGCCGAAATCCTTGCCATCAAGCCTGCCGCCGCCGACGAGGGCCCGGTCACGACAAGGCTGGACAAGGGCGTGCTGCGCCTGACGCTTACCAATCCCCCCGCCAACGCGCTGTCGCTCGCCGTGATGGCAGCGCTGACGGCGGAACTCGACCGCGCCAAGGCCGACAGGGCCGTCCGCGTCATCGTGCTGTCGGCGGCCGGCAAGGTGTTCTGCGCCGGCCACGACCTCAAGGAGATGACCGCGCGCCGTGCCGATGCCGATCGCGGCAAGGCCTTCTTCGAAGAGACGTTTGCCGCCTGCGCCGCGCTGATGCAGGCGATTGTGCGCCATCCCTTGCCTGTCATCGCCGAGGTCGACGGCCTGGCGACAGCCGCCGGCCTGCAGCTGGTAGCCAGCAGCGACCTGGCGATCGCCTCGCATGAAGCGACCTTCTGCACGCCGGGCGTCAACATCGGCCTGTTCTGCTCGACACCGATGGTGGCGCTGTCGCGCAACGTCTCGCGCAAACAGGCGATGGAGATGCTTCTGACCGGCGAGACGATCGATGCCGCCACCGCCAAGGAGTTCGGCCTGATCAACCGCGTCGTGCCACGCGAATACCTGAATCAGATCGTCACCAAATACGCGCAAACCATTGCTTCCAAATCGTCCTTGGTGGTCAAGACGGGTAAGGAAGCCTTCTATGCTCAGGCCGAGATGGGCTTGGCGGACGCCTATGCCTATACCGGCCGCGTCATGGTCGAGAACATGCTGGCGCGGGACGCGGAAGAAGGCATCGGCGCCTTCATCGGCAAGCGCAAGCCGGAATGGACGGACGAGTAGCTGGGGAGTTTGGTCATGGAACCGCGCATTTCCATCATCACCATCGCCACTGACGATCTGGATCGCGCCGTACGTTTCTACGAGGCGATGGGCCTTACCCGCCATGCCGGCATCACCGACGGTGTCGCCTTCTTCCAGATGGGCGGCGCTATCCTCGGTCTGTTTCCGCGCGAAAGCGCCGAGGAGGATGCGGGGCTCGCTTTCGCCAAGGCGCCTTCCGCCGTCTATCTCGCCTACAACACTCGCTCCGACGCCGAAGTCGACGAAGTGCTCGCCATGGCCGCAAAGGCCGGCGGCAGGATCGTAAAGCCGGCGGGCCGCGCCTTCTGGGGCGGCTGGTACGGCTATTTCGCCGATGCCGACGGACATATCTGGGAAGTGGCGCACAATCCAGCCTTTCCGATCGCCGAAGACGGCACGATCTCGCTGCCCGTTTGATGGCCTACCGCAAGCAACTGACACGGCTCAAGGCACCGTATCTCAAGCGCATCCTTCTCGATCCCGAGCGTGTGGCCGATTGGGAAAAATATCCCTGGAACCTGCCGCTGTTCCGCGGCCACGCATTCGAGCTCGAATTCACGGCGCCGATCACCATCATCGTCGGCGAAAACGGCACCGGCAAATCCACGCTGCTCGAGGCGATCGGCGCACTTGCCGGCTACGATGAGGCCGGTGGCGGCAAAGGCTATCGCCCGGTCGACCATTCCGGCGCCATCGACAAGAGTGGTGCGGCCCTGGCCGATACATTCCGAGCCCACTGGCTGCCAAAAGTCACCGCGGGCTGGTTCTTCCGCGCCGAATCCTTCTACTCGGTGGCCCGCTACCTCGACCAGGCGGCGTTGGATTCTGGCGGTGCGCCGCCGGATTTCCTGTCCTGGTCGCATGGTGAAGGCTTCATCCGCTTTTTCGAGGAGCGCTGCCGCCGGCAAGGCATCTATATTCTCGATGAGCCAGAGAGCGCGCTGTCGCCTTCGCGTCAGATCGAACTGCTCAAGATGCTGCGGCGCATGAACCAGTCGGGCACGGCGCAAGTGATCATGGCCACCCATTCGCCGTTACTGATGGCCTGTCCGGGCGCGCGGCTGTTTCGCATCAGCCGCTTCGGGCTCGAGCCCTCCGACTTTCGTGACACGGACCACTTCCGCATGCTGCGTGATTTCACCAATGACCCGGATGGTTTTCTCGCTGAGGCGTTGTATGAGGACGAGCCATGAACCACGATAGCTACGACAACGCCTATATCGGCGGCATCCTCAATTCGGTGAAGACCATCGCCATGGTCGGGGCGTCGGCCAATGATGTCAGGCCGAGCTATTTCGTGCTGAAATACCTGCTGGCCAAGGGGTTTTCGGTGTTCCCGATCAATCCCGGCCAGGCCGGCAAGGAAATACTCGGCCGGATGACCTATGCTCGTCTGGCAGACATTCCCGAACCCATCGACATGGTCGACATTTTCCGCAATGCCGCGGCGGTTCCCGGCATTGTCGACGAGGTCTTGCAACTCGATCCCTTGCCGAAAGTCATCTGGATGCAGCTTGGCGTGCGTCATGACGAGGCGGCCGCGCGCGCCGAGGCGGCCGGCATCAAGGTGGTGATGAATCGCTGCCCCAAGATCGAATATGGCAAGCTCTCCGGCGAGATCGGCTGGACCGGCGTCAACTCCGGCGTGCTGTCGTCGAAGAAGCCGCTGATGCGCCAGGGTTTTCAGAGTTTTGGCGTGCGTCAGAAATAGGCATTACGCAGAGGCGCAAAATTATTCCGCACAATGCCGCATTATCCTGCGGTGCGATCGAAGGATCGGCGCCGAAAGGTATTTTCTCCTTTGCATTCGAGGCCGCGCTTCGCCAAGAATGCCCAGCGAATTTTGAAGGTTATCGAGGGAGGTTTCAGTGACCCATACGCCCGGTTTCAACACACTCGCCGTCCATGCCGGCGCCAAGCCCGATCCGGCCACCGGCGCGCGCGCCACGCCGATCTACCAGACGACCTCCTTCGTCTTCGATGACGCAGATCATGCCGCCTCGCTGTTCGGGCTGAAGGCGTTCGGCAACATCTACACCCGCATCATGAACCCGACCCAGGCCGTGCTCGAAGAGCGCGTCGCCGCACTCGAGGGCGGCACGGCTGCGTTGGCGGTTGCCTCCGGCCATGCCGCGCAGGTCATCGTCTTCCACAATCTGATGCAGCCCGGCGACAATTTCGTTGCCGCCACCAGGCTCTATGGCGGGTCGATCAACCAGTTCGGCCATGCCTTCAAGAATTATGGGTGGGAGGTGCGCTGGGCCGACACCAATGACATCTCGACCTTCGAGAGCCAGATCGACGACAGGACCAAGGCGATCTTCATCGAGAGCCTGGCCAATCCGGGCGGCACCTTCGTCGATATCGAGAAGATCGGCGATATCGCGCGCAAGCACGGCCTGCCGCTGATCGTCGACAATACCCTGGCCTCGCCTTACTTGATCCGGCCGATCGAGCATGGCGCCGACATCGTCGTCCATTCGCTGACCAAGTTCATCGGCGGCCACGGCAATTCGATCGGCGGCGTCATTGTCGACGGCGGCACCTTCGACTGGTCGAAGTCGGGCAAATACCCGATGCTGTCGGAACCGCGCCCCGAATATGGCGGCCTCGTCCTGCACGAAACCTTCGGCAATTTCGCTTTCGCCATCGCCGCGCGCGTGCTCGGCCTGCGCGACCTCGGCCCGGCGATCTCGCCGTTCAACGCCTTCCTCATCCTGACCGGCCTCGAGACCTTGCCGCTGCGCATGCAGCGCCATTGCGACAATGCGATCACGGTTGCCGGCTGGCTATCCAATCACCCCAAGGTCGCCTGGGTGAATTATCCCGGCCTGCCCGGCGACAAGAACAATGCCTTGCAGAAGAAATACTCGCCGCTGGGCGCCGGCGCCGTGTTCACCTTCGGCCTCAAGGGCGGCTACGAGGCCGGCGTCAAATTCGTCGAGGCGCTCGAACTCTTCTCGCATCTGGCCAATGTCGGCGACACCAAGTCGCTGGTCATCCATCCAGCCTCGACCACGCACCGCCAACTGTCCGACGAGCAGAAGGTCAAGGCCGGCGCCGGCCCGGACACGGTTCGGCTGTCCATTGGCATCGAGGATGTCACCGACATCGTCGCCGATCTCGAACAGGCACTCGCCAAGGTCTGATTGCCATGGCTGAGCCCAAATTCCTTGCCGTCGGCGTCGACACTGTCGACGCCGAACATGGCGCGCCCGCGCCGGATCGCCTGATCTCGGGCGATCCGAAATTCCGCACCTGGAACGTCGAGGAGCGCGACGGCGGCCTTTATGCCGGCATCTGGGAAGCGACCCCCGGCAAATGGCGCATCGTCTATGACGAATGGGAATTCTGCCACATTCTCTCGGGCGTCTCGGTGATTGCCGAAGATGGCGGCGAAGCCCGCACCGTGCGGGCCGGCGACAGTTTCGTGCTGCGGCCGGGCTTCAAGGGAAGCTGGGAAGTGCTTGAAACGACTCGCAAGGAGTACGTGATCAAGCTCTGATCATTTCGCCGCGCAGCCCAGGCCCGCTATCGTTCAGAAACCGACGGCGAGCGTTTCCAGCCCATGGAAGTGGTAAGTGTCGCGGAAGCGCGGCTGTTCGGCAAGATGCAGCTTCGGGTGCCGCTCGAACAAGGTCTTCAGCGAAACCTGCAGTTCAAGCCGCGCGAGCGGCGCGCCAATGCAGAAATGGATGCCGGCGCCGAACGACACATTCTTCTGGTCGGCCCGCTCCGGCCGGAAGGCCCGCGGCTCGGCAAAGACGCGCGGATCATGATTGGCCATGCCAAGCAGAAGTCCGATCGTCTGGCCGGGCTGGACGACGATGCCGGGCGCGATTTCGGTTTCCTGATAGGCGTAGCGCATGAACATGTGCAGCGGCGCGTCGAAGCGCAAGCATTCCTCGACCGTCGCCGCTGTCGCCTCCGCCGAGGTGAAGAAGCGGCGCGAGTCGCCGCCTTGCGTCAGGATCGAGCGCACCGCATTGCCAGTCTGGTGCACGGTCGCTTCATGGCCGGCATTGAGCAGCAGGATGGCCGAGGAAACCAGTTCGTCCTCGGACAGTTTCTGGCCGTTTTCCTGGGCTGAGATCAGCAGCGACAGCAGGTCATCGCCCGGGTTCTTGCGGCGCTCCGCGACGTAGCCGCGCAGAAAGTCGGAAAATTCCCCCGCCGCGCGGTTGGCCGTCTCCTCGGTTTCGCGTGTACGGCCATGGATGTACATGGCGACCATGCGATGCGACCAGTCGAGCAGTTGCGGACCCATCTCGACCGGCACGCCGAGCATTTCGGCGATGATGGTGATCGGCAAGGGGGAGGCGAAGGCCGGCAGCAGGTCAACGGCCTTGCCTGGTTCGAAACGGTCGATCAGTTCGTTTGCGAGCGCTTCGACGCGCGGCCGCAACCGTTCAACCTGACGCGAAACGAAGGCACGGTTGACCAGCGTTCTCAGGCGCGTGTGCACCGGCGGCTCCAGTTCCAGCATCGAATTGGCCTCGATGCCGTCGAATGCCTTGAGATGGCTTCGGTCCTGCCCGATGCCGCGGCTGTCGGGAACACCAGCCGGGTTCTGGCGGCCGAAGCGGCGGTCGCGCAGCAGCCGGTTGACATCGTCGAAGCCGCCAAAGCACCAGAAGCCGAACTCTTCCCAGAAAAACGCATTCGACGCCTCATGCAGGGCGCCGTAGGCCTCGTAAGGGTTCAGGAAGAAAGCCGGTTCACGCGGATCGAGCCTGAGGCGGAGAGTGGCTGGATCAAAGGCCAGGTAGGAGAGCGTCGATTTGGTCATGCCAGACCCATAGCGCGGCTTGCCAGCCTCATTCCAGACCGTATGTTGGCGCCCGGCTGCCTGATGGTTGAGCCAGCCGATGCGGCTGCAAAAGGTCTGAACGGATGAATGTGATCGTTGTTGGCGCGGGGATCGCCGGTCTCTCCACGGCGTGGTCGCTGGTCAAGGCGGGCCACGCCGTGTCGATAGTCGAGCAGGGGCCGATCCCCAATCCGCTAGCGGCCTCGGGCGACCATCACCGCATCATCCGCCGCGCCTACCGTGCGGGAACCGGCTATGGGCGGCTGATCACCGAAGCCTATCAGGCCTGGGATGAGATGTGGGCCGATCTCGGTGAGAACCACCTCGATCCCAGGGGATTCGTCTGCGTTTCGCGCGAACCCGGCGACGAGGCCGAGGAATACCGCGAGGGTCTGGAAGAGGGGAATTTCCCTTTCGAATTGCTGGAACCGGACGCGGCCGTCGAACGCTGGCCGTTCCTTGAGGCCGGCTCGTTCCGCTACGCCTATTTTTCGCCGGAAGGTGGCGCACTGCATTGCCGCAGAATAGCGGCAGGGCTGGCCAACTGGCTGCGCGCCAACGGCGCCAATGTCTACGAGCACAGCAAGGTGACGGAAATCGACGCCGAGGCCGGCCATATCGTGCTGGAAAGTGGCGAGACGATGCAGGCCGACCGCATCGTCGTCGCCGCCGGCGCCTGGGTGCTGAAGCTTTTTCCGGAATTGGGCGGCGACCTGAAGACCTACCGTACGGCACTCGCTTATGTCGAACCGCCGGCCGACCTCAAGGCGGCCTGGGAGACCGCGCCCATCATCCTGGATGTCGGCGGCAAGACCGACGGCTACATGATCCCGCTCAGCCGTGGCGCCGGCATGAAGTTTGGCTCGGGCCTCCACAAGGTGCCGACCAGCGATGCCGACTGGAACCGCGAGCCGGTGCCCGGCGAGGGCGAGGCGATCCGCAACCTGTTTTCGCCTCCGATCGCCCGCATCGAGCAGTACAAGGTCACCGAAGTGGTCACCTGCGCCTACACTTTTACCGATGACGAGAAATTCCTGGCGCATGAGACTGGCAAGTGCCTGGTCGTCTCGGCCTGTTCTGGCCATGGCTACAAGTTCGGCGCGGCGGTCGGGCGTCGCGTTGCGAAAGCTGTCGGTGACGGCGACGTGACCGGCCTCAAAGCCTGGCTGCGGGCCGAAATGGCGTAAGCCTAATCCTGGCAGTGCCTTGGAATATGCACGCGCCGCCAGCTGGATGTGCCTTCGCGCACCAGCACGTGCCGTTGGACGGTCTGGTAGGAGGCGGGAACATCGATGATCCGCCTTTGCTCGGGCCGCACCAGCACCTCCTCGGCGATGCTGTCATATTGCGCCGGAATGACGACGCGTCGCGTGCGTTCCGGCTGGATCACCACTGTCTCGGCGACGCGTTCGTAGCGCGCCTTGTGCCAGACCTTGCACAGCACGCGGCGGCCATGGATAACGCGCCATTCCCAGGAATAGCCGCCGCCGTCGACCCTGACGGTGTGGTAGACGGTTCGCGTGATCGCCGGCACCACTTCATATCGAACCTGTGCCGGGACGGTCATCACAACGCGCTCGCGCGTGCCGTAGATCGGCGGGTCATAGTCGACGACCTGCTGGCCGGGTGGGCTGACCATGACGTCCTCGTAGACCGTGTCGTAGACATCGGGTGTGCGGACGGGCTCGTAGCATTCGACGGCGCGGCCACCGGCCGCCGTCTGCGAAATCGAGCCGAGCACGGCCAGCCCGGCAATGGTGAAGCGTGCGGTTTTCCCTGACATGGCACTCCCCGTGTTGAACGGTGCGATGACGGTTCAACGTTGGATTGTAGGAGAAGCTGCCCCGGGGGAAAGCGGTTTCCGCGTATTTCGTAAGTGACGCGGTTAAGAAATTGCTACGCAATGGTCCCCGGACATGCCGCTTCGGGAGGCGAAGGCATCGGCCGACGCGAATCCCTGGCCGTAAAGCTTGATTCGACTTACCCAGATGGCTAGGACGGGTCGGCCTTGCACAAGGATGAGCCGGCATCCTATTTACATCTTGACGATCCAGAACCGATTCTGCCCGAGCTGCCAGCCTGTCCGGCGCCGGACTCCCACCGCGAGACAAGAGATATCTGATGAAGAACCCCGTCGAAACCTACATGAACCTCGTTCCGATGGTGGTCGAACAGACCAATCGCGGCGAGCGGGCCTACGACATTTTCTCGCGCCTCCTCAAGGAGCGCATCATTTTCATCACCGGTCCGGTCGAGGACGGCATGGCGACGCTGGTCTGCGCGCAGCTTCTGTTCCTCGAAGCCGAGAATCCGAAGAAGGAAATCAACCTCTACATCAATTCGCCGGGTGGCGTCGTTACCTCGGGCATGGCCATCTACGACACCATGCAGTTCATCAAGCCGGCCGTGTCGACGCTGTGCATCGGTCAGGCGGCCTCGATGGGCTCGCTGCTTCTGACCGCCGGCCACAAGGATATGCGCTTCGCCACGCCGAACGCCCGCATCATGGTTCACCAGCCGTCCGGCGGCTTTCAGGGCCAGGCGTCCGACATCGAGCGCCACGCCATGGATATCGTCAAGCTGAAGCGCCGTCTCAACGAGGTCTACGTCAAGCACACGGGCAAGACCTACGAGGAGATTGAAAAGACGCTCGACCGCGACCATTTCATGACCGCCGACGAGGCCAAGGATTTCGGCCTGATCGACAAGGTCATTTCGTCGCGCGAGCCGGTCGAAGGGGCCGTGGCATAAGGGCTTGTTGGCAGTTGGATGGCACCATCACACGCTTTTGGCGCCTCTTGCGGCATTTCGGCCACAATTGGCTGTTCCCTCGGGGGTCAGGATTGCCTACGTTAAGGCTATGTTGATTTTCGACGGCTTAGCTTTGCGTGGGGAAGCTGCGAATCATTGCCACGTTTTCTGATTTGTGTTTCGTACGGAATACGTTGCGGGAGCCGGGATACTGGCGGCGGCGGATTCCCGCGATAAATAGAGTATGCGCCCTTTCAGCCAGACCATCGGCGGGCGGCCATGAAAGGACATGAAAATGAGCAAGGTCGGCAACAACAGCGGTGATTCCAAGAACACGCTTTATTGCTCGTTTTGCGGCAAGAGCCAGCACGAGGTGCGCAAGCTGATCGCCGGTCCGACGGTCTTCATCTGCGACGAGTGCGTCGAACTCTGCATGGACATCATCCGCGAGGAGAACAAGACCTCGATGGTGAAGTCGCGCGAGGGCGTGCCGACACCGCAGGAGATCCTCAAGGTTCTCGACGACTATGTCATCGGCCAGCCCTACGCCAAGCGCGTGCTGTCGGTGGCCGTCCACAACCACTACAAGCGCCTGGCGCATGCCGGCAAGAACAACGATGTCGAGTTGGCCAAGTCCAACATCCTGCTGATCGGCCCGACCGGCTGCGGCAAGACGCTGCTGGCGCAGACTCTGGCCCGCATCATCGACGTGCCCTTCACCATGGCCGATGCCACGACCCTGACCGAAGCCGGTTATGTCGGCGAGGACGTCGAGAACATCATCCTGAAGCTCCTGCAGTCGGCCGACTACAATGTCGAGCGCGCCCAGCGCGGCATCGTCTACATCGACGAGATCGACAAGATTTCGCGCAAGTCCGACAATCCGTCCATCACCCGCGACGTGTCGGGCGAGGGCGTGCAGCAGGCGCTGTTGAAGATCATGGAAGGCACCGTTGCCTCCGTGCCGCCGCAGGGCGGCCGCAAGCACCCGCAGCAGGAGTTCCTGCAGGTCGATACCGCCAACATCCTGTTCATCTGCGGCGGCGCTTTCGCCGGACTGGACAAGATCATCTCGGATCGCGGCAGGAAGACCTCGATCGGGTTTGGCGCCATCGTCGCGTCGCCGGAGGATCGCCGCACGGGTGACGTTTTCCGCCTGGTCGAGCCGGAGGATTTGCTGAAGTTCGGTCTCATTCCGGAGTTCGTCGGTCGTCTGCCGGTCCTGGCGACACTGGAGGACCTCGACGAGCCGGCACTGATCCAGATCCTGACCGAGCCGAAGAACGCGCTGGTCAAACAGTATCAGCGGCTGTTCGAGATGGAGAATGTCGATCTGACCTTCCACGAGAACGCGCTGTCGGCGATCGCCAAGCGCGCCATCGAGCGCAAGACTGGCGCGCGCGGCCTGCGTTCGATCATGGAAGCGATCCTGCTCGACACGATGTTCGAACTGCCCGCGCTCGAAGGCGTGCGCGAGGTGGTGATTTCGGAAGAAGTGGTGACCGGCAGCGCCCGGCCGCTCTACATCTATTCCGAACAGAAGGAAAAGAAGGGCAATGTCAGCGCCTGAGATGACACTTGGCCCTATATTTTTGTGGAACGGCGCCCTCGCGGCGCCGTTTTGCTGTGAGGAACCGGCACAGCTCGTGATGGAGTGGATTGCGGACCATGTTAACTCTTGATCTTTGGCCCGCCTGCATCCACCTAACACGAGAAGGCCGAGGTGCCCGATTTCGTGCTGTAAAACTCCCGTCACAAACGGTGGTAGGCGGAACGATCCCCGGTCGTTAATATGAGATTCGCGGTTGGCCTGATGGTGGCCGCGACATGAAAGGTTGGACAATGGCCAAAATATCCAAGGCTCCCAGCGACGGCGTCTTCGCGGTCCTCCCGCTGCGCGACATCGTGGTGTTCCCGCATATGATCGTTCCGCTCTTCGTCGGGCGTGAAAAGTCGATCAAGGCGCTGGAAGAGGTAATGGGGCAGGAAAAGCAGATCCTGCTTGCCACCCAGATGAATGCCGCCGATGACGATCCCGAGCCCGATGCGATCTTCGACATCGGCACGCTCGCCAATGTGCTGCAATTGCTGAAGCTGCCCGACGGCACCGTCAAGGTTCTGGTCGAGGGCGCCTCGCGTGCGAAAATCGTCTCCTTCACCGACCGTCCCGACTTCCACGAGGCCAAGGCCACGGCGCTGGTCGAGCCGGAAGAGGAAGAGGTCGAGGTCGAGGCTTTGGCCCGCTCGGTCGTCACCGACTTCGAGAACTACGTCAAGCTGAACAAGAAGATCTCGCCCGAAGTGGTGGGCGCCGCCAGCCAGATCGACGACTATTCCAAGCTCGCCGACACGGTTGCCTCGCACCTTGCCATCAAGATCCCCGAGAAGCAGGAGATGCTGGCCACCCTCTCCGTCAAGGAGCGGCTGGAAAAGGCGATGGGCTTCATGGAGGCCGAAATCTCCGTCCTGCAGGTGGAGAAGCGCATCCGCTCGCGCGTCAAGCGCCAGATGGAGAAGACGCAGCGCGAATACTACCTCAACGAGCAGATGAAGGCGATCCAGAAGGAACTCGGCGAGGGCGAGGACGGCCGCGACGAGGCCGCCGAGATCGAGGCGCGCATCAAGAAGACAAAGCTCTCCAAGGAAGCCCGCGAAAAGGCGGAAGCCGAGTTGAAGAAGCTCCGGACGATGTCGCCCATGTCGGCGGAATCGACCGTCGTGCGCAATTATCTCGATTGGCTGCTGTCGATCCCGTGGGGCAGGAACTCCAAGGTCAAGCAGGATCTCGCCTACGCGCAGAACGTCCTCGACACCGATCACTTCGGCCTCGACAAGGTCAAGGACCGCATCGTCGAGTACCTTGCCGTGCAAAGCCGCCAGAAGAAGCTGAAGGGGCCGATCCTGTGCCTCGTCGGCCCTCCCGGCGTCGGCAAGACCTCGCTCGGCAAGTCGATCGCCAAGGCAACCGGCCGCGAATTCATCCGCATGGCGCTCGGCGGCGTGCGTGACGAGGCCGAGATCCGTGGTCACCGGCGTACCTATATCGGCTCGATGCCCGGCAAGGTCATCCAGTCGATGAAGAAGGCCAAGAAGTCCAACCCGCTCTTCCTGCTCGACGAGATCGACAAGATGGGCCAGGACTTCCGTGGCGATCCGTCGTCGGCGCTGCTCGAGGTGCTCGACCCCGAACAGAACTCGACGTTCATGGACCATTACCTCGAGGTCGAATACGACCTGTCGAGCGTGATGTTCGTGACGACGGCGAACACGCTGAACATCCCTGCGCCCCTGATGGACCGCATGGAGATCATCCGTATCGCCGGCTACACCGAGGACGAGAAGATCGAAATCGCCAAGCGGCACCTGATGCCGAAGGTGATCCGCGATCACGCGCTGCAGCCGAAGGAGTTTTCCGTCGGCGAGGATGCGATCCGCGCCATCATCCAGACCTACACCCGTGAAGCGGGCGTCCGGAGCCTGGAGCGCGAGCTGATGAAGCTCGGCCGCAAGGCGGTGACCGAGATCCTGAAGACGAAGAAGAAGACGGTGAGCATCACGGCGGCGAACCTCGCCGATTACCTTGGTGTCCAGCGCTACCGCTTCGGCCAGGTCGAGGCTGACGATCAGGTCGGTGTCGTTACCGGTCTTGCCTGGACGGAAGTCGGCGGCGAGCTGCTGACGGTCGAAGGCGTCATGATGCCCGGCAAGGGCCGCATGACGGTGACCGGCAATCTGCGCGACGTGATGAAGGAATCGATCTCGGCGGCGGCCTCCTATGTGCGCTCGCGTGCCATCGATTTCGGCATCGAGCCGCCGTTGTTCGACAAGCGCGACATCCACGTCCACTTGCCGGAAGGCGCGACGCCGAAGGACGGTCCGTCCGCTGGTGCGGCCATGGCCACGGCCATCGTGTCGGTGCTGACGGGCATTCCGGTCCGGGCCGATGTGGCGATGACTGGCGAGATCACGCTTCGCGGCCGCATCTTGCCGATCGGCGGCCTCAAGGAGAAGCTGCTCGCCGCACTGCGCGGCGGCATCAAGAAGGTGCTGATCCCGGAAGACAACGCCAAGGATCTGGCGGAGATACCGGACAATGTGAAGAACGGCATGGAGATCATTCCGGTCTCGCGGGTCGGTGAGGTGTTGCGCCACGCGCTGGTGCGGATGCCGGAGCCGATCGAATGGGTCGAACCGGTCAATCCGCCGGCCGCGACGGACAGCTCGGATGACGCCGGAAAGTCGCTCGCACATTAGTTTTTACTAAAGTTGCAGCGCACAAACAGAAAGCCGGGCCTCGCGCCCGGCTTTTTCATGTGAAAAACCCCGGAATTCCGGGCTTTTTCCGCTTTTTTCCTGCCTTTTCGACTTGGTTGCGGGAACGCTTCTTTCTAAAGTCCGTTTCCTGCCGGATGAGTCGTGAGTTCCGGTGTTCTCATGGAAGGGAATTTTTATGAACAAGAACGAACTGGTGTCCGCTGTCGCCGACGCCGCGAGCATTTCGAAGGGTGACGCGCAGTCGGCGGTCGATGCAGTGTTTTCTGTCATCTCCGGCGAACTGAAGAAGGGCGGCGATGTCCGGCTTGTCGGCTTTGGCAATTTCACCGTGTCAAAGCGTGCGGCCTCGACCGGCCGCAACCCCCAGACCGGCGCTGAAGTGAAGATCCCGGCACGCACCGTGCCGAAATTCTCGGCCGGCAAGGGCCTCAAGGACGCCGTCAACTAAGCGCGTTTTTTCATTTTCAAAAGACCAGGAAAGCCGGGCATGCCCGGCTTTTCTTTTGTCCAGGCGAGCCCCCGGTCGCCGGTCATGCCGTCGGCGCCTCGGCGCGCATCAGGCCTTCCTTTTTGAGATCGGCCCAAAGTGCCGCCGGCAGTTTCGCGTCGAGCAGCGACCGGTTGCTTTCGACTTCTTCAGGCCGCTGGCCGCCGGGGATCACTGAAACGACCGAGGGATGCAGCAGCGGGAATTGCAACGCCGCCTCGATCAGCCTGACCCCATGGCGCTTGCAGACGCTCTCGATGCCGGCGACCCGGTCGAGAATATCCTTGGGCGCTTCGGAATAATTGTAGTAGGCGCCAGGCTTCGGTCCCGTCGCCAGGATGCCGGAATTGTAGGGCCCGCCCAGAACGATGCCGATGCCGCGCCTCTGGCAGAGCGGCAGGAAGGATGTCAGCGCCTCCTGTTCCAGCAGCGTGTAGCGCCCCGCAAGCAGGAACAGGTCGAAATCGCCTCGCTCGGCCAGCGTCTGGGCGACCGGCCATTCATTGATGCCGCCGCCGAACGCCTTGATGACGCCCTGGTCGCGCAAGGCGAGCAGGCCGTAATAGCCCGAGCGCATGAACTCCTCGATGCGCTGATCGGACGCCTCCTTGCTGCCATGGGTGAAGATGTCGACATCGTGCACGAAAAGGATGTCGATGCGATCGACGCCGAGCCGCTCGAGCGAGGCCTCGAACGAGCGCATGACGCCGTCATAGCTGTAGTCGTAGACTTCCTTGCGCGACGGCGTGTCGAAGAACTTGCCGATGCCGGTGCGCTCTTCCGGCGGGCAGGCGCGCATAATGCGGCCGACCTTGCTCGACAGCACGTAATCGTCGCGCTTCTTGCCGCGCAGGAACGGGTTGAGGCGCGTTTCAGACAGGCCGAGCCCATAGAGCGGTGCCGTGTCGTAGTAGCGGCAGCCGGTCGCCCAGGCGGTCTCCAGCGTCGCATTGGCGTCCTCGTCGGAGACGGCGCGGTAAAGATTGCCGAGCGGCGCCGTGCCGAAACCCAGCTCCGTGAAAGTGATGCCGCCATTGCCGATGCGGTCGAAGTGCCGTGTCTTCATGTCGTGCCCGTCTGCCTTGCTGATTTGTCTGACATGACACTATCATGCCCGTGGCTTGGCAAAAGCACCGCCGAGCGTTGGACACGCTTTTTCGCGGTTGTTAGCATGAACGAAATCAAGCTGTTCCGGGGGAAAGCGTGATCGGGAATTGCCAATCATGTTCGATTGCCGGCTCGCGGGCGGGGCTGCGGTGAGCGACTCCAGTTCACGGATGTTCACGACCGCTCTCGACGAGCTTGGCGCGGTGTTGGCGCCTATCGACGGCGACCGGATCGACGCCGCCTGCGGGATGCTGGTGGGAGCCAGGCAGATCGTCGCCTATGGCTGCGGCCGCGAGGCCTTGCAGGTGAAGGGCTTCGCCATGCGGCTCTACCATCTGGGCCTGCCGGTTTCGGTCGTCGGCGACATGACCACCCCGCCCGTGGGGCAGGGCGATGTCTTCCTTGTCAGTTCCGGACCCGGCGAAACCTCGACCGTGCTCACCTTGATGCGCATCGCGCGCGAGGCGGGCGCAACCGTCCTGCTCCTGACCGCCCAGCCAGGCGGCAGCGCCGCAAGCCTGGCTGATTTGACGTTGCTGGTCCCGGCGCAGACCATGGCCGACGACCAAGGGCCGCAAAAGACGTCGGTGCTGCCGATGGGCTCGGTTTTCGAGGGAGCATTGTTCCTGCTGTTCGAGATCATGGTGCTGAAACTCAGGGACATGACCGCGGCGTCGCCGGAAGCCATGCGCGCCCGCCACACCAACATGGAATAGATGATGCGCTATGAACTGATGCTGCCGCACCAGATCCGCAAGGCGATCGCCGAGCATTGGCCGGTCGTCCTGCCGCTCGGCGTGCTGGAATACCATGGCGAGCACATGGCCGTCGGCATGGACACGCTGGCCGTCATCAAGACGCTGGAGCTGTTCGAAAAGGAGAGCGACATTGTCATCCTGCCGCCCTTCTACTATGGCGCGGCGAGCTATGCGGTGGCGCCACCCGAAGGCAGCGGCTCGGTGCAGGTCGGCGGCAATCAGCTGGCGCCGTTCGGCGAGGCGCTGTTCTACGGCCTGCTGCGCATCGGCTTTCGCAACATCCACGCCATCATCCATCACCAGACCGAGAATTTCGCCGCCGGCATGCCGACCGATCTCGCCTTCAAGACCGCCGGCCGTCAGGCGATCTTCCGTTTCCTCGAGGAGCAGCGCGGCGAGGGCTGGTGGGGTTCCCAGACCATGGCCGACTACTATGCCGGACATGCGGCAGGCGAAAATTTCTTCAACTGGGTGCAGGTGCATCCGCTGATGCCGGCGACGATGAACGGCAGGTACCCGTTCGACCACGCCGGCATTGGCGAGACATCGCTGATGCTGGCGCTATGCCCGGAAGCAGTCGATCCAACGCATTTCGCTGACAACACTGGCTGGTATACGGCCGGTGCCAAGGATGCATCGGCGAGTTTGGGCAATAAGGGTGTCGCCATGATCATGGATCACCTGCGGGAAATCCTAAAGGCCTAACCCCGGCTTTTAGGCCGCTCCGCCCGGTAGTCGGCGATGGATTTGTCAGGATCGCTTTTGGGTAACCGCTGTTCTCAGCCACGGCCTTAAGTGGGAAGAGATGTGGATCACCTGCTCCCGACCCACTGCCGGATCTCGTCAGCCAATTGCTCGAGAACGCCTGTCGTCTCGGCAGGGAGCGGGTCTGGAAACCGTTGCTCGGGATACGCGAGCGTTCCCCCCAGATGGACCGGCTGGACGCAGGGCATCTCGTGCTGTTCGAAAACTTGATCATGTTGTCCGCGCATTGGTGAACACTCGGATCGTCCGCGGGATCGGTGGCGCCGTTGACGATGACCGCTCCGAGTTTTCCTTTGAGCTGTTGTCCGTCGCGCCACAGGGGATCCAATCTGTCGAGCAAGACGACGCCCAGGGCCGGCGGCATTCCGAAGCAGGTGGGAGTGGCCATCAGGATCACGTCCGACTCTTTCATGAGTGACAGAACACGATCGATCCCGTCGCCGTGGTATCCGAGCGTTTGATAACACTGCTCGCACCCGAGGCAGTCGATACGCTCATCGGCCAGACGCACCTGTTCCACGACCTTCACCCGCCAATCTCTCTCGAGTGAGCGAAGAACCTCGCCGAGCATGCGCCCTGAATTACTGGACGCGCGTGGGCTGCAATCTATTCCAATGATGGTTGTCGCTTTGTCCATGTGGAGGATCCCTAAGTAAGGCGTGACAGCTCGATACTGAATGGCACGGGTTTGAGTATCCCCAATCATGGCTTCAAAGTCGACGATACTCGCTCTTTACCTTGGATTCCCGGATCACTCCGATGCGTGACACCAAAGCCACCTCCGAATAGACGCAGGGCAGCATGTCGTCGAACTGGCTTTGCGGATGGCCACGGCCCAGATGAAGGTAACGGTGCCGGTTATTCCCAGATGACATAGAGGGCTATTCCGAGTGCAAGGTGGTTGGCGGAAAACCCACCAGGGCCATGAGCAGGCCGCCGCAAAGCATTGCCAGCACAAAGCCGGCAATGACGGCGCGTCCCGTGCTACGCTATCTGCATGGCGCCCTTGCCGTAGCGGTCGCGGCCGACACAACCGACACGGATGTCGCGTGCGAACCAATCTGAGCCCGCCATGGCTACTTCACCGCACCCGCCGTCATGCCCATGATGAGATAGCGCTCCAGTGCAATCCCGATGACGGCAAGCGGCGCGATCGCCGCGGTGGCAAGGGCGGCCATCGACCACCAGTTGATGCCTTGCGAGCCGGTCTGGCTGGCCACCATGACGGGAATTGTCTTGGCGTCGGTCGAGGTCAAAAGGGCGGCGAAGAAATACTCGTTCCAGCACAGCACCATCGCCAGGATAAAGGCCGCGACCATGCCTGGCAGGGCGATCGGCATGACGATGCGGAAAAAGGCGCCCCAGATCGACAGGCCGTCGACAAGGGCTGCTTCCTCGAGTTCGACGGGGATGGAATTGAACTGGTCGCGCATGATCCAGATGACGATCGGCAGCACCATCAGCGTGTAGAGCAGGATCAGCCCGACGCGCGTATCGAGCAGGCCGACCTCGCGGTAGAGCACCAGGAAGGGCAGGGCCAGCACTACCGGCGGCAGAATCAGCTGCGACAGGAAGAAGAACGAGATGTCCTCGTTCTTGAACCAGGCGAAATGGTAGCGATAGCGGGTCAGGCCATAGGCGGCGAGGCTGCCGATGACGATCGCTAGGCTCGACGCCCCAACCGAGGTGATGACCGAGTTCATGAAGCGCTTGAGGAACTCGTCGCGCACCGTCGAGGTCTGGAAGATCGAGTCCGGCGACAAGCCAAGCGATCGCCAGCCTTTCCAATCCGGCTGGAAGTCGACGAACGGGATCAAGTGGCCCTGGGTGACGTCCACCGCCGTCTTGAACGACGTGGTGATGGTCCAGTAGATCGGAAACAGGCAGATGAAGGCCCAGAAGGCAAGCGCGCCATAGATGAAGACGCGGCTGGCGACGAAGCTCGCCGGCGAGCGGATCTCGGATGCGACGTAGTCGGTGGTCTGGACGCTCATCTCAACCTAATTCACATTGCGCACGAAACGGCTGGCGAACTTCAACAGCCAGGTCACGAATACCACGATGATGACGAGATAGGCCATCGCCAGCATGGTGCCGTAGCCGACATTCGAACGGTCGCGGTATTCGCGGTAGATGAAGCTCGACACCGAATCGGTGGCGCCGCCCGGACCGCCCGAGGTGACCGTGATGATGATGTCGGCAAGCTTCAGCTTGAAGATGATGCGCAGGATCACCGCCGTCACCGACACCGGCAGCATCAGCGGGAACGTGACCTGCCAGAAGGTCTGCCAGGCCGTGGCGCCATCGACACGCGCCGCCTCCAGCACCTCGCGCGACATCGCCTGCAGCCCCGCCAGCAGCATGATCATCATGAACGGAATGAAGGTCCAGGCGTCCAGCAGCATGATCGAGATGCGGGCGGTGATCGGGTTCGAGAAGAACGCCGGGTCTTCCCAGCCGAGATGCCGCGCCAGCGTCGCCGCCGGTCCAAAGCGGTATTCCATCAACGATTTGCCGATCATCCACGACACCGCGACCGGGGACAGCATCAGCGGCATCAGGAACACCACCCTGAAGAATTTGCGGGCGCGGATCTGCGCGTTGAGCAGCAGCGCCAGGCCAAAAGCGATGACATATTCGACCAGCACCGCCAGCACGTAGAGCACCATGTTGAACAGCGCGTTGTGGTAGTAGGGATCGGCGAGCATCTGCCAGAAATTGTCGAGCCCGTTGAACCTGCGCCCGCTGAAGGAGGAGAGGTTCCAGTCGGTGAGCGCGATGTAGAAGCCGAACAGCGTCGGGAAGATCACCATCGCGATGGTGAACAAAAGGGCGGGCAGCAGGAACAGCGCGCGCTGGCCGTCCTCGCCGCGGGTCAGGACCTGGCCGATGCCGATCGCCACGCCCCACAGCACATAGGCATAGACCACGGGCCGCCACGTCTCGAAGCCGATCGTGTCGACCTCGGTCTTGTAGAGGATCTGCAGCACGATCGTTGCCAACAGGCCAAGCGTGGCAAGCGCCATCAGCGCCCAGCCCAAACGCCGGCGGCGTGGCGGGATCAGATCATAGGGGGCGGCGTCTGCAGGCCACCGGGTCGCGGTCGAAGTCTGGTCAGCCACAAATCTCGCCCGTTTTGCAAAGGTCCGGGATCACCGGAACCGGTCGGATATGGTCCGGCGGGCAAGCCGCCGGACCATGGTCGATGGATCAGGCCAAGCCCAGCGAGGCCTTGTAGAGCTTGATCTGCTTGTCACGGCCGATCTGGTCGGTCAGCTTCTCCCAGGCGGCTGCGATGGCGTCGGCGCCTTCCTGCGCCTTCATCTTGCCGGCGAAAGTGTTGGCCAGGATATCCTCGGCGGCACTGTAATACTGGAAGATGCCGGGGATGCGCGGCTCGATCGCCGCGTTGGGATGGTTGTAGCTGTCGCCTTCCGACTTCAGGTACGAGGTGATGAACGCCTCGTCGTAGCCGGCCGCCACCCACTCGGGAATGTCGAAATGGGAATTGCGGTAAGGCTGGAAGCCCGACGGATACATCGCCGTCCAGATCGACAGGTCCTTGCCGCCGAGGTGGGCGGCGGCCGACCATGCCGCTTTCTTCTTCTTCTCGTCGCTATCGACGCGGGCCATGACATAGACGCCCCAGCCGAGATAGGCGCAGTTCGGCGAATAGTTCGGGCCGCTGGCGAGCTTGTCCCACTTGCCGGTCTTGGAGTTGTAGACATCGTCGGAGCCCGGCAGGATCGAGAAGCCGGTGACGTCGCCGATGACCGAGGAATCATTGGTTTTGACGTTCGAGCCGACGTCGCCCCACCAGGGGATCATCGAGCCGGTGCCGGCCAGGAATTGCTGGAAGGCGGTGGTGTTCGGGTCGGCATTGATCTGGTCGGCGGGTTCCGACGGCAGCGCGTCGATGACGTCCTGGATGGCGCGTACCCAGGCCGGATTGTTGACGCGCGGCTTCATCGTGTCGGCGTCGAACAGCCAGGCCTTGTCGTCGGGATGCTTGGCATAGGCGGTGGCGCGGCTGCCCAGGAAGTAGAAGCCGAAACCGCCCCACGGCTTGGGCGCGTCGAGATAGCCGTAGACGTCCTGGCCCTTGAACTTCTTGCCCTTCAGGAACTTGGTCACGGCCTGCACCTGCTGCCAGGTCTTCGGCACGCCCCACTCGCCCTCACCGCCGCCGTCCTTCCACTGCTTGGCGAGGTCGGCATCGGCGAACACGTCGGTGCGGTAGTTGAAGTTGTGCGTGTCGCCGTCGATGGTAACGCGGTACTGCTTGCCGTCCCAGGTGCCGACGGGCGGCTTGAGGTAGTTGACGAGATCGTCGAAGTCGATCTGTTTCTTGACCCAGTCGGGCATCTCCGACGTCAGGCCCTTGCCGCAGACGTCGCCCTCGAACGGCGCGCCCATCTCGATGATGTCGAAATCGACGGTGCCGGTGGCGATCGACTGCTGCAGGCGGGCGTTGTAGTCGGCCTGCGCCAGGTCGATCCAGCTGATCTTGGCGCCGGTATAGGTCTCCCACGGCTTCAGGAAGCCACGGAACAGCACATTGTGCAGGTTCTGGTTGTTCAGGCCCATGAAGGTGAGCTCGACGCCGGCGAATTCGCCTTCCTTGACGTTGGCCTTTGTCGCCTCGAGGCAAAGCTCGCCGACCTTCTGGAAGTCGGCGTCGGTCGGCTGGCCTTTGCCAACGCCGGGGATCTGCAGGATTTTCGAGCGCAGTTCGCTCGCGGCGGAAGCCGGGCGCGTCAGGGCGCCAAGTCCGGCACCGGAAGCGGCCGCTATCGCGGCCATCGAGGCCGCGCCCTTCAATATGTCGCGCCTTGTCGCGCCGGCACGGACCAGTTTGTCGTAAAGACCTACTCGCATGGACTATTCCTCCCAGAAAATTAGTCGTGAACCGAAGTGCCAATCGTGCCGGGCGCTGGCCTTGTCCGGAAGCGAAACCAGGACCCCAACCTGCGTCGCTTCGCGTTCCGTTTTTTCGGGTAGAGTACCGGCGTTCGGATTGGCGCTCGTCACTATTCTCACAACCAAACGCCGTGTCAACGAGGACGGGTTTTTATCTATAAGAGACCGACTTGCCCTGACCCGTCGCGTTGGTTAGCTTCTGCGCCTACGGCCAGTGGGGCTGATGGGGGAACGATGGCTCAAGTCGCGATCAGCAATGTGGCCAAGGCGTTTGGAACCGTCAAGGTTCTGCACGAAGTCAGCGTCGACATTGCCGATGGCCAGTTCGTCGTGCTTGTCGGCCCGTCCGGTTGCGGCAAGTCCACGCTGCTCCGGATGGTGGCGGGGCTGGAGACCGTCTCCGGCGGTACGATCGCCATCGGCGACCGCGTCGTCAATCATTTGCCGCCGGCGAAACGCGACATCGCCATGGTGTTCCAGAACTATGCGCTCTATCCGCACAAGACGGTCGAGCAGAACATGGCTTTTGCCCTCAAGCTGCGCAAGACGGATCCGGCCGTGGTCGCCGAGCGGGTCAAGCGCGCCGCCGACATCCTCGACCTCAGCCCCTATCTGAAGCGCTATCCGCGCCAGCTTTCCGGCGGCCAGCGTCAGCGCGTCGCCATGGGGCGCGCCATCGTGCGCAATCCGCAGGTTTTCCTGTTCGACGAGCCGCTTTCGAACCTCGACGCCAAGCTACGCGTGCAGATGCGCACCGAGATCAAGGAACTGCACCAGCGGCTGAAGACCACCACCATCTATGTCACCCACGACCAGATCGAAGCCATGACGATGGCCGACAAGATCGTCGTCATGCGCGACGGGCGCATCGAACAGGTCGGCGCGCCGCTGGAGCTTTTCGACCGGCCGGCGAACCTTTTCGTTGCCGGCTTCATCGGCTCGCCGTCGATGAACCTGCTCAAGGGCACCGCGCGCAAGGGCGGCGTCGACATTGCCGGAGCGCTGTTCCCGGCTGCTCCTGGCAACGCCGTCGAGGAGGGCCGCGCGGTGGTCTATGGCGTGCGCCCCGAACATCTCGAAATCCATCCCGATGGCGTGCCGGCGAAGATTTCGGTGGTCGAGCCGACCGGCTCGGAAACCCTGGTCTTCCTGCGGTTTGGCGACGGCGAGATGGTGGCGCTGTTTCGCGAGCGCCATGACTTCAAGCCTGGCGACACGCTGACGCTTCGCCCAAGGCTTGACCATATCCATCTGTTCGACGCCGAGACCGGCCAGCGTCTCTGATCTCCAACGCACTTCACGAGGACCATCATGCTCAAAGGGATCGATCCGTTGCTCAATGCCGACGTGCTCCAGGCATTGCGGGCGATGGGACATGGCGACGACCTGATCATCGCCGACACCAACTTCCCCTCCGATTCGGTGGCGCGCCGGACCGCGCTCGGCCGGGTGCTGCGCATCGATGCCTCGGCGGCGCAAGTGGTGAAGGCGGTGCTGTCGCTTTACCCGCTGGACACGTTCGTCGACGATTCGGCCGCGCGCATGGAGATCGTCGGCAAGCCGGACGAGATCCCGGCCGTGCAAAAGGAAGTGCAGAAGGAGATCGACGCCGCCGAGGGCAAGTCCTGGCCGATGGTGCCGGTCGAGCGTTACGCCTTCTACGAGCGCGCCAAGCAGGCCTATTGCGTCATCCAGACCGGCGAACGGCGCTTCTATGGCTGCTTCGCCTTCCGCAAGGGCGTCGTGCCGCCGGACGCGGAGTAGAGACATGGGTTCGGGCAAGCCGATCGTCATGAAGCCTGTCGTGATATTGGGTGTATTTGTTGCCGATACCGCCTACAGGGCGCAGCGCCAGCCGCGCATGGGCGAAACCATCCTCGGCAATTCCTTCAAGCTGGGGCCGGGCGGCAAGGGGTCGAACCAGGCGGTGGCCGCCGGCAGGCTGGGAGCCGACGTCACGTTCCTCACCCGGCTCGGCGTCGATGCCTTCGCCGACATGGCCAAGCGGACCTGGACGGATGCCGGCGTGAAGAGCGCCGCCATCGACACGCCGGACAGCTATACGGGCGCCGCCTACATCTTCGTCGAGGAGGGAAGCGGCAACAACGCCATCATCGTCAGCCCCGGCGCGGCCATGCTGATCTCGCCTGGGGACATCGAGGCCAATGCCGGGCTGATCCGTGGTGCGGGCGTCTTCGTGACGCAGCTCGAACAGCCGATCGAGGCCGCGCTGCGGGCGCTGGAGATCGCGCGCGGGGCAGGGGTGACGACCATCCTCAACCCGGCGCCGGCGGCAAAGCTTCCCGACCGCATCTACACGCTCTGCGACTATCTCACGCCCAACGAGACGGAGACTGAGGAATTGACCGGGCTAAGGGTCTCCTCGGTCGACGAAGCGCGCACCGCTGCCGGCAAACTGCTCGAAAAGGGTGTAGGTACGGTCATCGTCACGCTCGGCGACAAGGGCGCGCTCCTGCACACGAAGCATCGCTCCGAGCATGTCCCAGCGATCAGCGCCGGGCCCGTGGTCGAGACCACGGGGGCAGGCGATGCATTCAATGGCGGGTTCTCAGCGGCACTTTCGCGAGGCGTGGAGCCGCTGCAGGCGGTGCGCTTTGCCTGTGCCGTGGCCGGCATTTCGGTGACGCGGCCGGGGACGGCGCCGTCGATGCCGACCTTGGAAGAAGTCGAGACGCTGCTGGCGAGGGGTTGAAAAATTTTGAAGGGTTAAGGACGTAGAGACTGATCAAGATGCAAAGCATTGACCGAAGAGATTAGGTCATATTCTTGGATTTGCGGTTATCAGAACGCCAGAAGTGCTAAGATCGATGGTCAATTCCGGCAAGTGAATCTACGTTCGCGTTTATTAATTTGAGTGATATGGCCTCTGAAGGGCTAAGAAAATGAAATTCATCTTCCGTCTGTTGCATCGCAAGTAGAAAAATCCTCTGGTCCAATTCCATCTCAGAAATGTGTCTAGCTAGGTCAGCTGTGCCCTCTTTAAAGAAGGACAAGTATTCAAGAACATCGCTTCGTGTGAAGCTCCGCTTGTCCTTGACCAAAGGATAAACTTGATGGAGGCCGATATTGGAAAAAATGTGGGAGAAGCGCTGTTTGCCACCCATCAAGATGAGGCTGCAGGCAGAATTGCATGATGAGGGATCAAGCGCGCCGTCGATCTCAACTGTTACAGACGGGCGTGCGGCAACCGTTATCGCGCCGTAAATTCTGGCTTGTCTTGACACTGAATAGGCTGGACTGGCCAGCCCGCCAAGAGAATCAAGAAGTAGGATAAAATGTGGCCCTAGGCCCTTTCTGGCATTGTTTCGCGACCAGTTTGTGGACTTCTCGAGATGATCGAGCGTCGTCTGAAAGCGGTCAATGGTGGTGTCAGAAATCTCGCCGTTGGCGAACACGACAACGCAGTTCTCGCAGTGGGGATTGTCGATGATCCTAAAAGTCATCGGTTCTTGGTGTATAGACGTCGGCTTGCCGGCGACGGCGAATTGGACCGCGACGTACATAGTCACGGTTGAGGCGACTAACAAAAAGAAAGCATGTGAAATTCGCATCAAATGCCCCGCGTAAACGTGATCCAAGCGAAGCCTAATTCGTAACTCCGAATATAGGGTGCGCCAATCTTAGGGACCTCGATTGTTCGTGACGATCGCTAAGATGTATCTGGCGCCAATCGAAAAAGCGATCCAAATTGCGCCGAAGACTTGATCAAGGCAGGCGAGATAGTCCTTTAAGGCGCAAGCCTCCTTGCGGCAAAGTTGTTGCTATTTCGTAGCTGGTCGCTTGGCTTTGAAAGCATTTGGCGCAAAAGCTTGCGAATTTTGAATCGACGTGGTGGGCGATGACGGGCTCGAACCGCCGACATCTTCGGTGTAAACGAAGCGCTCTACCAACTGAGCTAATCGCCCTCTCCGGGCCGGACCTTTAAGCGGTCGGGCTCGGCTTCGCAAGGCCAAATGATCAGCCGGCGGCCTGTTCGACGGCCGCATCTGCGACCAAATCGCCGGCTGTCAAAAAACCTTCTCGACTTTGCGTTTATGCTGTCTTCCCGCGCTTGACACCCGGTACCGAACCCCTTATCCACCGCCCCAACGACGAACGCGGACACGCGCTCGTCAAATGCGCGGGTGTAGCTCAGTTGGTTAGAGTGCCGGCCTGTCACGCCGGAGGTCGCGGGTTCGAGCCCCGTCACTCGCGCCATTTCTCTCAAGGGTTTCAAGCCCTTGTCTCCAGAGAAATGTAGACGTCGATTATCACAAGTTTTCAGCAGATAGCCCGGATATTTCCGTATCCGGCTTGCTTGTGTTCATCACGGCGGCACCATCTTGAAATCCTTGCCCTCCGGCAGCAACTGTCCGCCATCGACGACAATGGTCGTTCCCGTGATGTAGCTGGCGTCGTCCGAGGCCAGGAACAGGAAGGCGTTGGCGACATCGCGTGGGCTGCCGAGGCGACCGAGCGGGATCGAATCTTCCATGTTCTTGATGTAGGCGTCGCCGCGATGCTCGCGGATGGCTTCGGTGAGGATATTGCCGGGTTCGACGCCGTTGACGGTGATGCCATAGCCGCAGAATTCCAGCGCCGCAGCGCGGATGAAGCCGTTGATGCCCGCTTTCGTCGCCGAATAATGGCCGTGCCCAGGGCTGGTGACATGCGGGCCGGTGATCGAGGAGGTGTAGAGCATGCGGCCAGAGCGCTGCGCCTTCATTGGCACCAGGGCCGCGCGGCTGGCATTGAAGGTGCCGCCCAGGTTGACGGCCATGACGCGGTCCCAGTCGTCGGCGCTGGTGTTTTCGATCAGTTGCCAGGGGTAGATGCCGGCATTCTGGACGATGATGTCGAGCCTGCCATGGTGTTTCAGCGCAAGCGCCACCGCGGCCTCGGCGTCGCGCATTTGCGAGATGTCGGTGCGGATGAAGGGGACGCCCAGTTCATCCGCGCTTGCTTGCCCGGCCTCGCTTTCTGAGTCCGCCAGGACCAGCCTTGCGCCTTCCTCGGCGAAGCGCAGCGCGATGCCCTTGCCGATGCCGCGCGCGGCACCGATGACCAACGCCACCTTGCCTTCCAGTCGTCCTGTCATGCCAAATCCTCGCCTTACGCCAATCTTTGGCGAATGGTTTGCTTGAATGCGTCGAGCAGCACGGCCGCCAGCACCAGCAGGCCATGGATGACCTGGGTGAAATTGGCGGGCAGGCCCATCAGGTTGATCGCCGTGTTGATGGCCGAGAGCAGGAGCACGCCGGCGTACACGCCGGGCAAGGTGCCGACGCCACCCTTCAGGCTGACGCCGCCGATAACCACGGCCGCGAAGGCGTTGAACAAAAGACCGACGCCGAGATTGGCGGTAGCGCCCGAGGTGCGGATCGCCAGCAGCCAGCCGGCAAGTCCTGCGATGGCGCCGGCAAGCACGAAGGCAACGATCAGATTGCGGTTCACCCGGATGCCGGCGCGGAAGGTCGCTGTCTCGTTACCACCGATCATCACGAGATGCCTGCCGAACGGCGTCCTGGCCATGATCAGCGAGAAAATGACGAAGCAGGCGATTGCGATCCAGGCTGTGAGCGGCAGGCCGATCAGCCGCTGGATGCCGAACCAGCGGATGGCTGGCGCCAGGTCCTGCGCGGAGCGGCCGCCCGAAACGACCAGCACCAGGCCGCGCACCCAGATGTAGGACGCGAGCGTGATGATGAAGGCGCTCATCTTGACCTTGACCACGAGATAGCCGTTGAAGGCGCCGATGAGGCCGCCGACGGCAAGCGCCAGCAGCAGCGACACCGGAACCATAAGCCACTCCGGATGCAACTGGACGCCCATGCCGATACCCGAGGAGCAGAACAGGATGCCGACCGCCATGGCGCTGAGCGCCGCGACGGATTCGACGGACAAATCCATGTGGCCGGCGATGATGACCAGCGCCAGGCCGATCGACATCACGCCGAGCACGCTGGAGGCCTCGATGATGTTGGCGAAGATGCCGAGCTGGAAATAGTTCGGGATGAAGATGGAAAAGACCACCAGCACGAACAGCAGCATGAACCAGACGAGGTTGTCGAGAACGAACTCCAGGGCATGGCGGGTGCGGGGGTTCATGAGCTGATCCGGCTGGCGCATGATCCGGAGAACGATTCTCGCGGGGTGATGCGCGGATTGGAATTGCGGGGAAGCGGCTCCGGACCGAGCTGGCCCGGAGCGTTTCAGGCGACATGTCTATTCGACTGATTTGACCGTATCGGTCGGTGGCTTCTGGTTGCCCCAGAAGGCCGGATTGTCGACGTTTTCCTTGGTGATTGCTGCACCCGGGATCTTGATGTTGGGACCCCAGGCTTCCTTGGTGACGGTCGATTTCAGACCGAGCACGTCATATTCGCCAGGCTTGATTTCTTCCTTCTTGACGACCTTGTCCATGAACATGGCGACGGCCGCCGCCTGTGCGTAAAGCGGCTGCTCGACCTCGACGTTGAGCCAGCCCTTGCGGATCAGGTCGAGGCCGACCGGCGCGCCGTTCGAGCTCATCAGCATGACGTCGCCCGGCTTCTTGCCGGCGGCCTCGAGCGAGGCGACGGCGGCGACCGACAGGTGCGCGGCATGGCTGAAGATCAGGTCGATGTCAGGGTTGGCCAGCATCTGGTCGGCGACGATGGTGCCGGCGTTGCTGGCCTCCCACTGCATGGCCGGAAGCGAGATGATCTTGACGTCCGGGAACGCCTTCATCTTCTCCTCGAAGCCTTTCTGGATGTCGAGCGTATAGGGATCGCCGGGATCGCCCAGCACCTGCAGCACCTTGCCCTTCACCGCGCCATTCTTGGCTTTGAGAAGCTTTTCGGCCTGGTCGGCGGCGACGTAGCCGATTTCGACGGTACCCGCGACCGATGTGAAGTCGGACGGCGTCGACGTGATCTGGCGGTCGAACTCGACCACCGGGATGCCGGCCGCGCGGGCTGCCTCGATCGACGGCTTCAGCGCATTGAAATCGACCGCCGCCAGGATGATCGCCGCCGGCTTCAGCGCGATGACGTCGTTCATCTGCGATTGCTGCGCGTCGGTCTTGTTGTCGGCGTTCAGCGTCTTCATCTCGTAGCCGGTCTGTTTCAGGAACAGCTCCAGCGCGCTCACCGAGCCGGTCTGGAACTCGTCGAGCAGTGTCGGCACCATGTAATAGACGACACCCTTGGACTGCGCGAATGCCAGCGTGAGCGTGGCAAAGGCCAGTGCCAGGATACCGAAGACAGCAAGAAGTATTCGCTTCATGTCGTTGGCTCCCTGTTAAGCCGGACCCCTCTTTGTCCCTCAGCTCGCCGGTCCGGCACCGGCAAGCGTCTCCCCGGTAATCATGTTGATCACCGCATCGGGACTTGTCTTGTTGCGGGCGACGT
Source organism: Mesorhizobium sp. BH1-1-4 (assembly GCF_020165665.1). Lineage (NCBI taxonomy): Bacteria > Pseudomonadati > Pseudomonadota > Alphaproteobacteria > Hyphomicrobiales > Phyllobacteriaceae > Mesorhizobium > Mesorhizobium sp. BH1-1-4. Next base: position 443,888 of record NZ_JAIUIN010000002.1, read on the forward strand.
CGCCCGCCACGACACCTTGCCGGATAACCACAATCCGGTCGGCGACCTGAAAAGCCTGCTGCATGATATGGGTGATGATGACGACGCCGATGCCCTGGCTCGCCACCTGGCGGATCATGTCGAGGCCGCGCCGCGTCTGTTCGACGCCAAGCGCGGCGAACGGTTCGTCGAGCAGCACCAGCTTGCCGCCCCAGTGCACGAAGCGGTTGAGCTCGATGGCCTGCCGCTGGCCGCCCGAGAGATGCTCGACATTGGTGCGCAATGACGGAATGCGGGTGCCGGCGCTGGCCAGGGCCTTGCCGACGACGGCCTCCATCGCGCGTTCGTCGAGCACCGGAATGCCAAGCACCTTCTTGGTGATCTCGCGGCCCATGAAGAAATTGGCGACCACGTCGACATTAGTGCAGAGCGACAGGTCCTGGTAGACGGTTTCGATCCCCGCGGCCTTGGCCTCCGCCGGCGACCGCGCCAGAAACTCCTTGCCTTCGAACAGCATGCGGCCGGAGGTCGGTTCCAATCCGCCGGCAATGATCTTGACAAGCGTCGACTTGCCGGCGCCATTGTCGCCGAGCAGCGCCACCACTTCGCCCTTGCCGATGGAAAAGCTGATGCCCTTCAGCGCTTCGATCGCACCATAGTTCTTGGTGACGTTGTCGAGCACCAGCAGCGGTTCACTCATGCGGCAATCTCCCTGGCCGCCAGGGGATCGCGGCCGCGCTCGCGCTCGGCGGTGAACATCTGGCCGAAGCGCGGCGACAACACCCCTGAGACGGCGAGTGCGGCGGCACCCCGCAGCACGGCGTGCTGGCCGCCGCTGGCGACGATGACGCGCGGCGTCTTGCGGTCGGCGCGGGCCGAAACCGAATTGTGCAGAGGTTCGGCCGCGTCCGCCAGGCGTTCGAGCAATTCCGATGCCGCCAGGCCGCCGAGCACGACCGTCTCCGGGTCGAAGAGGTTTTCGATGATGGCGATCGCGTTGCGGAAGATCGGGCCGACCCGCGCCACCCAATCGGCGTCGCTACCGGCCCGGCGGCCCCGTGCTTCGAGCGACAAATAGCGCTCGAGGCAGCCGCGATTGCCGCAGGGGCAAAGCTCGCCGTCAGGGACCATGGGAATGTGGCCGATCTCGCCGGCATTGCCCCAGGCGCCGCGCAGAACGCTGCCGTCATGCATCATGGCGCCGCCGAGCCCAACGCCGAAATAGAGGTAGTAATAGTCGGAATGGCGGGCGCCGATGCCATAGAGCCGTTCGCCCATCGCGGCGGCGGCCATGTCGCTCTCGAAAAACGCCGGCAATCCCGTCGCGGCCGTCAGTCGCTCAAGCAGCGGCACATGCTTCCAGCCGGTCATCGTGGTCGGGCCGACAAAGCTCATGGAATCGACGTCGAACGGGCCGGGAAGCGCCATGCCGACGCCGATGACGCGGCCGCCTGGCCGCTTGCCCGTCAGGTCGCGGACCATGGCGCCAATCTGCTCGAACGCATGGTCGGGCGCCGCGTTGGGCGCTTCGCGACGTGAACTCTCGACGACGTCGCCGCTGAGATTGATCAGTGCGGCGTCTACTCCAAGCGGCGTCAGGTGAATGCCGACGGCATAGCCGCCTTCCGGGTTGATACGCAGCGTCGCCGGTGGCAGGCCGCGCCCCTTCGGCTCTTCGCGCACGGACAGGATGTAGCCCTGTTCCTCCAGTTCGCGCACGATGGTCGACACGGTCTGGACGGTGAGCCCGACATGCCTGGCGATGTCGCCACGTGCAATCGGGCCGTGACGGCGGATGGACTCCAGCACGATGCGCCGGTTGTAAGGCCGCCCGAATTCCTGATTGGTCCCCCGCAATGCCATGCCTTGTGCCCCCGGTTGACGTAAGGTTCGCATCAAAGATTTATTCAGTCAAATGGAATTCAAAAATAATCCGAGACATGCACAGAGCCGCCGATCCCGCGGCGCCTCACCTCCGGTGGATCAGGGATGAGACTAAGCAGCGACGGTTTGCGCCCTGCCGTTACAATGGCGGATGACCACCAGCGGTTTAATGGGGCGCGGGAGACTGCCTGGCGAGGGAGAAGGCGTCGCTCGGCCGGTGGCGCCGGATTCAGCCGCCGGCAAGCGGTTGCCCTTGCTAGAGATACTGCGCGACTTTCCTGCCGACGGTCAGGAAGCGCAGCGGATCGATCGCCTCGCCATTGTGCCGTACTTCATAGTGCAGATGCGGGCCGGTCGAGCGTCCGCTGCTGCCGGTCTTGCCGATGATGGCGCCGGCGTCGACTTTCTCGCCCACCGTGACGTCGATCTCGCTGAGATGTCCGTAGCGCGTGGCAAAACCATTGCCATGGTCGATCTCGACCATGCGGCCATAGCCGCCGTTCCAGCCGGCCTTGGTGACGACGCCGGGCGCTGTCACCCGCGCCGCCATGCCGATCGGTGCCCTGAAATCCATTCCCGAATGCAGCGCGGCCGTGCCCAGAATGGGATCGGTGCGCACGCCGAACGGGCTGGTGACGGAGTGGCCGGGGGCGGGATTGGCAAGCGGCAGCCGGCGCGCTTCCTTCTTCAACTGATCGAGCGTATCCAGCGCCTCGTCCAACTCCTTGACCTTACTGTCGAAGATCATCGAGGAGTCGAGCGGGATCAGCGGTCCGCCGACATCGCTTTCGTTCTTGCCGAAATCGCTGTCGACCGGCAGTCCGGCCGCCTGCAGCGCCTGCTGAATAGCATCGGCGCTCTTATAGGCATTGTCCGCGAGCGTGCTGATGCGGCTGAGCTGGTCATTCTCGATTGATTTCAGCGACTGGTTGATCGAGACGAACAGCCTGTCGGCACGATCGGCGGCGGAATCGCTGGGCAGTGGATCGGTGCGGGTCGACCACAAGGAGAAGGACCGGGTGTCGGCCGTGCCAAGATCGGCGCTCAGGCTGGCAACGGCGTAGTTCTGCGCTGGCACGTTGATGCTGCCTGTCACCTCGGCGCGCTTGTCCGGCTTGGCGGCGGCCGGATCTTCGGCAGGCACCGTTCCGACGTCGTTTTCAGCGCGTTCGAGCAGCGGGCCGAGGCGGCCGTGGCGCTGGCTGAGCTGTGTCTGTCGCGCGAGCAGTTCGCTGACCTTGGTTTCCATTAATTGCTGGTCGAGCAACTGCCTGCTGGTGATGCGGTCGACCTGGGCGCGAAGTGCCGAAATGCGGTCCTCGTAAGCCTGCTGCATGCGCGCCTGGCGCGCGGTGGTGGCGCCGATCAGATCGTCGCGCAGCACGAGATAGGATGTGGCCAGGAGGTAGCCGATGGCAATGGCGGCGAGTGCCGAGCCGATGAATGCCGCGAGCCAGGGCCGGACCGTGAAATGCCTGATCTCGTTGCCCCGCGCGATGATGACGGTGTGCGGTTCCTTGCGCCTGCCAAAGACTGCGGACTGACCGGTTGCGTTCACGGGACCAAGCTTTCGTTTACGACACCTCGACAGCCTGATTACACATTATTAGGGTTAACAAAGACTTGTCGTGCCGCCGGCGCGGCGCTGAATGCACGCGGCGCGGGCAATGGGTTGCATGAAATCACCGGGGGCCGGCCACCACGTCGCGAAATCGTTGGCGAGGAGCACCCATGTTTCGCCGACGGCGGCCAGTCACGCGCTGAGCAAGGTCAGGTTTCTTAACTGTATTCGATTGCATTTAATTGACTCTTTTCGAGTAAAGGCCTGCTGGTACTTCGGATACACCGTGGCGGTAGGAATGCTGGACGACCTGGTTGGCAAGATCCTCGACAAGATTTCGGGCACCAGCCTGCTGGCGACCGGGCTCTTGCTGCTGACCGCCCTTGTCAGCGCACTCGTGGCTTATTGGCGCACAGTCGAGGAGAAGAGCTGGAAGGAATTCTTCGAGTTCGCCATTCCCCATGAGGTCATCACCCATCCCTCGGCGAAGGCCGACCTTTTGTTCTGGGTGACGAAGAAGGCCCTGATGCCCCTCCTGATGCTGCCGGCGGGAATTGTCTTCGTCACCGCGGTCGGCTACGGGACCAACTGGCTGTTTTCGACGCTATTCCAGTTCCAGCCGCCGCTGATCGAGGGGCCGGCGGGGCCCGTGACGGTGCTCATCTTTACCATCACCATGCTGCTCGCATACGACATTTCCTACTATCTCTATCACGTCGCCCAGCATCGCTATCCGCTGCTTTGGGAACTGCACAAGGTGCATCACTCGGCCGAGGTGATGGTCGGGATCACCAAGGACCGCGTCCATCCGCTGGACGAGTTGATGAATAGAGCCTGGGACGGCCTCATCGTGGGGTTCTGTTTCGGCATCTGGTCGCTGGTTTCGCTGAACCTTGTCGAGCTTACCGTCTTTGGCGTCAACGTCTATGTCATGCGCAACATTCTGATGATGGATTTCGTCAGGCACACGCATTTCAAGATCTCGTTCGGCCCGCTCAACAATTTGATCCTGTGTCCTCATTGGCACCAACTGCATCACAGCACCGATCCGCGTCACTACGACAAGAATTTCGGGCTGCTCTTTTCCTTCTGGGATCGGCTCTTTGGAACATTGTGCGTGCCGAGGCCCGACGAGGACTTCAAGTTCGGACTGGTCGACCGCGATGTGCGAGACTACCAGTCGCTCGCAGGCCTCTATGTCATGCCGCTGAAGCGGATGTGGGGGCATATTGCCAAGCGTTTCAGGGCCCGGCGACTGCGCCCGGCAAAACCACGGACCTCGCAATCGTCGGAAGGGACACGGCCATGAATGCCCCCTTTGTGCTTGCCGTACCGCGCACACGCACCTTCGAGGTCGTGACGTCGGCCCAGCGCCTGGCCGAGATCGCACCGGCCTGGAGCGAACTCTGGCAGCGGGCTGGCGGGCTTGTCTTCCAGCACCCGGACTGGATCGCGGCCTGGTGGCGCACGACCCCGCATCAGGAGCGGCGCGCGCTCAGGATTGGGCTCGCCTGGAACGGCGACCGGCTCGACGGCGTGATAGCGCTCGCCACCTTCAGGCGCTCCGGCATCCGCATGCTCGAATGGGCTGCGAAGGACCATAGCGACTATGGCGACGCGCTGGTTGCGCCCGACAGCGACCCGCAGGCGATCTCCCGCCTTTGGCAGTATGTTTTTGATCAGGGCGGCTTCGACCTGATCTACCTCAACCGCCTGCTGCCGGATGCCGGTGTTCATGCCCTGCTGCGCCCGGCCCAAGGCAAAGCGCTTCGGCCCAATCACCGTGGTGAAATCAGCTATCGCGTCACGGGTCCCTGGCAGAGTGGGGCGGAATGGTTCGAGACGCTGTCGAAAAAGGGCAGGCAGAACTATCGTCGCGGCCGCAAGTTCATGGAAGAGAGCGGCGCATTGCGTTTCCGCCTCCTGGATGCGGATGATCCGCGCGAGCCGGTGCTCGAGCGAGTCGCGACGCTGAAGCGGCTCTGGCTCGTTCGGCATGGTCGCGCCTCGGATCTGTTCGATGAGGGCTCGCCGGTTCTCGCCGCGCTTATTTCCGTGCTGGCCGACCTCGGGCTGTTGCGCATCTTCGTGCTGGAGCTTGACGGCACGGTCATCGCCGTCTCGATCAATTTCGAGCAGCACGGCACGATGATGGCCTTCGTCACCACCTATGATCCCGAATATGAGCGCGGCTCGCCGGGTATGGTGCTGATGATGGATTATATCCAGTGGTCGCTCGACCGTGGCCTTGCCACGATCGATTTTCTCTGCGGCGGCGAGGATTTCAAGCGCCGCTTCGCCACGCAGTCAGTCGCGCTGTCGTCGATGATGGGCGCGCGCGGCTTGCGCGGTCATGTCGCCGCGCTGGCCGATCAGGTGAGCCATGTCTCGAAGTCCTGGAGGGCGCGGCGGCAGCCGAAAGCCGACGCGCCGCCCGACGAATAACGCCACGATCGTCGTTTGCCCTCATGGGCTCTGGCCTCACAGCGCGCGAACAGCTTCCAGCACGGCCTGGGCATGTCCCTTGACCCGGACCTTGCGCCAAATCCTGGCGATCCGTCCGTCACGGCCGATCAGGAACGTCGCGCGCTCGACGCCCATGTATTTGCGGCCATACATCGATTTCTCGACCCATAGATAATAGGCTTCGATCACCTTGCGCTCCTCGTCGGCGGCGAGATCGATGGTGAGATCGTATTTCGACTTGAACTTGTCGTGCTTCTTGGCGCTGTCGGGCGACAGGCCGATGACGACGGCGCCGGCCTTCTCGAATTCCGGCCTCAGCCGTGAGAAGCTGATCGCCTCTTGCGTGCAGCTTGTCGTGTCGTCCTGCGGATAGAAATAGAGCACCACCGGCTTGCCGGCGGATGCGGCCAGGCTGAGCGATCCACCGCCGTCCCGCGGCAGGTCGAATTGCGGCGCAAGATCGCCCACGTCGAGGTCAGCCATATCGATGCCCTTGTTTGAGGTTACGCGCGAAGCCACAGCGATATAGTGTCGAGCGAGGATTCGTCCACGAGCGAATTCGGACAACGGAAGATTGCGTGGATCAGGAGCAACCGCAGCACGAGAAGATCAGGTTCAGGCGGGACGAGATCACCGACCTGGGGACCTTGCCGTCCGCGTGCCGTGTCCCGCCCCTCGGCCAGGCTGCCATCGGCCGCGGCTTTCGCATGCTTTCGCGCGTGTTTGCCGGCTTGGTCGCTTTCATGCTGCTGGCCGCGATGGCGGTCTATCTCATCGGTCTTTCCGGCATCGGCTCGGACAGGCTGCGCGTCGAGGCCGAGAGCGCTATCGAGAGGCTTGCGGGCGTCGACATCAAAGTGGCCGTCGGGCCCGCCCGCATCACGCTCGACAGTTCGAGCTTCGTTGCCCTGCAGGTCAGCGATGTCAGCCTGAAGACATCGGACGGCAAACCTATGGCCGATGCGGGGCGTGTGCGCTTCGGCGTGCGCCTGGTGCCGCTTCTGTGGGGTGAGGTGCGGCTGACCAGCGCCAGGATATCCGATGCCCGCATCGTCATGGCGGCGATGCCGTCCGGCGGCGACTGGACCGCGGCGCTGCGCAACGATGACGGCCTTGTCGATCCGGAAAAATTGTTGGACGCGGTGTTCGGCAACATCCATCACGTGCTCGACGCCGTGCGCGAGGATTCGATGCGCCGGATCGATCTCAGCAATGTCGAGTTTGTGCTGCCCGACGCCGGATCGATCAAACTGGTCAAGATCGCCGACGCCACCGTCGCTCAGTCAGGACCGGGCGGCATGGCGTTTACCGCCGATGCCGATGTCGACGGCAGGACGGTTACCGTTGCCGCCTCGGCCACCCGCGATATCGCCGCGCATCGGGTGACTGCCCTGGATGCCAGCATCAATCTGGCGGATGCCAGCGCTACCGCTGCCGGCTCCGGCAAGCTTGGGGCCGTCGCGTTGAAGCTGACAGGTGCGGAAGGCTCGGGTGCCACCGCGTCACGCTTGGCGGCCGCCCTTTCGTCGACCGGATCGGTGCTGGATCTTGGCACGCGCGGCCTGCTGCCGGCGGATGCCGATGTCAATGCGACGCTTGTCTACGGCTCCAACAAGATCCAGGTGGACAGGTTGCTGCTCAAGACCGGCCGCTCGACTTTCGATTTTGCCGGCTCCGTCGGGCCCAAGCCCTCGAGCGGCGCCGCTGGCGAGGAGCCTGCCTACCGCTATGACCTGACCAGCGACGGCTCGACCCTGGCACCGTCGGAATCGCCGGAACCCGCGCTGACCTTCCTCTCGCGCGTCGCCGGCGTCTATCAGACCAAGAGCCATAAACTGGTGGCCGAGCAGATCGCGGTTCGCTCCTCCGCTTCCAGCGAGGTGCTTGGCACCGCAACCGTGGAATTCGTCGACGGCAAGGCCCCCGGGATCAATGTGGCGCTCAACGTCCATGACATGCCTGTCTCGCACGTCAAACAGCTGTGGCCGTGGTTTTCGGCGCGCAATGCGCGGCTCTGGGTGCTGAACAATCTGTTCGGCGGCCGCGTGGTCGACGCCAGTCTCCAGTTCCAGGTGGTGCCGGATCGCCTCGGCAATGGCGTACCGCTTTCGGCCGAGGAGGTCTTCGGCCGCTTCCAGATAGACGGGGCGCGTTTCGACACGGCCGGCCGCATTCCGCCGATCCGCGATGCGGTGGGCGTCGTCGCGTTCCATGGCAACGATGTCGACGTTTCGTTGTCGTCGGGCACCGTCTTCATGCCCAGTGGCCGCACGGTGGCGGCCAGCAACGGCACGCTGACGGTCAAGGCCGCCAACCGTCCGCCGGTCATCGGCGCGCTCGACATCGATGTCGAGGGAGAGGCACCGGCTGTCGCCGAACTTGCCTCCTACGAACCGATCAACGCCATGCGCCATGTCGGCATCCTGCCGGAGGATCTGTCCGGCAGCGTCACCGGCCATGTCAGGGCGGACATTCCGCTGCAGTCGGGTGTCGACACCGCGAAGCTCGATTGGCTGGTGTCGCTCGACTATACCGGCCTATCCCTGGCCAAGCCGTTCGAGGGACAGGCCGTGACCGGTGCCGATGGTTCGATAACGGTCGACCCGGAAAAGGCGGTCATTTCAGCCAAGGCATCGCTCAACGGCATTCCGGCCGAACTCGATCTCGTCGAGCCGCTCAGGGATGACGGGCCGGCGCGCAGCCGCAAGGTCGCCCTGGTGCTCGACGACAAGATCCGCGCCGCCGCCATGCCTGGCCTGACGCCGCTGCTTGGCGGAACGGTGAAGGTCGCGATCGACAAGAGCGGCAACGGCAACCAGAACGTTTCGGTCGACCTGACCAATGCCAGGCTGGACATCCCCTGGGCTGGCTGGAGCAAGGGGGCGGGGGTTCCCGCCAGCGCCAACTTCGTCATGACCAAGTCCGGCGACACCACGACGCTGTCCGACTTCGACCTCGGTGGCAAGACATTCTCCATCGATGGCGGCATCGTGCTGGTCAACGGCGCGCTGTCGTCGGCCAAGTTCAGCAGGGTCACCCTGAACCGGGGCGATGATGTTTCCGTGTCGGTGAAGCGATCGGGCAAGGGCTATGCGGTCGGCATCAATGGCAATGCGCTTGATGCTCGTTCGCTCATCAAGCAGTTCACGTCCGATGTGGACACCGCGACCAAGACGACAGGAACAGACAATATTTCGGTCAGTGCGGACGTCAATCAGCTCACCGGTTTCCACGACGAGCAACTCTCCAACCTGAAGCTCGACTACAGTGCGGCCGGTTCGCGGGTGAACGGACTGAAGGTCAGCGCGACGGCGAGTTCGGGCGCCGCCATCGCCATCAGCAACACCACCGGCGACGGCAGGCGTTCGCTCAATGTGCAGTCGGCGGACGCCGGCGCCATATTGAGGTTCCTGAACGTCTACGAGCACATGGAAGGCGGCGCGATCACCCTGGCCCTGTCGGGAGCCAGCGACGGACCGATGAAGGGCAAGGTCGACACCAGCAACTTCTTCATCGTCAACGAGCCCAAGCTCGCCTCCATCGTCTCGACCACGCCGGCCGGCGACAGCCGCAGCCTCAATCAGGCGGTGAAGGGCAAGCTCGACACGTCGCGGGTCAAGTTCGAGCGCGGCTACGCCGAAATCGACAAGGGCAGCGGCTACCTGAAGCTGACCAACGGCGTGCTGCGCGGTCCGCGCATCGGCACGACCTTCCAGGGCATCCTCTACGACCAGAACAACAATATGGACATGACCGGCACCTTCATGCCGGTCTACGGCCTCAACCGCATCTTTGGCGAATTGCCCATCGTCGGCGCGCTTCTCGGCAACGGCCGCGACCGCGGCCTGATCGGCGTCACCTACCGGCTCAGGGGCAATGCCAACAAGCCGGTACTGGACGTCAATCCACTGTCGGTGATCGCGCCGGGGATATTCAGGTCGATCTTCGAGTACCGGTGAGGGTCCTCAGGCTGGCCGCACCAGGATGTGCTTTTTCCTGCCCAATGAAAGCTTTACGACGTTTTCCGGACTCAAATCCTGAACCGTGACCAGCCGACGGTCGTCACTTACCGACTGGTCGTTGAGGCGTACGGCGCCGCCCTGGATGTGCCGCCGTGCCTCGCCGTTGGACGACGCCAGTTCAGCCGTGACCAGCAGCGACAGGATGCCGACGCCGGCTTGCAGCTTCGCCGCTTCGATCTCGACGGTCGGCAGCGTGTCGGCGAGCGCGCCTTCCTCGAAGGTCTTGCGCGCCGTCTCGCTGGCCTGTTCGGCGGCCGCGCGGCCATGCAGATGGGCCGTGATCTCGGTGGCGAGGATCTTCTTGGCCTCGTTGATCTCGGAGCCGCCCAGCCGCTCGAGCCGCGCCACCTCGTTCAGCGGCAGCGTGGTGTAGAGTTTCAGGAACCGGCCGACATCGGCATCCTCGGTGTTGCGCCAATATTGCCAGAACTCGTAAGGGCTCAGCATCTGCGCATCGAGCCAGACCGCGCCCGAGGCCGACTTGCCCATCTTGGCGCCGGACGAGGTGGTGAGCAGCGGCGTGGTCAGGGCATAAAGTTGCGCATCCTCCATGCGGCGGCCGAGATCGATGCCGTTGATGATGTTGCCCCACTGGTCGGAGCCGCCCATCTGCAGGCGGCAGCCGAGGCGCTTGTACAGTTCGACGAAATCATAGGCCTGCAGGATCATGTAGTTGAATTCGAGGAACGACAGCGATTGCTCGCGATCGAGCCGCAGCTTGACGGAATCGAACGCAAGCATGCGGTTGACGGAAAAGTGCCGGCCGACATCGCGCAGGAAATTGACGTAGTTGATCTCCATCAGCCAGTCGGCATTGTTGACCATGACGGCGTCGTTCGGACCGCTGCCGAATTTCAGGTAGGGCATGAAGTTGCGGCGGATGCCGGCGAGATTGTCGTCGATATCCGCGGGCGTCAGCAGCTTGCGCGCCTCGTCCTTGAACGAGGGGTCGCCGATCATCGACGTGCCGCCGCCCATCAGCGCGATCGGCCGGTGGCCAGTTTGCTGCAGCCAGTGCAGCATCATGATCTGGATCAGCGATCCGGCATGCAGGCTCTTGGCGGTTGCGTCGAAGCCGATATAGGCCGTCACCGTCTCCTTGGCGAAGATTTGATCGAGGCCGACATCATCCGAGGTCTGGTGGATGAAGCCGCGCTCGCTCATCGTGCGCAGGAAGTCGGATTTGAAGGCAGGCATTTTTTGTTTCCCGAAAGCGTACGCCCGGTCCGGCCCGGACATATGTGAACGCGCGCGTTTAGCACCCAAGCGCGATCAGCAAAAGTGGATTCCGGTTTTGCGTCGGATCGCGCGCCTCTCGCGAGCGTCGGGCCAGTTCTTGCCTCATTCATGCCGCTGGCGTAATGAGGCGCCGCGCAAGGGCAGCGCCCGCACGCCGCGACGGGGCCGTCCCGCAGATCAGATCCGGAAAGCTCCCGCGATGAACAGAAACTACGTCTTCCTCTTTCTGTTCAGCTTGCTGATGAGTTTCAGCGGCTTGGCGAGCCTTCCGCCGATCGACCGCGACGAGTCCCGTTTTGTCCAGGCGACCAAGCAGATGGTCGAAACTGGGGATTATATCGACATTCGCTTCCAGGATGTCTCGCGCTACAAGAAGCCGATCGGCATCTACTGGCTGCAATCGGCCGCTGTCGCATTGAGCGGCGAGGGCGCTGCCGCGCCGATCTGGGTGTATCGCCTTGTCTCGATGCTCGGAATCGCCCTCGCTGTTCTGGGCATCGCCTGGACGGGCACGAAACTTTTCGGTGCCAATGCCGGCCTTGCCGCGGGCCTGATGATGGCGGCGATCTTCGCCACCGCCTTCGAGGGCCGCGACGCCAAGACCGACGCCATGCTTCTGGCTTGCTGCGTGGCCGCGCAGGGCGCGCTGGCGCAAATCTATCTGGCGGCGCGCCGCAACGAGCCGGTGGCGGGCCATCTGCCTTGGATATTCTGGTTGGCGCAAGGCGTTGGGATCCTCATCAAGGGACCCGTGGCCCCGCTGCTGTCGCTGCTGACGGCGGCCGCCCTGTTTGCTTTCGAACGCGACTGGCGCTGGCTTTTGAAGCTGAAGCTGGTGCGCGGCATCGCGCTCGTGTTGCTCATCGTGCTGCCCTGGGTCGCTTTTATCGGCTGGAAGAGCGGCGGCGCCTTTTTCCAGGAAGCCGTCGGCAAGGATATGCTGAACAAGGTCGCGTCGGGCGAGGAATCGCACGGCCTGCCGCCGGGTTTCTACATGCTGACCTATTCGCTGTTCATGTGGCCGTTCGGCCTCATCGCGGTCGGCGCCGGCCTGCAGGCCCTCAATCGGGTGCGCGACGATTTCAGGCTGCGCTTTTGCCTGGCATGGTACATTCCCTTCTGGCTCGTGTTCGAACTTATCCCGACCAAGCTGCCGCATTACGTCTTGCCGGCCTATCCCGGCATGGCGCTGCTGATCGGCTGGCTGTTGACCCTGCAGCAGCAGGACGCCAATGCGCCGCTCAAGCGCTGGCAGCAGTGGTTGTGGTGGTCGACCGCTTTCGGTCTGGTGGTGGTCAGCCTCGGCCTGGCGGCGGTCTGCATCGGGGCACCGATCTACCTTACCCACAGCCTCTCGTGGTGGAGCATCCCGGCGGCGGCGTCGGCGCTGGGCGCCGGCTATCTGGCCTTCTCGCGTCAGTTGCAGGTGCCGCTGCCTCGCATCGGAGCCACCGCCGCCTGCGCGGGCATCACCTATGCCTTGCTGTTCGGTATCATCGCGCCGTCGCTGAAGCCCATGTGGTTGAGTCCGGCGATCAAGCAAGCCGTGCTTGCCAACCAGGCATGCGACACAATGGTGCTGGCCTCGGCGCGGTATCAGGAGCCGAGCCTGGTGTTTCTGGTCGGCACGAAAACGGTGCTGACCGATATCGGAGGCGTGGCGGAGCACCTGCTCGCCGATCCTGCCTGTGCACTGGGACTGGCGCCGATCGGGGATGAGCAGAAGCTGAATGGCATGCTGTCGGTGCAAGGAAAATCGGTGAATCGTCTAGCCGAAATCGATGGCCTCAACTATTCGTCGGGAGACAAACTGTCGCTCGGCCTTTATCGTGTGGCCAAATGACGGCTGGGTCGATGACAGAGTCCAGTTTCCAATGCTCGTGAAATCGCGCCCTCCGGTGTCCAGCTCGCTCCTCGGAATAGGACGCCGATCCCTCGGAAATTTTCGCGACACAATGCAGATCGCGAGACGGCGCCTCGCCGTTCGTCCTGCTCGCTACCCCAACATCTCATGGTGGGCGTGGGGGCTGGTCTGGGGCTTTCTGACGGCAGCGGCCTTTGTTCGGCTGGATACGCCGGCGGGCATGGCGCATGACCGCTGGTCGCCTGCCGTGGGCAGGCTCGCCGAGTTCTTCACGCAGTTCGGACTGGGCGGCTGGTATCTCATTCCGTCCGCGCTTCTGCTTGTCGCGGCCAATCTGACGGATTGGCGAAGCCTTTCGCGGCGCGCGCTGATGCTGGTCTACAGCTGGACCTGTCTGTCCTTTCTGGTGCTGAGCGCCGTCGGCCTCTCCGGTCTCGCCGTCAATGTCCTGAAATATGCCATTGGCAGGGCCCGCCCGCTCTACTTCCAGGATTTCGGCGTCCTTGCACTGCACCCCTTTGCTTTCGATGCGCGCTTTGCAGGCTTTCCCTCCGGCCACGCCACGACGATGGGCGCCGTGTTCGGCGTGCTTCTGCTCCTGTTTCCGCGCCGCTGGTACATCGCCCTGGTGCTCACGGCCTGCATCGCCTCGACCAGGATCTTCGTCGGCGCGCACTATCCCAGCGATACCGTTGCCGGCTTCGGCCTCGGCTGCGCCTTCGCGCTGGCCTGCGGATTGGTCTTTGCCCGGCTGGGCTTCATCTTCCGGCCAGCACCGTCGGGATTGCCGGTCCGCAAGCCATCGTTCCGCTTGATTGCCCCCGAAAAATAGATCAGGGCCGGATCATCGCCAAATGTCGAGCGGGGGGACGTCGCCCGCCCGCCCGTACGCTTTGCTTGGCGGTTTAGCGCAGCCGCTTCGGCCGCGGATCGGACAATTCACCGGCCAGCCGGCGATCGAGATAGTCGGCGCATTCCTCGATCAGCAGATCCGCGTCGTTGGCGAAGAAATGGTTGGCGCCGGGCAAGGTCTTCTGCGTGATGGTGATGCCCTTTTGCGTGTGCAGCTTGTCGACCAGGCCTTGCACATCCTTCGGCGGGGCCACCTTGTCGGCATCGCCATGGATGATCAGGCCCGAGGACGGGCAGGGCGCCAGGAACGAGAAATCATAGGTGTTGGGCTGCGGCGCGATCGAGATGAAGCCTTCGATCTCGGGCCGGCGCATCAGGAGCTGCATGCCGATCCACGAACCGAAAGAATAGCCGGCGACCCAGCAGCTCTTCGAATCCGGATGCAATGACTGCACCCAGTCGAGCGCGGCCGCCGCGTCCGACAATTCGCCCGTGCCGTGGTCGAATTCGCCTTGGCTGCGGCCGATGCCGCGGAAATTGAAGCGCAGCGTGGTGAAATCACGCTTCTGGAACATGTAGAAGAGGTCGTAGACGATCTTGTTGTTCATCGTGCCGCCGAACTGCGGGTGCGGATGCAACACGATGGCAATCGGCGCGCTCTTTTCCTTCGAGGGCTGGTAGCGTCCCTCCAGGCGACCGGCCGGACCGGTGAAAATGACCTCAGGCATGAAATACTCCACTTGGGTAAAACGAGCGCGCGGCGCCCGGAACGCTCTTCCTACGGCGCCCGCTTCCACAGACCTTGACGCAGGGCGAGCGCCTTCATAGAAGCTAGTTTAGAATTATTCAAAACTGGGTGGCCGAAACGCAATCGCCCGGTCGCCCTCGCCGCAAGCCGCGTAAATAGGACGGCTTGCCTTGGAATTTCAAGGAAATAACGCCATACGTCGGCGGAATGGCTACTGACGGGATGAACTGGACGAAAATGGCCGCGACACGCGCCTATCTCGACTATAACGCCAGTGCGCCGCTGCTTCCAGCGGCGCGCGAGGCCATGGTCGCGGCGCTCGATGTGGCAGCCAACCCGTCGTCGGTCCATGCCGAGGGACGCGTCGCCCGCCGCCTGGTCGAAACCGCCAGGCGCGATGTGGCCGCACTGATCAACGGCAAGCCGGAACATGTCGTCTTCACCTCGGGCGCAACGGAAGCCGCCGCGACGCTGCTGACGCCGGACTGGCGGATGGGGCGCGGCGCCATTCGCATGAGCCGGCTCTACGTGTGCGAGGCCGACCATCCGTGCCTGCTGAATGGCGGACGCTTCCCGGCGAGCCAGGTGACGCGGATCGGTGTCGACGCTGATGGCATTGTCAGGCTCGACGCCTTGACGGCGGCGCTTGCCGGTCACGACAAGGCTGACGGCTTGCCGCTGGTGGCGATCCATGCCGCCAACAACGAAACCGGCGTGATCCAGCCCATCGACCGCATTGCCGAAACCGTCAAGGCGGCGGGCGGCGTCCTCGTTGTTGACGCGGTGCAGGCGGCAGGCCGACTTTCCATAGACATGTCAGCGGGTTACGCCGACTATTTGATTCTGTCGTCGCACAAGCTCGGCGGCCCCAAGGGTGTCGGCGCCATCGTCGCCGCCTCGGATCTGATGATGCCGAAGCCACTGATCAATGGCGGTGGCCAGGAAAAGGGCCATCGCGGCGGCACCGAAAACCTGCCCGGCATTGCCGGATTTGGCGCCGCGGTCAGGCAGGCTCTCGCCGGGTTGCAGACCATCGATCCCGTGCGTCGGCGTCGCGACGAGGTCGAAACCATTCTCAAAACGCTGGCGCCGGACATAGAAATCTTCGGAACCGGCGCGCCGAGGCTTGCCAACACGACATTCTTCGCTATTCCCGGCATCAAGGCCGAAACAGCCCAGATCGCCTTCGATCTTGCCGGCGTGGCGCTGTCGGCTGGCTCGGCCTGTTCGTCGGGCAAGGTCGGTCCGAGCCATGTGCTGAAGGCCATGGGCCATGGCGACAGTCTTGGCGCCTTGCGCGTGTCGATCGGTGCGGCGACGGGTGACGAGGACATCGAACTGTTCCGCGCCGCGCTTGCTGGGCTAGCCGCTCGCCGGGCGGACAAGGAGAGAGCCGCCTAGCGGTTGGACGATTTTGGGCCTCTCGGCCTGGTAGAGCCGTGCGTTTCATGCTGGCCGGGTGAATTTCCGGTCGAGGCGCACTATATGCAACTTACGCTGCCGCGAGCGTCTTCGGCGTTTCATTTGGCGGTGCCATAGTTTGAAAACTGTCGGGCCTTGACCCCGGCGTGGATGGAGAACGCATATGCCTGCTGTGCAGGACACGATCGATCGGGTCCGAAAGATCGACGTCGACCAATACAAATACGGATTCCAGACCGAGATCGCCGTCGACAAGGCTCCCAAAGGCCTGAGCGAAGACATCATCCGTTTCATTTCGGCCAAGAAGGACGAACCGTCCTGGATGCTGGAATGGCGCCTGGAAGCCTATCGTCGCTGGCTGACGCTAGAAGAGCCGACCTGGGCGCGCGTCAACTATCCCAAGATCGATTTCCAGGACATTTACTATTACGCGGCGCCCAAGAGCACGCCCGGACCGACTTCGCTCAGCGACGTCGATCCCGAGATCTTGAAGGTCTACGAGAAGCTCGGCATTCCGTTGAAGGAGCAGGAGATCCTCGCCGGCGTGCAGAAGACCGACGCCTCGGAGTTCGAGGAAGCCAGCGACAACGTCTACAAATCAGGCCGCGTCGCCGTCGACGCGGTATTCGATTCCGTCTCTGTCGTCACGACCTTCAAGAAGGAACTGGCGCAGGCCGGCGTGATCTTCTGCTCGATCTCGGAAGCGATCCGCGAGCATCCGGAACTGGTGCAGAAATATCTTGGTTCGGTCGTGCCGACCTCGGACAATTTCTACGCCACGCTGAATTCGGCCGTGTTCACCGACGGCTCCTTCGTCTTCGTGCCCAAGGGCGTTCGCTGCCCGATGGAACTGTCGACCTATTTCCGCATGAACGAGAAGAACACCGGCCAGTTCGAGCGCACGCTGATCATCGCCGAGGAGGGGGCTTACGTCTCCTATCTCGAAGGCTGCACGGCGCCGCAGCGCGACGAGAACCAGCTCCATGCCGCGGTGGTCGAACTGGTGGCGCTCGACGATGCGGAGATCAAATATTCGACGGTGCAGAACTGGTACCCCGGCGACGCCGAGGGCAAGGGCGGCATCTACAATTTCGTCACCAAGCGCGGCGATTGCCGTGGCGACCGTTCGAAGATTTCGTGGACGCAGGTCGAGACCGGCTCCGCCATCACCTGGAAATATCCGAGCTGCATCCTGCGCGGCGACGATTCCCAAGGCGAATTCTATTCAATTGCCGTGTCGAACGGCTATCAGCAGGTCGACAGCGGCACCAAGATGATCCATCTCGGCAAGAACACGTCGAGCCGCATCATTTCCAAGGGCATCGCCGCCGGCTTCTCGCAGAACACCTATCGCGGCCAGGTCTCGGCGCACCGCAAGGCGACCAACGCCCGCAACTTCACCAATTGCGATAGTCTGCTGATCGGCGACCAGTGCGGCGCGCATACCGTGCCCTACATGGAAGCCAAGAATTCGACGGCGCAGTTCGAGCACGAGGCGACAACCTCGAAAATATCCGAGGACCAGAAATTCTACGTCATGCAGCGTGGCATCCCCGAGGAGGAGGCGATCGCGCTGATCGTCAACGGCTTCGTCAAGGACGTCATCCAGCAACTGCCGATGGAATTTGCGGTCGAGGCGCAGAAGCTGATCGGGATTTCGCTCGAGGGCTCGGTCGGCTGACCCGACAGATATTTCAGGAAACAAAAGAATGCTTGAGATCAAGAACCTGCATGCCCGCATCGTCGATGACGGCACCGAAATCATCCGCGGCCTGAACCTGACGGTGAAAGCCGGCGAGGTCGCCGCCATCATGGGCCCGAATGGGTCGGGCAAGTCGACCCTGTCCTACATCCTCGCCGGTCGCGAGGATTACGAGGTGACCGAAGGCGACATCCTCTACAACGGCCAGTCGATCCTCGAAATGGATCCAGCCGAACGCGCCACGTCAGGCATCTTCCTCGCCTTCCAGTATCCGATGGAGATACCGGGCGTGGCGACCATGGAATTCCTGAAGGTCGCCATGAACGAGCAGCGCAAGGCGCGCGGCGAGGAGCCGCTGAAAATCCCGGAATTTTTGAAGCGTGTGAAGGAAGCCGCCGCCTCGCTCAGCATGGACATGGCGATGTTGAAGCGGCCGCTCAATGTCGGTTTCTCCGGCGGCGAGAAGAAGCGCGCCGAGATTCTGCAGATGAAGCTCCTGGAGCCGAAACTCTGCGTGCTCGACGAGACCGATTCCGGCCTCGACATCGATGCGCTGAAGATCGTCTCGGACGGCGTCAACGCACTGCGCGCGCCGGACCGGGCATTCCTCGTCATCACCCATTACCAGCGCCTGCTCGAGCACATCGTGCCCGACAGCGTGCACGTGCTCTACAAGGGCCAGGTCATCAAGTCGGGCGACAAGTCGCTGGCGCTGGATCTGGAAGCCAATGGCTATGCCGGCGTGATCGGCGAAGCCGCGTGAGATGCCAGAGGGCAAGGTCAAACTGATGAATATGCACACTCAGCCCCAGAGGACACCGGCCGAAACAGCGTTGATCGACGCGTTCGGCGACCGGCTGTCGCTGCTGCCGGGCGATGGCGCGGTGATGCTGAAGCGTGACGACGCCATCGAGGCGATCAAGCACGGCCTGCCGACGCGGCGCGTCGAGTCCTGGCACTACACCGACCTGCGCCGTCTCTTGAGCGCGGTGCCGGAGTTCGACCCGGCCGCAGCTGCAAAAGCCATTGCGCCAATCGTCGAAGGTTCGACGGTTCTGAGCCTGTTGAACGGCGTATCGAGTGCCAAGGCGCCGGTTGTCGAGGGCGTCAGCATCCAGCGCCTGTCGGAAAAGCTGATTGACGGCAGCATCGCGCCGGGCCTGGATCCCTACGGCAATGACGATGCCATCGGTGCGCTGAACACGGCTTTCGTCGCCGACGGTTACTTCATCGACATCGCCGATGGCGCCGAACTGGAAAAGCCGGTCGAGTTGCAGAACCTGCAGGCCGGCGGCCAGACCCATGTGCGCCTGCCGGTGCGCGTCGGCGCCGGCGCCAAGGCGGTCATCGTCGAGCGTCAGGCGGGTGACGGCGCGGCGCTGACCAGCTCGGTCAGCCAGCTCGTGCTCGGCGAAGGCGCCGAGGTGACCTGGCTGATCGTCCAGGAACAGCCCGAGACGGCGACGCATCTGGCGCAGTTCAAGGCCCATATCGGCAAGAATGCAAAGCTGACGTTGTTCGTCATGAACGCTGGCGGCAAGCTCGTGCGCCAGGAGATCATGGTCAGGACGACGGGCGAGGGCGCCGACTTCAAGCTGCGCGGCATCAATCTGCTCGCCGGCGACACCCATACCGACGTCACCATGGTGCTCGACCACGCCGTGCCGCACACGACTTCGACCGAGGTCATCCGCAATGTGGTCACGGGTAAGGCGCGCGGCGTGTTCCAGGGTCGCATCAACGTCCATCAATACGCGCAGAAGACCAACGCCAAGATGGCCTGCAACACGCTGCTTTTGTCGGACGATGGCGAGTTCTCGACCAAGCCGGAACTCGAAATCTTCGCCGACGACGTCGTCTGCGGCCACGGCGCCACGGTCACCGAGATCGACCACGACCATCTGTTCTACCTGATGGCGCGCGGCGTCGACGAAAAGAGCGCGCGCGGGTTGCTCGTGAAGGCGTTCGTGGCGGAAGTCATCGAGGAATTGGACGATGAGGCGATCATCGAGGCGCTGGAAGCGCGGCTCGACGAGTGGTTTGTGACGCACGGGTAGCGCCTCTCCTTCTCCCCTTGCGGGAGAAGGTGGATCGGTGCGCAGCGCCGAGACGGATGAGGGGTGCGTGACGGAGTGAGGCGATGCCTCGAGAGAGCTTGTGATGGACCAGAAGATCGAAACCACCCCCTACGACGTCGAAGCGATCCGCCGCGATTTCCCGATCTTGTCGCGCGAAGTCTATGGCAAGCCGCTGGTCTACCTCGACAACGGCGCCTCGGCACAGAAGCCGCGGGTGGTGCTCGACACCATCCAGCATGCCTATTCCCAGGAATACGCCAACGTCCATCGCGGCCTGCATTTCCTCTCCAATGCCGCCACCGACGCCTATGAAAAGGCGCGTGAGACGGTGCGCCGTTTCCTCAACGCGCCAAGCACCGACAACATCGTCTTCACCTCGAACACGACCTCGGCGATCAACACGGTTGCTTACGGTTATGGCATGCCCAATATCGGCGAGGGCGACGAGATCGTGCTGTCGATCATGGAGCACCACTCCAACATCGTGCCGTGGCATTTCATCCGCGAACGGCAGGGTGCAAAACTGGTCTGGGTGCCGGTCGATGATCTCGGCGTGTTCCACATCGAGGAGTTCGAGAAGCGCCTGAGCGACCGCACCAAGCTGGTCGCCATCACGCAGATGTCGAACGCGCTGGGCACTGTGACGCCGATCAAGGAGATTGTCCGGATCGCGCACACGCGGGGCATTCCCGTACTCGTCGACGGCAGCCAGAGCGCGGTGCATATGCCCATCGACGTGCAGGATCTCGATTGCGATTTCTTCGTCTTCACCGGCCACAAGGTCTATGGTCCCTCGGGCATCGGCGTGCTCTACGGCAAGAAGGATAGTCTCGCCGGCATGCGGCCCTTCATGGGCGGCGGCGAGATGATCGAGGAGGTGACGGAAGACATCGTCACCTACAACGACCCGCCGCACCGTTTCGAGGCGGGCACGCCGCCGATCGTCCAGGCAATCGGGCTGGGTGCGGCGCTCGACTACATGGACTCCGTCGGTCGCGAGCGTATCGCGGCGCATGAGGAAGATCTCAAGACCTATGCCCACGAACGCCTGCGCGCCATCAACTCGCTGCGCATCTTCGGCGATGCGCCCGGCAAGGGCGCCATCATCTCCTTCGAACTGCAGGGAATTCATGCCCATGACGTGTCGATGGTGATAGACAGGCAGGGTGTCGCGGTCCGTGCCGGCACCCATTGCGCCCAGCCGCTGTTGAAACGCTTTGGCGTAACCTCCACATGCAGGGCATCGTTCGGCATGTATAATACCAGGGCCGAAGTCGACGCTTTGGCCGAGGCGCTTGAAAAAGCGCGCAAGTTTTTCGGGTGACGACCATGGATGATGTGAGCACCACCGCAGAGACCGTATCGGCCGGCAACGGCGTGGTTTCCGCCTCGACGATCCCCGCCGACGAGCTGGCGCGGCTGACCGACGACATCGTCTCGGCGCTGAAGACCGTCTACGACCCGGAAATCCCGGCTGACATCTATGAGCTCGGCCTCGTCTACAAGATCGACATCGAGGACGACCGCTCGGTCAAGATCGACATGACGCTGACCGCGCCCGGCTGCCCGGTGGCCGGCGAAATGCCCGGCTGGGTCGAGAACGCGGTGGGCGCTGTCGAGGGCGTGTCCGGCGTCGAGGTCAACATGACCTTCGACCCGCCCTGGACGCCCGACCGCATGTCGGAAGAGGCACAGGTCGCGGTGGGTTGGTACTAGCGCCAAGCCTGGCACACTTGCGCCAGGGGTAAAACTTCACCATTTTAGGTGAGGAATCATTCGGCGGGCCTTGAACCCGCATGGAATGGAGATGGAAGAACATGGGACGCTTTGCCGTCATCACGATGACCGAAAAGGCCGCCGACCGGGTGCGCGAGATCGTCGCCACGCGCGACAACGCGCATGGCATCCGCCTCGGTATCAAGAAGGGCGGCTGCGCCGGCATGGAATATACGGTCGACCTGGTGACCGAGCCCAACACCAAGGACGACCACATCGAGCGCGACGGCGCCCATGTCTATGTCGCGCCGGAAGCCGCCCTTTTCCTGTTCGGCACCGAAATGGATTTCGAGCAGACGACGCTGCGCACCGGCTTCACCTTCCACAACCCGAACCAGAGTTCAGCCTGTGGCTGCGGCGAATCCGTCGAACTGAAGCCGGCTGATCTGAAGGCGCTGGCCGAGGCACGCGCCTCGGCCTGAGGCCTCTTCCTTCTCCCCGTCACTATACGGGGAGAAGGTGTCACGAAGTGACGGATGAGGGGCAGCGCCAGCCTCTCCAAAGTTTGCGCCGCCCCTCATCTGCCTGCCGGCATCTTCTCCCGTATAGTGACGGGGAGAAGAATCCTAATCGACCCACATGCCAGTCCGCTTGTGCCAATCAGCGATCGATTCCTCGGGATAGACGTCGAACGTCTTGTCGCCCTTGCCGATCTGGGGCTCGACCCAGTTCGCCTTGTATTTCAGCATCAGATGCACCTTTTCGGGCGGTTTCGGCAGCTCGCTGTCGATAGCCGAGGCGAAGGGATGCACCAGTTCCGGCCATGTCGGATCGTAGAGCCACAGCGCCGATCCGCATTTCTTGCAGAAATTGCGCTCGGCGGTCGAGACCTCGCAATGGGGATGCTCGTCGTCCTCGATCTCGGCCCGGTAGACGCCAAGGCTTCTCTTGCCCCTGACGTTCAGTGTCTCATAGTCAGCGCCGAGATTGATGGCGAATCCGCCGCCGCCTTGCTGCTTGCGGCAGATCGAGCAGTAGCACAGCATGAACGGCACCGGTGTGTGGCTTTCCACCTCGAAGCGCAGGGCGTTGCAGCGGCAGGAGCCTTTGAGCAGGACAGGCATGGCGGGAAACTCCGATGTTTTTCTCTCAACCTGTCAGCAACGCTTTGGTTGCGGCGATGACAAGTCCGCGGAGCGGTGACATGATCGCGGCATGGACAATGAACGCATCGCAGAACTGTTCGAGGGCCTCGGCCGGGTCTCGATCCGCAAACTCTTCGGCGGCAAGGGCATCTATTTCGACGGCGTCATCGTCGCCATCGTGTTGCGCGGCGAATTGCTGCTGAAGGCGGACGAGCAAAGCGTGCCGGACTTCGAAGCCGCCGGCTGCCGGCAATGGACATACACCGGCACGCGCCACCGCAAGCTGGTCGCCATGCCCTATTGGAGCATTCCCGACAGCGCCTTTGACGATCCTGACGAGATGACGGTGTGGGCGCGACGCGCCTATGAGGCGGGGCGACGGGCTGGGAAGTAGCGGCGCCTACAAAGCCTTGGCGATGTCGGCCGCCAGCCTTGCATTGTTCTCGACCAGCGCGATGTTGGTTTTCAGGCTGCGCCCGCCCGTGAGCTCCAGGATTTTTCCCAGCAGGAACGGTGTCACCGCCTTGCCGGTGACGTTGAGGGCTTCGGCGGCCTTCTGCGCGGCTTCGATGTAGCCGGCCATTTCTTCAGCGGGGATTTCGTGGTTTTCCGGCACCGGATTGGCGACCAGCAAGCCGCCGCTAAGTCCCAGAGCCAGGCGCGTCTGGTAGAAATGCGCGATGTCTTCCGGCTTGTGCAAGGTCAGCGGCGCGCGAAATGGCGACTGCCGCGACCAGAAGGCCGGCATCGTCTCGCAGCCATGGCCGACGACGGGCACGCCACGCGTCTCAAGCACTTCCAGCGTCTTTTCGATGTCGAGGATGGCCTTGGCGCCGGCCGAGACGACGATGACCGGTGTCCGCGCCAGTTCGTCGAGGTCGGCCGAGATATCGAAGCTCTTTTCGGCGCCCTTGTGCACGCCGCCGATGCCACCGGTGGCGAATACCTTTATCCCGACCATGTCAGCCGCGATCATGGTGGCGGCGACCGTGGTGCCACCCGTGCGCCCTTGCGCGACGGCGAAGCCGAGATCGGCGCGCGACAGCTTCATGGCGTCACCCGTCATCGCCAGCGATTCGCGCTCGCCGTCGGAAAGCCCGATCTTGATGCGGCCGTTGACCACGGCGATGGTTGCCGGCACCGCGCCGCCGTCAGCGATGATCTTTTCGACATTGGCCGCCATGGCGCCATTGTGGGGGTAGGGCATGCCATGGGTGATGATGGTGCTTTCGAGCGCCACCACCGGGCGCCCGGCGGCGAGCGCCTGTGCCACCGGTGCGTGGATATCGATGAAAGGGCTGGCGGTCTCTGGCGTCATCTCTGATCTCCAATCCGAAGGGCGGCGCATCCATCAGGAAAGCGCAAACGTCACGGCGGCACTATGAATTCGCCGGTCTCATGCCACTTCCCTGGCATCCGGCACAAGGGCCAGCGCTTCCGCGAAGCTCGCCGCGGAGAATTCGGGCACCGCATTGGCGCTTTCGATGGCCAGCGTCGCCGCCGCTACGCCTTCGCGCAGGGCCTGGCGCAGCGGCAGGCCGTGCAACAGCGCCGCCACCGTCGCGCCCGCCAGTGCGTCGCCGGCGCCGGTAACGTCGGCGACTCTTCTCGGAGCTGGCGGCAGGATCGAAAAAGCGCCTGTGTCATCGAAACCCAGCACGGGCGCGCTGCCCGCCGTGACCACGCCGCTGGCAAGGCCGCTGCACCGCAGCCCGTCGATCATTTCCCGCTCGGCGGCACCTGCATCGACGCCGGCCAGGACAACGGCCTCCCGCCGGTTCATGAAGAGCAGAGCCAGTCCGCCGAGCACCGGTATCAGCCGCGTCACCTTGGCCGGCGAAATCGCGATGGCGAAAACCGGCTTGCCGGCGGCAAGCGCAACCAACCGCTCCAGCGCCGACGTCGGCAGATTGGCGTCGCACAAAATGGCGTCGGCGGCGGCGATCGCTTCCCGGACCTTGGAGCGTCGCATCTGCTTGGGAAATGCCAGCTCGTAAAGCGCCATGTCGGCAAAGCCGACGATCAGCTCGCCTTCGCGATCGATCAGCGCCGTATAGCTCGGCGTCGTGCGGTCGAGGAACACGGCCGACAGGTCGGCAATACCAGCCTCGGCGATAGCGCGGGAAACCGTATCCGCTCCCGCATCGCCGCCGCGCATCGACATCAGCGACGCCGATACGCCGCGCCGCACCATGCCGCGCAGCGCGTTGAAGACGCCGCCGCCCACATCCTCGCGCATCGTGCCGGGATTGGAGGCTGCCGGAACATAGGCGCCGGACACCTGGCCACGCCGGTCGATATGGGCGCCGCCCACGGCCAGTATCTCTGGGGATTTCACCATGGCGGCGATATGACCTTTGTTGTTGCGGCCGCACAAGCGCTAGAGTGCGCGACAGAGCTTCGCATGCAAGACCGCGATTCGGCTGAACGGGACGCGGGGGCCGGCTGGCCCAATGCCGGGCTTGTTCCTGCCTGGCGTTTCGAGACAAAAAAAGAACAAATCAGGATATTACTTGTTTTTCAATTGGTTGTTGCCTCTTGCCAAATGAGAACAAAAAAGGTACAAAATGCCAGGGATTACGGATTGTCCGGCCTTCATTGACGACCAAGGGGTGATGTATCATGGCTCAGAATTCTTTGCGGCTGGTAGAGGATAAGGCAGTGGACAAATCAAAGGCTCTGGATGCGGCGCTGTCGCAAATCGAGCGGGCTTTCGGCAAGGGCTCGATCATGCGGCTCGGCGCCAACGAGCAGGTCGTCGAAATCGAAACGGTGCCGACCGGTTCGCTCGGCCTCGACATCGCGCTCGGCGTCGGTGGCCTGCCGCGCGGCCGCATCATCGAGATCTACGGACCGGAAAGCTCGGGCAAGACGACACTGGCACTGCATACGGTCGCGGAAGCCCAGAAGAAGGGCGGCATCTGCGCCTTCGTCGATGCCGAGCATGCGCTCGATCCGGTCTACGCCCGCAAGCTCGGCGTCGATCTCGAGAACCTGCTGATCTCGCAGCCCGACACCGGCGAGCAGGCGCTGGAGATCTGCGACACGCTGGTGCGCTCCGGCGCCATCGATGTTCTGGTGGTCGATTCGGTGGCGGCGCTGACGCCACGCGCCGAAATCGAGGGCGAGATGGGCGATTCGCTGCCCGGTCTTCAAGCTCGTTTGATGAGCCAGGCGCTGCGCAAGCTGACCGCATCGATCTCGCGCTCCAACACCATGGTCATCTTCATCAACCAGATCCGCATGAAGATCGGCGTCATGTTCGGTTCGCCCGAAACCACGACCGGCGGCAACGCGCTGAAATTCTATGCCTCGGTGCGCCTCGATATCCGCCGCATCGGCTCGGTCAAGGACCGCGACGAGGTGGTCGGCAACCAGACCCGCGTCAAGGTGGTCAAGAACAAGTTGGCGCCGCCCTTCAAGGTGGTCGAATTCGACATCATGTATGGCGAGGGCGTCTCCAAGACCGGCGAACTGGTCGATCTCGGCGTCAAGGCCGGCGTGGTCGAGAAGTCGGGCGCCTGGTTCTCCTACAATTCGCAGCGTCTCGGCCAAGGCCGCGAGAATGCGAAACTGTTCCTGCGCGACAATCCCGACACCGCGCGCGAGATCGAGCTGGCGCTCAGGCAGAATGCCGGATTGATCGCCGAGAAATTCCTCGAGAATGGCGGCTCCGAGGGCAATGGCGACGACGGTTTTGAGGACGAAGCCGGCGCGATGTAGGGCAACGCCAGAGTTTGGCCATAAATCCAGCCTATTATCCGATGCTTAAGTAACAGAGTTCTTTAGTACCGCGTTCAAAACCGCCGGCCTTCGCGCCGGCGGTTTTCGTTTTTGGGGCAGGGCGGAGCCGGCCTGGCGAGCTTATTTGGCCCCATTCCGTGTTTCTGGACAGGGTGGGGCGTGCCCGCTAAAAGGCCATGTCTGCCTTCTGAAAGGCAGAGCCAGTTTCCGCCGGCCGTGCCGGCGGTTTTCGCGAAAAGGCAGAGTCATGAGTGGCGTGAACGAGATCCGGTCGACATTCCTCGACTATTTCCGCAAGGAGGGCCATGAGGTCGTGGCCTCGAGCCCGCTCGTGCCGCGCAACGATCCGACCTTGATGTTCACCAATGCCGGCATGGTGCAGTTCAAGAACGTCTTCACCGGTTTGGAGAAGCGGTCCTATTCGCGTGCCACAACCGCCCAGAAAAGCGTTCGCGCCGGCGGCAAGCACAACGATCTCGACAATGTCGGCTACACCGCGCGCCACCTGACCTTCTTCGAGATGCTCGGCAATTTCTCGTTCGGCGATTATTTCAAGGAGCGCGCCATCGAGCTTGCCTGGAACCTGATCACCAAGGAATTCGGGCTGAAGAAGGACAAGCTGCTGGTCACCGTCTACCACACGGACGACGAGGCGGCCGGCTTCTGGAAGAAAATCGCCGGTCTCTCGGACGATCGCATCATCCGCATCGCGACCTCGGACAATTTCTGGGCGATGGGTGACACCGGGCCCTGCGGCCCGTGCTCGGAAATCTTCATCGATCGTGGCGAGCATATCTGGGGCGGCCCTCCCGGCAGTCCGGAGGAGGATGGCGACCGCTTCCTCGAATTCTGGAACCTGGTGTTCATGCAGTATGAGCAGGTGACGAAGGAGGAGCGCGTCGACCTGCCGCGCCCGTCGATCGACACCGGCATGGGCCTGGAGCGCATGGCGTCCATCCTGCAGGGGGTGGAAAGCGTCTTCGAGACCGACCTCTTCCGTCATCTGATCGATGCGGCGTCCTCCGCGCTGGGCCGCGCGCCCGATGCCGAGACGGTGGCGTCCTATCGCGTCATTGCCGATCACCTGCGCTCATCCTCCTTCCTGGTCGCCGACGGCGTGTTGCCGTCGAGCGAAGGCCGCGGCTACGTGCTGCGCCGCATCATGCGCCGCGCCATGCGCCACGCGCAGCTGCTCGGTGCGAACTCGCCGCTGATGTGGAAGCTGGTGCCGGCGCTGGTGCGCGAGATGGGACAGGCCTATCCGGAACTGGTGCGCGGCGAACAGCTGATCACCGAGACGCTGAAGCTCGAGGAGACACGGTTCCGCAAGACGCTGGTGCGCGGCCTCGGCCTGCTCTCGGAGGCGACGGAAACGCTTGGTGCCGGCGACATGCTTGATGGCGAAACGGCGTTCAAGCTCTACGACACCTACGGTTTTCCGCTCGATCTGACGCAGGACGCACTGCGCGAGCGCAACATCTCGGTCGATCTTGCCGGCTTCACCAATGCGATGGAGCAGCAGAGGGCGGAGGCGCGCAAGCACTGGGCGGGATCCGGCGAGGCGGCCACCGAAACGGTGTGGTTCTCGGTCCGTGAAAAGACCGGCGCCACCGAATTCCTCGGCTACGAGACTGAAGCTGCCGAAGGCCTCATCCAGGCCCTGGTCAAGGACGGCAAGACCGTCGACAGCGCCGGCAAGGGTGATGCGGTTGCCGTGGTCGTCAACCAGACGCCGTTCTATGGCGAATCCGGCGGCCAGATGGGCGACACCGGCCTGATATCGGGCGAGGGGTTCTCGATCGAGATTTCCGACACGCAGAAGAAGGCCGACGGCCTGTTCGTGCATCTGGGCAAGGTGGCCAGCGGTACGGTCAAGACGGGCGTCGCGGTCGAACTCAAGGTCGACCACGCCAGGCGTTCCAGGCTGCGCGCCAACCACTCCGCGACGCATCTGATCCATGAGGCGCTGCGCGAGGTGCTGGGCACCCATGTCGCGCAAAAAGGCTCGCTGGTCGCGCCCGAGCGGCTGCGCTTCGACATCTCGCACAACAAGCCGATCTCGCCGGAGGAACTCGAGGAGGTCGAGCGCATGGCGAACGAGATCGTCGTGCAAAACAGCCCGGTGACTACGCGCCTGATGTCGGTCGACGACGCCATCGCCGAGGGCGCCATGGCGCTGTTCGGCGAGAAATATGGCGATGAGGTGCGCGTCGTCTCGATGGGTACCGGCCTGCATGGCGCCAAGGCCAACCGGCCCTATTCGGTCGAGCTTTGCGGCGGCACGCATGTCCGGTCAACCGGCGATATCGGCCTGGTGCGCATCGTTTCGGATGGCGCGGTGGCGGCAGGCGTACGCCGCATCGAAGCTTTGACCGGCGAAGCCGCGCGCAAACATCTCGACGAGCAGGACCGGCGCCTGAAAGCGACCGCCGCCACGCTGAAGATCTCTCCGGCGGACGTGCCGGCGCGTGTCGAAGCGCTGCTCGAGGAGCGCAAGAAGCTCGAAAAGGATCTGACCGAAGCACGCAAGAAGCTGGCGCTGGGGGGCGGCGCGGGAGCTGGTGCGCCCGCCGAAAACGAAGTGGTCGCGGGCGTCGGCTTCCTCGGCAAGTCGGTTTCCGGTGTCTCGCCGAAGGATTTGAAGCCGCTGGCCGACGCAGGCAAGACGTCGTTGGGCTCCGGCGTCGTCGTGTTCGTCGGCGCTGGTGAGGACAACAGGGCCAGCGTCGTGGTCGCCGTCACCGACGACCTCGTCGACCGCTTCAGCGCCGTCGACCTTGTGCGCGTCGCCTCCGCCGCCTTGGGCGGGCAGGGCGGCGGCGGCCGCCCCGACATGGCCCAGGCCGGTGGTCCAGACGCCTCGAAGGCCAATGACGCTATCGCGGCGGTGAAGGCGGCGCTGGAGGCGGCTTGAAGCTCCGATGAAGGTCCTTGTTCTTGGCGGCTACGGACTGATCGGAGAAGCCGTCCTTGAACGCCTCGTCGATGACGGCCACGACCTTCTCGGGCTCGGCCGCGATGTACGCGCGGCGCGGCGGCGCTGGCCCGGCGTCCAATGGATCGCGGCGGACATGTCGCGCCTGCTGGCAGCGACGGACTGGATCCCCTTGCTTGCCGGCATGGACGTGGTGGTGAATGCCGCCGGCGCCCTGCAGGACGGCCCGCGCGATCAACTGGATGCCATCCACCGGGGAGCGGTGACGGCGCTCGTTACCGCCTGCGAGCAGGCGGGCGCGCCTGGGCTGGTGCAGATTTCAGCCATCGGCGCCGACCTTGCTTCCGAGAGTGCCTTCTTCCGCACCAAAGCCGAAGGCGACGCCGTGATTATGGTCTCGTCCCTGGACTGGACGATCCTGCGGCCTGGCCTTGTCATCGCGCCCGCCGCCTATGGTGGAACAGCACTGCTGCGCGCCCTTGCGGCGGTGCCGGGATTCATTCCGGTGGTGTTCGCGGACCGGCCGATCCAGACTGTATCGGTGGCGGATGTCGCCGAGGCGGTGTCGCGCGCGGTTGCCGGGCGGCTGGAGCGCGGGCAGGTCATCGACCTGGTCGAGGAAAAGCCCAGACCGCTTTCCGCGGTGCTGCTTGCGTTTCGCGCCTGGCTCGGCCTGCCCGAAAGGCCTGTCGTGGCGATGCCGGCGATCTTTGGCAGGGCTGCCGGCCTGGTGGCGGATGGGCTCGGTCTGCTCGGTTGGCGCTCTCCCTTGCGCGGTGCCGCGCTTGCCGCGCTGGAGCGGGGTGTCACGGGCGATGCGACGGCCTGGACTTCGAGTGCCGGTCGCCCGCCACGGCCGCTCGAGGCGACGCTGGCGGCTATGCCGGCGCATGTCCAGGAGCGGTGGTTTGCGCGCCTGTGGCTGCTGAAACCGCTTGTGCTAGGCGTTCTGTCGGTGTTCTGGCTCGCATCCGGCCTTGTCGGCTTTGTCAGATGGGACGCGGCGGCCGACATTCTCGTCTCGCACGGCCTGTCGCCAGCCCTGGCGCGTGCGGCGGTTCTCGCCGGAAGCGCCGCCGACACGCTGGTTGGCGCAGCGGTTCTGTTGCGGCCGCTGGCGGCGAGGGCGCTGAAGGCGATGATGGCCATCACCTTCTTCTACCTCGTGGCGGCGACCGTGTTTGCTGCCGATCTCTGGCTCGATCCCCTTGGGCCGCTGGTCAAGGCCGTACCCGCGCTTTGTCTCGCTCTGCTGGCGCTGGCGACATTGGACGAGCGATGAGCGACTGGGCCGACATTCTGCGCTGGCTGCATGTGATCGGCGCCGCCGTTCTGTTCGGCACCGGCGCCGGCATCGCCTTCTTCATGCTGATGGCGCAACGCACCGGTCGCGCCGAACTCGTTGCCCATGTCGCTGGCACCGTCGTGATCGCCGACACGATCTTCACGGCAACGGCGATCATCGTCCAGCCGATCACCGGTGTGCTGTTGGCGCAGGCGGTGGGTTGGCCGCTCTCCGAAGGCTGGATCGTGCTGTCCTTGCTGCTCTATGTCGTGGCCGGCCTGTTCTGGCTGCCGGTGGTCTGGATTCAAATCCGGATACGAAATCTGGCGCGGCAGGCGGTTCTCGAAAACGCGGCGCTGCCCACGGAGGAAAAGCGCCTGTTTCGCATCTGGTTTGCCTGCGGTTTTCCAGCCTTTGGCGCGGTGCTTGCGATCCTCTGGCTGATGGTAACCCGGCCGCAAATCGGTTTCTAATACGCCTGCCGCCTGGATGTTTCGAAGGCCGGTCCTGAGAAAGATATGCCGACACTGACCATGTATCAGGCCGATGCTTTTGCCGACCGTGTCTTTCAGGGCAACCTTGCGGCAGTCCTCATCCCTGAAGGACTGGCTGCCGGACGAGGTCATGCAGGCGGCGGCCAGACATGGCGCATGCGCGTCAAGAGCGCCTTGCAGCCTTTAGCGCGCGCGTCATTCTGGTGGAGTCGCCCCAGGTGGACAGCCAGATCAGGATGTCGGTGGCGATTGAGATCATCGCCCGTAGAAGCTTCAGCAATGGGCCGGGCGATTTCAGCTGCGCTTCGGCGTGATGAAGATGCGCAAGCTCTTCCTCGCGGATTTCCAGGATGATGCCGTGCAACTCACGATCGCGACCGGCGAGGAAAAACAGCTGATCGTCGAGATGGCGATGCACCGCCGCTTCGACCGCTGCGGTGCAGGCCCAGATGCCTTGCGGACCGAGCACGGCGGTTACGAAACCCAGCAGCCAGCCGCCCCAGCTCCAGAACTGCATCACCCGGCACGGCCGCGAACGTCGCGATGGCATTGCTGCACGGAAGGCCGCGCAATGAGTGCGCTCGTGCCCAAGCATCTCCGACAAAGACGGCACGCAATCCGGCCAGAAGTACTCAGCGACAAGAATCTGCGCTGAATAGATCCGGATCGCGCCGAACTCACCGGCATGATTGACCCTGACTATTCTGGCCACTGTGAGTGCGTCCTGGTGAGTAAGGTCAGCCATGGCCGCCCACGCCTATGTCAGCCGGTCGGCAAAGCCCGGCCGCTTTGCGATGTGGTTCCACCAAGTCTGGATATCTGGGAATTCGGCGAGCAGGTTTTGCCCCTCGGCGACCTTGAGTAAATAGGCGATGATGGTCACTGCATGCAGGTCGGCCAGCGTCAGCCGGTCTCCCATCAGCCACGGCCCTGGAGCCTTCAATGACGTCAACACCCGCAGCACTGTGGCCGCTTGCCGAAGTCCGTTGGCAATCAGCGCATCATCGGGCGTCGCCTTCTCCAGCCGCTCGACGGCGACATCCCAGACCATGGCCCGATAGGCATAGGCGTCGAGCATGCCGACGATCTGGTTCATCGTTGCGCGACTGCGTGGCTTCTCGGGCTGCAACGGCGGGCCGTCAAAAGCCTCGTCGACATAGCGGGCAATCGCGCTGGTCTCGAACAGGCGAAACCCATCATGCTCGAAGGCCGGGATGCGGCCGAACGGGTGATACTCGACATACCAGCCGGGAATGCCCTCGGCGGCAAAGACATCGACCGGCACAAGTTCGTAGTCGATGCCCTTTTCCGCCAGCACGAGGCGGACGATGCGCACATAGACGCTGTAGTCCGCCCCGTAAAGGATGGGCTTGGCCACGGCGATCCCCTCCCGGGTTTCGGCTGCTTACGCCATCGCTTTCTGCAGATTCTCGTCGATCTTGTCGAGGAAGCCGGTGGTCGACAGCCAAGGCTGGTCAGGGCCGATCAACAGCGACAGGTCCTTGGTCATGAAGCCGCTCTCGACGGTCTGGATGCAGACTTTTTCCAGCGTCTCGGCGAAGCGCCTCAGTTCGGCATTGTCGTCGAGCTTGGCGCGGTGGGCGAGGCCGCGCGTCCAGGCGAAGATCGAGGCGATCGAATTGGTCGAGGTTTCTTCGCCCTTCTGGTGCTGGCGATAGTGGCGGGTGACCGTGCCGTGCGCGGCTTCGGCTTCCACCGTCTTGCCGTCCGGCGTCATCAGCACCGAGGTCATCAGGCCGAGCGAGCCAAAGCCTTGCGCCACCGTGTCGGACTGGACGTCGCCGTCATAGTTCTTGCAGGCCCAGACATAGCCGCCCGACCATTTCAGGCTCGACGCCACCATGTCGTCGATCAGGCGGTGTTCGTACCACAGCTTCTTCGACTTGAACTCGGCCTCGAATTCAGCCTCGTAGACCTCCTGAAAGATATCCTTGAAGCGGCCGTCATAGGCCTTGAGGATGGTGTTCTTGGTCGACAGGTAGACGGGATAGTTGCGCAGCAGGCCGTAGTTCAGCGACGCGCGGGCGAACTCGCGGATCGACTCGTCGAGATTGTACATGGCCATGGCGACGCCTGAGCCGGGCGCGTCGAACACGTCGTGCTCGATCACCTGGCCGTCCTCGCCGACGAACTTGATCGTCAGCTTGCCCTTGCCGGGGAAGCGGAAATCGGTGGCGCGGTACTGGTCGCCGAAGGCGTGACGGCCGACGATGATCGGCTTGGTCCAGCCGGGCACCAGGCGCGGCACGTTCTTCATGATGATCGGCTCGCGGAAGATGGTGCCGCCCAAAATGTTGCGGATGGTGCCGTTGGGCGACTTCCACATCTTCTTCAGCTTGAATTCCTCGACGCGCTGCTCGTCGGGGGTGATCGTCGCGCATTTCACGCCGACGCCGTATTTCTTGATGGCGTTGGCCGAATCGATCGTCACCTGGTCGTTGGTGGCGTCACGATGCTCGATGCCGAGGTCGTAATATTCGAGCTTGAGGTCGAGATAAGGGTGGATCAGCTTGTCCTTGATGAACTGCCAGATGATGCGGGTCATCTCGTCGCCGTCGAGTTCGACGACCGGGTTCGCCACCTTGATCTTCGCCATGGAAAGAATGCCTCGTTGCTGGGATTGGGACGGCCTTGCCCGTGTGGCGTTCGGCCGGGGGATGCCGCCCGTATATCAAAGCGCTTTTGGCCACGCAAACGGCGATCGGTCACGAATGTGAGGCCATGGCCGCGTCATTTGCGAATGCTTCATTTTCGCGGCCGAATATGGCAGGGGACGCTGAAATGCCGCAAACAGCAGTTCATTGACAATCATGCCAGCCACCGAAGATACCACCATCCTCTCAGCCGCCGGCCCGGCGATCATCCTCGTCGAGCCGCAGCTCGGCGAGAATATCGGCATGGTCGCCCGTGCCATGGCCAATTTCGGACTGGCCGAACTGCGCCTGGTCAATCCGCGTGACGGCTGGCCGAGCGAGAAAGCGCGCGCCGCGGCCAGCCGCGCCGACCATGTCATCGACGCGGTGAAGGTGTTCGACGATCTGGCCTCGGCGCTTGCCGATTTGAATTTCGTTTTCGCCACCACCGCCAGGCAGCGCGACGGCTTCAAATCCGTGCGCGGCCCGGTGGAGGCGGGCAGGATGCTGCGCGCCCGTCATGGAATAGGACAACGCACCGGCATCCTGTTCGGCCGTGAGCGCTTCGGTCTCTACAATGACGAGGTTGGCCTTGCCGACGAGATCGTCACTTTTCCGGTCGATCCGGATTTCTCGTCGCTCAACATCGCCCAGGCGGCCTTGCTGATGTCCTATGAGTGGATGAAGTCGGGCCTGGAGGACGAGACCAGGACGAATTTTACCGGCCCGGACATGAAGCCGGCCAGCAAGGAAGAATTGCACGGCCTGTTCGCCTATCTGGAAGGCGCATTGGAAGCGCGCGGCTATTTCCGTCCAGCGCCGAAGAAGCCGAAAATGGTCGACAATCTGCGCGCGGTGCTGACGCGTGCCGGCTTTGCCGAACCGGAGCTGAAGGTGTTGCGCGGCATCATCTCGTCGCTCGACCGGTTTTCGCCGGCGATGCCGCGCGGTGATGGGTCCCCGGGAGATGATCCGAGGCGTTTGCCCGCGGCCGCCGCGCGCGCCCGCAAGGCGGAGGCGGCTGGCCAGATACCGGACGCAAACGGCGACGACACGGAACCGCCGCCGGTGGGCGGCAAGGGAACCGACAATGACTGAGCAGCCGATCCTGATGTTCGATTCCGGCGTCGGCGGGCTCACCGTGTTGCGCGAGGCGCGCGTCCTGATGCCCGACCGTCGCTTCATCTATGTCGCCGACGATGCCGCATTTCCCTTTGGCGCCTGGGAAGAGCCGGCGCTGCGGACCCACATACTCGAACTGTTCGCCAGGCTGCTTGACAGGTTCAGCCCGGTCATTTCAGTCATCGCCTGCAACACCGCCTCGACGCTGGTGATCGACGCGTTGCGCGACAGATTTCCCGGCCATCCGTTCGTCGGCACCGTACCAGCGGTCAAGCCGGCCGCCGAGCGCACCCGCTCCGGCCTGGTTTCGGTGCTGGCGACGCCGGGCACGGTGAAGCGCCAGTATACGCGCGACCTGATCAGCAAATGGGCGCGGAAATGCCATGTCCGCCTGGTCGGCAGCGACAGGCTGGCAGGCCTTTCCGAAGCCTATATGCGCGAGGGCTTCGTCGACGAGGAGGCCGTGCGCGCCGAGATCGCGCCATGCTTCATCGAGCGCGATGGCATGCGTACCGACATCGTCGTGCTGGCTTGCACGCATTATCCCTTCCTGGTCAATCGCATGCGCAAAACCGCGCCCTGGCCGGTCGACTGGATCGATCCGGCCGAGGCGATCGCACGGCGAGCGCTTTCGCTGCTGCCACCCATCGATGGCGCGTTGCCGCAAGGCGAACCCGATATCGCCGTTTTCACTTCGGGCAAGGCGGATTTCGCCGTCAGCCGGCTGATGCAGGGGTTCGGGCTGACCGTACACTTGGACGGTGGCAAAACCGCCCGCCACTCAAGCAGGCTCGAAGACGATGCTGCGTCGGCCCGGATCGGCCAGGACCAGCTTTAGCATCAGACCCTCGCCCTGTCGGAGCCCCGAGGCCTTTACGGTGGCAACGACAGGCATGTCGGCAAGCTGAACGCGCACGCCATGGTCGACGATGTCGGTGACGACTGCCTTGAACGTATCACCCTCACGGCCTCTGAGCATCACCGCTTCGGCAAGGTCGATGGCGGCATGGTTGATCTGCGAAGCCCGGCTATCGGCACGTCCCATCGCCTTCGGCAACCTGGCGAAGGCGTCGGTGACAGGCCGGGGCATGGGCTGGCCGTTGGCGATAGCCAGCGCGCAGCGCACGACGTAGCGATCGGCCAGTCGCCTGAGTGGCGCGGTTGAATGGGCATAGGTCGCCGCCATCGCCTCATGCCAGGGGACTATGCCGTCCTGATAGGGTTGATAGGACGCGCCGGGGCTTGCATGGCGGATTTCCAACATCAGCGTCGCTTGTCGCGAATCGGTCGGATCAAGGGTTCGCTGGTAGTCTTGCAAGCTGGTGGAAGTCGGCCAGGACAGTCCGAGAGCCTGTGCCGCGTTGCGCAGTCTTTGAACCTTGAAACCGTCCGGCCCCGACATCACCCGAAACAAACCGGTCTGGTGCGCCAACATGGCATCGGCAATCGCCATGTTGGCGGCCAGCGAGAGTGCGGCGTTATCCTGCTCGGATTGCAGCAGCGGCCTGAATGAAAGCCGGTATGTGCCATCGGCAAGCCTTTCCACCTCCTGCTCGGGCGGGTCGACGCGGGAAGCGCCTCGGCGTTCTTCGTTTGCGGCCATGCGCCGCGCCATTTCGGCGAAGCCGGCCGGAACGTCCGAGGCTTTCACGCTGTCATAGGCGAGCTTCGCGCGGCTTTGAATGATTGCCCGCTCCGCGCCGTCCAGCTTCACCGCACCATCCTGCGCAACCCGGACCGTGAAGATGACAGCTGGACGCGGTCCGTCAGGCAACAGGCTAGCTGCACCCTCGGAAATCACCGGCGGGTAGAGCCCGGCCTTGCCGTCCGGCAAGTAGAACGTCTCGCCCCGCGTCCAGGCTTCGCGGTCTATCGGGTCGCCGTCCTCGACGAACCAGCCGACGTCGGCAATGGCATAGTGCAGCAGAAGATCACTGCCGCTCGCCTCGATCGAAAACGCTTGATCGAGATCGGTGGAGGCAGCCGGATCGAGCGTGACGAAGGGCATATCGGTTCGATCGGCGTGCTGGTTGGGTACGCGTTTGGCTGCCGCCTCCGCCGCGGCCATCACCTCGGCCGGAAACCCATCCGGCACGTGGAATTCGGTGCGGATTTTCGCCAGGCCGGTCGAGAGAGCCTGTGAGGGATCGGTCAGGGATTTCATTCAACCGTCCTACACTGGGGCCCCGGACACGGGAAGGCCGTCGGCGCTGGAACTGCCGCGCAGGCGCTGCGTTTCTCCTGACAGCGAAGGAGAACCCGTCATGCCAGCCACCTCGAAAGCCCAGCAGAAAGCCGCCGGCGCCGCACTCTCCGCCAAACGCGGCGAGACCAAGAAAAGCGAACTCAAAGGCGCGTCCAAGGGCATGTATGAATCGATGAATGAAAAGCAGCTCGAGGAATTCGCCGAGACCAAGCGGAAGGGATTGCCGGAGAAAAAATCCTAGCGCCGAACGCATCGAACCAGGGCTATCGCTTACAAACCCTGGAATGAAAATGGGCCAGCGACGTTCGCTGGCCCGGGGATTGTGGCTTCGAACAGCCTTACCAGCGGCAGCGCCGTACTCTCTCGACAATCACCCTGCGATGGCCATGCCGCCACACCACTCGCTTCTTCACGATGATGCGGCAGACCTGCTTGTGGCCGTGCCAATGGCGCGCCATGGCCGGCTCCGGGGCCACCGCCATCGATCCTGCAAGCACTGCGGCGCCTGCCAGGGTAAGGAAAAACTTCTTCATGTAGTTTGGCTCCTCTAAGGTCCAGTCCCTTCCTGGTGCCGCTGGCGCTAACCTCCCGCCACATCCGGCATCGCATAACGCCCCGGACGCTATACGGTTGCGTTGCGCGGCGCCACTCGCAAGCTTGACAGCGGTTAAATCTGGGTTTAACCACCCCGCCAATGCCGGGCAGCGATGTCCGGTGTTTCTTTTGTATACGCAAGATTTGGTCGGCCTGGTCTTTCCGATCTTGTTTGAACTGACGTGTCCCGTGGGTTTTCCGCCGCGTTGCGTGGGAAAACCCTGTCAGGTCTCGAAAACGGAGGCCAGAGGAGGGCGCGTTTCCTTCACCCGGACCATGAGGTGCCGGGTGTGTTGTTTTTGAAAAGGGAATGCGATGAGCAAGCGCGAATCCGCGAAATACAAGATCGACCGCCGTCTCGGCGAAAACATCTGGGGCCGCCCGAAGTCCCCAGTCAACAAGCGTGAATACGGCCCCGGCCAGCACGGCCAGCGCCGCAAGGGCAAGCTTTCCGACTTTGGCCTGCAGTTGCGCGCCAAGCAGAAGCTCAAGGGTCACTATGGCGACGTTTCGGAAAAGCAGTTCCGCAAGGTCTATGAAGAGGCCGACCGCCGCAAGGGCGACACCTCGGAGAACCTGATCGGTCTGCTCGAGTCGCGTCTGGACGCGGTCGTCTACCGCGCCAAGTTCGTGCCGACCATCTTCGCCGCCCGTCAGTTCGTCAACCACGGCCACGTCAACGTCAACGGCAAGCGCGTCAACATCGGCTCGTACCGCTGCAAGCCGGGCGATGTCGTCGAAGTGCGCGAAAAGTCGAAGCAGCTGGTCATCGTCCTGGAATCGGTCGGCCTCGCCGAGCGCGACGTGCCGGACTACATCGAAGCCGATCACAACAAGATGGTCGCGACCTTCTCGCGCATCCCCGGCCTGGCGGACGTCCCGTTCGCCGTGCAGATGGAGCCTAACCTGGTCGTCGAATTCTATTCGCGCTAAGCGAACGCTTTTCTGCGATATCGGAAAGGCCGCCTTCGGGGCGGCCTTTTTGTTTTCCGGCATCCGCTTTGCCGTATCGATTTTCCGGCCGATGCGCTAATCCGGGCGGACGTCACATTCAGGGGCCGCCGCGCCATGAACATGCTGCCAGACATCGAAACGCTTGAACCGGCCGCCGAGGGCGGCTCCCACCCGCTTTTCGCCGATGTCCCGTCCTCGGTCGAGTTCAACAAACTGCGCAAGCGGCTGCTGCGGTTGACCCGCCAGGCGATCGAGGACTTCGCGATGGCGAAGCCCGGCGAGCGCTGGCTGGTCGCGCTGTCGGGTGGCAAGGACTCTTACGGCCTGCTCGCCTTGCTGCTGGACATGAAATGGCGCGGGCTGCTGCCTGTCGACTTGCTGGCCTGCAATCTCGACCAGGGTCAGCCGAATTTTCCAAAAAATATCCTGCCCGACTATCTCGATGCGAACGGCATCGCGCACCGCATCGAGTACCAGGACACCTATTCGGTGGTCACCGACAAGTTGCCGCAAGGCAGCACCTATTGCTCGCTCTGCTCTCGGCTGCGGCGCGGCCATCTCTACCGGATCGCGCGCGAGGAGGGCTGTTCGGCCCTGGTGCTAGGCCACCACCGCGAGGACATACTCGAAACCTTCTTCATGAACCTTTTCCATGGCGGCCGCCTCGCCGCCATGCCGCCAAAACTGCTCAACGACGAAGGCGACGTCATGGTGTTGCGGCCGCTGAGCTACTGCGCCGAGGTCGATCTGGAGAAGTTCGCCACCGCGATGCGGTTCCCGATCATCCCCTGCGACCTCTGCGGCAGCCAGGAAGGCCTGCAACGCAACGCCATGAAGGCGATGCTCGATGAGCTGGAAAAGCGCATGCCCGGCCGCAAGGACACGATGCTTCGTGCCCTGTCCAACACCAGGCCGTCGCATTTGCTCGACCGAAAGCTGTTCGATTTCGCCGCCCTCAATGAAACCCTCGCGATCAGGCAAGGCATTTCCAATGACATTTGACGATACCGCGATCGACTGGCTGGCCGGGATTTTGGCCGAGGCAGCCCAGGCTGAAATCATGCCGCGCTTTCGCCGATTGAGCGACGGCGACGTCAGGCGGAAGACTTCCGCCGCCGACCTCGTGACGGAGGCCGATGTCAACGCCGAGCGGCTGATCACCGCCAGGCTGCGCGAGCGCTATCCCTCGGCCATGGTGGTGGGCGAGGAGGCTTGCTCCGACAATCCGGCGCTGCTCGATGGCTTGGGCGATGCCGAACTGGCGTTCACCGTGGACCCGGTGGACGGCACCTTCAATTTCGCATCCGGCGTGCCGCTGTTCGGCGTCATGCTGGCGGTCGTGGTCAGGGGCGAGACGGTCGCGGGCATCATCCATGATCCGGTGGGCAAGGATTCGCTGATCGCCGCCAAGGGCGCCGGCAGCCATATCAGGCATGCTCACGGCAGCCTGGAGAAAGTCCATGTGGCTGCACCCGTGCCGATCTCGCAAATGACCGGCGCGGTCTCCTGGCAATATCTCGAGGAGCCGGAGCGCTCACGCCTCGCGCGCAACCAGACCAAGGCGCTGTCGCAATTCGCCTATCGCTGCGCCGCCCACGAATATCGCTTGCTGGCGAGCGGACATGCGCATTTTGTCGTCTACAACAAGCTGATGCCCTGGGATCATCTGCCAGGCGTGCTGATCCATCAGGAAGCCGGCGGTCATGCCGCGCGCATCGACGGCAGCGCCTATCTGCCCTCGCATGTCGATGGCGGCCTGCTTGTGGCGCCCGACTGGGACAGCTGGCAGGACCTGCGCCGCGAGCTCTGGGCGGAATAGGTTGTACCGGTAGGCCCCGGCCGGCAGCAGATCAGTGCAGGTTGGTGACGTGCCCTGAAACAGGAGCGTTCTGCGGCTGGAACATCTTGCCGCGCTCGGCAATCAGGATCATCAGCAGTGCCGCGACCGAGACACTGCAGAAACCGGCGGCCAGCGGCGTCACCGTGCCGTTGAAGGCCTGGCCGATCAGCGTGCCGAGAATGCCACCGAGAAACGTCTGCATGAAACCCAGGATGGATGACGCCGTTCCGGCCAGTTGGCCAAGCGGCTCCATGGCCAAGGCGTTGAAATTGGCGCCAAGGCAGCCGAACGGCAGCATGGCGCTGGCAAAGAAGGTGATGAACAGCCAGAGCGGCATCTTCATTTCCAGGGAAATCACCAGCCAGGCCAGGCTGATCACCAGAAACAGCAGCAGCGCGCCCTG
Organism: Mesorhizobium sp. BH1-1-4; assembly: GCF_020165665.1. NCBI lineage: Bacteria > Pseudomonadati > Pseudomonadota > Alphaproteobacteria > Hyphomicrobiales > Phyllobacteriaceae > Mesorhizobium > Mesorhizobium sp. BH1-1-4. The sequence continues at coordinate 484,797 of NZ_JAIUIN010000002.1, forward strand.
CGACAGGCGGCGCATGCCGATGCGGCCGACAAGGCGCGAGTTCAGATAGTTGGAGAAAGCGAGCACGCCGGCGACACCGGCGAAGATGACGGGAAACATCTCGCCGACATTGAAGATGTTGACGTAGATCTGCTGGGCCGAGGCGATGAACCCGAACATGGCGCCGAAGATGAAAGTGCTGGCGAAGGCATAGCAGAGCGCGATGCGGTTGGTGAGCACGATGCGGAAGCCGCCGACAATGGAGGACACCGTCAGCGGCCGCCGATATTCGGGATGCAGCGTCTCTGGCAGGCGCAGCAGCGACCATGCCGACACGACCAGGGCGCCGACGGCCATGGTGACGAAGATCCAGTGCCAGGTCGCGAACAGCATGATGAACTGGCCGATGCCTGGTGCCACGACCGGAATGGCCATGAACACCATGAAGATCAGCGACATGACTTCGGCCATGCGCCGGCCGTCGAATGTATCGCGCACGATCGAGACCGCGATCACGCGCGTGGCGGCCGCGCCAATGCCTTGCACGGCGCGGCATATCAGAAGTGTCTCGAAACTCGGCGCGATCGCGGCCGCGGCGGCCGCCGCCACGTAGATGATCAGGCCGGCCACGAGTGGCGCGCGCCGTCCGTAGCGGTCCGAGATCGGCCCGAAGAACAGTTGCCCGCCGCCGAAACCCAGTATGTAGGCGGTGACCACATATTGCCGGTGGTTTTCATTCTCGACGCCAAGCGTGGCGCCGATTTGTTGCAGCGCCGGCAGCATGATGTCGATGGCCAGCGAATTGAGCGCCATCAGCGCCGCGCAGAGCGCGATGAACTCCCAGCGCGGAATGGGCAACTGGCTTGCCCAGGGCAAGGTGCTTGCCCCTTGCGGCGCTGATTTCTGCTGGTCCACGGCAAGTCCGATCTCTCAAACGAAAACGCGCCGGCGGGCCGGCGCATTGGCTCGTGCTGATCCCGGGATCCGGGACATAAATATTGCCGAGGTGGCTGAGCCCCGGTGCCCAGGCATGTCGACGACATGCCTTAACTTGAAATCAGGCGGCGCCTTTGACGCTCACGCCCTTTTCGACCAGGAACGTCTGCAACTCGCCGGCCTGGAACATCTCGCGGATGATGTCGCAGCCGCCGACGAATTCGCCCTTGACATAGAGCTGCGGGATCGTCGGCCAGTTGGAATAGTCCTTGATGCCCTGGCGCAATTCGGCGGAGTCCAGCACATTCACGCCTTTGTAGTCGGCGCCGATATAGTCGAGAATCTGGACGACCTGGCCGGAAAACCCGCATTGCGGAAAGCCGGGCGTGCCCTTCATGAAGAGGACGACGTCGTTGCCCTTCACTTCATTGTCGATGTAGTCGTTGATACCGCTCATGGAATATCCTTTCACGCCCGTGGGAGTCAGGCTCGAAGCATGTCTTTCAAATAAACCCATAGGGTGCCCGAAACAAGACTTTAGCCATGCCATCACTCGAATGGCGCAAAGAATGGGCTGTTTTGGGCCAAGCGTGTCGGCTGGAAATGCCTCAGTCGGGAACGCTGGTCTGCAGGGCCAGCGCGTGCAGCACTCCGCCCATATTGCCCTTTAGCGCGTCATAGACCATCTGGTGCTGCTGGACGCGGCTTTTCCCCCGAAAGCTCTCGGCCACGACTTCGGCCGCGTAGTGGTCGCCATCGCCGGCGAGGTCGCGGATGGTCACTCTCGCGTCGGGGATGCCGTCCTTGATCAGTTTTTCGATATCGCGGGCGTCCATTGCCATTGCAGAAATTCCTGTTTTCGGGAGGGCGGCGGCGTGGCGGCCCGTGCGATGAGAGTCGCGCGAGCCTAAAGCCTTTCCAATCCTTATTGAAGCGGTTCCGTCCAGTGTCCGGTCGGTAGGTGTTCAGGAGATGGTTTCGCTGGGCTCCTGCGCCGGCTCGTCCTCACGCGTCGAAAAGGCGCGGCCGAGGCTGAAGACCAGCACGTAGAGGGGAAGGTTGACCACTATGTCAGCGATCGGCAGATAACTGGTCATCCGCCACGCAGGCGAGAAGAAGGGTTGGCCGTAGCCATCGCAGACCAGCGAAGACCCGTACTCCCACAAAGCTCCCAAGACCGCCGAGACGACGAAAAGCTTGATGCAGGTAACGATGTGCCTTGCCCGCGTCGGATCCGGCAGGAGCCAGCTCCAGAGCACCAGGCAGCCGATCGGAATCGCATAGATCAGGTTCTGCAGAACAAGCATCGGCAGCGTGCCATTTGCCGAAGTCAGGAACTGCTCACGCCTTTCCAACAGCGGACAAACCTCGCTGGAGGTCGTCGACAGCAGGAAGAAGACGAACGGCCCGAGGCACCAGAAGAAGAACAGCGACGGCCAGAAAACGACTGCAAGCAGGGCCCGAGCGGTCAGTGCCTTGTTGTTGGGCATGATCTTTTCCGAAAACCGGTTCCACTTTTCGGGATCATGCCCTGGTCAACTGGACTGGTCCATGAAGCGGGGGAACCAGCCTTCATGGGCGGCGGTCAGGTCGCTGACCGGGATAGCCGTGGCATCGCCGAGCTTCAGCGTGTCGCCGCCGGTCGAGCCGATCCACGGCGCGAAGACGCCAAGTTCGCCCTGCTGCTTGCGGATCGCGTCCCATTCCTCGCCATGTGGATCGATCGACAGCGTCAGGAGATAGCGGCCCTGGTCCTCGCCGAACCAGACCGGGATCGGATCGGTGCCGACAAGCCCGGGAATGGTCGCGCCGATGCCTGACGCCATCGCCATTTCGGCCAGCGCCACCGCGATGCCGCCGTCTGAAACGTCATGCGCCGCCGTGACGATGCCGGACGCGATCAGCGAGCGCACATGGTCGCCGACGCGCTTCTCGTGATCGAGGTCGACCGGTGGCGGCGGGCCATCGCTGCGGCCGTGGATATCCCTGAGATAGACGGATTGGCCGAGATGCGTGCCCCAGGAAGCCGGAGCGCCGATCAGCAGGATCATCTGGCCTTCGGCCGCGAAACCGATCCGCGCCATCTTCGACCAGTCCGATATCAGGCCGACGCCGCCGATGGTCGGTGTCGGCAGGATGCCCTGGCCGTTGGTCTCGTTGTAGAGGGAGACATTGCCCGACACGATCGGGAAACCGAGCGCCCGGCAGGCGTCACCGATGCCTTTCACCGCGCCGACCAGCTGACCCATGATCTCGGGCCGTTCGGGATTGCCGAAATTGAGATTGTCGGTGGCCGCCAGCGGCAGCGCACCGGTCGCGGTCAGGTTGCGCCAGCATTCGGCCACCGCCTGCTTGCCGCCCTCATAGGGGTCTGCCTCGCAATAGCGCGGCGTCACGTCGGAGGAGAAGGCCAACGCCTTGGTCGGATGGCCCTCGACCCGCACTACGCCGGCATCCCCGCCCGGGAGCTGCAGTGAATTGCCCTGGATCAGCGTGTCGTACTGTTCCCACACCCAGCGGCGCGAAGACAGGTCCGGCCCGCCAAGCAGCTTCAGCAGCGCATCGGCAAGGTCGGCTCGCGGGATGTCGTTGACGGCAAGCGATGCCGGCTTCTTGGGTTCGATCCAGGGGCGATCATATTCGGGCGCCTTGTCGCCGAGATCCTTGATCGGCAGGTCGGCGACCTGGTCGCCCTGATGCAGCACCCGGAAGCGCAGATCGTCGGTGGTCTTGCCGACGATGGCGAAGTCGAGGCCCCATTTGTGGAAGATCGCCTCGGCTTCCCTTTCCTTTTCGGGGCGCAGCACCATCAGCATGCGCTCCTGGCTTTCCGACAGCATCATCTCATAGGCGCTCATGCGCTCTTCGCGCACCGGCACCTTGTCGAGGTCGAGTTCGATGCCGAGGTCGCCCTTTGCGCCCATCTCGACCGCCGAACAGGTGAGGCCGGCCGCGCCCATATCCTGGATGGCGATGACGGCGCCCGAGGCCATCAATTCGAGGCAGGCTTCCAGCAGGCATTTTTCGGTGAAGGGGTCGCCGACCTGCACGGTCGGGCGCTTCTCGTCGATCTTGTCGTCGAATTCGGCCGAGGCCATGGTGGCGCCGCCGACGCCGTCGCGGCCGGTCTTGGCGCCGAGATAGACGACCGGTAGGCCGACGCCTTTGGCTTCCGACAGGAAGATCGCATCGGTCTTGGCAAGGCCGGCGGCGAAGGCGTTGACCAGGATGTTGCCATTATAGCGGGCGTCGAAATTGACCTCGCCGCCGACCGTCGGCACGCCGAACGCATTGCCGTAGCCGCCGACGCCGGAAACGACGCCCGAGACGAGGTGCCTTGTCTTGGGGTGGTCCGGCGCGCCGAAGCGCAGCGCGTTCATCGCCGCGATCGGCCGCGCGCCCATTGTGAAGACGTCGCGCAAGATGCCGCCGACGCCGGTCGCGGCTCCCTGGTAGGGTTCGATGAAGGAGGGGTGGTTGTGGCTTTCCATCTTGAAGACGACGCAGTCGCCGTCACCGATATCGACCACGCCGGCATTCTCGCCCGGTCCCTGGATAACCTGAGGACCAGTGGTCGGCAGCGTGCGCAGCCACTTCTTCGAGGACTTGTACGAACAATGCTCGTTCCACATCGCCGAGAAGATGCCGAGTTCGGTGAAGCTCGGTTCGCGACCGACCAGGTCGAGTATGCGCTGATATTCATCGGGCTTCAGCCCATGCGCGGCGATGAGTTCCGATGTGATCGGCACGGAATTGGAAATGGTCATGGGCGGTGATTTATGTCCATGGAACAGGGATTTTGAGTCTCCTCTTATCGCAAGCTTTGCGGCCGATACACCCGTTGGCGGAGGAAAAAGGCAGAAAGCAACAGGGCGATGATCGCGATGGACCGCGCCAGCCGCTTCCGCGGGCAACGAAAGGCGCCGGCCATCTATTGCAACCCCGCACAGCCAAATGGGGAACGCCATGATGTCCCAGCCGTTAGGGTCCTATCACTCAGGAGACAGCATGATGGCTACCAAGCAAGGCAAGAACGACAATCGCCTCTCGGACAAGGAGGCTCTCCATATCGCGGAAACCACCGACGTTTCGCCCCGGCAGGCCAAGGAATTGGCTGAGAAGCACGGCAAGGACAAGGCGCGGAAGGAAGCCAAGAACTTCAAGGCCGAAGGGTGATCCCGAGTCCGGCTCCGACGCGTCCCGTAGGGCGGCGTCTCGAAGGCAATCGGGGCGGGGGGCCGCGAAGGGTTCAGGAAAAACTGTCGTAGCCCGCGCGGCCCTCGTCCAGCAACCGCCTGATCACCGCGACGCCGCCAGCGATATCCTCGCGCCGCCTCGGTTGCGAGACGCCGAAGCGCACGCCGTGGAAAACCCGCTCCGAACGCCCCGCCTTGAACTCATCCTCATCGTCGATCAGCACGCCGTGCTCAAGGCAGGCATTCTTGAACGTGCCGGACAGCCAGGGATCGGGCAGGGTGAGCCAGACGAACGGCACTTTGTCGTGCGATTTGAAGGAGAAGCCCGCCAGACTTTCGCGCACAATGGACATGCGGGCGCTGATCTCGGCGATGCTGCGCCTGCGGATTTCGCTGGCCTGGCCGGAAAGCACCAGCCGAGAATTCACCTCCGCCAACAGGAAGGGCATGCCGCCCGTCATCATCTTGTGGGCGACCCGAATGCGGTGGCGATAGGCGGGCGGGCAGGAGAGCCAGCCGCCACGCAGACCGGCGGCGACCGATTTCGACAGGCCGCCGGCAATGATGGTGCGTTCGGGCGCGAATTCGGCAAGCAGCGGTGTCGGGTCGTCGGTCAGATGGCCGTAGAGGTCATCCTCGATCAGGATGACGTTGTATTCACGGGCAACACGCGCGATCGCCTCGCGGCGCGCCGGCGACAAGGTCACCAAGGTCGGATTCTGCGCCGTCGGTATCAGGAAGATCATCTTGGGGTGCTTTTGCGCGCAGACCCGCTCGAAATCCGCCGGATCAAGGCCTTCATCATCCGACGCCACCAGCGCGGTGCGCCGGCCGATCAAGCCGGCGCTGCGGGAAATCTGCGAGTAGGTGAGGTGCTCGAAGGCGACATAGTCGCCGGGCGTCGTCAGGGCCGCGATCGCGGCCATCACCGCGGCGTGGGTGCCGAGAGTGGGGACGATTGTATCTGCCGTCGGCCGGAAAGAGTTGCGTGACAGCCATCGGGCGCCGGCTTCGTACCAGCGATCAGGAAAGTCGCGCGTATAGCTCGAAATCTCATGCGGATGATCCTGTGCGGCGCGCGACAGCACATCGGCGACAATGGCGCCCTGGCCGATATCGGGGGCGGCCGTGCTGTCGAAACGCAGCTTGTCCTTCGGAACATCGACATAACGCGTGCCTTCCACGCTGACGTCGGGAGCTTCCGGCTTTGTAACGCCTTTGTTTTCGCCGAGCACATAGGTCCCGCGTCCCACTTCGCCGCTGACCAGACCACGCTCGCGCAGCAATTGATAGGCGCGCCCGACCGTGCCGACGGTGGCGCCAATGTCGTAGGCGAGGTCGCGCTGCGGCGGCAGCTTTGCCCCGGCGCGGATCACCCCCCGGTCGATATCCGCCTCGATGGCATCCGCGAGGCGCTGATACAGCGGTCCTGAACCGGTGAGATCGGGAATCCAATTTGTCATGGTGACAATTTTCTATATTGCACCGTTTCGGGAGTCAATACATATCACCAGGGCACTAAAAAAGGTGCAATGGATAATTTTGGCAGAAAGACAATGGATACAATAGGAACATTCCGTCACTCGGCGACCGAATTGCTCGGCCAGCCAGCTCGCCCGTCCGGACAGCGCGGCTTCGCCGGCCGGCTTGTGCAACTGGTCAGGTCGCTGGCGAAATGGATCGACCATCTGCTCGAGCGCCGGCGCGGCCGGCTGGCATTGCTGGAGATGACCGACGATCAGCTCAAGGACATCGGCATTTCGCGCTGCGACGCCCACCGCGAGGGCATCAAGCCGCTCTGGGAATAGCACCGGTCTATCGGGCGCTTTTGCTCCTGAGGCGGCCGATACCGTGATCGACGAAAACGGCGACGACGCAGATCACCAGGAACAGCGCGGTGATGGCGAGCGCCGAGACAGTGACGCTGCCGACGCCGTTCTTGGCGATATCGAGGAAGGGGTAGGGCACCTCGCCCGCCAGCGGCGCCCGTGCCAGCGCATAGGCGAGATAGGCGATGGGATAGACAACCCACCAGGAGATGTCGCTCCATCGCGTTTTGCCGTCGGCGCCCGATATCAGCCACCACAGCACGAACAGCACCGGCGTCACGTAGTGCAGCAGGACGTCGCAGAGCAGGAACAGGCCCTGCGGCTGCCAGAGCCGCGCCAGCACGGTAGCATAGACGATGAAGACCAGGGTGATCGAAACCGCGACTCCCGCGCGCATCCGTGGTCCGGCAAAGGCCGGCAACCAGGCATAGAAGCTGGATGACAGCAGCGAAGTGTAGACCAGCACGGCCGCGATATTGGTCAGGATGGTGAAGAAGCTGAAGTAGAAGACGATCGAGCCGAGCAGGCCGCGGCCCGCTTCCATCGACGCCGGAATGGTGATCGAGAACTGCAGGACAAGCGCGATCAGGCCGACAACCAATCCCGCGATCCGCAGGAGCCAACCCATGGCTGGCTCAGGCCGTGGCCGCGCAGGCCGGATTACCCGCCTGCCAGCGCGCGATATCAGAGCTGATGCGCGCGCCGAGCGGGTCGTTCATCAGCGGTCCGAAGACGTCGACGCGGCTTGAATTGCCCTGCGCCTGCACGACCAGCAACGGCTTGCCGCCATAATGCTTGGCCGGCACCAAGAGGAAACGCGGCGTGCCGCTGAACGAGTTCAGCTCATTGGCCATCTGATATTGCTTGAAGGCCGGGTCCTTGCTGGCGATCCAGCATTTGTGGGCTGCGATCGCCACCTGTTCCATGGCCAGCAGCGCCGCACTTTTGCCCGACGGCACGGGCGTGCTCTTGGGGCTCGACTGGCACGATGCCAAGGCCAGGCCCGACATGGCGATCAGGGCGATCGTCCTGTTCTTGATCAAGCGGCACCCATTTCGAGTTCGGACAGAAAGATCTTCAGGCCGTCGTTCATCTCGCCCCATACCCGCGACAAGGCAGGATGCTGCGAGGCGATCTGCTGATAGGCATCGAATTTGGGATAGGCCTCGATGAGGTCGTGGCGACCTGTCATGGCGCGGAAATTGTTGAAGATGAACCGCGTCGGCGTCAGCCAGGCATCGGCGAAGCTGATGTCGCTGCCGAGTGCGAAGGGGCCTTGCGCCATGCGTGCCTCGATGGCCGCCAGCCCATGGTGGAGACGGGTGAATTGGGCGTCGATCTCGGCAGTGTTGCGCTTCGGCACGAAATGCAGCTCGAAAAGCTTCATCGTCGGTGTCAGCACATCGAGATCGACGATGCGGGCAAACATGCGCACCAGCGCGCGGTCCTTGGAGTCGGGCGGCAGCAGCGCGGGTTCGGGAAACCGCTCCTCGAGATATTCGGCGATGACCACCGATTCGACGATCGTCTCGCCCGAGCCGGTGATCAGAACCGGAATCCGGTTCAGCGGCGAGATGGCGCGAAACTCCTCGGGGATCGGAAAACCCGGCGGCGGCGCGATGATCTTGAGCGGCACGTCCTTGACATAGGCCAGTGCCCGCACGATCGACGAGTAGGGCGACAGCGGCCGCGAATAGAGTTTCATGACCGTGTCTCCCTCACGTTATGATTTTGAACTGCCGCAATTCTTAAGGTTGCGGTTGCAAACTTCAAGCGGCAATGCCCAGGGCACCTTCGAACAACGCCCTGCCGTCGCTGCCGCCATGGGCTGCTTCGATCAGGTTCTCGGGATGCGGCATCAGGCCGAGCACATTGCCCTGTTCGTTGATGATGCCGGCAATGTCGTTGATCGAGCCGTTCGGGTTGGTGCCTTCGGCATAGCGGAACACCACCTGGCCTTCGCCTTCGAGGCGGGCAAGCGTGTCGGGGTCGGCGAAATAATTACCGTCATGATGCGCCACCGGCGAGCGGATGATCTGGCCAGGCTGGTAGCGGCGGGTGAACATGGTGTTGGCGTTGGCGATCTCGAGCTTGACCTGCCGGCAGACGAATTTCAGCGAGGTGTTGCGCATCAAGGCGCCGGGCAGCAGTCCTGCCTCGACCAGGATCTGGAAGCCGTTGCAGACGCCGATGACCATGACGCCCTTGGCCGCCTTTTCGGCCACTGCCCGCATCACCGGCATGCGCGCCGCGATCGCGCCGCAACGCAGATAGTCGCCAAAGGAAAAGCCGCCGGGAATGGCGATCAGGTCGACATCGGGGATTTCTGTGTCGGTCTGCCAGACGGTTGCCGGCGCCTGTCCGGAAATCTTGGTCAGCGCCGCGATCATGTCGCGGTCGCGATTGAGGCCGGGGAGAAGGACGACGGCTGTTTTCATTTTGGTTCGTAAGGCCTTTGTGCTTCGGCAAGCTCGCGCAGGTCGAGACGGCGTTCTATGCGTTCGAGTCGATCATCCTGGCGGGCGAGAATGCCATAAATGTTGTGGATGTCGCTTTGCGTTGCCACCATGTGACCCCGCATTACATTCAATTCCCGTTTCGTTTCGGAAACATCCTGACGAAGCTCACCAATTTCGTGATGCACGCGCTTCAGCAACTCGAACATCAACTCATTCGTGACTTCCGACATAGTGCCTCCGACACAACCTCAGGTAAGCGTTACACTATAATTCTCAATCACCGTGTTTGCCAGCAGCTTGTCGCACATGGCCTTGAGATCGGCCTCGGCCTTGGTCTTGTCGCTTTCCGAAAGCTCGACGTCGAACACCTTGCCCTGCCGCACCTGCCCGACGCCATCGAAGCCCAGCCCCGACAGCGCGTGTTCGATTGCCTTGCCTTGCGGGTCGAGCACGCCATTCTTGAGGGTGACGGTAATGCGGGCCTTGATCACGCTGGACATGCTCCTGTTCCGGATATTGGGGCGCAAGCCGCTATCAGTGCGGCTTGCCTTTGAGGCCGTCGGTCGAGGCGACAAGCACCGGGCCAGTAGGGCGCGGCGGCTCGTTCTCGTTCATGATGCCGAGGCGGCGGGCGACTTCCTGGTACGCCTCGACGAGGCCGCCCATGTCACGGCGGAAACGGTCCTTGTCGAGCTTGTCCTGCGTCGCCACGTCCCACAGGCGGCAGGAGTCCGGCGAAATCTCGTCCGCCACGACGATGCGCATCATGTCGCCCTCGAACAGGCGGCCGCACTCGATCTTGAAGTCGACGAGTTGGATGCCGACGCCCATGAACAGGCCGGAGAGGAAATCGTTGACGCGGATGGCCAGCGCCATGACGTCGTCGATCTCCTGCGGGCTCGCCCAGCCGAACGCCGTGATGTGCTCTTCCGACACCATCGGGTCGTCGAGCGCGTCGGCCTTGTAGTAGAATTCGATGATCGAGCGCGGCAGGACGGTGCCTTCCTCGATGCCGAGGCGCTTGGACAGCGAACCGGCGGCGACATTGCGCACCACCACTTCGAGCGGAATGATCTCGACTTCCTTGATCAGCTGCTCGCGCATGTTGAGCCGGCGGATGAAGTGGGTCGGAATGCCCATGCGGTTCAAATGATTGAATATGTACTCTGAAATACGGTTGTTGAGCACACCCTTGCCGTCGATGACCTCGTGCTTCTTCTTGTTGAACGCGGTCGCGTCGTCCTTGAAGAACTGGATCAGCGTGCCGGGTTCCGGTCCCTCATAGAGGATCTTGGCCTTGCCTTCATAAATGCGGCGGCGATTTTTCATCTGAATTTTTCTCTGGATTTGCGGGCAGGCGGTAAGCGACCACTTCCTGTCCGTCCGCCTGAATTAGTGCGGCGACGGTGACGTTCAATGCCGGGTCTATCCCAATCACATCGTTTGCTCAATCGGCAAATCCTTCCAATCAACCGCTTTCGGGACTGAAATGCCGCAGCGCAGCATATGACGAAGCATATTGACCGGCCCGCGACCATTTGGTTTGTGCTTCGGCAACACACATATTCACCTGCCAACGAATCGGATTTGACCCGGAGGGACGCCATGAGCAGCATGAAAGACCGCGAAGAGGGCTTCGAGCGCAAATTCGCATTCGACGAGGAGCTTCGGTTCAAGGCCTCGGCGCGGCGCAACAAGGCGCTTGGCCTGTGGGCAGCCGAAAAGCTCGGAAAGTCCGGTGCCGACGCCGACGCCTACGCCAAGGAAGTCGTTGTTTCCGACATCGAGGAAGCCGGCGACCATGACGTGTTCCGCAAGATCCGTAGGGATTTCGATGCCGCCGGCGTCGAACAGTCCGATCACCAGATCCGCCGCACCATGGACGAACTGATGGCGCAGGCGATCGAGCAGATCAAGAACACCTGATCCGGCCTCCTCCTGGACCAATCGACCGCCCGGCCAAGCCGGGCGGTTTTTCTTTGCCTTTGCGGCGGTTTCCGGCTGAAACTGCCGACGTCAACAAGGAAAGAGATTAGATGTCCCTGAAGTCCCGTCTTGCCGCGGATGAAACGCTGGTCACCGCCTGGTCGGGCGTGCCGGACGCGCTGACCGTCGAGATCCTCGCCAAACAGGGCTTTGACGCGGTCACCCTCGATATGCAGCACGGCGGCCATCATGAGGACAGCGTGCTGCGCGGTCTCGTGCCCGTGCTCGCCGCAAACAAGCCGGCGCTGGTGCGCATTCCCGTCGGCCGTTTCGACATGGCCAGCCGGGCTCTCGATTTCGGCGCCGAAGCGGTCATCGCGCCGATGGTCAACTCGGTGGCCGATGCAAAGCTGTTCGCCGCCGCCATGAAATATCCGCCGCTCGGCGAGCGCTCGTGGGGACCGACCTATGCCTTCCCCCGCCATGGCAAGGGCGACCATGCCGAATGGCTGCGCGACACCAATCAACGCACCATGGCTTTTGCGATGGTCGAGACACGCGCCGCGCTCGATGCGCTCGACGGCATCCTCGACACGCCTGGCATCGACGGCATCTTCCTCGGGCCGTCCGATTTCTCGATCGCCTGGTCGAACGGCGCGACAGTCAATTCGACGCTCGAAAGCATGATGGAGACGGTGGCCTCGGTTGCTGAGCGCACCCGCAAGGCCGGCAAGCATGCGGCCATCTATGTCGTCGAACCGGCTATATCAGGCCGTGTCGTGTCGATGGGCTACCGCCTGCTCGCCACGGGCTCTGAGCATGCGCTGATTTCACTGGGGGCAAAGACCCTGCTCAAGGGCATCAAGGATTCGATCGACGCCTGACGCGGCGCGACCACCTCCCTAAGCCTTCAGGTCGGTCAGGAACTTGGCGAAGGTCATGGACCCCTCGGGCCACGGCCCGAAGCCTGAATCCTCGCTGAGATGGCCGGTCTCGCCGGCATCGATGAACAGCGACCCCCAGGCTCCGGCAATGTCTTCGGCGACGTCGAAAGGGCAGAACGGGTCGTTGCGGCTGGCGATCACGATCGATGGAAACGGCAGCGGCTTGCGCGGATAGGGGCCGAAGGTCATCAGATGCTTCGGCTTGATCTTGGGATTGGCGACGTCGGGCGGCGCCACGAAGAAGGCGCCGGCGACCGGCTTCCGGAACCGCGGAATGGCCTGTACGGCCGCGGCCACTCCCAGTGAGTGAGCAACGATGACAACCGGCTTCTCGGCCTCGTTGACCGCCTTGGCGACGCTCGCCGTCCAGTCCTCGCGCACGGGCTTCGACCATTCGGCCTGCTCGACGCGCCGCGCCGTCGACAGTTTCGATTGCCAGCGCGTCTGCCAATGCTCAGGCCCGGAATTGGTGTAGCCGGGAACGATCAGGATATCTGCGTCTTTGACCTTCATGGCGCTGAGATAGCGAGCTCGATTGCCTCATGCAACCGTTGATGGACAAGCTCCCGTTCGTAACGGTGAACACCATGTTCGCCTTTCGCCGTCTTGTGTGAACGATGAAGATCGACGATCTCTGTCAGGAAAGAAACAGCCGTGGAGGACCGGTATTTTGGCGCTGACACGACGTACGATGATCGGCGCCACGGGACTCCTGGCTTTGGGAGCGTCGCGAAACGTCGCCGCAACGGAGACAATGATGAGCGAACTGCCATTTGCCGCCACCACGCCGGTGAGCGTTGCCAAGGTCGGGCTGAAGGCGCGTGATGCCGAGAGCCTCGCGGCCTATTACCGCCGGGTTGTCGGCCTGCAGGAACTGAGCCGCGCCGATGGCGCGATCACGCTCGGCGCCGCCAACCGTCCGCTGCTGGTTCTCGAACCGGATACTTCGGCCAAGCCGGACGATCCGCGCGGCGCCGGCCTCTTCCACACGGCCTTCCTGCTGCCCAGCCGTGCCGATCTCGGCCGCTGGATCAACCATGCCATTTCAGACAAGATCGCCATCGAGGGGGCTTCCGACCATCTGGTCAGCGAAGCGCTCTATTTGACCGATCCCGAGGGTAACGGCATCGAGATCTATGCCGACCGCCGCCCGCAGGACTGGAAATGGAACGGCGACAAGATCGCCATGGCGACCGAGCGGATGAACATTCCTTCCGTCGTCGCCGAAGTGCCCGCCGGCGATGCGGGTTGGCAGGGTGCGCCGGAAAACAGCATTGTCGGCCATGTCCATTTGCGCGTCGGCAGGCCGGAAGAGGCGGAGGCCTGGTGGAACCAGGAATTCGGCTTCGATACCGTGGCCAAATATGGCGGCCAGGCGGTGTTCCTGTCGTCAGGCCATTACCACCACCACATCGGCGCCAATGCCTGGCAGAGCGCCGGCGCCGGCCGCCGCGATCCGAGCCGGTCCGGTCTCGCCTGGGTCGAGATGCGTTCGGACAATGTGGCCAGCGAAATCATCCGCGAGGACCCCTGGGGCACGGTGATCAGGACCGTGCCTGGCAAGGCGTGATTGTACGTCACCACAGCTTCTTTCTCCCCGTCACTATACGGGGAGAAATGCCCGGCAGGGCAATGAGGGGCGGCGCCGAGCGTGCAAGGTTATCGTGTCTGACACAATACCATGGGTAACTTTAGCGCCGAAGTTGGCGCTGCCCCTCATCCGCCTGCCGGCACCTTCTCCCCGTATAGTGACGGGGAGAAGAGGGCTAAATTTCTCCGAACACCCGGTTGAAGATCGTGTCGACGTGCTTGGTGTGATAGCCAAGGTCGAATTTCTCGCGGATCTCGGCTTCGGGTAGCGCTGCGGTCACTTCCTTGTCGGCCAGAAGTTCCTCAAGAAAATCAGCGCCTTGTTCCCATACTTTCATGGCGTTGCGCTGCACCAGCCGGTAGGAGTCCTCGCGCGACAGGCCGGCCTGCGTCAGGGCCAGCATCACGCGCTGCGAATGCACCAGGCCGCGAAACTTGTTCATGTTGTTCAGCATGTTCTCGGGATAGACGACCAGCTTGTCGACGACGCTGGTCAGGCGCGACAGCGCGAAATCGAGCGTCACGGTGGCGTCCGGCCCGATCATGCGCTCGACCGAGGAGTGCGAGATGTCGCGCTCGTGCCAGAGCGCCACATTCTCCATCGCCGGCAGCGCCATGGAGCGCACCATGCGGGCAAGGCCGGTGAGGTTCTCGGTCAACACCGGGTTGCGCTTGTGCGGCATCGCCGACGAGCCCTTCTGGCCTGGCGAGAAAAACTCTTCCGCTTCCAGCACTTCGGTGCGCTGCAAATGCCGGACCTCGATCGCCAGCCGCTCGATCGACGAGGCGATGACGCCGAGCGTGGCGAAGAACATGGCGTGGCGGTCGCGCGGAATGACCTGCGTCGATACGGGTTCAGGCTTCAGACCAAGCTTCGCCGCCACATGCTCCTCGACATAAGGTTCGATGTTGGCGAAGGTGCCGACCGCCCCTGAAATCGCACATGTGGCAATGTCTTCGCGTGCGTGCACCAGCCGCTCGCGGCAGCGCGAGAATTCGGCATAGGCCTGCGCCAGCTTGATGCCGAAGGTGGTCGGCTCGGCATGGATGCCGTGGCTGCGGCCGATGGTGACGGTATCCTTGTGTTCGAAGGCGCGGCGCTTGAGCGCGGCAAGCAAGGTATCGATGTCGGCGAGCAGGATGTCGCTGGCGCGGGTAAGTTGCACCGCAAAGCAGGTGTCGAGCACGTCAGACGACGTCATGCCCTGGTGGATGAAGCGCGCATCCGGCCCGACGAATTCGGCAAGATGGGTCAGGAAGGCGATGACGTCATGCTTGGTGACACGCTCGATCGCATCGATCTTCTCGACGTCGAATTCCGCCGCGCGTCCCTTTTCCCAGATGGTTTTGGCCGCTTCCTTGGGGATGACCCCCAGTTCGGCCAGCGCGTCACAGGCGTGGGCCTCGATTTCGAACCAGATCCGAAACCGGGTTTCGGGCGACCAGATGGCGACCATTTCCGGCCGGGAATAACGAGGGATCATCGGTCAGTCCTGATGTGTCGGAGGGATTTGTCCGCGTCCTAACAGAGGCGGACCGAATGCTCAACGCTGATGCCGCGCAAACCAGAGGCCGGCAGCGAACAAGGCGACAAAACCAAGCGGAAAATAGAGCCGGATGCCCAGTACCACGAACTGGTAGGACGCCACCGCCATCGTGAAGGCGAGCTGAAAACCCCAGGTGAGGGTGAACGCGGGCGCATGCCATTCGGCATAATAGGACCGGTATTGCAGGGCATACAGCCCGGCGGTCAGGCCGATCGTTGCGCCAGCAAGGCACACCAACGCCGCGGCGAAGGCGACCTCGGCGCCTCTTCCGAGCGAGACCAGCCGCGCCGCGAACAGGCCAGCCGGAAAGGCCAGGGCGCCGCCGGCGGCGAACAGCAGCGACACGGTGCGGATCTTGCCCGGCGTCACCCAATTGTCCAGCAACAGGTTGACGAGTGCGCTGGAGGCCATCGTGGCCGCCCACAGCAGGGCGCCGAGAAGTGCCGTGCGCAATGTCGGCATCGCGTCGCGAAGGCGGCCCAGGGCGCGATTGCGCCTCACGGGTTGGACAAGCTCTGTCACAGCCGGCCGGTCACGGCGATCCAGCGAAAGTCCGGCCCCTCGAAGCCATATTGGCGCACCGCTATCAGAACCGCGTAGGCGCTGAGGCTGTCCATCGAGAAGGTCTGTACCGCGCCGATGCGGTAGCCGTTCGGGCAGCCCCGGCTCTTGGGGATCGCTTTGTCCTCATGCAGCAATTTGGTGGTGCCGCCATCCTGCGCCTCGATACGCAGCAGCCGGAAGCCGTTGATCTCGCCCTGGCTGTCGCAGCCTTGCGTGTTGTTCATGCCGATCTCGTCGAGCCGGAACTCGAGCGGCTGGTCGACCGGGGAGAAGATCGGGCGCGGGTTGACCGCGATGCGATGCGGATCGGCCGAAAGCTCGGTCACCGGGTTGAAACCGGCGGTGATGCCCCGGTTGGCGCTGAGCTCGGCCTGACTGACAACAGCCTCGCCCTTCTGGCGGGCCTGGAGGCGGGCGGCGTCCAGCGTTGCGTTCTCATCGTTGAGCCGGACCCTGATCGGCGTCCCCTTGAGAAAGCTGTCATTGCCCGTGTCGATGTAATAGCGGTTGGCGTAGGGAAAGCCCGACCCGTCCTGAACGCCGTATTCCTCGAAGGCGAACACCCCGCCGTCCTTGGTGAAGCCAAGGATTTCGAGCTCGGCGACATCGCCTGCCTGCGCGCCGACCGACGCCGCGAACTGCACGGCCAGTGAAACGGCAAACAGGAAAAGCATTCGCATCGGTTTTCACTCCGGCAGCCCTGATCGGTCCAATCCCTAGCACGATGAAATCAAAACGTCGTGCGGGCCAAAGCCGATGCATCCAATCGGCTCGTCATTTGTTATTGTCGGCACTCCCAGTGGAAAACCACCCCAATGGAGAACCTGACATGACCGACACCAGCAAGATTCGTGAGCATATGGAAGTCGTTGGCGCCGACGGCGTGCATATTGGCACCGTCGACAAGGTCGATGGCCAGCGCATCAAGCTGACCAAGGCCGACAGCGGCGAGGGCTCTCACAAGGGCCACCACCACTATATTTCCCTGGCCCTGGTTGCCGAGGTCGATGGCAAGAAGGTGTGGTTGTCCGCGAATTCGGACGTCGCGGTGACGTTCGAGGAAGAAAAATCCGATCCTGTCTGAGAAGGGCTCCGGCTAGCGGCGCGACGACCAGACCGGGAACAGATCATTATCGGCTGGCGTCGCGGCGAACACGCCGCGGCTGATGGCGCGCGCCATGGTGGCCCCGGCCGCGGCATAGAGGTCGATCGCCGCGTCGGCGGTGAGTTCGATCCCGCTCCTGCCAGTCGCCAGCGCGAACACCAGGTCGCCGTCGGCCGGCGTGTGCGTCGGCCAGATGGCGCGCACGAAGCCGTCATGCGCCGAAATCGCCAGTCGTTTTGCCGCGGCCTTGGTGAGGACCGCATCCGTGGCGATGACGGCGATGGTCGTATTGCCGCCAGTGGTCATTTGCATGTCCGGTTCCTTGTCACGGTATTTCAGCAAGATCCGCTTGGCGTCTTCGGGCATGGGTGAGGGATAACCGAGCCCGCCGAATTCAGCGCCGATTTCGAAGGGCGCCGCCCAGAAATGGCGGCTGCGGCCGACGGTCACCGAGCCGGTCGGGTTGACGGCGGCCAACGCGCCGATGGTGACGCCACTGTCCAGCGGCGTCGAGGCGGATCCCAGGCCTCCCTTCAGGCCCGAAGTTAGTGCACCGGTACCGGCGCCGGCAGTGCCGAGCTGGAAATCGACGGCGGCGGCCTGCACCGATTCGTAGCCGAGATCGCGATAGGGCGGATAGCGGCCCCAGCCCTTGTCGCCGCCATTGCGCAGGTCGAACAAGATCGCCGCCGGCACGATCGGTACGCGAAAGCCGCCCACCTCCAAGCCGATGCCGCGCTCGCGCAGCGCGGCTTGCACGCCGGATGCGGCATCGAGGCCGAAAGCCGAACCGCCCGACAGCACCACGGCGTGGACCGCCTCGACCGAATTGTGCGGTTCCAGCAGATCCGTCTCGCGGGTCCCGGGTGCGCCGCCCAGGATCTGTACACCCGCCACCGCCGGCTCGTCGCAAAGCACGGTCGTCACGCCGGACTTCAGCCTGGCATCGGAAGCATTGCCCACGCGCAAGCCGGCAACGTCCGATATCAGATTGCGCGGGCCGGTTCGGAACATCAATTGCTTTCCAGGGGCACGAAGCTTGTGCCGTTGAAGCGGAAAACGCGGTAGGGGCTCTGGCTGAGGTCGCCCTTGGCGTCGAAGCGGACCGGCCCGATCGCCGTGGTGAAATCATGCCCGGTGAGCGCGTCGGTCAGCGGTTTGCCGGAGCCTGTAGCGTCCACCGCCGCCGCCTTGGCGATCTCGACCGCCGCATAGGCCGGCAAAGTATAGCCGTCCGGCACGACCTTTCGCGCGGAGAAGCTTTCCAGTACTTTTGGGTCCGCGACATCGGCCCATTCCGGCGGCGCGATCATCAGCGTGCCCGTCGCGTAAGGCACATCGCCGGGCGGCGTGCGCAGGTTTTCGCCGCCGGCAAGGACGATACCCGCCTGGAGTTGGGCGGCATCGCGCCCCATGATGGCGATGTCGTCGCCATCGCCGCCGGCAAAGACATGCGTGGCACCGGCCTTTTTCAGCCGGCCGACCAGGCCGATCTGGTTGTCGAGCTGCGGCCGGAACGTGTCGACGAAAACAGGTTTGAGTGCTGACTGCTCGGCAGCGGCGCGAAATGTCTCCGCCATTTCTCGGCCATAGATTGTGCCGTCGTCGATGATGGCGAACAGCTCATTCTGCCACAGCCGGGTGAGGGTGGAGGCGACGGCGTTACGCTCGTCATCGCCGCGCGGCCCCAGGCGAAAGACCGGCCAGCCGGTCTTGGCGCGGCGGTCGGTCAGGCTTTCGGTTCGCACGCCGACGGTGATGACCGGGATGTTGGCGTCCTTCAGGACAGGCATGGCCGCTTCGATCGCTTCCGTGCAGAGGAAGCCGATCACGACATCGACCTTGGCTGCGGCGAACGCCTTGGCCGCCGCGGCGCCGCCATCGCCTGTGCAGGCGTCATCCACGGTCTTGAGTTCGACGCCAGTTGCTTCCGCTGCCAGCCCGGCGCCGGCTTCGATCTGCTTGCCAAGGATGGCCGATGGTCCCGACAGGGGCGCGGCGACGCCGATCGTGAGCGTCTGGGCGCCGGCGGCGCCGTTCAGCAACAGCCAGGCCACTGCCGTGGATATCGTTGCCCCCGATCGCATCCTGCCGAACCGTCCCTCCAAGCCCGCTGCAACCGCGCGAGCGCCAATTCCCGCCAAGACCTAAAGGCTGCCCGGCCTTGGTGCAACACGCGAATTCCGGATATGGGCCAAGCACTTCGCTTGTGGCCTGTCATGTCTGGCCATATATGTCATGCGAACAATGGCCATGGAAAACTTCCAGTGCTGAAGAAGAACGATATCGGACCGCAGGCCTATCGCGACGCGATGGCCCATTTTGCCGGTCACGTCCATGTGGTTACCACCGATGGCCCCGCCGGCAAACGTGGCACGACGGTGATCGCGGCCTGTTCGGTATCGGACACGCCGCCGACCATTCTGGTCTGCCTCAATCGTGAAAATGCCAAGAATGAGCTGTTCGTGAAGAACGGTAGATTTGCCCTGAACACGCTGGCTTCGCACCAGGAGCCGCTGTCGATTGGATTCTCCGGCATGACCGGCCTGCCGGTCGAAGAGCGCTTCGCGCTCGGCGAATGGGACGTGATTTCCACCGGCGCGCCGACCCTGAAGGGCGCGCTCGCCGTGTTCGACTGCGAACTGATCGACACCAAGGACCTGGCCACCCATCGTGTGCTTTTTGGCAAGGTGACAGGCTTGCGCATGGGCGATAATTTGCGGCCGCTGATCTATCACGCGCGCGGCTACCACGTCCTGGAAAGTGGGGCAGCCGCACCCACGGAGAAGGAATGAGCGACTTGAAACCGCGCGCCGTGCCGCGGACGATCGACGAGACCCTCGATCTCCTGACCGGCGCGGACTATGTCGCGGACCGGTCTCTGGCAACGGTGCTTTTCCTGTCGTTGCGCATGCAACGGCCGCTTTTCCTCGAGGGTGAGGCAGGCGTCGGCAAGACCGAGATCGCCAAGGTGTTGGCGCATGCGCTTGGCCGCCGGCTGATCCGCCTGCAGTGCTATGAAGGGCTCGATGTCTCTTCGGCCGTCTATGAGTGGAATTACGCCGCGCAGATGATCGAAATCCGCATGGAGGAGGCCGCCGGCAAGGTCGACCGGTCCGCCATGGAGCGCAATGTGTTCTCCGAAAAGTACTTGATCCGCCGGCCGGTGCTCGATGCGCTGACCGGCAAGGCGGGTGCGGCCCCGGTTTTCCTGATCGACGAGCTCGACCGCACCGACGAAGCCTTCGAGGCCTTCCTGCTCGAAATCCTCTCCGACTTCCAGGTGACGGTGCCTGAACTCGGCACCATCAAGGCGGAAGAATCGCCGATCGTCATCATCACCACCAACCGCACGCGCGAGATCCACGACGCGCTGAAGCGGCGCTGCCTCTATCACTGGGTCGACTATCCCAATGCGCAACGCGAGCTGGAGATCGTGCGCCGCAAGGTGCCTCGGGCCAACCAGCGGCTTTCGGCCGAGGTGGTCTCCTTCATCCAGAAGCTGCGCCAGATCGAGCTGTTCAAGGTACCGGGCGTCGCCGAGACCATCGACTGGGCCGGCGCGCTGACCGAACTCGACAAGGTGGCGCTCGATCCGGAGACCGTGTCCGACACGATCGGCGTATTGCTGAAATACCAGGACGACATTGCCCGCATCGGCACGGGCGAGGGCCGGCGCATCCTCGATGAGGTCAAGGCCGAGCTCGCGGCGGCGGAGTAGCCCGAATGAAAGCGCCGCGTCCCGACCCCAGAGAGGCGACGGCGGACGGCCGGATCGCCGACAACATCGTCTATTTCGCCCGCACCTTGCGCAAGGCCGGTATGCGGGTCGGGCCGGCGTCGGTCAAGGATGCGATCGAGGCGGTGCTCGTCGCCGGCATCGGCTCGCGCGACGATTTCTACTGGACCCTGCACGCCGTGCTGGTTTCGCGGCAGGAGGATCATGCCGTCTTCGACGAAGCTTTCAGGCTGTTCTGGAAATCGCGCGAACTAATCGAGAAACTGCTGGCGATGTTCTCGCCGGTGGCGCCCGACACCAGGGAAAAACAGAAGCCGCGCGCGGCTGAGAACCGCGTCGGCCAGGCGATGTTCGAAGGTCATCAGAAAAACCGGCCGACGCAGGAAATCCCGGAGATCGAGGTCGACGCCCGCTTCACTTTCTCCGGCAACGAACTGTTGCGGGGCAAGGATTTCGCGCAGATGAACGCAGCCGAAATGGCCGATGCCAGGAAGGCGATCGCGGCGTTGCGGCTGCCTGTGGACATGGTGCGGACCAGGCGCTTCAAGGCCGATGCGCATGGCCGCCGCATCGATCCGCGCGCCATGATGCGCGCGGCGGCGCGTACCGGCGGCGAATTGATCCTGCCGAAATTCCGCTCGGTCCGCGAAGTCCACCCGCCATTGGTGGTGCTGGCCGACATTTCCGGTTCGATGAGCCAGTACACGCGCATCTTCCTGCATTTCCTGCATGCCCTGACGGAAAAGCGCCGGCGCGTGCATACCTTCGTCTTCGGCACGCGGCTGACCAACCTGACCCGGCAGATGCGCCACCGTGATCCCGATGCAGCGCTTGCCGATTGCTCGGCGGCGGTCAAGGATTGGTCGGGCGGCACGCGCATCGGCGATGCGTTGGCCGAGTTCAACCTTGTCTGGTCGC
The DNA here is from genome assembly GCF_020165665.1 of Mesorhizobium sp. BH1-1-4. NCBI lineage: Bacteria > Pseudomonadati > Pseudomonadota > Alphaproteobacteria > Hyphomicrobiales > Phyllobacteriaceae > Mesorhizobium > Mesorhizobium sp. BH1-1-4. The sequence continues at coordinate 506,529 of NZ_JAIUIN010000002.1, forward strand.
GGCGCGTGCTGGGGCAGGGCGCGGTGGCGCTTCTGATCACCGACGGGCTTGAGCGCGACGATGTTGTGGGCTTGTCGGAGGAGATGGAGCGGCTGCACAAATCCTGCCGACGGCTGATCTGGCTGAACCCATTGCTGCGTTTCGACGGTTTTCAGGCGCGCGCCCGGGGCGTCAAGGCGATGCTGCCGCATGTCGACGAATTCCGTTCGGTGCACAATCTCGACGCGCTCGCCGATCTCTGCGCCTCGCTGGACAAGAAATCGGCGCTTTCGGTCGATCCGCGCCGGTGGATGGATGCTGGCGCGAGGCGCGCCGCATAGCCATATGTTTTCCCGGCGCCCTGGATAAACAGACCCTGAGAGAAGCAACGATGAGCGACAGTCTTTATCTCGATGAGGCCCGCGATCCTCTGATCATCGCGGAAGCCTGGATGAAGGAGGGCAAGGATGTCGCTATCGCGACCGTGGTCGAGACCTGGGGTTCGGCGCCGCGCCCGGTTGGCAGCCATCTCGTGATCGATGCCGATGGCAATTTCCACGGTTCGGTTTCGGGTGGCTGCGTCGAGGGCGCTGTCGTGACCGAGGCGGTCGACGTCATCGGCTCCGGCGAGGCGAGGATGCTGGAGTTCGGTGTAGCCGACGAGACCGCTTGGCAGGTCGGCCTGTCCTGTGGCGGCCGCATCAAGGTGTATGTGGAAAGATTAGGCTGATTTTCCAATGGATCCCTATGCGCTGAAAACCCTCAACGCCGAACGACGCGCCCGCCGCGCGGCGATCCTCGTCACCGATCTTGGTGACGGTCGCGATCGCATCGTGCGCGAGGGCGATCAGGTCGCCGGCGATCTTGGAGCGGCGATCGCCAAGGCGTTTCGCTCCGGCAATTCCGGTTCCGTCGAGGCAGAAGGGCGGACTTTCTTTCTCAACGCGCATCTGCCGCGGCCGCGCCTGGTGGTGATCGGCGCCGTCCACATCAGCCAGGCTCTGGCGCCGATGGCCCGGATATCAGGCTATCCCCTGGAGATCATCGATCCGCGCACCGCCTTTGCCACATCGGACCGTTTCCCGGATGTCGCCTTGCATGCCGAATGGCCGGAAGACGTATTGAACCGCCAGCCGCTCGACGCTTACACCGCGCTCGCCGCCGTCACCCACGATCCGAAGATCGATGATTTCGCGCTGAAGGCGGCACTCGACGCCAATTGCTTCTATGTCGGGGCGCTTGGCAGCCGCAAGACGCATGCCAAGCGCGTCGAGCGCCTGCTGGCGCTGGGCGCGAGCGCCGACCGGATCGCGCGTATCCATGCGCCGATCGGGCTCGATATCGGGGCGGCAAGCCCGGCCGAGATCGCCGTCGCCATTCTCGCGCAGACCATCCTTGCCTTCCGCTCGCGCGGTCTGGATGCGAAGGGCGCGGCGGCGTGAAATTCGGTCCGATCCCGATAGAGGCGGCCGAGGGGGCGGTGCTTGCCCATGCCACCATCGCCGGCGAAAAGCGGTTCCGTAAGGCGCACAGGTTGAGCGCCGAAGACGTTTCCATGCTCAAGAAGGCGGGGATCACCCAGGTTGTCGCCGCCGTGCTGGCCCCAAACGATCTCGGCGAGGACGCAGCGGCGCAAAGAATTGCGCAGAGCATGATTTTTGGCGGCATCGAAGCGAGGCCCGCCGCCACCGGTCGGGTCAATCTCCACGCCAAGGCGGCCGGCATCTTCACGGTCAATGCCGCTGTCATCGACGCCATCAATGCCGTCGATCCCGCTATCACCGTTGCGACTCTGGCCCAGCATGCGCCGGCCGAAAAGGGTCAGATGGTGGCGACGGTGAAGATCATCCCTTTCGCGGTCGCCTCGTCGCTGGTCGACGCCGTGATGAAGATCTGCGCCGGCGGCGAGGTCTTTGCCGTCAACCCCTATCGGCCGCTGCGTGTCGGCGTCATCCAGACGGTGCTGCCGGGTACCAAACCAACCGTGCTCGACAAGACGCTACGCGTCACCGAAGCCCGGCTGGCGCGCTCGGGCGGCAGGCTGACGGCGGAGCGCCGCACGCCGCATGAGATCGCCCCTGTCGCCGAGGCGGCCATCGCACTCGCGCACGACAACGACATGGTGGTGATCTTCGGCGCTTCAGCCATGAGCGATTTCGCCGATGTCGTTCCGGCGGCGATCGAGCGGGCCGGGGGGATCGTTGTCCGCGCCGGCATGCCGGTCGATCCCGGCAATCTGCTGGTGCTGGGCACGCTCGGCGGCAAGCGCGTCATCGGCGCGCCTGGCTGCGCCCGCAGCCCCAAGGAGAACGGCTTCGACTGGGTGCTCGACCGGCTGGTTGCCGGCCTCGACGTCACGGCGGGCGACATCGCCGGCATGGGTGTCGGCGGCCTGCTGATGGAAATTCCGACACGGCCGCAGCCGCGTGAGCCGCTGCCTGTCAAAAATCGGCTCAAGGTCGCCATCGTGCTTCTGGCCGCAGGCCGGTCGAGCCGCATGGGTGGGCCGAACAAGCTGATGGCGCTGTTCGACGGCCAGCCGCTGGTGCGCCGCACCGCCGAACGGACGCTCGCTTCGAAGGCCTCGGGCACGATCGTCGTCACCGGCCATCAGCGCGAGCGGGTGCGCGCGGCATTGTCTGGCCTCGAAGTCACCTTCGCCGACAATCCCGACTTTGCCGACGGCCTGTCCACGTCGCTCAAGGCCGGTATTGCCTGTCTGCCCCAAGACGTCGCCGGTGCAATGATCGTCCTTGGCGACATGCCGGGCGTGGCGCCCGGCGACCTCGACCGGCTGATCGATGCGTTCCGCGCGGCCGGCGGCAATTGCGTCGTTCGCGCCTCGCATGAAGGCAGGCGCGGCAATCCGGTGCTCCTGCCGCGTTCGTTGTTTTCGGCCGTCGCCCATCTCGAAGGCGATACCGGCGCGCGCCATCTGGTCGAGGCCGAGGGGCTCGACGTCGTCGATGTCGAGATCGGCGAGGGCGCCTCCGTCGACGTCGACACCCGCGAAGCGCTCGAAGACGCCGGCGGCGTGCTGCAGGATTGACAAAGCCGGCCTGCATTCCGCATGGCTCGGGAATGGCTTTTCGTGCTCTTTCCGCTTCTCATGCCTTTCTGGTTGCGACGTTTGCTCTTAGCGTTGCCGTCCATGCCAATGCGCTCGAACTAAAATCCTTCAAGGATGATCTTTTCGCCTATCCGGCGACGCTCTCGTCCGACAGCAACGGCGCCTACACCGTCCTCGACTACCGGGAGATGCGCGACATCAACCAGCGTGACGAGGTGCCGGAAAAGCGCGTGCGCGCCCAGTACACCGACACCGGCGTGCGCAAGGTGCAGCAGGATCTGATGCTGAAGACGGATGCCGGCGATGTCAGGCATGTCGCGGTCGGCAAGACGCAAGGCGCCGCCGTCATCGTGCTCTATCTGCACGGTCAGGGCGGCAGCCGCAAGCAAGGCGTCGACGACTTCACCTTCGGTGGCAATTTCAACCGGCTCAAGAACCTGATGGCCGGCAATGGCGGGCTCTATATCTCTCCGGATTTTCCGGATTTCGGCGACAAGGGTGCCGCACAGGTCGCGGCACTGATCGATCACTATGGGCAACAGTCCCCGGGCGCGAAAATCTTCGTCGCCTGCGGCTCGATGGGTGGGGCGCTGTGCTGGAAGCTTGCCGCACTCAACGACACGGGTCGGCGCATCAACGGGTTGCTGCTGCTTGGATCGCTATGGGACGAAAGCTTTCTTGCCAGTCCCGCCTTCAAGCGTCGCGTGCCGGTGTTTTTCGGCCAAGGCAGCCATGACGTGGTCTTTCCCGTGGCCAACCAGGAAGCGTTCTTCCGCTCCATCCTTGCCAAATCAAAGACCTATCCGACCCGCTTCGTCCGCTTCGAAACCGGCACCCACGGCACGCCGATCCGCATGGTCGACTGGCGCGGCACGCTCAACTGGATGCTGTCGAAAGCGCCTTAAAAGCCGACATGTGAACGCTCTATGGCGCGGTGTTGTAGTCGACAATCGTCTGCGGATTTTCCTCGCCGTCATAAGACGCGTCGACATCGTACTGGACCAGCGAAAAATCGCCGTTGCGGAAGAGATATGTCCCGGAGTCCGAGGCATCGCCGATACCGCGCCATTTGTTGAACGTGGTGATGGTGTGGGCGTTGGGGTCATAGTCTGAATTGGTGGCCCAACCCGTGGTCTGGAAGCCGATCACCGTCACGCTCAACAGCTTGCCGTTGCTGTCGTTGTTCTCGTATCGTATGTCTGTCTCCGGCTCGGCGAACTGCAATTGCCTGACACCGTCCACCTCATCGGTCATATAGTAGACCGAGCTTTCATTGTAGGCGGCGGCCGAGCAGGCGAAATGGAACAGGCGGGTTTCCCTGTCCGGATCGCCTGGCTGGGCATTTTTATCCTTGTATTTGATCGAAAAGACCTCCGGCTCATTGGCCAGACGGTCCTTGTCGCACTGGTCGCCATAGGTCGCCAGAAAAACCTTCTTGGCCTGCTCCAGCGCGGTATCCTTCTTCGGCGGCGGCGGACCGTCGCCGCAGCTTGGCGGCAACGCCTCGTCGAAATCCGCGGTGGAAGGTTTCAGCGCGCCTTTTTCGATGTGGATCGGATCGAAAGGCGGCGCTGCCTGGTTCTGCGCATTCACCTGGCGCAGCGTGTAGCAGCCGGCGAAAACCTTCGCCTCGCCTTGCTTGTCGGTTGCCTGGATGGCGACCGGGACGTTGTAATAGATGCTGCCCGCCGCGCCATCGTCCGAGACAGCGCCGGTCTTGACCTCCACCCTATCGGTTCCGTCATAGCCTTTGACGAACGCATCGAAATCCTTTGCCGGCTTTGTATCTCCGTAGTAGCCCCAGGCGCGGGCGAATTCGTGCCGGTTGATGGCGCTGTAGAGCGATCGCACGACCGCCTCGGCGCTAGAGCGATCATCGACATAGGGCGCTTCGGGCGTATCGGCGGCCAATGCCGCTCGGCTGGCCAGGGAGAGAAGGGCAGTCGCTGCGAGAAGGGCGCGTCTCATCGGGTATCTCCGCTCGATAACGAAGATTCTACCACGGCGATTGCGGCGACGTGGTGACGCGGCGTCGGTGACGCTTGAAGAATCGTGTTTGAAGGCACACCTCCTGTCCGCCGGCGTTCGGCCGGACAGGAGATTTGACGTGACAATATCGATGTATGAGGCATCCGTGCCCGTTTTTTCAGCCAGGTTGAAAGCACTTTCCAGTGTGCTTGCGGCAGCAGAACAGAATGCCCTTGACCGCAAGATCGACCCGCAGGTGTTTTTGACGGCGCGGCTTGCGCCCGACATGTTCGCCTTGACCCGGCAAGTGCAGATCGCGACCGACCATGCCAAGGGCGCGCCCTCTCGGCTGGCCGGCCGCGAAGTGCCGAAATACGAGGACAATGAGGCAAGCTTTGCCGACCTCGAAGCGAGGATCGCCAAGACCGTCGCCCTTCTGGCGACTTTTTCGGTCGCCGATATGGATGGGTCGGACGACAGGATGATCGAGTTGAAGCTGGGAGGCCGGGAAACCACATTGGGCGGCATGCAGTACCTGCTGCATGTGGCCATGCCCAACTTCTATTTCCACCTCACCACCGCCTACGACATCCTTCGCCACAATGGCGTGCCGCTGGGCAAGGCGACCTTCCTGGGATCGCGTTGAGGCATGAGTTCGAGATGTCCCGGATCGATCCGGGGCATCTCGTGTAATGCATCTTAGCGGATGGACATTTCGCGGGCGATACGCGGGAAATCGGCGGGCTTGATGCCGATGTCGGCGCGCTCGGCATTGCTCATCGAATGAAGCAGCGCAAGGGCGGCGCGGTATTTCTGATGTTCCTGCGGGCGGGGCCGGGCGAACATTTCCGTGAAGAAACCCATGATTCAGGCTCCTGGTTGATCCTCCACGTCGGACAATATAGGCGAGTCGTGACAATTGTGCAGTGCAGCATTTGCATGCCTGCCATGCTCGTATGATTTTCATAGAATTTTTTTGCGGCCCCGTGAAACTCTTGCGCCGCGCCAATCGTAGGCTTCGATGCTGGCTCATGGCCAGTTTTTCCTCGCCACTCCTGGCGAATTTCCGGACTGCATGAAAATGCAGTCCGGCTTTTGCCCGCGGCTCGGCCAGCGACACTCTGCAACGGGCAAATTCTCAAGACCGGTGGCATTTATTTTTAACGAGCCGGTTCTATGTTCAGGCCTTGGACAGTCCGAGCACGGGGAGGCTGATATCGTTACCGGCGCCAAGCGGGATTTCGCCTCGCTGCTCGACGACCTTTTCGTCGCCTCCGACAAGGGCGACGGCATTGAGGGCGAAGAGACCGGCGCGCGCCCATCCATTCCGTTCGATTATCTCTCGGTCGCCGACGAACTCCATTCGGGCCGCATCAAGGTGTCCGCCGCCGATTATCGCGAAGCAGGCTCCGATCTGGCGGCCGAGTTCGCCGCCTTGCTCGACCATGCAAAGCTGGCCCTGGCCGGCGAAGAGCCGAAGCCGGAAGAAAAATTGCCGCCGATCGATCCTGAATCGATCGCGGTCGAACTGGGGCTGGATCCCTCCAAGAGCGTTGCAGATTTCGGTCGCATGCGGCGCAGCTTTGCTTTCACCAACCATCCAGACCGCGTTGCCCCGCATCTGCGCCAGCGCGCGATGATCCGCATGCAGGTTGCCAACATGCTGATCGACGAGGCCAAGCGCCGGGCCGTGGCCGCCGCACGCCGCTAATCGCGTCGGCTCACGCAAAAGTCGGCCAGGCGAGGCTTGGAGAGCGTCCCCGCTTTTCCTATAAGATGCCATTTCCTCCCCGCGCAGCCGCGCATGCTTTCCTCCGGAGCAGAATTCCATGCACAAACGCCGTCTCGGTCGGACCGATCTCCTTGTCACCCAGATTTGCCTTGGTTCGATGACCTGGGGCCAGCAGAACACCGAGGCCGAGGGTCATGTCCAGATGGACCTGGCCTTCTCGCGTGGCGTCAATTTCATCGACACCGCCGAACTCTATCCGATCCCGCCCAAGGAGGAGACGCAGGGGCGAACCGAAAAGATCATCGGCAGCTGGATGAAGGCCAATGGCAATCGCGACAAGGTCATCCTTGCCTCCAAGGTCGTCGGCCGCACCGCCAACCGCTGGTTTCGCGGCGACCGGCCCTCGCAATTGGTGCGGGCCGATATCCTTGACGCCATCGACAAGTCGCTGGCCAAGCTCGGCACCGACTATCTCGACCTTTATCAAATTCATTGGCCGGAGCGGGACATCCCCTGGGGCGCCAACCCGACGCGCGTCGGGGCGGTAGCGCGTCGTGCCGATTCTGTCGGCGCTCCGGCGGCCGAGACGCCGATCGCCGAGACGCTTGCGGTATTCGATGAATTGGTGAAGGCGGGAAAGATCCGCCATTTCGGTCTCTCCAACGAGAGTTCCTGGGGCACGATGCGTTACCTCGCCGAAGCGGACAAGGGCATCGGTCCCCGCGTTGCGTCGATCCAGAACGCCTACAATCTCGTCAACCGCACCTTCGAGGTGAACCTGGCCGAGGTTTGCGAGCGCGAAGGGGTATCGCTGCTTGCCTATTCTCCGCTGGCGCAGGGTTATCTGACCGGCAAGTACGATCACGGCGCCCGCCCGCAGGGCTCGCGCTCGCAGTTGTTCAACCGCGGTCAGCGTTATGAGACGCCCAATGCCGCCGAAGTGCTGCGCGAATACAATGAGCTGGCGCGCTCTTTCGGCCTGGAGCCGGCGCTGTTTGCCAATGCCTATGTCTCGAGCCGGCCCTTCGTGACCTCCAACATCGTCGGCGCGACAACCGTGTCGCAGCTGGAAATGGCGCTGTCCTCGGTGGATGTCGTCTGGACCGAAGAGATGCAAAAGGCAGTGGATGCCATTCACCAGAGGGTCGGCAATCCCTGCCCGTGACCGGGCCGGGAAGCGGAATTGTCGAACAGCAGCAAAGGGGTGGAGACAATGGTGGATTTTTCGATCGAGGCCGTGCGTGGAAAATTCCCCGCTCTCTCGCTGACCGACAAAGGACGCCGGCGTATCTATCTCGACAACCCCGCCGGCACGCAGGTGCCGCAGGCCGTGGCCGATGCCGTGTCGCGCTGCCTTCTGACGACCAACGCCAATCTCGGCGGCTATTTTGAAACGACGATCGCAGCGCAAGCTGTCGTCGACGAGGCGCACCAGGCGATGGCCGATTTCCTCGGCGCGGCAAGCCCCCAGGAAATCATCATCGGCGCCAACATGACGACGCTGACCTATCACATGTCGCGCACGCTCGGCCGCACGCTGAAGCCGGGCGACGAGATCATCCTCACCCGCATGGATCATGAGGGCAATGTGTCGCCCTGGCTGCAACTGGCCGAGGATCTCGGCCTCGTCGTGCGCTGGCTGCCATTCGACGAAAAGAGCTGGCAGGTCGAGGAGGTGACCCTGGCGGGTCTGTTGTCCAGCAAGACACGGCTGGTGGCGCTGAACTACGCCAGCAATCTCACCGGCTCGATCAATCGGGTCAAGTCGTTGACTCACCTGGCAAAAAAGGCCGGCGCGCTGGTCTATGTCGATGCCGTGCAATTCGCGCCGCATGGCCTGATCGACGTGCAGGAGCTCGGCTGCGATTTCCTGATCTGCTCGGCCTACAAATTCTTCGGTCCGCATATGGGCATTTTGTGGGGGCGCGGCGATGTCATTGAGGTTCTGAAAGCCTATAAATGCCGCTGTTCCTCGAACGGCCTGCCTGAGCGGTTCGAACTCGGCACGCCGCAGATCGAGTTGATGGCCGGGCTCACGGCGGCGGTCGGCTATTTTGCCGACATCGGTGCCTCGGCCGGCGAGGGCGGGCCGAGACGGCGCAGGATCGCCAAGGCGTTCGAAGTCTCCATCGCCTACGAAAACCCGCTGGCGCAAAGGCTGATCGATGGCCTCTCCGACATTTCAGGCCTGACGATCCATGGCATTACCGATCCGAAACGGCTCGGCGATCGTGTGCCGACGGTCTCCTTCACCGTGGACGGCATCGTGCCGGAGACGATCGTGCGGCAGATGAACGCCGAAAACATCTTCCTGTGGTCGGGCCACAACTATGCCTGGGAGATCGTCCACCAGCTCGGCATTCCGGCCGAGCAAGGCGTCGTGCGCATCGGTATCGCGCATTACAACACGGCGGCCGAGATCGACGAGACGCTGGAAAGCGTGCACCGGGCGATCGCCATGCTCAGGCAGCAACGATCCTGACGCGGGCTTGAACGCTCACCGTGCCTTGCCGCCAAAACCGGTGAGGAAGGCGGTGAGATTGTCGCCGAGTTCGTCGCAGAGATAGCCGCCTTCCTGGACGATGACCGTCGGCAGGCCGAGCCCGGCAATAGCTTCGCCGATGCGCGAGAAACCCGGCGTCGTCACCGAAAGCCCGCCGAACGGATCGCCTTCGAAAGCGTCGAGGCCGAGCGCCACGACCAGCGCATCGGGCGAGAAGGCGCGGATGCGCTGGAACGCCACGCCAAGCGCTTCCAGAAACGCCGCGTCGGCGGATTTGCGCGGCAGTGGCAGGTTGAAATTGTAGCCAAGGCCGGGGCCTTCGCCACGCTCGTCGGCATGGCCCCAGAAGAACGGATAGAAGCGAACCGGATCGGCATGCAGCGAGACGGTCAGCACATCGGATCGGGCGTAGAAAATGCCTTGCGTGCCGTTGCCGTGATGCAGGTCGACATCGAGGATCGCCACGCGCGCCGCCTGTTTACGCAGCACTTGCGTCGCGACGGCCGAATTGTTGATGAAGCAGAAGCCGCCGGCGACGTCGGCGAAGGCGTGGTGGCCGGGCGGGCGGCACAGCGCATAGGCGGCGGAAGCGCCCGCCATCACCGTCTCCGCTGCCTCGACGGCGCTCCAGGCGCTCCACAGCGCGCTTTGCCATGTTTCGCCGGAGATCGGGCACGCCGTATCGGCCATGTGGTAGCCGGCCTGACCGACAGCCGAGGCCGGATAGGAACCGCCGCGCGCGATCGGGTGGATGTTGGGGATGACCTCGGCGGAAGCGCCATCGATGCGCTGCCAGCGCTCGAAAATGTGTTCGAGGAAGTCGAGATATTCGGGCGTGTGCACGGCGGCAACTGGGCCAAGTCCATGATTTTGGGGCTTTTCGACGACGCAACCGGCAGATATTGCGCCGGCTAACAATCGCTCGACGCGTTCCGGTTTTTCAGGATTGGGTTGCGCGGCGCCGCTGGACAGAAACGCCTTGGGATCGTGGCGCTTCTGCTCCTGCGCATAAAAGGCTTTCATTGCGGCTCCCCATTTTCCGGTGCATCGGCGAAGGCGAAAAAGGCCTCGCCGATGATTTTCTGCGTCTGCTCGTAGCTCGACCAGGCAATGCCCAACCTCTCGTAAAAAGCCTTGGCGCCCTCATTGTCGGTGTCGACGGACAGCCTCAGATACACGCCGCCATCCCTGCGGCACTCCGCGGCCACGCGCCGCAACAGGCGTTCGCCGATCTTGCGGCCGCGAAACCGGTCTTCGACATACAGATCCTGCACATAGACGCCGGGCCGCCCCATCCAGGTCGAGAAGATCGGGAAATGCAGGCAAAGTCCGGCGAATTCGCCACCGACTTCGGCGACCAGGGTCGAGAAGGCGGGCTTTTCGCCAAAGCCGTAGCGGCGGAGATCGTCCGCCGTCGAGATGATCTCCTCGGGCGCGCCGATATGGCTGCCCAGCTTCAGGATCGCGGCGTGGATGGTTTCGACGTCATCGATGGTGCCGGGGCGGAGGAGGACATCATTGGAGGCTGGATTGGTCACGGTCTTGCCTCAGAAAGCCACCCGGTCGCCACCCTTGAGCGCCAGCATGTCGCGCGCTTCCGCCGGTGTGGCAACCTCCAGCGACAGCCCGTCGAGAATGCCACGGATGCGGCGCACCTGATCGGCGTTGGATTTCGCCAATTGGCGGCCATCGTAGAGGCTGTCCTCCAGCCCGACACGGACATTGCCGCCCATCGCGGCGGCGATCGAGATCAGCGGCATCTGGTTGCGCCCGGCGGCGAGCACCGAGAACTGATAGCTGTCGCCGAACAATTTGTCGGCGATGCGCTTCATGTGGATGAGATTGTCCGGGTCGGCGCCGATGCCGCCCAGGATACCCAGCACGAACTGGATGAACAGGGGGCCTGACACCAGCCCCCGGTCGCGGAAATGCGCCAGCGAATAGAGGTGGCCGACATCGTAGCATTCGAATTCGAAGCGCGTGCCGCAACCCTTGCCCAGCCGCTCGATCACGCCTTCCATGTCGGCGAAGGTGTTCTTGAAGATGGTGTCGCGCGTGGCTTCGAGCAGCTTCGGTTCCCATTCGTGTTGCCATTCCCTAGGCTTGTCGAGCATTGGGAAGAGCGCGAAATTCATCGAGCCCATGTTGAGCGAGCACATTTCCGGCTCCGCCCTGAGTGGTGCCGCCAGCCGCTGGTTGAGCGTCATCAAAGAGGAGCCGCCGGTGGTGATGTTGATCACCGCGTCGGTTGCCTGCTTGATGCGCGGCAGGAATTGCATGAACACTTCGGGATCGGCGGTCGGGCGGCCATCCCTGGGGTCGCGTGCATGAAGATGCAGGATCGAGGCGCCGGCTTCGGCCGCCGCGATCGCGTCGGCCGCGATCTGGTCCGGCGTCACCGGCAGATAGGACGACATGGATGGCGTGTGCACCGAACCAGTGACGGCGCAGGTGATGATGACTTTTCGCGGCGCCATTTTTTACCCCCGGCCTTCGATCGGCAGGTCTAATTCGCCGGCCAGGACTTCGAGCGAGTCGCCGATGATGGAGATGATCTCGCCGACCTGCTCGCTGGTGACGATCATCGGCGGCGCCACCATGAAATTGTCGCCGTCGACGCCGCCCTTGACCCTGCGGCCATAGATGATGAGCCCGCGCTCATAGGCGAGGTCGAGCAGGCGTTGCGTCGCTTTCTTGGGCTGGTCAATGGGCTTTAGCGTATCCGGATCGGCAACCATCTCGGCGCCGGTGAGCAAACCCTTGCCGCGCACGTCGGCGATGAACGGAAACCGTTTCGCAAGTGCCTTCAGCCCGTCCATCAGCACGTCGCCCATGGCGGCCGCATTGGCGATCAGGTCGAGCCGGTCCATTTCGCCGAGCACCGCCAGGCCGGCGGCGCAGGCAAGCGGATTGCCGGCATAGGTGTGGCCATGCTGGAAGCCGCCGGAAGCAAGCAGCGGCTCGACCAGCCGCATCGGTGCTGCCAGCGCGCCAAGCGGCGCGTAGCCCGATCCCAGCCCTTTCGACAGCGCGACGATGTCCGGCTTGCAGTTCCAGTGGTCGCCACCGAGGAATTTTCCGGTGCGGCCGGCGCCGCTCATCACTTCGTCATGGATCAAAAGGATGCCGTAGCGGTCGCAGATCTCGCGGATGCGCGCGTAATAGCTGTCGGGCGCCACCAGCGCGGCGGTTGCCGCGCCGCCGATCGGCTCCATGATGAAGGCGACGACGCTTTCGGGACCTTCGGCGAGGATCTTTTCCTCCAGCATGTCGGCATAACGGACGCCGCGCTGCTCCATCGAGAGATTGTCGCGGTCGCGCCAGGCGGTCGGTGCCGGCACGGTCGGCATCACCCGCATCATCGGCGTGAAACTCTCGGCGAGCGCATCGTCGCCGGTGATCGAAAGCGAACCCAGCGTGCCGCCATGATAGGAGGGAAAGCGGGTGATGACCTTCCAACGGCTGGCCTGGCCGGTGGCGACGGCCCATTGCCGGGCCAGCTTGATGCAGGATTCCGTCGCCTCCGAGCCGCCGGAGACGAAGAAGATGCGGTCCATGCCTTCCGGCAGCTTGCCGGCAAGTTCTCGCGCCAGTTCTTCCGCCGGTTCGTTCTCGAAATGCAGCCGGTAGGCGAAGGTGGCGCGGTCCATCTGCCGTTTCATGGCGTCGAGCACATTGCGGTTGGAATGGCCGATATTGGCGACCATCGGGCCGCTCGACCCGTCGATGAAACGGCGGCCGTCCTGTGTCCACATGTAGATGCCTTCGGCGCGATCGATCAGCGGCCGGCGCAGGCTTGAGAGGTAGAAAAGATGCGATTGGCGCCGGCTGTCGGCGTCATGAGGGGCGGTCTGGACTTTCGGCATGTCAGAACTTTCCGAGATAGCGATCGAGGACATTCTGGGTAACCCGTTCGACCATCGGGTCTTGTCTTAGCAGGCCGGCGACCCATTCGCAGCTTCCGGCGTGGAACACCTCGCCTTTGCCGCGCGGGAAATTGACGATCATGCCATTGCCGCGCTTGACCTTTTCGAGATTGGCGTCGCTTGCGTCGCCGAACAGCGTCTCGGCGGTGAAGCGGCCATCCTCGTCGGTGAGGAACTGGTCCTCGATCGGGATGTCGGCGCTTTCCTCGACCTGGGAGGCCATGCCGACGGCGAGAACTTGCAGCCCGTCGGGCGCGCCGCTGCCAGACGTAGGGTAGGGCAGGCCGCCACGGATCTCGAAATCGAGCCCATCGACCTCGTAACCGTAGATATGGCTGTCGGCGCCGAGCAGGTCGCCATAGTAGATGCCGGTTCCGGCAAAAGCCCAGTGCTCGGGCCGATAGACCGGAAAGCCGCGCACGCCGCGCGGCGCGCAGCCGCCCCAGCCTGCATAGACGCCGCGTGTGGCGTTGAGCCCGAAGGTGGCCGACCCCGGCCGGCCGATCTCCGGCGCTTCCCAGGAATTGGTGGCGCGCCTCACGTCGCCCGCCCGATAGACCGGGTCTTCGGCGCGGGCACGATATTTGTAGCAGACCTGCCGGCGGCCCTCGTCCTCCAACCGCGTCTGCCACATGAAATTGCCGGCGAAGCGCGCCGCGTGGCCGCCGCGCTCGACATAGTCGTCGACGGCGTCGCGCATTTCCCAGGTCCAGTATTCGTCATGGCCGACGAAGACCGCGCAGTCGTAGCCGTCGAGAATCTCAGGCGAGAAATGCAGGTCGTGCTGGCTGGCGAGGTCGACTTCGTAGCCGGCGCGTTCGGCAAAGCGGAAGAAGTGGCTGTCGTAGCTCGCCCAGCCCGACGAGGCGTATTTTTTCGAATGGCCGGTGGCGAGCGCCCATTCCATGTGCGGATAGCGCGGCACCGTCTTCGGCGGCACCGCGACCTCCAACGGCACGCGCGGCGCATCGCCGGGCAACACGACGAAGCCACGGCACCAGGGGCGCTGTGTCGATACGATGGGCGAGTACTGGTCGCGGTCTGGCCCGGTAATGCCCTGATAATGGTTGGAGCCGCCCCAGGTGTTGTAGGCAAGCCAGGTGCCCGTCGCCGCCACCTGAAGCAAACGGCCGGGCTTCCTGCCCGGCTCGGGCGAAACGATGAAAATATGGTGACTTTGGATCGGCTCACCGTCGCATCCGTCGGCGGTCAGCGTTATCCGATAGGCGCCGGACGTCCAGTCGCTTCCCACGCGGAACTCGAACGAGGCTCCCCAGCCGCAGCCTTCGGCCGAGCACTGGTCCGGACTGTCCTGCCAGCGCGATGCGATATCAGATTTCTCGAACACTTTCGTCGAGGTGCCGCCGTCGCGGACGATCGTCATGCCGAAGGACGGAGCGGTCGAACTGACATGCAGCGTCACCGTCTCGCCGGCGCGATATGAAAACCGGTCGCTGTAGCACCAGATCTCGCCGCGCTCCCCATCCATGCCTGGCCATTCGTAATAGTGGCCGCGCACGGCATGGCGGCGCTGCTCCGCCGTCAGTCCGAAATCGGGAAATTCGCTCGGAAGATTGATCATGCAGCCCTGGCCCATCGGAGGCGCCATTTCGACGATCCGCCCGCCAAGCGTCAAATGGAAACGATCATGCCAGCATTCGTTAGCCGAGCCCTTGGCCCTGCTGCACAAACCGACTATCTCAGAGGACGGCGGCGGTTCCGCCACGAGGATCGGCATGCTCAGGGTGCAAAAGGTCAAGGTCGACGACATCTACGTGCCCACCGCGCGCAAGAAGACACTGCACCCCGAGACCGTTCGGCATCTGGCCGAGGACATATTGGAGAACGGGTTGAAGACGCCGATCCAGGTCCGTCACGATGGCAAGCGCCATATCCTCGTTGAAGGCCTGCATCGGCTCGAAGCCGCAAAGTGGCTCGGCGAGACCGAGATCGACGCCTATCTGGTGCAAGCCAAGCGCCACTGACGCAGGCCCCGTTCGCGGTTTCTCCCAGCTTCCGTTTCCAGAATTTTTCGCGGGCGGTGTCGGTTTGCGTTGCGTGGGCTCGTCCTTGGGGCGGAAGCCAGATCAAACCAAGGAGACCGCCGTGGCCACCAAGCTCGACATCGCCCCCGCCGACGACCGCGAACTGGTTCTCGCACGCATCATCGATGCGCCGCGCGAGAGCGTCTATCGCTGCTGGACCGACCAGAACCTGATCACGCAATGGTTCTCGCCAAAGCCGTGGACGACACCGCGTGCCCAGATGGATGTGCGTACCGGCGGATCGACCCTTGTCGTCATGGCCGATCCGGACGGCAACGAGTACCCCAACCCCGGCATTTTCCTGGAAGTCATTCCCGGCGAGAAGATTGTCCTTACCGATGCCTATACAAAGGCGTGGGTGCCATCGGAAAAACCGTTCATGACAGTCGTACTGACCTTCGAGGACGAAGGCGAGGGCAGGACCCGTTACGTCGCGCGTGTCCAGCACTGGAGCGTCGCCGATCGGGAACAGCACGAGGCGATGGGTTTTGACGCGGGTTGGGGGCAGTGCACCGACCAGCTCGAAGATCTCGCCAAGACCCTCTGACATCGGCTGGCCAGGAGGAGATCGACATGTCCAAAACCCTGTTTTTCGCCATTCTTGCTTCGGTCGCGGCGTTTCTCGCTTGCCCGGGCACCATCAATGCAGAGGAGACAAACCACGCCATGACGACCGAAACGAAAACGCTGCCGAAGCCGCAAAAGTCCGGCCTGCTGCCGATCAACGGCGTGAATTACTATTACGCCGTCTATGGCAAGGGTGAGCCGTTGCTTCTGCTGCATGGCGGCCTCGGCTCCATCGATATGTTCGCGCCGATCCTGCCCAAGCTTACCGAAAACCGCACCGTCATCGGCATCGACCTGCAGGGGCATGGCCGCACCGCGCTGGGTGAGCGGCCATTCAGCCTGGAGGCGATCGGCGACGACATGGCTGGTATCGTCAAGGCGCTCGGCTACGACAAGGTCGACGTCATGGGCTATTCGCTGGGCGGCGGCGTTGCTTTCCGCATGGCGGTCCAGCATCCCGAGGCGGTGCGCCGGCTGGTCCTGGTCTCGACCGGCTATGCCGCCGACGGCTTCTATGACGAGATGCGCCCGCAGCAGGCTCAGGTGAGTGCCGCCGCCGCTCCGTTCATGAAAGACACGCCGATGTACAAATCCTACGTCGCGGTCGCGCCCCATCCCGACGAGTTCCCGAAACTGCTCGACGCGCTCGGCAATTTCATGCGCCAGGATTACGATTTCTCCGCCGATGTTCCCAAGCTGAAGATGCCGGTCATGCTCGCCTATGGCGACAGCGACATGTACAAGCCCGAGCACGAGATCAAGTTCTACCAGATGCTCGGCGGCGGGCTGAAAGATGCCGGCTGGATGCGCGAGAACCTGTCGCAGAACCGCCTGGCCATCCTGCCCAACCGCACCCACTACGACGTCTTCTTCGCTCCGGAACTGACGGCCGCCGCCCTGCCGTTCCTCGACGGCCAGACCAGGGTGAAAAGCTGGGACGAGGTGGTCGGCGAAGCCGAATGACCCCTGCCATCGCCGCCGGCGTCTCCGAGACGGCCAGCGTCTTGTCGAGGAAGCTCTTCCTTACGAAGCGATGGCGCGGCGTGGTTGTCTCAAATGCTTGATGCCGCTCATCTCGACGAAGTTCGTCGCCGACTCCCAGAGATAGTCGCCATAGAGAAACGGCTCGAAGGGTTCGGCGCCGCCTAATGGCAGGGGCGAGATCTCCGCGTCGACGCGCGGCTCGTAGAAGAACGGTATCGAGAATCGCACCGTTTTCGGCGCAATCACCCGGTGCCGCGTCGCCCGTACACGGCCGCAGGTCCACCGCTCAAGCAGCTGGCCGAAATTGACCGCCAGCGTGCCATTGGCTGGCGGCACGTCGATCCATTGGCCGGCAAGGGTCTTTGCCTGCAAGCCCTCGACGCCGTCTTGCGCCAGCAAGGTGACGAAGCCTGAATCGGCATGTTCGCGGCCGATGATGGTGCGCGTCTCGCCCTTGTGGATCACCGAAAACTCCGGCCCGCTTGTGTCGACCCCGGCATTGGCGTCGCGCAAGGGATAGCGGATCAGGCGCAGCGTCGAGATGCCACCAGCGAAATAGGCATCGAAGATTGTTTCAGGCAGGCCAAGCCCGCGTGCGATCGACCGCATCAGCATGGTGCCGACCGTCTCCATCGCGCGATAGTAGTCGGCCGCGGCGTTGCGCCAGCCGGGCAGGGCATTTTCGGCGGGCAATGGTGTCGGCTCGCACAAGGGATCGTCGGAAGCCGAGACTCGCGCCGCATCGGCAATGTCCGGCCCCATGTCGATGCCTTCCTTGTAGGAAACGGCTTGCGGCTGCAGCGGAAACCAGCCGCGGTAGAAATTCTTCTTCGTGTGATCGAAATTCCAGCGCAGCAATTCCTGCTTGCCGGCATCGGGAAGCTCGAAGATGCGCAGCAATCGCGCGCGCTTGTCCGGCGTCAGCCAGTCATCGCCGGGAAAATCCCGGACCGCCATGAAGCCGATGCCGGCGGCGGCGGCCATGACCCCAGCGTCGGCGCGGTCGCGGGCGGGAGAGGGCGGACCGAACAGGTCCGCAATGCCGATCGTTTCGATGTCCGATGTCATGACGGTCCTGCCACATCACGATAATCGATGACCTTGTATCAAAGCTTTTCAATTGACCCAATCGGCCTCGCCGCTACCCTTGCCGCCAATTCACTCCACCAACGGGTCAGGCGATGGCAAAATACGAGGGCGGATGCCTGTGCAAGGCGGTGCGCTACCGCACCGACGCCGATCCCATCAACGAGCGCATCTGTCACTGCCGGCTCTGCCAGAAGGCAATCGGCGCGGCCTTCAATGCGCGCGTTCTGTTCCGCATCGACGATGTGACGATCGAGGGCCCGTTGGCCACGGTCAACACCTCGCCCGATCTCAAGCGCGGGTTTTGCCCAAGTTGCGGGACGACGATGTTTTCGCGGCGCGATTCCGCCGGCATCATCGGCGTGACCACCGGTTCGCTGGACGACCCGTCGTTCTTCAGGCCACAGATGCATATGTGGACCGTCTCGAAACAGCCCTGGGTGATGCTTGACGACGGCCTACCGCAATATGAAGGCGCTCCGCCAGCCTAGCTCTCTCCTTCCCTTCAATGGGGAGGACGTGCCGCAGAATGACCAAAAATTAATCCAAAGAGACACGCGATAGCCGGCAAAGCGTCATTGGCGGGCCATCTTTGTCTCCCTATCTAAGCGTCGCGGGCCCGGCATTCGAGGAGACGACGGATGAACGACAGCATCAGCACCCTGGACGAGCTTTTGAGCGATCCGATGGTCCTGCTTGTGATGGAGCGCGACCGTGTGCGCCCGGAACAAGTGCGCATGCTGCTCGAGCGCGCCCGCCGGCCTTCCCTCGAGGAGCCGGTCGTCCCGCCGGCGCATGTCATCGCCAGAACCTGCCAAAAGCTGTGGCTGTGCCCCTGAAATAGCCTTGCGGTTTTTCCATGAAAACCACCAGCCGGCCTTTGGCCGGTTTGGGTGCGAGCGGGTGTCACGCGCATAGGCAGGGGGATTTGTCGCCGCTTGGGGCGGAACGATGTCCTTCGGGCGACCAGCTTACAAATCCGTAAATTGATTCTCGGCTGCATGGCGGTATGGCTTGCCCGGCACTGATCGCCTCCGATCATGCCTTCGCAAGTCCGATCTCTCCCGCATGGAACCCGACATGGCTGATATCTGCACGCAAGGCGTCGACACGGGCTTTGTCGGCCTTGGATTTGCCAAGGTCGCATTCCTCGGCCTCGTGCAAGGCATCACCGAGCTGCTGCCGATCTCCTCGACCGCCCATATGCGCATCGTGCCGGCCGTGCTCGGCTGGCAGGATCCGGGCTCCGCCTTCTCCGCCGCCATGCAGTTGGCGGCCCTTGCCGCCGTGGTCAGCTATTTCTGGGGCGATGTCAGGGATCTCCTGTTTGGATCGCTCGATGCCCTCACGCGGCGCGATTTTGCCGACCGGCATTTCCGTCTGGCTTACTGGATCGTGCTGGCGACAATTCCGATCGTCATTGCCGGCGTGGCGTTGTCGGGCGTCCTCAACGCCTGCAATTCGCCGCTGCGCAGCCTGAGCGTGATTGGCTGGGCCTGCATCGCCATGGCGGTTCTGCTGGCGCTGGCCGAGATTTTCGCCCGCCACAAGCGCACGATAGGCGAAGCGTCGCTCGCCGATGCGCTTCTTGTCGGTGTTGCCCAGGTCGGCGCACTGATCCCTGGCGTCTCACGCTCGGGCTCGACCTTGACGGCTGCCCTGGGGCTCGGCTTCAAGCGGGCCGAGGCTGCACGCTTCTCGTTCCTGCTCGGGCTGCCGGCCATTGCGCTCGCCGGCCTCAAGGAATTGTGGGAACTGCACAAGGTGCATCTCGGTGCCCATGGCTGGTCGGTTCTCGGCCTGGGGCTGCTCGTGGCCTCCATATCGGCCTTCTTCGCCATCTGGGGCCTGATGCGCGTGCTCGAACGTTTCTCCGCCTGGCCTTTCGTCATCTATCGTGGCGTGCTCGGGGTCGTCCTGCTGCTCGGCGTGGCAATGGGATGGCTTGCCTAAGCTGATCGGCCCGCTGGCGGGTGTTGCACGACGGCCACCGCGGAAGGGCATCACCTCGTGCCCGAAGATGTGATCGTACGCCTTCATTGACTTCCGCCAATGTCCGCCCTTAACGTTCTGTTAACAAAAACAGATGGCGGAGCCGCATGGCATCCTCGTTGGGTTTGCGCCGGAAGGCGAAGGGGCTGGGGCTGGCGATTGCCCTGATTGCTGTCTGTTCGGCGGTCAATTCCGCCTACGCGGCCCCCGCTTCCATGGTTGTCGGCGGCTCGACGTCCCAGCCGATCGGCCACTATGATTTTTGCAAGATCCACCTTGCAGAATGTTCGATCCGTTCGCCCGACAGCGTGCCTGAACGTCTGACCAGCAAACTGCTACACGAGATCTCCGCCGTGAATCTCTCGGTCAACACGCGC
The DNA here is from genome assembly GCF_020165665.1 of Mesorhizobium sp. BH1-1-4. Classification (NCBI taxonomy): domain Bacteria; kingdom Pseudomonadati; phylum Pseudomonadota; class Alphaproteobacteria; order Hyphomicrobiales; family Phyllobacteriaceae; genus Mesorhizobium; species Mesorhizobium sp. BH1-1-4. The sequence goes on from NZ_JAIUIN010000002.1 coordinate 526,758, forward strand.
GTCAAGCCGATGAGCGACATGGACAATTACGGCAAGGAGGAATGGTGGGCCTATCCGGACAATGGCTTCGGCGACTGTGAGGATTACGCGCTGGAAAAGCGGCGCGAGCTCAACAGTCTGGGCATTGCCCTCGCCAATCTCCTGATGACGGTGGTTCGCAAGCCGGACGGCGAGGGCCATGCCGTGCTGACGGTGCGCACCGACAAGGGCGACTTCATCCTCGACAATCTTGTCGACAAGGTTCGTCTCTGGAACCAGACGCCGTATCGCTACCTGAAAAGACAGGCCAGCGACAACACCGGGCACTGGGTTTCCATTCTTGCCGGCGAGGAGAAGCTGGTCAGCGCCGTCAAATAGCCCTGGCCGGACGTCCGGACTGGTAATCCGCGCTTCCCCCGAGCAAATCCTTCATGGTGCCGGCAAGCGGTGCTATCCACGACAATTCGTTGGAACCGACGATCCGGAACGCGCATGGATTTCTTGACACTCCTGCATTCGGCGCCCTTGTTGCTGACTTTGCTCAAGGCCGCATTGCCGCACGCGGTCGCCACGACGTTGGCATTCGGCCAGTGGTTCGCTTCGGTCCCGCCGTGCCGTGATGTCGCCTTCGAAGCCGCCAGCTTTCTCGTCTGCGAGGTCGATCCGAAACTGTATTCGATCGAACTGTTCTGGAAAGACCAAGGCGGGAAGCCGTTTCAATCGCTGCACAATCTCGACAACGCTCAGCGCGCGGCCGGCCGTACCATGCTGTTTGCCATCAATGCGGGCATGTACCACCCCGACCTCAGGCCAGTCGGCCTCTATGTCGAACGCGGCCAGGAAATGGCTGGTGTCAAGACGGGTTCGGGCAGCGGCAATTTTTCGCTGCAGCCTAACGGCATTTTCTATATTGGCGGCGGCAAGGCCGCGGTCCGGGCGACCAGGGACTTCGTCAGGCAGCGGCCAGCCACCGACTATGCAACGCAATCGGGGCCGATGCTGGTGATCGACGGCGAGCTTCATCCGAAATTCCAGGCCGACGGCACCTCGCGCAAGAGCCGCGACGGCGTCGGGGTGCGCAAGGATGGCGTCGCGGTCTTTGCCATCTCGAACGGCACGGTGACATTCCACGCCTTCGCTCGCCTGTTTCGCGACGCGCTCGGCTGCGACAACGCACTCTTTCTCGACGGCACGATATCGAGCCTGCTCGCTCCGGCCATCGGCCGCAACGACGATTACTGGAATTTGGGGCCGATGATCGGCGTCTTCAGGAAGCGCGGCTAGACCAGGCCGTTCCGCCTGGTCCCGCGCAGTCTGACGAAAATCACGGCGACGATGATCGCCGCCACTATGGCCGCGATCACCGCCAGGCCGAACAGGCTGGTCGCGTCGAGTTCGGGCAGGCTGTCGGCCCCTTTCGCCACCAGCCATCCAGGCGACAGCACCACCGGCGCCCAGATGATCGCCGACAGGATGTTGGCGATCTGGAAGCGCCGCCGGTGCATGCCCATCATGCCGGCGACCAGCGGGATGGTGGCGCGCACGGGACCGAAGAAGCGGCCGACGAAAACCGCGGCGAAACCATAGCGATGGAAGAACAGGCGCGCTCGCGCCACCTCGCGCCGGTAGCGGTTGAGCGGCCATTTGTGCACGACACCGCGCCCGAGCCATCTGCCGAGAAAATACGAGATGGTGTCGCCCAGTGCCGCGCCGACCATCGCGGCGAGAAGAACGGGCAGGGGCTGGATGATGCCGGCGCCCACCAGGCCGCCGACGATGATCAGCACCGTGGTGCCGGGCAACAGGATGCCGACCAGCACCAGCGACTCGCCGAAGGCGAGCAATCCGACCACAAGGCCAGCCCAGGCCTGATGGTTCTCGATGAAACAAACGCTCTGGTCGATGAACGACTGCACGTAAGCCCCTTTTGAAAGTGTTCCTCAGCTGCCGCTGTCGAGCAGGCTCTTGAGATCGTCGAGCTTGTCGTTGACGAGCCAACCGTAATAATTCTCGACCGGCAGCTTGCGGCCCTTGGCGCTGGCAAGGGCGGCGGCCCGCTGACGCGGCTGGCCGACATTGTAGAGCGTCGCCGTGATGCCGGGATTGCCCGAGATGTCGAAGCCTTGTTCCTTGTAGGCGTCGATGGCGTCGCGCACGATCGCCGCGATGTAGACGATGCTGCGGTCCGGATCCATGACATCGCGGTAGATCGCCTGCGGATGATCCGGGGTCAGCCTGTCGTAGCCGCTCACTCTGTTGACGAGGTCGGTGACCTCGAGCGCGGTCAAGGGGCTGATCTGGCCGAGGCCGAATGTCTGGCCGGCGAAGAAAGGCTGGAAGAACGCCTGCTGGAAGGTCATCGCGTCATAGGTGACGCCGTCGACCGTCTTGCCGCGGAAATGCTCGACCCAGACCCTGTCGCGGCAACTCCACAGGGTCGCACTGTCCCCAGCCTGGCCGCAAGCCGCGAATTCCGGACGCTGGACAAAGGTCTGCACCGGCACGCCCTTGTAGCGGAAAGCGAAGTCGAGGCCGGAATAGGACAGCGCCTTGACATAATAGGTCTGTACCGAGCCGACGGCGGTGACGTTGTAAGTATGCTCGCCGACCAGCGCGCCGACGATGTGGATGGGATCGATGTCGTAGGCCGCCGCCACCTGCTTGATGTGCGCCACGAGCTTCTTCTCGCGCTTCAGCAGCGCGACGACCTTTTCGTATTTCTCGTCATAGGTGGTCTTGAAGGCGCGCGTTCGCGTGGCCGATGCTTCCGGAATGGCCGGCTGTGTCGCGGAACGGTTTCCGGGCGGAACGACGACCAGGCCGCTCGCATGCGCTGCCAGCATCGAAAAAGCTTCACCGCCCGAAGCGACGAGCAGGAGGACCAGGAGAAGTCGCTGCAACGCGGTCATCGGGCGCCTTTCTAGGAGTTTCGGGAACACCGGCGCGAGGCGCCGCAAACCCGTCTCAACAGCCACATCATGGCGCTGTCAAGGCTTGGCCGGACCTACGATGGCGGCTGTCGGAAAGGGGGCAACAGCTATGGTAAAAAACTTGATTCAAACTTTATTGGTAATTTCTCGTTCATAACTGATCTGGTTGTCCGTCGGCCGTCGCCTTCGGTCTGTTGTGTTTCGAGTACAGGTCCAGATGCGGTTACCAGGCGTCATCAGTTTCGTGATCGCATCGCTATGCCTCGCCGGCTGTTCGTCGACATCGGGCATGGATGCGATCGACCTGCAGAAGCCGTCCAACGAAACGACCAGCTCGGTGGTGCGGCCAAGCGCGCCGATCGCGTCCGTTGCCATGGCCAAGGCAAGCAATACGCGCAAGCCGGTCGAGATTGCTCCCGAGGACGACACCGTCCGGCCCTTCGGCTTGGCCGAGGAAGAGACGGTGGCGTTTCCTGCGCCCGAATTGCCCGACGCCGTCGAACCGCCGGTTCAGGAGGCCGCTTTGGTGTCGCCGCCCAGGCTGTTGTCGCGGGCGGCACCGCCCATGCTGGCTGGCCCGGTCACGCGCTACGGCTTCCGCGATGCCAAACCGATCGATTTCGGCCGCTCGTCGCCCCGTCACCTTGCCGTGCACGGTGTCGACGTGTCGCGCTGGCAAGGCAACGTCGACTGGGAGAAGCTGCGCGCCCAGGGCGCTAACTTCGCCTACATCAAGGCGACGGACGGCGGTGACCACCTCGATCCGCTGTTCATGAAAAATTGGCGCAATGCCGACGCGGCTGGCTTGAAGCGCGGCGCTTACCATTTCTTCTACTGGTGCCGTGTCGCCAGCGAGCAGGCCGACTGGTTCATCCGCAACGTGCCGAAGGTCGACGGCGCGCTGCCGCCGGTGATCGACGTCGAGTGGAACGGCGATTCCTCCTGCAAGCGGCGCCCGTCGCGCGAAAAGGTGCTGGAGAAGATGCAGGTGTTCATGGACAAGCTGGAGCGCCATTACGGCCAGCGGCCCATCATCTACACGGCGCCCGATTTCTACCGCGACAATTTGCAGGGCGCCTTCCCGGATTACCCGTTCTGGCTGCGCGCCGTGGCCAGGCACCCGTCGAAAGTATATCCGGGCCGCAAGTGGCTGTTCTGGCAGTATTCCGGCTCCGGCCTGTCGCATGGCGTGACCGGCCGCATCGATCTCAACGTCTTCCATGGCGACGAGCGGCAGTGGCGGGCCTGGGCCGGCGGGGGGCAGATGGTGGCGGACGCGGATTAGGTCCGTCCAGTGATCCCAGGCGCTCATGGCTGGCGCGCTGCGCCACGCCACGATCTCACCGCCGGCGGTCGAGCCGGCCTCCCTTAAAAGTCCGGCAGGACGAAGACAATTCGATATGCGCTCAACTCGCTGGCGCCGCGGAACGATCCGGCGCTGCATTGGTTGATCGACCAGGGACGTCTGGCGGCTATAGGCGGACGTTCTCCGAAAAATCAGGCGAATGACCAAACCGCACGTACTGTCCATCCGGAAGGAAGAGGACCTCGCTGCGGCGAAGCCAGTCTCCGAGCGATCAAGGCGACTAAACCTATGGGCACATACGACCATGCCGCTTGAGTGCAAAGGACTTTCCCGTCAGGCAGCGCTGGCCGCAGCACTCAGGAGCCTGCAATGACCAATCCAGACCCGAACAATCCCGAACCGATGCCGGGCGATCCCAATCCCGAGCCTGCCCGGCCCCCAACTCCGCCAGAAAACCCGCCCGGAGAACCACCGGGCGTTCCTCCGCCTTCACCTGATCCCATCCCGGGACCAGGAAGGGGACCTCCTGATATTCCGTCGGACGTGCCGCCTGAGATCCCGCCGGAGCAGCCGACATTTCCCAGCCCGACGGCAGCAGAGCTCCGCGTGTGGCGGAGGCATTAGCTGCTTCCTTCGATCATGCGGACGACTTGCTCGATGTCCAGCGGCTCGATGCCGAGTTCCGGTGGCCGCGAAGCGGTCGAATGAGGGGTGTTCCAGAAAACACCGGCGCCTCAATCCTTCCAGCACCCCTCATTCGGCTCGGCGCGTCGCGCCGATCCACCTCCCAAAGGGGAGGAGAGGGCGCACGTCACACCTCGTTGATCATCGCCTCGATGTTGTAGCCGTCGGGGTCGAGCACGAAGCTGGCGTAGTAATTCTGCGCATAATCCGGACGCGGACCCGGCGCGCCATTGTCCGCCGCACCCGCATCGAGCGCCGCTTGATAGAACGCATCGACCTCCGCCTGGCTGCTCACTCGGAAGGCAACGTGCAGACGGGTGAGCGGCGGCTTCTCGCCCGTGTGCTGGATTTCGAACAGGCAGCCCTTGCCGACATCGCAGGCCCAGAACACGCCCTCCTTGCCGAAGGAGAGGCCATAGCCCAACGGCGCAAAAGCCTTCTCGTAGAAGAGCTTGCTCCTCTCAAGGTCGCTCACTTCGATGGTGATGTGGTCGATCATAGAGACTTTGAGCATCAGTTACCGAGCAGCCCGGATTCTGGTCACCAGTTCCGTCACCATCTTCTTCAAATCCAACGGCCATTCATCCGACTTTATAGCGACGGCTTTCCGCGCAAAATCTGCCTTATTCACCTTTTCTGGATTCAAGATCTGCTCCCGCTTGTCTTCTTGAACGGTCACCCCCATAACATCCGCAGCGACTGATTCAATTACTTGACGCGGGAGGTAGTTCTCAATTTCTCTGCCTTCGGTTATCCAACACAATCCGCCCTCCCGCTCGACCTCAAGTTTCACGCGGGACTTTGTGGCGTTCAAGTTAGGGCGGTCTGGCTTTCGATCACTGTCGATGACCACTGCAAAAGATCGCGAAACGGTAACCGCCTTAACCAGGTCAGATTCGATGTCTTCGAAAGAGTGGTGGCTTAATATCTTTCCGCCATAAAATAGTATTGTGTAATCTATTCCCTCGGTGAGGCTATCATCTACTCGCTTTATCCAGTTGTTTAAGTATATCCTATCGGATGGGCCTTCTACCCATATGGCAAATTTTGTTTGCAGAAGCTCACTTGGAGAGTGCCCCAAATCGCGTACAGCGCGGAATTTTTGTGCGTTGGTCTGTATGGTTCGGCCTTCGGTTTTTCCTTGGTCCTGAGAAATCTGCACAATGTCAGCGTCAACTGAATCAAGGATAGCGGCAGAATGAGTGGCTATTACGAATTGAGCGTCTACGCTTTCATTTAGATACTTCATAATCCTTTTTTGAGCCAATGGGTGCAGGTGCAGTTCTGGCTCGTCGATCAGAACGGTCTTGTTCGGAAAGCCGATCGAGACAAGGCCGATCATCAGAAGCTGTTCGATTCCAGTACCGAGACTTTCGAGAGGTCTTGTCTCTCCGTTTATTTTGACGAACAAGGTGCTATTGTCTCTAGGAACGCTCACCTCTACCGAGGGCTTGTCGATCACAAATGAAATAAAGTCGCAAATGTGTTTGAGCTGGCCGCTGTATGTTTCCAGGTTCTCATATGCAGGCCGATCCAGTTCGGCGAATCTATTTATAACCGTGCCGAACGCTACTGTTTCGCCGGGAAAAGAAGATTTGACAAACTGCGGCGGCTCTTGGCCAGCTTGCGTTATGAACCGCAGATTCGGCAGGTAAGTTGTTCCTAAAAGCTTGTCATATATCGACAGCTTAGTCAGAAAGGTAGATTTGTTTGACTCAATAGATGAGGCTGATCCAAAATCATGCAAAAAATACCCTGAGAAGTATTCATCGGTAAATATCTTAAACAATTCATCGTTGTTATCGATTTCAGGGGAAAACCTGCCTTTTGATATCTTGTATTTCATTTTGACCTTTTTGAGGTCGTCAAACGATAAATATCTGCTGGCGTTCACTAATCCGGATAATTTTTGCCGGATGTATTTCCCGTCTACAGTAACGGATAATGAGATATCTTTGTCGTTATAGGGAAAGTCGTAGGTGTCATCTAGGGATGCTTCGGCGCGATTAAACAGAACCGCGAGAAAACGAAGTACGTTCGATTTTCCAACGTTGTTCGGCCCTACTACGAACGTAATTTTCTTAGAAAAAGGAATTTCGATCGCAGCGGCGATCGATCTGAAGTTCGAAAATGTTATCGGATACGGAAATATCATGTTTACAAACGAATAGGGCATCTTCGATGCCCTATTCGCCTATCCTATCAATCTGATTGATGCTCTCAGCTGCACCCGCTCGTCGAACCACATGTGTCGCACTTCTCGCAGGTGCCGTTCCGCACCATGGTGAAGTTGTGGCATTCCGAGCATTCGTTGCCGGTGTAGCCCTGCATCAGCGATTGCTGGCGCCGGGTGGCGGCGAGCGCCTTCGCTTCTGCGGCCTCGTGCGCCGCGGCGTCGGAGAACAGCCCTTCGGCGCCCAAAGCCTCGGCTTCCTCCTCGGCGATGTCCTCGACCAGTTCCCTGGCGCGCTCCTCATAGTCGCGCTTATAGGCGATGGCCTCGTCGCTCGCCGGCTTCAGCGCCAGCACGTTGGAGCCGGAGAAAGCCGTCGGCGCCACGCGGGCAGGGGCCGTGGCCGGGCCAGAACCGCCGAATCCCTTGGGCTCGGCGCCCGACACCAGCTTGACTGGCGAGGCACCGCGATAAAGCCCCTTGGAGAACGGCGTGGCCTTGCCTTCGGTGATGCCGCGGCCGAGTGCCGTCTTGTCGAAATCCGACTGGTCGACATGGGCGAGGTCGTGGCGGTTGAGATAAGAGACCGCAAGTTCGCGGAACACGTAGTCAAGGATCGACGTCGCGTTCTTGATCGCGTCATTGCCCTGTACCATGCCGGCCGGCTCGAACTTGGTGAAGGTGAAGGCTTCGACAAATTCCTCCAGCGGCACGCCATATTGCAGGCCGAGCGAGATGGCGATGGCAAAATTGTTCATCATCGCCCGGAAGGCCGCGCCTTCCTTGTGCATATCGATGAAGATCTCGCCGAGACGCCCGTCGTCGAACTCGCCGGTGCGCAGGTAGACCTTGTGGCCGCCGACGACTGCCTTCTGCGTATACCCCTTGCGGCGGTTCGGCAGTTTTTCGCGGTCGCGGTAGAGACGCTCGACGACGCGCTCGACGATCTTTTCGGTGACCTGCACCGCACGCTGCGCGGCGGGTGCGGCGATCAGCTGCTCGACCGCGTCGTCCTCGTCCTCCTCGCCATCGGCGAGCAGCGAGGCATTGAGCGGCTGCGACAGCTTCGAGCCGTCGCGGTAGAGCGCGTTGGCCTTCAGCGCCAGCTTCCACGACAGCATGTAGGCGCTCTTGGCGTCCTCCACCGTCGCGTCGTTGGGCATATTGATGGTCTTGGAGATGGCGCCGGAGATGAAGGGCTGTGCCGCCGCCATCATCTGGATATGGCTGTTGATCGAAAGCGAGCGCTTGCCGATCTTGCCGCACGGGCTGGCGCAGTCGAACACCGCCAGATGTTCGGCCTTGAGGAAGGGCGCGCCTTCCAGCGTCATCGCACCGCAGACATGGATGTTGGCGGCCTCGATGTCCTTCTTCGAAAAGCCCAGCGCCGGCAGCATTTCGAACGAGAAGTCGTTGAGCTGCTCGTCGGTGAAGCCAAAGGTCTCCTTCACCCAGTCGGCGCCGAGCGTCCACTGGTTGAAGACGAACTTGATGTCGAAGGCCGACTTCAGCGCCGCGTTGAGTGCGGCGATCTTGTCGTCGGTAAAACCCTTGGCCTTGAGCGAGCCGGGGTTGACGGCCGGCGCCTGGTTGAGATTGCCGTGGCCGACGGCATAGGCCTCGATCTCGGCGATCTGGCTCTCGGAATAGCCGAGCGTGCGCAGCGCTTCCGGCACGGCGCGATTGATGATCTTGAAGTAGCCGCCGCCGGCTAGCTTCTTGAACTTCACCAGGGCGAAATCGGGCTCGATGCCAGTGGTGTCGCAATCCATGACCAGGCCGATCGTGCCGGTCGGCGCGATCACGGTTGCCTGCGCGTTGCGGTAGCCATGCTCCTCGCCGAGTTCGATGGCGCGGTCCCAGGCGGCCTTGGCGTGGGCGGCCAGATCCTGCTGCTTCAGGTCCGACGCCACGAGCGGCACCGGATTGACCGCGAGTTTCTCGTACCCGTCCTTGTCGCCATAGGCGGCGCGGCGATGGTTGCGCATGACGCGCAGCATGTTCTGTGCATTGCGGTCATAGTCGGGGAAGGCGCCGAGTTCGGATGCCATTTCCGCCGAGGTCGAATAGGCGACGCCGGTCATGATCGCGGTCAGCGCGGCGCAGATCGCGCGGCCCTCATCGGAGTCGTAGGGAATGCCCGAGGTCATCAGCAGGCCGCCAATATTGGCGTAGCCGAGGCCCAGCGTACGGTAGTCGTAGGAGAGCTTGGCGATCTCCTTCGACGGGAACTGCGCCATCATCACCGAGATTTCGAGAACCATGGTCCACAGCCGCACGGTGTGCTCGTAGGCGGCGATATCGATCGTGCCGTCGGCGTTGCGGTAGGGCAAGAGATTGATCGAGGCGAGATTGCAGGCCGTGTCGTCGAGGAACATGTATTCCGAGCACGGATTGGAGGCCCGGATCGCACCGGCCGAAGCGCAGGTGTGCCAGTCGTTCATCGTCGTGTTGAAGTGCAGGCCGGGATCCGCCGACGCCCAGGCGGCGTAGCCGATCTTTTCCCAGAGGTCGCGCGCCTTCAGCGTCTTCAGGACCTTGCCGTCCTTGCGGGCGGTCAGGTGCCAGTCGGCGTCGGTCTCGACGGCGCGCAGGAAATTGTCCTTCAGCGACACCGAATTGTTGGAGTTCTGGCCGGAAACCGTGAGATAGGCATCCGAATCCCAGTCGGTGTCGTAGGTCTTGAACGACATCGAAGTGTAGCCCTGCTTGGCGAACTGGATGACGCGGTAGATGTAGTTTTCCGGCACCGCCGACTTCTTGGCCGCCTTGATCTCGCGCTTCAGCGCCGTGTTGATCGCCGGATCGAAGCAGTCGTCGTCATGGCCTTCGCAGTTGACGCAGGCCTTCATGATCGCTTCGAGATGCTTCTTGACGATCTTGGAGCCGGTCACCAGCGAGGCGACCTTCTGCTCTTCATTGACCTTCCAGTCGATGAATTCCTCGATGTCGGGATGGTCGGCGTCGACGATGACCATTTTCGCCGCACGGCGCGTCGTGCCGCCCGACTTGATGGCGCCCGCGGCGCGGTCGCCGATCTTGAGGAAGCTCATCAGGCCGGAAGAGCGGCCGCCGCCTGACAGTTTTTCGCCTTCGCCGCGCAGCAGCGAGAAGTTCGAACCGGTGCCCGAGCCATATTTGAACAGGCGCGCTTCACGCACCCACAGATCCATGATGCCGCCCTCGTTGACGAGGTCGTCCTGCACGCCCTGGATGAAGCAGGCATGCGGCTGCGGATGCTCGTAGGAGGATTTCGACTTGGTCAGCTTGCCGGTGAAGGGATCGACATAGAAGTGGCCCTGACTCGGACCGTCAATGCCATAGGCCCAGTGCAGGCCGGTGTTGAACCATTGCGGCGAATTCGGCGCGACGCGCTGCGTGGCCAGCATATAGGCAAGCTCGTCACGGAAAGCGCGCGCGTCTTCCTCCGACGCCTTGAAGTAGCCGCCCTTCCAGCCCCAATAGGTCCAGGTGCCGGCCAGCCGGTCGAAGACCTGGCGGGCGTCGATCTCGGAACCATAGCGCTCCGCTTCCGGCAGCTTGGCGAGCTCTGCCTCGTCGGCGACGGAGCGCCACAGGAAGGAGGGGACGTCGTTCTCCTCGACCTTCTTCAGGCGCGCGGGGACGCCGGCCTTGCGGAAATATTTCTGGGCCAGGATGTCGGCGGCGACCTGGGAGAATTGCGCCGGCACATCGATGTTGTCCAAGCGAAACACCACCGAGCCATCCGGATTCTTGATCTCGGAAAGCGCCTTGCGGAATTCGATCTCCGCATAAGCTGATTGCCCTGGCTTGGTGAAACGACGCTCGATGCGCATTGGTCCGGTCCCTTTTGTCTATATATAGCGCTTTCATCAGGGGATTTCTGCCCCCAAGAGACGAAACGCGCGGTCCGCCGTTTGCCGGCATGCGAACAATGCCGGCATCTCCATTTCGCAGGCGCGGCCATACACACGACAAAACGCCTTGCCGGGCGTTTGCCGAGGCTGCCAACCGACCCTACGGGTCCCTCAAAACTGATTTTTTCGATTCCCTCACCTGAGGGAAATTCACACTATCTAGCGTCGAACTTAGCTGCAAACACTAAATATAGTATTAACAGACAATTTATTCCAGTCCGACAATTCTCCCTTTCGTCGCCCCACCACCCACGATCCCAACGCCTCCGCCGGCCTCGTAAACAGGCGGAAATGCGGGCAAAACACACATAGTCCGGGAAAAAGACCGGGCTCAGAACTTTCCGGTCGCGCTCTCAACAGGAGCGCATGGCCTATAAAAGGCGACTCGTTTCGAGCCGTCAAGGATTCGTTTGCGTAGCTTTTGTGACCCCAACATCTTGTGTGTCACACATGTGGATAACGGGGATAGAATTGACCGCCGTGGCGACCATTTTCCGGTGGCGAACATGCGCTACCGCGAGGCATGGCCGCCCGGCGGTCAGCCGTAGTGCAATTTCGGCTTTGGCTCGGTGCCGGTGAACTGGACGCCGATCCTGTCGTTGCGGCGCCAGCGGGCCTCGCAGCGATAGGCAACGCCATCGAGCGGAACATAGAGAAGGAAGCGATCGGGAACCCGGGACTCAAGCGGTATTTTCAGTTCGGCGCCGCCCGCATGCTGGTTGCGCACCGTGCAAGCCACCTCGGAGTTCTGGATGCCGGTGATGATCGTTCCGCCCTTGAGCACGCGCGGACGATGCTCGCGCTGGGGCTCGCCGGGATCTTGCTGCAGTGGGTCTGCGGGATTCGCCATCGATCAAACGCCAGGACTGAACGATCCTAACCAAGAAAAATTAGCAAACCATTGCGGCGCAGGATTGTGCGTCCGCCGCGATATTTGCCGATCAGGAAAACCTGCGCGGGTCGGCGCAGAAATAGGCGATGATCTGGCAAAGGTCGGGCTCGTTGACCATGCGCACGGCTTCGCTCGAATTGACCCATTTGCGGGTGCGGGAGTGTTTTTCCTTCCAGCGGTCGGCGACCTTGTCGACTTGCAGCGGAAAGACCAGCACCTCGCAGGGCACTTCCTCGCCTGAGGCCAGCACCTTGGCATAGAAATAGCGGCCGGCTTCGAGATGGGAGATGTTTCCGCGCAAGCCGGCTTCCTCGGCGGCCTCGCGCGCGGCCGCCTCGCACAGCGGCTCCCGGGCTTCCGGCCAGCCCTTTGGCAGCACCCAGCGGCCCGTATCACGGCTGGTGATCAGCATGACCTCGATGCCGTTCCCGGCATCGCGCCAGGGCAAGGCGGCAACCTGCAGACGGCATGGCGCGGTGCCGAAGAGTCGCCGGACCCTTTCAGCCAGATGGTTGTGCGTCGTTGGCCGTGTCAACATCGGAGAAGCTAGCCCCAGCCTCCAGAATCGTTTGCCGCCTCACGAATCTTACGGCTAATTGTGACCAATAAAAGTAAAAACTTTGGTCAGGCTGGCCGAATCCCGTCAACAAAGGTCGATTTCACAGGATAACTTGCCCGTGGCGCGCGCCGCACAAGCAAATATTGTCGCCCGCAGCGGGCTTAGCTGGAAGAAACGCCTTTCAGCGAATCAGCCGGCGTGGTCGTCGGCGATCGGTTTCTGGTAGGTGAAACCCATGTCCCACGGGAAATAGATCCAGGTGTCCTGGCTGACCTCGGTGACGAAAGTATCGACCAGCGGCCTGCCCTTGGGCTTGGCGTAGACAGTCGCGAAATGGGCCTTGGGCATCATGGCCCGCACGATGCCGGCGGTCTTGCCGGTGTCGGTCAGGTCGTCGATGATCAGCACGCCGGCGCCATCGTCGGCCAGCAAGCTCGGCGTGATCTCCTTCAGCACCTGCAATTGTCCCTGGCTGGTGTAGTCGTGATAGGAGGCGACGCAAACCGTCTCGATGATGCGGATGCCCAGTTCGCGCGAAATGATCGCCGCCGGCACCAGCCCGCCGCGCGTGATGCAGACGATCGCCTTCCACTGACCCTTGTTGGCGCCGGCAAGCCGCCAGGCAAGCGCGCGGGCGTCACGATGAAACTGGTCCCAGGAGACCGGGAAGGCTTTTTCGGGTAGGGACATTTCTCGCGCACTCCACGGCACGCGACGACCGCGTGCACAAAAACAGGGGAATGCGCGCGGAATTAACTGGAAAGCCTTGGGTTTGGCAAGGGTGGGCGGCAGCGATCGCTGTGGACTTATCGCGACAGGAAGGCCGCTACCTGTGATGTGCGCAGCACCGTGCGCGTCACCCCGCCGAACAGGAGCTGGCGCAGCCAGGAATGGCTGTAGGCACCAAGAACGAGGAGATCGGCGCCGCTCTCGGCGACCCTGTTCTGGATCATGTCGTCGACCGAGGTGCCGTCCGATTTCTGCACCGAAACACTGACGGTGGCGCCGTGGCGCGACAGCGCCGACGCGATCTCGGCGCCGGCGGCCTCCGGGCTTTCGTCGAGCGTATCGGGTGGGTTGATGACCAGTATGTCGGTTTTCTCCGCCTCGATGATGAAGGGCAGGGCGTCGAACGCGGCGCGCGCGGCCTCCTTGCTGCCGTTCCAGGCAAGCAGCACGCGTTTGAATGTGGTGACGAGCGGACCAGCGCTTGGCACCACCAGTACCGGCCGGCCGGCATCATAGACCAGCGTATCGACGTCGGCGCTCGGATCGCCGCCGGTCTCGCGCTGGGCGGCGATGATGAGATCGGCGGCGCGCACGGTCGAAATGCCGGTCAGCGCGCTGTCGCCGGAGAAGCTCTCCAGGCTGCGCCATTCGAAGGAAAGGCCGGAATCCTCGATGCGCCTGAGGAATACGGCCTGGAGCTTGTCGGCCCGTTCCCGGTTCATGTCGGCCGAGACCTGCAGGAATTCCGTATCGGGAAAGCCGGTCGCCGACGTGTAGGGCACCGGCAGCGCCTCGGCATGGATGCCGATCAAATGGCTCTGGAAGCGGCCGGCAAGCGGGATGGCGCAGTCGAGCACGCGCTCGGCGTCCTGCTCGTTCTGCAGAATGGCGACGATGGTCTTGAAACGCATGGTGATCCCTCAATCTTGCGAGTGCCCTCAATCTCGCGAGTGATGGGCCTCGCGGCAGGAAAACGTTGCAGCGTCGTTCTTGGTTCCGGCCCGACCGGGTCAGCGCGCCTGGCTGGCGAAGCCGGCCACCATGGCCTCGACGTCGGCGCGCGCGGCTTCGAGCGCATCCTCGCTGCGGGCGCGGACCACCAATTCGGTCCAGAACTTGCCGTCGCCATATTTGGGATAGGAGCCGATGATCGTATCGGGATGGGCTTTCTGGATCTCGCCCAACGGCCCGCCGACAAGGCCCTCGCCGAACGGGCAGTGCACCGTGGCCGACAGCATTTTTGTGCCGGCTTTCAGCGTCGGCACGACATTGTCGAGCATGGCCTGGAAGATCGAGGGCACGCCGGCCATGACATGGACGTTGCCGATGCGAAAACCCGGCGCCACCGACACCGGGTTGTCGATATGGTCCGCGCCGCGCGGCATGCGCGCCATGCGCTTTCGCGCTTCCGTGTACTCGATGCCGCGCGCGGCATAGCTCGCCTCCAGCAGGGCATAGGCCTTGGCGTCGTATTCGCAAGGCACGCCGAACGCCTTGGCGATCGAATCGGCCGTGATGTCGTCATGCGTGGGGCCGATGCCGCCGGTGGTGAACACATAGGTGTAGCGTGCGCGCACCGCATTCACCGCGGCCACGATCTCGTCTTCCTCGTCGGGCACGATGCGCACCTCCTTCAGGTCGATGCCGATCGCCGTCATGATATCGGCGAGGTGGCCGATATTCTTGTCCTTGGTACGGCCGGACAAAATCTCATCGCCGATGACAAGCATGGCGGCAGTGACGATTTCAGGCATGGGAAGGGCTCCGGCGGACGGGCCGTCTGCATAGCGCGGCGCACGGGCGTCGGCAATGCCGCCCAGATGGCGAACGGTCCGACAGACACGGATATCAGCTGGATTGCAGGGACTGGTCTCTTCCCGATTGTCCTTGGTCCCGCAGGGCGGCAACGGCTGCCTCGCGAGGTCGGCCCGTCCTGTCGGTCCTTGCGGCGGTATCGCAGCCGGGTAAGCTGCGGCTCGGATCCGGGTGACGAATGCTGATATCGATTCTGCTCTGGCTGCTTGGCGCCGCCATTCTGGCGGCGGTCCTCTTGCTCGTTTGTCTGTTGTTGGCGACGCTTTGGATCGCGGCGAAAGCGGAGAGATTGGTGCCGCCGGTCGGAAAATTCGTCGAGATCGACGGCAACCGCATCCACTATGTCGATGTCGGGCAGGGGCGGCCGATCGTCTTCCTGCATGGGCTTGGCGCCCAATTGCATCATTTCCGGCACACCGTGTTTGGCCGTTTCGGTCCCGGCTACCGGCTGATCGCGCTCGACCGTCCGGGCTCCGGCTATTCGACGCGGGCAAGCGGAGCGACGGGCCGCTTGCCCGAGCAGGCCGAGATCATCAAACGCTTCATGGAAACACTGGGGCTGGAGAGGCCGCTTGTGGTAGGTCATTCCCTCGGCGGTGCCATCACACTGACCCTGGCCGTCGACCATCCCGAGGCGATTTCAGGCATCGCCTTGCTGGCGCCCCTGACGCATCTGGAGACAAGGACGCGGCAAGGATTTGACCTGCTCTACATTCCCTCGCGCCCGTTGCGGTGGATCATGGCCTGCACGGTGGCGATACCGGCGAGCCTTAGATATGCCCGGCCGACGATGGACTTCATCTTCGCGCCGCAGGCCGTCGCGGCGGACTACATGATCGGAGGCGGCGGATGGCTCGGCCTGAGGCCCGCCCACTACCACGCGACGTCGACCGATGTCGTGGCGGTCGAGAAGGATCTCGGCGACATCGAGCGCCGCTATGGCGAGATCGCCATGCCGGCTGGCATCCTGTTCGGCGGCGCCGATCGCGTCATCGGCGTGGCTGTCCATGGCGAGCCGATGCGGGAAAAGGTCGAAGGACTTGATTTCGAGCCCGTCGATGGTCTCGGCCATATGCCGCAATTCGTCGAGCCGGAACGGGTCGTTGCCTTCATCAAGCGCATCGCGGCGCGAGCTTTTTCAGACACGGCATCACCAAGGGTTCACGACAATTTCAATGAACCATCCGGCTGATTGCCGGGTTTACCCCGTGTCGCATCCCAAGGCGGCCAAGATACGGAGTAATTCAATGTACAGGAAACTTTTCGCTGCATCCGTCCTGACGATCGGTCTCGCCACATCGGCGATGGCCCAATCGTCCGACGCAACCTATTCCAACCATCACAATTGGTGGCTGTTCGGCAACGGGGATTCTTCCGCCGTCGACCAGAGCACCACCGGCAGCATCAACGCGGACGGGTCCGGATTGAACACCCTTGGCAATCCCGGCCCGGCCGGGCCTTGTGCCTCGAACACGGCAGGCCCCGACGCGAATGCCCAAGGCAACGTCAACGATCAGTACTGCGGCAAATAGCGAGCCGCGGGCCTGCCCCGGACGCCATCTCTCTTGGCATCCGGGGCTGGCACATGACTGTCAATCCGAAATTTCAGTCTGGGGCCGATCACGGCCGTCAGCCAGTTCCTCGTGCCATTTTCCGTCGGCGTCCTCATACTGGATGCCGTCGGTAGCGCCGGCCACCTGTTGTTCCGCCGAAGCGATTTCGGCGGCGCGCAACGCATCCTGATGGGTGGGAAATGTCTCCGAGAAGGTCGCGCCGACCTTGTAAGCCCATCCACCGTCATGCTCGACGATCTTGTAAGTCAGCTTCGCCATTCAAAACCTCCGGTTAAGGGTCCGCCTGTTCAATGCAGTCGGTCGTCGGGCAGACGGTCGTCTGCCAGCCGGTCGTCGGGCACCAGCACTTCCGATTCCCTGGCGGCCTCGATCAGTGCCCTGCGCGCTTCCGCTGTCGAACGATAACCTTCCAGCACTTTGAGGCAAGTGTCGAGGGCATCACGGTGACGAGGCCCGCGATTGAGCGGCCACACCGTCATCAGGCACTCCGCCGCCTCCTGGGTCGAGCGGATATGGCGATATTTGCCGACATGGCCAAGTTCGACCACGACGGGCGTTTCAAAAGGCTTGTTGTCCATCATGGCCGCAACGCAAAGCAGCCAATTTGGTTGCAAAAATGGCCCTCGGCCTGCGCCCAAAGGTCGCGTCGCGTTTATCACGGCGCTGCGTGGGCATAGGGTCGGCCAACCGGATCCGGCCTCGGATCAAGCCGCGAGCATGGTTTGGGCGGCATGCATCGACGGCCTCAGTAGCCGCAGTCATTGCGCAGCCAGCGCGCATTCGCCCAGCCGGTCCCGCCGCCGATTTCGACTTGGTACCAGTTGCCGCGCCGGTCGAAGATCTCGACATGGTCGCCGTTGAACAGCTGTCCGATCATCCGGGACGACGAGTTGGGCCGTGTGCGCACGGCCAGAAAACCGCTGCCCGTCGCCAGATTGTAGCGGCCTGACAGGCCGTGCACCGTACCCTCGCAATAGTGCGCAACACCTGGCGTGGACGCGCCAAGCCATGACCCGGCCACGACCATAACGACTGCGGCCGGCAAAAATGCCCTGAACGACATGATGCCCCCTTCCAAATCAGGCCGCGCCGAAGGCGGCCTTACCCACCGGAACAAGTGACGGAGCGATTAAAGCGGAGCCATCGCAAGCTGTCCAGCCGCATTGGCAAAGGCAACGTCAGCCGGCGGCCTTCATCCAATGTTGCATCGTCGTCACCGAGCGGGCGAGCTGCGGCGCCGGATGGATTTTTTCGCTGAATGTGGCGGCCGCACGCCATCCCCAGCGCGGATCGGCGAGGAAGGCGCGTGCCAGCGCCACCATGTCGGCGCGGCCCTCGGCGATAACGGCCTCGGCCTGTTTCGGGTCGTCGATCAGGCCGACCGCACGGGTCGGAATTCCGGCGCCCTTGCGCACGGCTTCCGCCAGATGCACCTGGTAGCCGGGGCCGGTGGGCAATTTCTGCAACGGCGAATTGCCGCCGCTCGAACAGCAGAGATAGGCGACGCCTTCGGCCTTCAGCGCTTTCGCCACCTCGACCGCGTCGGCGACGTCGAAGCCGCCATCGACCCAGTCCGTCACCGACAGCCTGGCGCCGAGCATCAGCTTCGGCACCGCTTTCTTCACCGCCTTGGCGATCTCGACGACAAGGCGCATCCGGTTTTCCAGCGAGCCGCCCCAGCGGTCCGTGCGCTGGTTGGACAGAGGCGACAGGAACTGGAAGATCAGATAGCCGTGCGCTGCGTGCAGCTCGATGAAGTCGAAGCCGGCACGTTCGGCTCGCTTTGCGGCCTCGGCGAAGCGTTCGATGAGCTGCAGGATTTCTTCGTCCTCCAGCGCGTGCGGCACGTTCCAGCCCGTATCGTAGGCGATCGCCGAGGCCGAGACGGTCTGCCAGGGGTCTTCATTCGGCTGCAGCGGGCCGCCGCCTTCCCATGGCTTGCGGTTCGAGGCCTTGCGGCCGGCATGCGCCAGCTGTGTCCCGAACTTCGTGCCGGGCGCCGCCACGCGCCGGGCCGCGTCCAGCGCGCGGCGCGCGGCCGCCTCATTGTCTTCGGAATAGAGGCCCAGGCAGCCATGGCTGATGCGCCCGCGCCGCTCGACATCGGTCATCTCGACCGTGACCATGCCGGCGCCGGACATGGCGAGGTTCATCCAGTGATAGAGATGCCAGTCGCTGGCCGAGCCGTCATCGGCGGAATACTGGCACATCGGCGCCACCGCGATGCGGTTGGGAAAGGTGAGCCCATCGAGCGTGATGGGCTGGAATAGCGATGTCGTCATGAAACCAACTCCGGAGGGAAACCCGCTATTTAGGCAACGGATCTCTTCCGTACCACACACGAGACGGTGAAACGCGTGCTGGACCAATCGCTGCCCCGGTTGCGGAGAGGCCGGTTGGCGGCTACGCCTGCGCCCGACAGCAAGCATCGAGGTAGCCATGGAAGACCGCATTCGTATACGCTCGGAAGAGGTCCTCTCCGACGACTGGGCGATCCTGAAGAAGACGGTGCTCGACTACCGCCGGCGCGATGGCCAATGGGAGACGCAAATCCGCCAGACATATGATCGCGGCGACGGCGCGGTGATCCTACCCTATGACCCCCAGCGCTCGACCGTGCTCCTGGTGCGCCAGTTCCGCTATCCCGCCTATGTCACCGGCCACCGCGAACCGCTGATCGAGGCCTGCGCCGGACTGCTCGACGAAAACGACCCGGAGACCGCCATCCGCAAGGAAGCCGAGGAAGAGCTGGGCTACCGGCTGAACAAGATCGAGCGGCTGTTTTCGCCTTACATGAGCCCCGGCAGCGTCACCGAGCGCCTCTGGTTCTTCATCGCCCGCTACTCACCCGCCGACCGCATCTCGGCCGGCGGCGGCGCCCCGGAGGAGGGCGAGGACATCGAGATCCTGGAAATGCCGCTCGACGAAGCGCTGGCGAGTATTGCCGATGGCCGGATTATCGATGCCAAGACGATTATCTTGATTCAGCATTTGAAGCTTAACCCGATGAAGGATTGAGCCTGGTGGCCCGCCACCCGAAGCTCGAAGCGAAGGCTGGTGCGGACGACGGGAATCGAACCCGTACGATCAGAGATCGAGGGATTTTAAGTCCCTTGCGTCTACCAATTCCGCCACGTCCGCGAGGCCAGCCCTTTTCAGACGCCAGACACAGCCCGTCAAGTCGTGTTCTGAGGCACCCGAGCGCTCAACCCAGAGGAGGAGGCGGGATGATACTGGCGCGATCGCGGAATTTATCCGCACTGCTGGCATCGGTAGATATCTGCGCGGCGGATCGATCCGCCATGGCCGGCGCCTCTCAGGCCCAACCCATTCCCCCCGCCCACTGGGGAGCGTCGGCCGCCCCCGCATCCCGCGAGACTGGTCCGCTACTTGCTCGGCAACGGTGAGGGTGGCGACGCTCGGAACTCGTAGCTGAGATTGACGCGGACCGTGTTCAGTTTCGATCCGATCGTGGTCGTTGAAGGGGCAGGCGCCTCGCGGTTCTCAGTGTCCTTCCGATTGCCGCGGCGCGCGCCTTGTGCGAAACAGGCGCCGCCCATGGGAGGATACTTTTTGCGCATCCCGTTCCGCTTTATCACGACCGTCACGGCGGTGCTGGTGGTCGCACAGATAGCGGTGGCCGACCCGCTGACGCTCATCATTGCCAAGGCCGTGGCCGTTCCCGATCCTGCTTCGGGACAGGACATGCTCAGCCTCAAACTCACTCCCGACAGCGGCAAGGCCTTTGCCACCTTCACGGGGGCAAATGTCGGCAAGATCGTCGAACTCAGCATCGACGGCGCCATAGTGACGTCGCCACGCGTCGTGGAACCGATACTGGGCGGAGAAATCATGATCAGTGGCGCGTTCAAACCGGGCGAAGCCGAGCGCGTCGCGGAGCGAATTTCAGCCGGCGGTTCCAGGGTCGAAGTGGACGTGAAGCCCGAATAGCCAGGCCATCCCAAGGCAAATCCACGCTTCCTCGCTGGCCAAAGCGCCGTAGGCTTGGCACAGTCGGGCAAACAGGAGTCTTCGATGGCCAGAAAGCCGCCCGCCAGCGCAACGAAACCCAAACCCTGGACCGGAATGGCGACCGATCTGGTCGACGTCGCCATGGGCCGCAAACCCGCCGATCTCGTCATCCGCAACGGGCGCTGGGTCAACGTCCATTCGGGCGAGATCATCGCCGGTACCGACGTCGCCATATCAGGCGGACGCTTCGCCTATTGCGGGCCGAATGCCGGCCACACGATCGGACAGGGCACCAAGGTGGTCGACGCGGGCGGGCGCTATCTCGTGCCCGGTCTCTGCGACGCGCACATGCATGTCGAGAGCGGCATGGTGACGGTGACCGAATTCTGCCGCGCCGTCATCCCGCACGGCACCACCTCGATGTTCATCGACCCGCACGAGATCGCCAATGTGCTGGGTTTGCCGGGTGTTCGCCTGATGCACGACGAGGCGGTGGCCATGCCTATCAACGTGCATGTGCAGATGCCGTCCTGCGTGCCTTCGGCGCCTGGGCTTGAACATGCCGGCGCCGAACTGACGGTCGCCGATGTCGCGGAGGCGATGAGCTGGGAAAACATCATCGGGCTCGGCGAAGTGATGAATTTCCCAGGCGTCGCCGCCAACGATCCGGTGATGTCGGGCGAGATCGCCGCCACTGTGAAGGCAGGCAAGACGGTGGGCGGCCACTATGCCTCGCGCGATCTCGGCCTGCCGTTCCACGGCTATGTCGCCGGCGGACCCGAGGACGACCATGAAGGCACACGCGCCGAGGATGCGATTGCCCGCGTGCGCCAGGGCATGAAGGCCATGCTGCGGCTGGGCTCCGCCTGGTACGACGTTGCCTCGCAGATCAAGGCGGTGACCGAAGGCGGCATCGATCCGCGCAACTTCATCCTGTGCACCGACGACAGCCATTCCGGCACCCTTGTCCATGAAGGCCACATGGACCGGGTGGTGCGCCACGCCATCAGCCAGGGGCTGAAGCCGGTGACGGCGATCCAGATGGCGACGATCAATACCGCCCAGCATTTCAGGCTGGAACGCGAGATCGGTTCGATCGCACCGGGGCGCCTGGGCGACCTGCTGATCGTCTCCGATCTCGCCGCAATGACCATCGACGAGGTCTATGCGCGCGGCGTCAGGCTAGCCAAGGGGGGCAAGCTCGACATCGACATTCCGGCCTATGACTATCCGGAGACGGCGAAGAACACCGTCAAGCTGGGCAAGAAACTCAAGGCGGCGGATTTCGACATCGTGGCCCCCAAGGGCGCCAACGAGGTGCGGGTGCGGGTGATCGGCGTCATCGAGAACCAGGCGCCGACGCGGGCGCTGGAGGCGGATCTTCCAGTCGAGGATGGGCTGGTTGCCATGGACCGCCGCAACGATGTCTGCCAGATCGCGCTGGTCGAGCGCCACAGGGGCACCGGCGGCGTCACCAACGCCTTCGTCTCCGGCTTCGGCTATATGGGTGATTGCGCCATGGCCTCGAGCGTGGCGCATGACGCGCACCACATCATCTGCGTCGGCACCAACAAGCAGGACATGGCGCTGGCGGTCAACCGGCTGGGTGAAGTCGGCGGCGGCGTCGTGCTGTTCTCCAAGGGCAAGGAACTGGCGCTGGTCGAAATGCCGATCGCCGGGCTGATGTCGGACGAACGCGCCGAGATCGTCGCCGCCAAGGCCGAAAAGCTGACCGAGGCGATGCGCAAGATGGGTTGTTCCCTGAACAACGCCTACATGCAGCACTCGCTGCTGGCGTTGGTGGTCATTCCGGAGCTGAGGATTTCAGACGTCGGCCTGATCGACGTGACGACGTTCCAGAAGGTCGATCTGTTCGTATAGACTTTGTCGGAATATGCGAGCCGGTTACAGCTCAGTATGGATTTGCATACGGAATCAGAAGAAGTAATTTTCAAAAAAAGACGCAATAATCCCAGCTATAATAGTTCCGAAAAGAGCAATATAGGCGTACATATCGCTTCTGTTCTCTATTTTTCGCCACCGGTGCGTATTCTTATCCATAAGGTTGAAATAAACCAGAATGCCGAGACCGATTCCACCAAATACCAAAATTGAGTACGACATAGGCTGAACCTCTCACCCACCGGTGACGATAGTCAGCACCTTGAATGGCGTGGTGATGACGACCTCGGCGACCGAACCAACGGCCTTGCCGAGGCCCTGGCCTATATTGTTGAGCTGTGCCGGATCGGGTTCGTCCGAGGCGAGGCCAGCTGGTGTGCGCAGGCGGTCGCCGAGCAATTGCACCAGGAACGGGTTGTCGGCGAATTTTGCGTGGTTGAGGCCGCCGTCGCCGCCTTTCGTCTTGGTCAGATCGACCACCGACACGCCATAGGAGGCGAGATCGGCGGCGTTGCCATAGTCGCCGACGCGCGGTTTGTCGCCGGAGATGAACGAGGACAATTTGAGCGCCCGGTCATCGCCCGAAAGCAGCACGGCGAACGGCTTGTCGGGTTTGCCATAACGGATCATCTGCTTCTTGAACACGTCGACGTCGATATCAGGCGAGGCAAGGATGACATAGCCCAGCTTGCCGCCGAGATCGCGGTCGCCGGTGATGGCGAGCTGGCGCAGCGCCTCCATGGTCAGCCAGGTCCCCATCGAATGGGCGATGATGTCGATGCTCTTGACCCGCGTCTTGGCGAGCATCCGAAGCGTCGCCTCGAGATCGTCGCGGGCGGCTGTGGAACTGTCCTTGTCGTAGATATAGCCGGTCGTCTTGGCGCTCGATGCCCAGGAGAACAGCACGGGCGTGCCCGGATATTTGGTGTCGTGGGCGATCTGCGTCAGCCGGTAGATGCCGTCATCGAAACCATTGTTGAAGCCATGCACGAAAACCAGCGCACGGTCGCCGCGCATGGCGATGTCGGCGCCGACCGCCTTGGCGAATTGCGGCGCGCTTTCGTAATAGGTGACATCCTTGGCCGTGAAATCCTTGGCTGGATTGCTGTTGGCCGAACCCTTGGCGCGCTCGATGTTGCCGACCTGATGGCTCTTGGGAACCGTGACGTCGACCCGCGCGAAGCTGGTGGTGAGCGAACGGTCGCCGTCGAAGACCTGCCTTGGGTCCTTTGTCGCCTTCTGGCGGGTGGTGGCGACAAATATTTCATGGGTGGCAGCGATATCGGATGCCGGCACGCTGACCGTCGTCTTGTTGAGCAGGTCATGCGTATTTCCAGCGCAGCCGGCGAACAGCAACGCGAAGGCGACGACACCGAAACTCTTCAAGCGCAAGGCCACGCGTCGGCTCCCGTAACGGGGGACGTCAAACGCATGACGTCGCTCGATACTCCGATAAGGCCAGAGACGGGCGCGGTCCAGTTCAAAGTGCGCCGACAGCGTGGTAAGGGCGAACGGCACGGCCAAACCCGTGGCGCGGCATCTACTGCCCGAGCAGGCTGATGCGATCGGTCACGTCCCGGTCACTGGCGAAACCATCATCCTCGCGCAGCCGCTGGCCGATCATCTTCACCAGGGCCGGATTGTCGGCGAATTTGGTGTGATTGAAACTGTCGCTTCCCTTGACCTTGGAGAGATCGACGACCGTCACGCCGTAAGAGGCAAGGTCGGCGGCATCCTTGTAATCGCCGACACGCGGCCGCGAGCCGGCGATCAGGCCTGATAACCGCAACGCGCGATCGTCATCCGACAACAAGAGGATGAACGGCTTGTCGGGCTTGCCATAACGGCGCATCTGGCTCTTGAACACATCGACGTCGATGTCGGGAGAGGCCAGCACCACGTCGCCGAGCTTGCCGCCAAGGTCCCGATCGCCGCTGATGGCCATCTGGCGCAGCGTTTCCATTGTCACCCAGGTTCCCATCGAATGGGCGACAATGTCGATGCGCCGCGCGCCGGACTGCTGCAGCATTCGCAAGGTCACTTCGAGCTGGTCACGGGCGGCACTGGCACTTTCCTTGTCATAGACATAGTCGGTGGTCTTCGCGCCCGAGGCCCAGGAGAACAGCACCGGCGTCCCGGGATAGCCGGAATCATGCACGAGCTGGGTCAAGCGGTAGACGGCGTCGTCGAAGCCGGTGTTGTAGCCATGGACAAACACCATCACGCGGCCGCCGCGCGCCGCTATGTCGGCGTTGAGAGCGCTGGAGAATTTTGGTTGGGTATCGTAGCCGACGACCTCGGAAGCCATGAAGTATTTGGCCGGATCATTCGACTTGCCGCGCGATCGCCGTTCGATCTGGCCGGTCGTGTGGATCCCCGGAACGGTGACGTTGACGCGAGCGTAGTTCAGCGTGGCCGAGCGTTCGCCGTCGAAAACCTTGTTGGGATCGTCGGATTTCTTGCGCGTCGTGGCGATGAAGATCGAATGGTTGCCCGCGATTTCCGTAACCGGCGCGGACATGACCGCGCTGCCGAGCAGTTCCTCGGTTTTACGGCCGCCACAGCCCGCCACCAGCAAGGCAAGCGCTAGAATGCAAATCGTCTTCAAATGCACGTCAAAAATTCCACTCAAGCCCAGTAAGGGCTCGTCCACCCTCCGCGATACCTCCCCAGCAGGCGAAGTGCGGCGGAAGTAAGTCATCTCCGGGCAAAATCTGGTCGGCTTCCGCCGATGGCTATCCACTGTTGCGCGAAAGCCAAAGCCTTGGCGGCAAGGCCGCCACATCGCGGAAAGCGTTCACGAAAGTGTCCGCCGGCCCGATGCGGGAAGCATGAACAAACGGCCCCAAGCGCCTGCAAACATTTCGCGAAGGCGTCGCCGCGAGCGCTGACCCAGCCGGGCAATGGTCTTTGCGGGGCCGGATGTGTAATAGGCGGATGTGTAATAGGGTTGTCTTCTAACGCGCCCGCGGGCGATCCGGGATGAATTTGCCATGACCAGCTTTTCCTCGCGCGTCGCCACCGCCGCCGCCGCGATCCGTCAGATCTTTCCCGAAACCCCGCTGCAGGAAAATGACTATCTGTCCAGAAAGACCGGCGCGCGGGTGCTGTTGAAGCGCGAGGATTTGAGCCCGGTGCGATCCTACAAGATCCGCGGCGCCTTCAACTTCTTCCGAAAGGCGCTTGGCGAAGGCAACCAGGCCGAGCTCTTTGTGTGTGCCTCCGCCGGCAACCATGCGCAGGGTTTCGCCTTCGTCTGCCGCCATTTCGGCAAACGAGGCGTGGTGTTCATGCCGGTGACGACGCCGCAGCAGAAGATCGACAAGACCAGGCTGTTTGGCGGCGACTTCGTCGAGATCAAGCTGGTCGGCGATTTCTTCGACGACTGCTATCGCGCCGCCTTCGAATTCACCGAAAGCTCTGGCGCCCACATGGTGCCGCCCTTCGACCACAAGGACATCATCGAGGGGCAGGCGACGGTCGCCTATGAGATCGCGGAACAGATGCCGGGCGCGCGCATGCCCGACATCGTCATGCTGCCGGTGGGTGGCGGCGGTCTGGCTGCGGGGGTGACGCACTATTTCGCCGACCAGGGCCGCGAGGCGCGGTTCGTCTTCTGCGAACCGGCCGGCGCGCCGAGCCTGCGCGACAGCCTCGCGGCGGGAAAGCGGCTGAAGCTCGCCAAGGTCGACAATTTCGTCGACGGCGCCGCGGTTGCCGAGATCGGCCGCGAACCCTTGCGCTATCTCAGGGAGTTTGCCGCCGACAGCGTGCGGCTGGTCCCGGAAAACCGGCTCTGCGCGACGATGATCGAAATGCTCAACATCGAAGGCGTGGTGCTCGAGCCGGCCGGCGCGTTGGCGATCGATGCGCTGAAGGATTTTTCCAGGAAGGAAATCAGGGGCAAGACCATCGTTGCCGTGGTCTCGGGCGGCAATTTCGATTTCGAGCGCCTGCCGGACGTCAAGGAACGGGCGCTGCGCTTCGAGGGCCTGAAGAAGTACTTCATCATCCGCTTTCCGCAGCGGCCGGGCGCGTTGCGCGACTTCCTCGAAATGCTGGGTCCTGACGACGACATCGCGCGCTTCGAATATCTGAAGAAGTCGGCGCGCAATTTCGGCTCGGTGCTGATCGGCATCGAAACCAAGGATCGCCGCAATTTCGATCTGCTCAAGGCGAATTTCGAGGCCGAGGGCGTCCAGTATCAGGACATCACCGACAACGAAACATTGGCCGGGTTCATCATATGAGCGGAAGGGTCTTCATCGCCCTGTTCTCCGGCATCAATGTCGGCGGCAACCGCATCGTCAAGAGGCGGAGTTGCGGACCTTCTTCGAGGGGCTCGGCTTTTGCGATGTCGCCACCTACGTGCAGAGCGGCAATGCCGTGTTCCGGGCCGACAAGGGCGACGCGGCCGCGCTGACGAAAAGGATCGAGGCGGCCTTCGAGGCGAAATGGGGCTTTCATTCGCGCATCATGGTGCGCGACCTCTCATGGTTCGAACGGCTGGTGCGCGAAAATCCCTATCCCGAAGTCGCCGCCGACCACACAAAGCTCCACGCCTACGCGCTGGAGCGTGAGCCGACCGCCGACGAGGCGGCGCGGCTGGCCGAGAAGTGCACAGGTCCCGAGCGTTTCGAGATCAAGGGCGACGTGCTTTACCTCAGCGCACCGGACGGGCTCGGCAAATCGGTGTTCGCCAACCTCATCCCGCGTGTTCTGAAGGTGCCGGGCACCGCGCGCAACTGGCGCTCGGTGCTGGCGCTGCTGGAGATGGCTCGTCAAGCCGGCAAGAGCTAGAGCAATTCCAAGAAAAGTGTGTAACGGTTTTCCCGGGAGAAGCGCGTAGCGCTTCCCCTTGGGAATTGCGTAAAAACAAAGAGTTAGAGCGGGTCGGCGATTCTATCAAATGCTGAACCGCTCTAGGCCTGTCAAGCCGCCGGAGCGGGCTTCCAATCGAAGGACAGTTCCTCGCGGAAGGCAAAGCGCTTGATGTGGTCGGCGACGACGCTTTCCAGGCGCTCGAGCGATCCTGCTTCGTCTGTCGACACCGTGATGTGCAGCGCCGCCGCATCGGCGTCCATGACCGTGCGGCCAAGCGAGAGATCGATGGCGCCATGGTTCGGGTCGAACTCGACCGGGAATTTGTGCGCCCAATGCTTGCACAATTGCTGCAGGTAGCGGCTGGCATGTTCGGTGGCGACGTCGGCGTGGCTGGAAGGCATGATTGAATTCTCCATGGGCGCGAACCCATTCGCATGACAATGCGCCGGTGCTACGGCGCCGGCGCGACTTCAGGCAGATAGGCATTGCCCGGCCGAACGCCAAAGCCGACCGGGCGCTTCCGCCCGGTCCCGGGGCAGAACCTTACCAGCTTCCGGTGTTCGCCATCGATGCCCAGGGCTCGGCCTTGGCCTTGGCCGGGCCCTTCTGCAGGAGCTCGATGGAAATACCGTCGGGCGACCGGATGAAGGCCATGTTGCCGTCGCGCGGCGGCCGGTTGATGGTGACGCCGTTGTCCATCAGATGCTGGCAAGTGGCGTAGATGTCGTCGACCTCATAGGCGAGGTGACCGAAATTGCGCCCGCCCTTGTAGTCTTCCGGATCCCAATTGTAGGTGAGTTCGACCAGCGGCGCCTTGTCGGCGATGCCGCTCTGCTCGTCTTCGGACGCCGCCAGGAAGATCAGCGTGAAGCGGCCTTGTTCGTTTTCATAGCGGCGAACTTCCTTGAGCCCGAGCTTGTTGCAGTAGAAATCGAGCGAGGCATCGACATCGGCGACGCGGACCATGGTGTGCAGATAGCGCATGTGTTTTCCTCGATCTGTTGGGTTGCGGCGCAACATAGGGTCGGCCCGGTCAAAGGGCAATCGTGAGGCGGCAAGCGGTGCCGGCAAAGAACAAATCCGGTATTCCCGCAATGAACCGTGAAAAAAGGCACGTCAGGTCTTGCACACACCGGAAGCCGCGGTGTTAATCTGGTGTCAAGAATCAGTTGCGGTGTTTCTTGAAAAAAGGGGGCATTCTTATGGGGGAAAAGGCCTCTTTGACCGGACGGGCCGGGACCCTTGCCGACGCCTTGACGCGCGACGAAGGCGGCGATGCCGACCTGGCCGAGATTGCCGGCGCCATCAAGTGGTTCGATGTGGCCAAGGGCTATGGCTTCATCCTTCCCGACGACGGTGTTTCGGGCGATATCCTCCTCCATGTGACTTGCCTTCGACGGGACGGCTTCCAGACTGCCTTGGAAGGCGCGCGCGTGGTCTGCCTTGTGAAGCAGGGCGAGCGCGGGCTGCAGGCTTTCCGCGTTCTCTCCATGGATGTCACCACAGCGGTCCATCCCGCGGAAATGCAGGAACAGCGCACCCATGTCTCGGTGACGCCGGAGAGCGGGCTCGAACGCGCTTTGGTCAAATGGTTCAACCGCACCAAGGGGTTTGGCTTCCTGACGCGCGGCGAGGGCACCGAGGACATTTTCGTCCATATGGAGACCTTGCGCCGCTACGGCATTACCGAGCTTCGGCCGGGGCAGGTCGTGCTTGTCCGTTTCGGCCGCGGTGACAAAGGCCTTATGGCCGCCGAAATTCACCCCGATATGGGCACCTTGCCGGTCTCGCACTAGGGCGAGCCCGGCCGAGGATTTCTTATGACACACAGGAACGTGCTGACAGCGGGCGTGATGTGCGCTGTGGCCGCCGTTATGGTCGCCGCGGCCGCATTCTTCTATTTCCAGGTACCCAGCGTGGCCGATGGCCGGGCGATGATCCTTCCCGTCGACGCTGCGCCGCTCATCGCGGTCACGAAAGGCGGCGAGCGCTCCTTCTCCATCGAAGTCGCCGATACCGAGGCGGAGCGTGAAGCAGGCCTGATGTTTCGCGAGGAGATGGCCGCCGATCATGGCATGCTGTTCGTCTTCGACGAGACGCGCGATGTCAGTTTCTGGATGAAGAACACGCCGATGCCGCTCGACCTGATCTTTGTCGGCCAGGATGGCAGGATCCGCGCCATCAAACAGGGCGAGCCGCAGTCCGAGGCGATCGTCTCGCCCGGCGAGCCGGTCCGCTTCGTGCTCGAACTCAAGGCCGGCACCGCCGCCAGGGAGGGCATAGCGGATGGCGATCTGCTGCGTCATCCGGCGATCGGGACGGCGTCGGGTCCTGGCACGCCGCCGGCCGACAAGGGCGATTCTCCGAACGTCGGTTCCGATTAAGCGCGGGGATCGCCTTCCAATGCAGTTTTTTCCCCATGACGGGTTCGATCTCGCCTTTCTCGACCGCCAGCCGGCGTCGGGCGAGGGCGACCCGGTGCTCATGATCCACGGCTTCGCCTCGAGCCACTACGTCAACTGGGTGTCGCCTGGCTGGTTCAAGACGCTCAACGATGCCGGTTATCGGGCCATCGCCTTTGACAATCGCGGCCACGGCGCGTCATCCAAGAGCTATGACGAGGCCGACTATACGCCCGCGAAGATGGCT
This sequence comes from Mesorhizobium sp. BH1-1-4, assembly GCF_020165665.1. Lineage (NCBI taxonomy): Bacteria > Pseudomonadati > Pseudomonadota > Alphaproteobacteria > Hyphomicrobiales > Phyllobacteriaceae > Mesorhizobium > Mesorhizobium sp. BH1-1-4. The sequence continues at coordinate 556,645 of NZ_JAIUIN010000002.1, forward strand.
TCGGACGCGGCAGCCCTGCTCGATCACCTCGGCATCGAGCGGGCCCATGTCATGGGCTATTCGATGGGCGCGCGCATCGCCGCGTTCCTGGCGCTGTCCGACCCGGACAAGGTGGCGACGCTGGTCTTCGGCGGCCTCGGCATCGGCATGATCGATGGCGTCGGCGATTGGGATCCGATCGCCGCCGCTCTGCTTTCCGACGACCCGGCCGCGACCACCCATGCGCGCGGCCGCTCTTTCCGCGCCTTCGCCGACCAGACCCGCAGCGATCGCCAGGCGCTGGCCGCCTGCATCGCCACGTCGCGCGAATTGCTCAGCGAGGACGACGTCGCGCGCATCGCCCAGCCGACGCTGATCGCGGTCGGCACCACCGACGACATCGGCGGCTCGCCCGACGAGCTCGCGGCCTTGATGCCTAATGCCAGGGCCTTTCATATCGAAGGCCGCGATCATATGCTTGCCGTCGGGGACAAGACCTTCAAGCAGCGGGTTCTGGAGTTTTATACCGAAAACCCGCTCTGAGCGGGCGGCAAGGATAGGTTCGGTATTCTGATGGCCATGGCGTCGACCATCGGCGCCTTTACCTGATTATCCTCTATCCACGGTGAGCGCCTCCAGCGACCGTGCAATGTTCAGCCTTGCCTGCGGCTCGAAGCGCTGGCGGAATTCTGGCGTGTGGAAGAGATGCGGTCGCGCAAGGAAGGTCTTCAGCACCGCGCCGCGGCCGGCTCGCCACATCGGTTCCTCCACCCAGTCATATTCGCGGCGAACCGCGCGTTCATAAGCGTCGAACGCGTCCGGCGCGGCGCCCAGGATCGAAAGATCCATGTCGAGGAACAGACTGGCGTCGCGCGCCGCCGCGGCGTCATCGAACGGCGGCAACTGGTGCGCGGCGGTGGCGAGGATCATCGCGCCGATGCGCTTGAGCCGCTCGGCATCGACGCGGCCCTCGAGCTTCTCTTCGGCAAGGTCGGCACTTCGCGCCTCATTGTCCTTGGCGCGGCTGTCATAGATGGCGTCGTGGAACCAGATCGCCGCCTCGACGGCCCCGGGGTCGCCGAGTTCCCCCCGATAGTCGCTGGCAAGCGCCAGCATTGCCTCGATATGCGCAAGGCCGTGATAGTGGCGGTCCCCGGCGGCATAGAGTGCCGAAAGCTCGGTTTTCAGGGCGTCGTCGATCAAGGGTTCGTTTTCCATGGCTGCTTGAATTCCCGCGAACCAAATCCATTTGACACAGCACTAAGGAAAATTGAGTTCAATCATGCTATGATCTGGCCTATATGTGCGGCCGCACAACAGGCAGACTAGCAGGACGCAGGACGAGACGTCGATGAACAGCATCAGCATTTCCCGCCATAGCGCGTTGCAGCCGGTCGATCCGATCTGGCGTTCGATCCGCGACGAAGCGATGGAAGCGGTCAACCGCGATCCCCTGCTGGCCGCCTTCCTCTATTCGACGATCCTCAACCAGGAGAGCCTGGAAGAGGCGGTCATCCACCGGATCGCGGAGCGGCTGGCGCACCAGGATATCGGTTCCGATCTCATCCGCCAGACCTTCAAGTCGATGTTGGCCGACGACAAGGATTGGCCGACCACGGTACGCGTCGACATCCAGGCCTATTATGACCGCGACCCGGCCTGCGACCGGTTCATCATGCCGGTGCTCTATTTCAAGGGCTTTCACGCCATCCAGACCCATAGGCTGGCGCATTGGCTGTGGAACCACGGCCGCAAGGATTTCGCTCTGTACCTGCAGAGCCGCTCGTCCTCGGTCTTCCAGACCGACATCAACCCGGCCGCGCGCATCGGCAAGGGAATCTTCATCGATCATGCCACCGGCCTCGTCGTCGGCGAGACGGCGGTCATCGAGGACGACGTGTCGATCCTGCACGGCGTGACGCTGGGCGGCACCGGCAAGGCCGGCGGCGACCGCCACCCCAAGATCCGCCGTGGCGTGCTGATCGGCGCCGGCGCCAAGATTCTCGGCAACATCGAGATCGGCCATTGCTCCAAGGTTGCCGCGGGATCGGTGGTTCTGTCGCCCGTGCCGCACAACAAGACGGTTGCCGGTGTGCCGGCCCGCGTGGTCGGCGAGACCGGCTGCGACCAGCCTTCGCGCCAGATGGACCAGCTTCTGCCGTCGCAGACGATGGACCAGGTGATCAGTTTCGATATCTGATTTGCAATCGCACGGCATGATCGCGATTTGCCGGGCGGCACCGCCGCTTCCGGTGCAATAAGGCCGGCTTGCCTTTACATCGCCATTGTCGACGTGCCAGAAGCGCCGTTCAAACGAGCAAGCCCGATGATCGGAGAAGACTGTTGAAGCCGGACGAAATCAGAAAGCTGGACGCCTATTTCAAGCGCGTCTTCCAGAACCCGAAGCTTGAGGTCAAGGCACGGCCGCGCAAGGAAGATTCGGCCGAAGTCTATGTCGGCGACGAGTTCCTCGGCATCGTCTTCAAGGACGAGGACGACGGCGACTACAACTTCTCGATGGCGATCCTCGACATCGATCTGGCCTGAGCCACGGTCTCAAAGGCAGGCCGCGTCGAGCGGCCTGTCAATGTCCTGTCTTGAGGATACGCCCCGCCTCGGCCGTGATGGCGGCGTCGAGCGTCTGCCAGTCGCCAAGGAATTCCCTTGGGAAGCGATAGGTAAGGCTGAGATCATTCCCGACATGGATGTCCCGCTCGCAAGGAGCCAGCGATTCGTCGGCGCTCGGCCCGCTGAGGCAGCGGGCCACGAAAGGGTCCTTGCCCGCGCGTTTGCCGACGACCAGCACCTCGTTCAGGTAGCCTGATTTCTCATTGAACGCGTAGACCGTCGTGCCGCCGGGGCCGGGATTGCCGGGCTGGACGATCAGTGCGCTGTAGATCGGCCCGAACCGGCCGCTCATGTCGCGCGACATCATCTGCTGCTCGAAGGACAGGAAGATGATGTTCCTGTTGGCCCCGGCGTGATTGAAATCGTCGCGCGACGCCTCGCTGTAGCCGTCCATCTGGGGATAGCGCAGATAAAGGTCGAGACGCGAGGCGATGCCGTCGCGCCGGGCCTGCTCGAAGCGAATGAAATTGGCCGGCACGGTGACGACGTTTTTGCCGATCACCACCGCGCGTGTGGTCGCGTCGTCGGTATATCCGGCCATGGCAATGGAACGGCCGAACCATTTGCCGCCAAGGCTGATCGCTATCGACAGCAAGGCAAGTGCGGCGAACGCGTAGAACACCCGCTTCATCAACTTGGAATCGACCACGGTCAGTTCCGGGCCGTCGGCGGTCGCTGCCTGCTTCATCTCGGTCCTCGTCCCACCGTCCGCTGTCCCTCGGCGGCACACCTCGCACGGCACGGCTCTTGCAGCCTTCCTGAAACGACAGTGCGATTTCATGGTAAATGGAGGGTTAATATGGCCCAGATGGAACTCTTGTTGTTCGCCTTTGTCGTCGGCCTGACGGTTTGCGGCCTGGCGGGCTCGACAATGGAGTTGGTATCGGGCCGCAAGGTCGCCTTCGCCGAGCCCTATGTGTCGCCCTCGCATCTGTTGCGCTCGCTGGCCGTCACGGCCGGCGCCGGGCCGTTCATGCTGGTCAACGAAGCCCTTGACGCCCGGCGCCAGCACCGCATCTCGACAGCGGCGCTCCTGTCGTGCGGCTGCACCGCCATTGCTTGGTCCCTTGCGCTGGGCGTCGTCGTGCTCGCCATTGCTTCATGGGCGGTCCGTCTCCTAGGGTTTCCAGCCTGAGACGATTCGGAGACCGACAATGCCGCTCTATGCGATCGATGGAACGGAGCCCAGCTTCGCCGATGCCGACACGAACTGGATCGCGCCCGATGCCACGCTGATCGGCGACATCAGGATCGGCCGCAATGCCGGCTTCTGGTTCGGCGTCGTTATCAGGGGCGACAATGAGCCGATCGTCATCGGCGCCGACACCAACGTCCAGGAACACACGGTCATGCACACCGATCCCGGTTTTCCCTTGACCATCGGGCAGGGCTGCACGATCGGCCACCGCGCCATGCTGCATGGCTGCACGATCGGCGACAACAGCCTGATCGGCATGGGCGCCATCGTGTTGAACGGCGCCAGGATCGGCAGGAATTCACTCGTCGGCGCCGGCGCACTGGTCACCGAAGGCAAGAAATTCCCGGACAATTCGCTGATCGTCGGCTCGCCGGCCAAGGCGATCAGGGTGCTGGACGACGCGGCGGTCGAGCGGCTGCGTGGCTCGGCCGCGCATTACGTCGCCAACGGCAAGCGCTTCAAAGCGGGGCTGACGAAGGTCTGAGCTCCCGGCCGGCGCATGGCTTCGGGCACCGTCTATCGATCCCGGCTGCCGGTTGCGCGCTCGGCAATGGCTGCCCGCAGCAGCGACGCGGCAACCTCGAACCCTGCGATGTCTGCTTCTTCAAGCGCAGTCGTGTAGTGGTCGATACGGGTCCTCAAGGTGGGATCCGCGCCGGCGGCGAGGAGCAGGCGGATCGCCTCGGCGTCGCGCATCGCCACGCCGTAGTGAAGCGGCGTCCAATCGTTGACGCCGCGCATGTCAGCATCGGCGCCGTGATCGATGAGGATGCGGATGATGTCGAGCTTGTCCGCCCGCTCGGTGGACAGCGCCGCGATGATCGATGGAAATCCGGCATGATCGTCATAGTTCTGGCTCGATCCGGCCTCGAGCAGCATTGCGATGAAGGCGGGTGGGCTCCAGTAGATCGCGTATTCCAGCGGATGGCCAAGACCGAGTTCGAACGGCATGCGCTCGTCGAACCAGCGGGGCGAACCGCCCAGGGCGGTGCCGAGGGCCTCGAAGTCACCAGCCTTGAAGGCATCATCGATCGCCTTGAACAGACGATGGCGTTCGCATCGATCTTCCGGGATTTCCAACATGGCAGTGGTCCAGAAGGCGGAGTTGCCGACTGATAATGTCTCGATCTTCGACCTATGGAAATGTATATCACGGCGGACTAATATTTTCTTGGGCCAATCTCCGGAGCGATCAGCAGATAGTCGTGTTGCAAATCGCTGATGATTTTCGTGACGTGAACATGGGACTGAAAGAACGCTAAGTCCCTGAGGTAGGTTGGTTCCATGCCATCCGAGTTTGTCGAGCTAATTGGGATAGCTGTTCTGCTGATCGTTGCTCTCCTCGCCGGCGTCCTTGCTGGTATGGCCTTGGAGCGTTTCCTATCGAAGAAGCGACGGCGAGCATGGATGAGAAAGAACCGCTGGGCCCGAGAGCGCAGTGGGGATGACATCCTTAGCGGCCTGTGGGTCACGCCGAAGCCCGTTCCCCCGCCACCGAAACCCACTGATCCCGCAGACCAGTTGCGGATCGTTATGGGTGCGCACTTTACGGTTCAGCCGCTCCTCAACAGGAGTGAAGTGCGGGTCTTCAAGGAACTCGATCGCATGGTGGTCGGCTGTAATCCGGGATGGCAGGTGATGGCGCAAGTTTCGTTGGGCGAAATTCTGCGCAGTACAGATGCAGACGCCTACAGTTGCATCAACTCGAAACGCGTCGATCTGCTGCTCGTGGATGACAACTGCATGCCTCGGCATGCGCTCGAATACCAGGGCCATGCCCACCATCAGGGCTCAGCAGCTGCGCGTGACGCGGTTAAAAAAGAAGCCCTGCGTCGGGCAGGCATCAGCTATCACGAGATCGTCGGCGGTCATACGACGCCTTCCGAACTTAGACGGCTGGTCGAGAAGCTTGTGGTGAGGCCACCATCGGACCAATAGCAATTTTCGCGGCTTTATAGTGATCTCAGGAGTACCCCCCCCGGAAATGGCGGAGCCGGCCCGGGGACGGGGCCGGCTCCTTTGACCCCGGGGTGGGGGGCGGGGGGGGGGGGG